>NZ_JBIAZT010000001.1:0-295988 GCF_042899365.1 Micromonospora sp. NPDC000089
GGGGGGGGGGGGGGCCCCGGGGGGGGCCCCCGGGGGGGGGGCCCGCGCCCCCCGGGCGCCCCCCCCCCCCCCCCCCCCCGCGGCCCCCCGGCCGGCCCCCCCCCGGGGGGGCCCCCCCCCCTCGCCGGTTTCCGGGCCCGGGGACGGTCGGGCCCGGAGGGGATCAGCAGGCGGCGCCGTTGAGCTTGACCGCGCCGGGTGCGGCGGCCGAGCCGTTCGCGGTGAAGCCGACGGTCACCGACGCCCCGGCCGCCAGCGAGCGCGCCCAGTCCGGGGCGGCCGCGGTGACCGTGGTGCCCGACTGGGTGACCGTGGCGTTCCAGCCGCTGGCCAGGGTCACCCCGGCCGGCCAGGCCCAGGTGACCGACCACGGGTTGGCCGCCGAGGTGCCGGTGTTCTTCACGGTCAGCTCGCCCTGGAAGCCGCCCTGCCAGGCGTTGACCTGCTTGTACGTCGCCGTGCAGGCGCCGGACGGCGGCGGCGGGGTGGACGAGCCGGTCGGGGTCGGCGTGGGCGTGGGAGTCGGCGTCGGGGTCGGGGTCGGCGAGCCGGTCGGGGTCGGGCTCGGGGTGCCGCCGCCGCCACCCACCGGCGGGATCAGGTACGGCGAGATGATGTCCTGCTTGGCCTGGTTGATGGTGGTCCAGTCGTCGTTGGCGATGCCGCCGGTGTCACCCGAGTTCGGGTTCCACGACCAGTAGGTGAAGGACATCCCGTTCACGCCGGTGCCGGTGTAGGCGAGCAGGTTCTGCAGCCAGACCTTGTCCTTCGGGTCCTGCAACGTGGTGCCGAACTCGCCCATCATGATCGGCGCGATGTTCTGCTTGTACAGGTAACCCCAGTACTTGTCCCAGATCGCCGGCAGGTTCGCCGGGTAGGTCGGGTCGTCGAACCAGGCCTGGTGGTAGACCGAGGTGGCGTACTCGTGCGGGGAGTAGACCAGCCGGTTGGCCACGTTCAGCCGGACCGGGAACTGCCCGGCCTTGGACAGGTTGCCACCCCACCAGCCGCAGTCCTCGTCGTTGCTGGTGTCGCCGTCCCAGACGTTCGACAGGCCGCCGCTGGGGCAGCTCACCCCCTCCACGAAGATCAGCCAGTTCGGCTGCACCCCGAGGATCGCGTTGCCGGCCCGCTCGGCGGCCAGCCGCCAGTCGCGGGCGGTGTCGCCGCAGCCCCAGCAGGCGCCGGTGGCGGCCGGGTTGGTCCCCTCGGCGTGCGGCTCGTTGTGCAGGTCCGCGCCGATGACGGTGGGGTTGTTCGCGTACCGCTGGGCGAGCGCCTTCCAGTCGGCGATCCAGGTCGCCTCCGAGACACCGGCGGTGTACCACAGCGGCGACTGCCCGGCCGAGGTGGGCCGGTGCCGGTCCAGGATGATCCGCATCCCCTTGCTGCCGGCGTAGTCGACGACCTTGTCCAGAATCTGCAGCGGCGACAGCCCGACCAGGTCCGGGTTGACGAAGTCGTTGACCCCGCTGGCCGTCGCGCCCGGCTTCACCGCGTCGTCCGACCACGGGATACGCAGCGTGTTGTAGCCCAGCCGGGCCATCGTGTCGAGCTGGCCGCGCCACGGGTTGCTCGACCACAGGCCGTGGAACGTCTTGTTGTCGGTCTCCATGCCGAACCAGTTGATGCCGGTCAGCCGGACGGTGGCGCCGGTGCTGTCGACGATCTTGTTGCCGTTGGTGTGCAGGTAGCCGGTGCCGGTGCCGCCGACGGCGGCGGCGGCCGGGGTGGTGCTGACGGCGGCGGCGACGAGGACGCCGGCCGCGGCGGTGGCGAGCGCGGTGAGCGCGCCGCCGAGGGCGGTGGGTCGGTGCATGCGAGCTCCATCTCGGATGCCCGCGCCGCGCGAGCGCCGCGGGCGGAGGACCTGGGGGAGACGTCCCACTCGTCATCGCGTACGCGGACAGCGCGGGACGGGCCGTGCCACGTGGACGGCCACTCGCGGACATCATCGACGCGTCCTCCCGCGGCGCTGCGCGCCACCGGTGCCCTCGCGTCGATGGTGGAACCTGGCTCTGCCGCCATTGTTCTCACCCCACCCCACCCCGTCAACAGCCCCACCCCCGCCCCGGTTCCCGCTGATTCACGCGAATCAGCGCGGGTGGGGTGGGTGGGGGTGGACGGGCGGGAGCCCCGGTCCCCGTGAGGGGACCGGGGCTCCCGGGTGGATCGGGGTCAGCCGGCCTGTTCGGCGAGCTGGAGGAACTGCCGCTTCGAGGCGAGCGCCTGCTCGGCCTCCTTGACCCGGCGGGCGTCCCCGGCGGCCTGCGCCCGGGCCAGCCGCTCCTCGGCCTCGGCGACCTGCGAGCGCATCTGGGCCAGGAGGGGATTGTCCTCCTTGGTGGTGCGGCGCCAGGCCGAGTCCATCACCTCGCGGACCTTCTCGTCGACCGCCCGCAGCCGTCGCTCCAGCCCGGCGGCGGCCTCCCGCGGCACCCGGCCGGCCTCGTGCCACTGGGCCTGGATGTCGCGCAGCTTGGCCTGCGCGCCCTTCGGGTCACCGTCGACGTCCAGCGCCTCGGCCTCGGCCAGCAGCGCCTGCTTGCGCTCCAGGTTGCCGCGCTGCTCGTTGTCCCGGGCGGAGAAGACCTCGCTGCGCCGGCTGAAGAAGGCGTCCTGGGCAGCACGGAACCGTTCCCAGAGCTTCTGCTCCGCCTCCTTGGAGGCGCGCGGCGCGGCCTTCCACTGGTTCATCAGGTCCTTGAGCTGGTTGGCGGTGGCCGCCCAGTCGGTGGAGTCCCTCAGCTTCTCGGCCTCGGTGACCAGCTCCTCCTTGACCGTCTGCGCCTGCTTGCGCTGCTGGTCCAGGGTGGCGAAGTGGGCGCCCCGCCGGCGGGTGAAGCCGTCCCGGGCGGCGGCGAACCGCTTCCACAGCTCACCGTCGGTCTTCTTGTCGACGCCGCGGATGGTCTTCCACTCGTCGAGGATCTCCTTGAGCCGGTCGCCGGCGGTCTTCCAGCCGGTCGACTCGGCGGCCAGCTTCTCGGCCTCCTCGACCAGGGCCGTCTTGCGCGCGAGCGCCTCGACCCGGGCGGCGTCCTTGGCGGCGCGGGCCTCGCCGGCCTTGGTCTCAGCCACCTCGGTGAGCTTGTCCAGCCGGGTGGCCAACGCGTCGATGTCACCGACGACGTGCGCCTCGGGCAGCGAGGCACGGATCCGCTTGATCGTGGTCAGCGAGTGACCGGCGTCCGCCGCGCCCGAGTTGAGCCGGGCCTCCGTCAGGTCGACCTCGGTCACCAGGTCGGCGAAGCGCCGGGCGAAGTGGGCCAGGCCCTCCTCCGGCGCGCCCGCCTGCCAGGATCCGACCACCCGCTCGCCCTCGGCGGTCTTGACGTACACGGTGCCGTCCGCGTCCACCCGTCCGAAGGCAGTCCAGTCGCTCATGTGCCCATCCTCGTTCTCCCGGCGTCGACGGGACACGTCCCGCGATCGCCGCCACGGCGCAGCAAAGTCACTCCCGGCATTGTCACAGGTCCGCCCCCGTCCGCGTCGAGCGCCTGTCGTTGACCGTGACCATACGGTGTCCTTGCGCCCAGATGACCGGATCGGCGCGGGGACGCACCGGCGCGTCCGGCTACCGTGACCGGTGTGCCTCTGGTCGCCGCAGCCGTCTGCCCCCACCCTCCGCTGATCGTCCCCGCGCTGGCCGGCGCCGCCGCCGGTGAGCTGGACGACCTTAGGGCCGCCTGCGACGCGGCGGTCGCCGGCCTGTACGCCTCGGGCGCGCGCACCGTCGTCGTGGTGGGCGGCGGCGACCGCACCGCCGACCTGTCCCACCCGTTCCGGGGCAGCTTCGCCCCCTGGGGCCTGCCGCTGGAGGTCCGGCTCGACGCCCCGCCCGGCGACCCCACCGGCACCCGGTCCGACGGCGACGTCGGCGCCCAGCCCGCCGGTGCCGGGCCCGACGTCGGTGTCGGGCCCGACGGCGGTGCCGAGGCCGGGGACCTGCCGCTGAGTCTGCTCGTCGGCGCCTGGCTGCTGCGCCGCTCGTCGCCCGCCCGGTCCCGACCCGATGCCGGAACCAACGCCGACGCCGGGCCCGGTGCCGGTGCCGGTGCCGGTGCCGACGAAATCACCTGGCGGATGGCGATCGTGGCACCGGACGCCCCGACCGGGGAGTGCGCGGCCCTCGGGGCCGGTTACCGGTACGACGGTGACTGGGCGTTGCTGGTGATGGGGGACGGGTCGGCCTGCCGGGGCCCGAAGTCCCCCGGGTACGACGACCCGCGCGCCGAGGCGTACGACGAGGGGGTTGCCCGGGCCCTGGCCGGCGCGGACGCCGAGGCCCTGCTCGGCCTGGACCCGGTGCTGTCGGCGCGGCTGAAGGTCGCCGGGCGGGCGCCCTGGCAGGTGCTGGCCGGCGCGGTCCGGGCGGCCGGCGGCGACTGGCGCGGCGAGCTGAGCCACTCCTCGGCCCCCTACGGCGTTTCCTACTTCGTGGCGAACTGGGTGCGGGCATGACGGTGATCGCGGTGGTCGGGCCGACCGCCGCCGGCAAGTCGGCGCTGAGCATCGCGCTGGCGCACGCCCTCGACGGCGAGGTGGTCAACGCCGACTCCATGCAGCTCTACCGGGGGATGGACATCGGCACGGCGAAGCTCACCCCGGCCGAGCGCGAGGGCGTGCCGCACCACCTGCTGGATCTGTGGGAGGTCACCGAGCCGGCCAGCGTCGCGGAGTACCAGCGGCTTGCCCGCGCGGCGGTCGACGACATCCTGGCCCGGGGGCGTACGCCGCTGCTGGTCGGCGGCTCGGGCCTGTACGTGCGGGCGGTGCTGGAGCGGTTCGAGTTCCCCGGCACCGACCCGGCGGTACGCGAGCGGCTGGAGGCGGAGCTGGCGGCCGTCGGCCCGGCTCCGCTGCACGCCCGGCTGGCCGAGGCGGACCCGGCCGCCGCGGTGAGCATCCTGCCCGGCAACGGGCGGCGGATCGTCCGGGCACTGGAGGTGATCGAGCTGACCGGTGCGCCGTTCACGGCGTCCCTGCCGCAGCCGACGCCGTACTACCCGTCCGTGCAGCTCGGCGTGGACCTGGACACCGCCGCGTTGGACGAGCGGATCGCGCTGCGGGTGGACCGGATGTGGGCCGACGGGCTGGTCGCCGAGGTCCGGGAGCTGGTCGGTCGGGGCCTGCCCGAGGGGCGGACGGCGAGCCGGGCGCTCGGCTACCAGCAGGTGCTGCGCTTCCTGGCCGGCAAGACCACCGAGACCGAGGCGTACCAGGAGACCATCCGGGCCACCCGGCGGTTCGTCCGCCGGCAGCGGTCCTGGTTCCGCAGGGACCCGCTGATCCACTGGCTGGACTCCGCCGCGCCGGACCTCCTGCCGAGTGCGCTGCGGACGGTCGCCGAGCATCGGGGATGATGGGGGCGTGGAGTTCACCAAGGGCCACGGCACCGGCAACGACTTCGTCATCCTGCCCGACCCGGACGGCGCGCTCGACCTGACGCCCGGCCTGGTCGCCGCGATCTGCGACCGGCGGCGGGGGCTCGGCGGGGACGGTGTGCTGCGGGTCGTCCGGGCCGCCAAGCACCCGGACGGCGCCGCGCTGGCCGGCGAGGCCGAGTGGTTCATGGACTACTGGAACTCGGACGGCTCGTTCGCCGAGATGTGCGGCAACGGCGCCCGGGTCTTCGTCCGCTACCTGCTGACCCACGGGCTGGCCGACGCGGCCGGCGGCACGCTGCCGGTGGCCACCCGGGCCGGGCTGGTCCGGGCCCGGGTCGAGGGCGAGGCCGTCGCCGTCGAGATGCGCCGCCCCCGGATGTACGACGCCTCGGTGGCCACCCTGGGCGGGCTCACCCTGCCCGGCACGGCGGTGGACGTCGGTAATCCGCACCTGGTCTGCGCGCTGCCGGCCGGGCTGGAGCTGGCCGGGCTGGACCTGACCCGGGCCCCGGAGTTCGACGCCGCGCTCTTCCCGGCCGGGGTGAACGTCGAGTTCACCGCCCCCGGCGAGCCGGTGGACGGCACGGACGACCACGTGCTCATGCGGGTCTACGAGCGCGGCTCGGCCGAGACGCTCTCCTGCGGCACCGGCGCCTGCGCGGTCGGCGCGGTGGCCCTGCGCGACGCCGGCCGGGACACCGGCACGGTCACCGTGGACGTCCCCGGCGGCCGCCTCACGGTGACGGTGACCGACGACTCCTGCTGGCTCTCCGGCCCCGCCGTCCTGGTCGCCGCCGGCACCCTCACCCCAGGCTCCCTCCACCCCTGACCACTCGCACCCCCGGGGCCGGCCGATCGCCCAGTTGATCATGATGTTGACTGGCCAACCCGGCCCTCAGTGCGCGGTCAACCCCATGATCGACGCCTCAATCCCACGCCCCACCCCGGCCGGCTTGCCCACCCCGGGTCTGTCGAGCGGTTGTTGATCAAGAGGTTTGCGTCAGGAATCGGCCTCAGGGTGACGCAAACCTCTTGATCAACACGGCCGGGGCCGGGGCCGGGGGTGGGTCAGGGGGTGGCGGCGGCGTTGGCGGCGATCTCGGGGAGGTCGGCGGGGCCCGGGTCGGCGGCCGGCGGCGGCGTCACGGCCGGGTTCTGGGCGGCGGCGCGGACGGCCGCGGCGACGGCCGGGGCGACCCGGGCGTCGAACACGCTGGGCACGATCACCGTCGGGTTGATCTTGTCCTCGCCGACCACGTCGGCGATGGCCCGGGCCGCCGCGATCGCCATCTCCTCGGTGAACTCCTCGGCGTGCGCGTCCAGCATGCCGCGGAAGACGCCTGGGAAGGCGAGCACGTTGTTGATCTGGTTCGGCTGGTCGGAGCGGCCGGTGGCGACCACCGCGGCGTGCTTGCGCGCCTCCCGCGGGTCGACCTCCGGGTCCGGGTTGGCCAGCGCGAAGACGATCGCGTCCTTGGCCATGGTGGCGACGTCGTCGCCGGTGAGCAGGTTCGGCGCGCTCACCCCGATGAACACGTCCGCGCCGCGCACCGCGCCGGGCAGGTCACCGGAGTAGTTCTCCTTGTTGGTGTTCTCCGCCAGCCACTGCCAGGCCGGGTTGAGGTCGGGCAGCCCACGGTGCAGGGCGCCCTGCCGGTCGTACGCGATGATGTCGCCGACGCCCTGGCGCAGCAGCAGCTTCATGATCGCGGTGCCGGCCGCGCCGGCGCCGGAGACCACCACCCGGACGTCCGCGAGCCGCTTGCCCACCACGCGCAGCGCGTTGGTCAGCGCGGCCAGCACGCAGATCGCGGTGCCGTGCTGGTCGTCGTGGAAGACCGGGATGTCCAGCGCCTCGCGCAGCCGGGCCTCGATCTCGAAGCAGCGCGGCGCGGCGATGTCCTCCAGGTTGATCCCGCCGTACGCGGGCGCGATCGCCTTGACGATTGCCACGATCTCGTCGGTGTCCTGGGTGTCCAGCACCACCGGCCAGGCGTCAACCCCGCCGAAGCGCTTGAAGAGCGCGGCCTTGCCCTCCATCACCGGCAGCGACGCGGCCGGCCCGAGGTTGCCCAGGCCGAGCACCGCCGAGCCGTCGCTGACCACGGCGACCGTGTTGCGCTTGATGGTCAGCCGGCGGGCGTCGGCCGGGTTCTCCGCGATCGCCATGCAGACCCGGGCCACCCCCGGGGTGTACGCCCGGGACAGCTCGTCCCGGTTGCGCAGCGCCACCTTCGGGGTGACCTCGATCTTGCCGCCCAGGTGCAGCAGAAAGGTGCGGTCGGAGACCTTCCGGACGTCCACCCCGTCCAGCGCCGTCAGCGCGTCGACCACCTGGTCGGCGTGGGTGGCGTCGGCGGTGTCGCAGGTCAGGTCCACGATCACGCTGGTCGGGTCGGAGTCGACCACGTCCAGGGCGGTGACGATCGCGCCGGCCTCGCCGACGGCGGTGGTCAGCCGGCCGATGGAGGAGGCGTCCGCGGTCACCGCGATCCGGACCGTGATCGAGAAGCCGGCACTGGGCAGGCGGGTGATGGCCACGGGAAGTTCCCTCCGTCAACGCTGAGCGGCTCGCCTCGCCTTTCTACCCGCCTCCCGGCGGCGGCCGGCGGGCGGCCCCGCTTTTGGCGGTGTTCACCACGGGCATATAGCGGGTGCGTCGCGCGTTGACACATGTCAGGATTGCTCGGTACGTGCACAGAACGGACAGGAGACGCGACTTGCCAGACCAGGAGACCTACGTTCCCTACGAGGACGACGAGCTCGAGGCCGGCAGCACCGGCGAGTACGAGCTGTCGGAGCGGCAGGCGTTGCGGCGGGTCCCCGGCCTCTCCACCGAGCTCACCGACATCACCGAGGTCGAGTACCGCCAGCTCCGGCTGGAGCGGGTGGTGCTCGTGGGCGTGTGGACCGAGGGCACCCAGACCGACGCGGACAACTCCCTCACCGAGCTCGCGGCGCTCGCCGAGACGGCCGGCTCGCAGGTGCTCGAGGGGCTGATCCAGCGGCGCGGCCGCCCCGACCCGGCGACCTACATCGGCCGGGGAAAGGTCGACGATCTCAGTTCGGTGGTGCTGTCCACCGGCGCCGACACGGTGATCTGCGACGGTGAGCTGTCCCCGTCCCAGCTGCGCAACCTGGAGCAGCGCACCAAGGTCAAGGTGGTCGACCGGACGGCGCTGATCCTCGACATCTTCGCCCAGCACGCCAAGAGCAAGGAAGGTAAGGCGCAGGTCGAGCTGGCCCAGCTCGAATACCTGCTCCCGCGCCTGCGTGGTTGGGGTGAGACGCTGTCCCGGCAGACCGGTGGCTCCGGTCGCGGTGGCGGCGCCGGTGGCGGCGTCGGCGTGCGTGGCCCCGGTGAGACCAAGCTGGAGACCGACCGGCGCCGGATCCGGCACCGCATCTCCCGGCTGCGCCGGGAGATCAAGGCCATGAAGACGGTACGCCAGACCAAGCGCTCCCGCCGGTCGCGCAACTCGGTGCCCGCGGTGGCGATCGCCGGCTACACCAACGCCGGCAAGTCCAGCCTGCTCAACCGGCTGACCGGCGCCGGCGTGCTGGTGGAGAACGCGCTCTTCGCCACGCTCGACCCGACCACCCGCAAGGCCACCACCTCCGACGGCCGGCTCTACACCCTGTCGGACACGGTCGGCTTCGTCCGGCACCTGCCGCACCAGATCGTCGAGGCGTTCCGCTCCACCCTGGAGGAGGTCGCTGAGTCGGATCTGGTCGTGCACGTGGTCGACGGCTCCCACCCGGATCCGGAGGAGCAGGTCCGCGCGGTCCGCGAGGTGCTCTCCGAGGTGGGCGCCGACCGGCTGCCCGAGCTGCTGGTGGTGAACAAGACCGACGCGGCCGACGAGGACACCCTGCTGCGGCTCAAGCGGCTCTGGCCGGACGCCGTCTTCGTCTCCGCGCACAGCGGGCGCGGGATGGACGGGCTGCGCCAGTCCATCGAGGAGCGGCTGCCCCGCCCGGCGGTGGAGGTCCGCGCCGTGCTGCCGTACGACCGGGGTGACCTGGTCGCCCGGGTGCACCGGCAGGGTGAGGTGCTGAGCACCGCGCACCTGGCGGAGGGCACGCTGCTGCACGTCCGGGTCGGTCAGGCGCTCGCCGCCGAGCTGGCGCCGTACGCCGCGGGGGAGGAGCAGGCGGTGGCCGCGCTGCGCTGAGCGCTCCCACGGTCACCATGGCGGCGCGGGCGGCATGCGACACTGGCGGAATGCGCCGCGCCGTTTCCTCGGTCACGGTTGCCCTCGGCCTGTTCGGGGCGACCGTGGCACCCGCCGTCGCCGCCATGGCGGCGCCCACCTCTTCCGCCCCCGTCACCCCGGGCAAGAAGCGCTGCACCATCGAGGACCCGCGTCTGCGCGAGCTGTCCGGCCTGGTCGCCACCAGGACCGGCTATATCGTGATCAACGACGGGTCGCCGCAGGAGAACCGCAAGCGGGTCTTCTACCTCGACACCAGATGCGCGATCGCCAAGGAACCGGTGCGGTACTCCGGCGACGGCCCGTTCGACACCGAGGACCTGACCCTCTCCCCGGACGGTAAGACGCTCTGGATCGCCGACACCGGTGACAACGTGACGAGCAAGGAGCGGCGCAGCCGGGTCGCCGTGTGGACCATGCCGGTCGACGGCAGCAAGCAGCCGGTGCTGCACCGGCTGTCGTACCCGGAGCGCAAGCCGCACGACGCGGAGGCGCTGCTGATCGGCGCCGACGGCCTGCCCCTGGTGATCACCAAGGTGCCCAGCGGCAAGTCCGAGATCTTCACCCCGACCGGCAAGCTGCGCAGCGGCGACACCGAAGCGGTGCCGATGAAGAAGGTGGGCGAGGTCAGCCTGCCCACGACCAGCACCGAGAACCCGTTGAGCATCCTCGGCCGGGTGGCGATCACCGGCGCCGCCCGGTCACCGGACGGCGCCAAGGTGGTGCTGCGCACCTACGCCGACGCCTTCGAGTACGACGTCACGGGCGGCGACGTGCTGGCCGCGCTGACCGGCGGCAAGCCGCGGGTCACCCCGCTGGCCGACCCGTTCGGCGAGGCCATCTCCTACACCCCGGACGGGAAGACCTTCGTCACCGTCTCCGACGGCGGGGACCTGGCCGCGGACGACCCGATCGACATCTTGGCCTACACCCCGTCGACCAAGGGCGCCGAGCCGACCGGCAATGTCGCCGCCGCCGTGAAGAAGCCGGCGGAGAAGGCCTGGTACGCCGACATCAGCCTGGACCAGATCAAGTACCTGATCCTCACCATCGGGATCATCGGCGTGCTGCTGCTCGGGGCCGGTGTGTTCGGCATCGTGCGGGCCCGCCGCAACCCCCCGCCGGTCGACGACGGCGACGCCGCCGACCGGGACGACGTGTACTCCTCGGGTTCGCTGCCGGCGGGCGGTGGCTACGGCGCCGGCCGGCCCGCGGGAGACCCGGCGGGCGGTGACCGGCCGCGCGGCGGCGTGTACGGCGGTGCCGCCGGAGGCGGGGTCTACGGCGGTGGTCGCGCGGGCAGCGGCGTCTACGGCGCCCCGGCCGGGGCGGCGCCGGGCCGGCCGACCGCCGGCGGCGGCGGCGGCTTCTACGGTGGCCCCCGGCCGCCGGACGGTGCCGGTGAGCGCCCCCGCGGTGGTGGCGGCGTCTACGGCGGCGGTCGACCGGCCGGTGGCGGGGTCTACGGCGGCGCGCCGCGCGGCGGCCCCGGCGACGGGCCGGCCAACGGTCGCGGCGCCGCTCCCCAGGGCGGCGGCGGCCGAGCCGGTGTGCCAGGCGCGGGCCCGGGCGGCGGGGGGCCGCGCGGCGCAGCTCCCGCAGCGGGCACACCGGGTGGCGGTGGGCCGCGGGGCGGCGGTTCCGGCGGTGGCCCACGCGGCGGTGGTTCCGGTGGCGGGCCGCGCGGCGGTGGTTCCGGTGGCGTGCCGCGCGGCGGCGGTGCCGTGCCGCGCGGCGGCGGTGCCGTGCCGCGCGGCGGCGGCGGTCAGGGTGGCCGGGCCGAGCCCCCGCGCCGGGAGCCGGGCCCGCGGGACCAGTGGTCCGGCCCGCGTCGCGACGGCCGCCCGGACGACCGGCGCGACGGCCAGTACGGCTACGGCGCGCGTTACTGATCCGACGAGAGAACGAGGCTGGCCCCGCCGGCAGGCGGGACCACCCTCGTCGCGTTCCAGATGGTCAGATCCGCCGGAGCACCGCGACGACCCGACCCATGATGGTCGCGTCGTCGCCGGGGATCGGGTCGAAGGCCGGGTTCTGCGGCATCAGCCAGACGTGCCCGTCCCGGTGGCGGTAGGTCTTGACCGTCGCCTCGCCGTCGAGCATGGCCGCCACGATCTCGCCGGAGTCGGCGTTCGGCTGCTGCCGGACCACCACCCAGTCCCCGTCGCAGATCGCCGCGTCGAGCATCGAGTCGCCCTTGACCTGCAGCATGAAGACCTCGCCCTCACCCACCAGCTCGCGGGGGAGCGGGAAGATGTCCTCCACGGCCTGCTCGGCCAGGATCGGGCCACCGGCCGCGATCCGGCCCAACATCGGCACGTACGCCGGGGCGGGGCGCTGGGCCCGGCTCAGCTCGTCGTCGGCGTCGCTGGGGGCACGCACGTCCACCGCGCGGGGCCGGTTCGGGTCGCGCCGCAGGAAGCCCTTCTTCTCCAGCTCCTTGAGCTGGTAGGCCACGCTCGACGGGGAGACCAGGCCGACGGCCTCGCCGATCTCGCGCACGCTCGGCGGGTAGCCGTGCCGCTCCACCCAGCTCCGGATGAACTCCAGGATCCGCCGCTGGCGGGCGGTGAGGTCGACCGTCGCCGGGTCGGGGAAGCTGCTGACCACCGCGGTGACCGGGCGCACGGCCGGCTGGCCGCTCCGGCTGCGGGCGGCGCGGGGGCGCCGAGTGGCCGGCGGACCCGCCTCGGCGATCTGCTGCGGGTTCTTCTGCCGGCTGGCCCGGTCCTCGGTCACGTCCGTCCTCCCTGGTCGGCGCTGGGTGCCTTGGCGGCTCGTGGTGCGTGCGGGGGTGTCGCGGGGTGTTCCGCGACGCCGACCCGACGTGGCTCGCCGGGCCCGGTCGTTCATGACCGTATAGGTGAGATCGGTCATTTTCAAACATCTGTACGACCTGCCGTCGGCGTGTCGGGTGGAAAAGGCGGGAATCTCGAACGCGCGTTCTGATAAATGGTACGACGGGCTCGTACTCCTGTTCGACCGGCAGGCGTTCTCGCGGTGACCGTCCGTTTCCCGGTTCTCGGCCGGACGGCCGGTAACCTCCCGCGGGGCGCGTCGGTTGGGGATGTCGGCACACCGTCGACGAGCCGGTTGTCGATCTTCCCGGAGGGGGTGGGTGGCGGTGTCGGACAGGTGACGCGCCGGACACGCCGACCAACTTGACCGCACCCGGCCGGCGGCATACGGTCGACCCCTAGATGTAGTAGTCACACGGGCGTAAGTTGCCCACAGGTTGGGTTCGGCTACCGACCGCACTCCCGTACCGTCGACGACGGCGAGGGCCCGGCCACCGGGTCGCGCCGGGCCGACGCGTGCCCGGGTGCCGGTGCCGCGCCCGCCGTCGATCAAGGAGGTCCGGCGCATGCGGTGTCCGTACTGCCGACACGCCGACTCCCGGGTGGTCGACTCGCGGGAGGCCGACGACGGGCAGTTGATCCGCCGCCGGCGGTCCTGCCCGGAGTGCGGCAAGCGGTTCACCACGGTCGAGGAGGCCGTGCTCGCGGTGGTCAAGCGCAGCGGGGTGACCGAGCCGTTCAGCCGGACGAAGATCATCGGCGGGGTGCGCAAGGCGTGCCAGGGCCGCCCGGTGGACGAGGACTCGATCGCCCTGCTGGCGCAGAAGGTCGAGGAGACCGTGCGGGCCAAGGGGGCCGCCGAGATCCCGAGCAACGAGGTGGGGCTGGCGATCCTGGGCCCGCTGCGGGACCTGGACGAGGTGGCCTATCTGCGCTTCGCCAGCGTCTACCGGTCCTTCGACTCGCTCGCCGACTTCGAGCGCGAGATCGAGACGCTGCGGGCCGCGGCGCGCGCCCGCGAGGCCGGGGCCGTCGAGGCCGCCGGCCGTACCAGTTGATTTTGAATTTCTGACAGTGAACGACGCGCGGTGGGTGACCGCGCAGACGAGGGGGCGATGAGATGGCGGGGGACGGCGTGACAGCGAGCCGGTCGCGGGCGGCGAAGAACGGCGCGGCGACGGGGCTGAAGGTGCAGCGGGTCTGGACGACCGAGGGCGTGCACCCGTACGACGAGGTGGCGTGGGAGCGCCGCGACGTCGTGATGACCAACTGGCGGGACGGCTCGATCAACTTCGAGCAGCGCGGGGTGGAGTTCCCCGAGTCCTGGAGCGTCAACGCGGCCAACATCGTGACCACCAAGTACTTCCGGGGCGCGGTGGGCACCCCGCAGCGTGAGTGGTCGCTCAAGCAGCTCATCGACCGGGTGGTCAGCACCTACCGCAAGGCCGGTGAGGAGCACGGCTACTTCGCCAACCCGGGCGACGCGGAGATCTTCGCGCACGAGCTGACCTGGATGCTGCTGCACCAGGTGTTCAGCTTCAACTCGCCGGTCTGGTTCAACGTCGGTACGCCGTCGCCGCAGCAGGTCAGCGCCTGCCTGCCGTACGACTCCCTGGTCAGCACCCCGGCCGGGCTGGTGCCGATCGGCAAGCTGGTCGAGGACGAGGCCGTCGGTGCCAAGGTGTACGACGCCAGCGGCCTGACCAGCATCGTCGCCGTCAAGGCCAACGGGGTGCGCGACGTGCTCCGACTGCACACCAAAGCGGGTTACACGCTCGACGTCACCCCGGACCACGTGGTGTGGAAGAGCACCGGCGCCGGCACCGGCGACTGGGTGGAGGCCGGCACCCTCAAGGCCGGTGACCAGCTCGAGTGGCACCGCACGTTCGCCTACGGCGAGGCCGAGATCGACCTGCGCGAGGTCCGCGAGGCCGCGCTTGCCGGCTGGCTGCAGTCGGACGGCTTCGTCGGCCAGTACGACCACGGCACGAACCGGTCGCTGACCATCGAGGCGATGACGGTCAACGACGACGAGCTGGCCTGGGTCACCGGCACCCTCGACGAGGTGTTCGCCGGCGCCCACCGGCACGAGCGTCCGGTGGTGACGCAGAGCGACGAGCTGGACTGCCGCCGCACCCGCCTGTACGGCGAGCACCTGCGCCCGTTCGTGGACAAGTGGGACCTGCTGACCCGCGGCGTCGACATGGAGGTGCCCGAGCGGCTCTTCACCGCCCCGCTGCCGGTCGTCGCCGGCTACCTGCGCAGCATCTTCCAGGCCGAGGGTTACGTGTCGGCGCGGGAGAGCTCCACGCTGGTCGCAGTGGACATGATCTCCGAGAGGCTGATCCGGGGCGTGCAGAGCCTGCTGCTGCGCTTCGGCATCTTCTCCCGGGTCAGCCACAAGCCCGACGCGCGTGCCGACCGGAAGGGATGCTGGTCGGTCCGCATCCAGAACGACGGCGACCGAGACCTGTTCGCCACCCACATCGGGTTCCTCGGTGCGGAGAAGATGGCCAAGCTCGAGCAGAGCTTCGCCAAGCCGGGCCGGCCGGCCAACGACGTCAAGCGGCTGGAGATCGATCGGGTCGAGTCGCTCGGCGCGATGGAGGTCTACGACATCCAGACCGAGAGCGGCGAGTTCCTGGCCGGCAACCTGCGGGTGCACAACTGCTTCATCCTGGCCGTCGACGACTCGATGGACTCCATCCTCGACTGGTACAAGGAGGAGGGGCGGATCTTCCAGGGCGGCTCGGGCGCCGGGGTCAACCTCTCCCGGATCCGGTCCTCGAAGGAGCTGCTCTCCTCCGGCGGTACCGCCTCCGGCCCGGTCAGCTTCATGCGCGGCGCGGACGCCTCGGCCGGCACCATCAAGTCCGGTGGCGCCACCCGGCGCGCGGCCAAGATGGTCATCCTCGACGTGGACCACCCGGACATCGAGGAGTTCGTGGCGACCAAGGCGCGCGAGGAGGACAAGATCCGCGCGCTGCGGGACGCCGGCTTCGACATGGACCTGGGCGGCGCCGACATCGTCAGCGTGCAGTACCAGAACGCCAACAACTCGGTCCGGGTCTCCGACGAGTTCATGTCGGCGGTGGAGAACGGCGGCGGCTTCGACCTGCGCGGCCGGCTCGACGGGCAGACCATCGAGACGATCGACGCCAAGAAGCTCTTCCACACCATCTCCCAGGCCGCCTGGGAGTGCGCCGACCCCGGCCTGCAGTACGACGACACCATCAACGACTGGCACACCTGCCCGGAGACCGGGCGGATCACCGCGTCGAACCCGTGCTCGGAGTACCTGCACCTGGACAACTCCTCGTGCAACCTCGCCTCGCTGAACCTGATGAAGTTCCTCCGCGCCGACGGTGGCTTCGAGGTGGAGAAGTTCGTCAAGAGCGTCGAGTTCGTGATCACCGCGATGGACATCTCGATCTGCTTCGCCGACTTCCCGACCGAGAAGATCGGCGAGACCACCCGCGCCTACCGGCAGCTCGGCATCGGCTACGCCAACCTCGGCGCGCTGCTGATGGCCACGGGCCTGCCGTACGACTCGGAGCAGGGCCGCTCGGTGGCCGCCGCGATCACCTCGCTGATGACCGGCACCGCGTACCGCCGCTCGGCCGAGCTGGCCGGCATCGTCGGCGCGTACGACGGCTACGCCCGCAACGCCGAGCCGCACAAGCGGGTCATGCGCAAGCACGCCGCCGCGAACGACGCCATCAAGCCGGCCGGCACGGTGGCCACCGCGATCCAGCGGGAGGCGACCAAGCAGTGGACCGAGGGCAACAAGACCGGTGACAAGTTCGGCTGGCGCAACTCGCAGGCCAGCGTGCTCGCACCCACCGGCACCATCGGCCTGATGATGGACTGCGACACCACCGGCGTCGAGCCGGACCTGGCGCTGGTCAAGTTCAAGAAGCTGGTCGGCGGCGGCTCGATGCAGATCGTCAACCAGACGGTCCCGCGCGCCCTGCGCAGCCTCGGCTACCCCGAGGAGCAGGTCGAGGCGATCGTAGAGCACATCGCCGACCACGGCCACGTGGTGGACGCCCCGGGCCTCAAGCCGGAGCACTACCCGGTCTTCGACTGCGCCATGGGCGAGCGGTCCATCGCGCCGATGGGCCACGTGCGGATGATGGCGGCCGTCCAGCCGTTCATCTCCGGCGCCATCTCCAAGACGGTCAACATGCCGGAGCAGGCGACCGTCGCCGACGTCGAGAAGATCTACTTCGAGGGCTGGAAGCTCGGCCTGAAGGCGCTGGCGATCTACCGCGACAACTGCAAGGTCGGCCAGCCGCTCTCGGTGGCCAAGCCGAACAAGGCAGTGGTCGAGGCGGCCGTCGAGGCCGCGGTCGAGGCCGCCTCGGTGGAGAGGGTCGTCGAGAAGGTGGTCGAGTACCGCCCGGTGCGCAAGCGGCTGCCGAAGAAGCGCCCGTCCGAGACGGTCAGCTTCTCCGTCGGCGGGGCCGAGGGCTACCTCACCGCGTCGTCCTACCCGGACGACGGCCTCGGTGAGGTCTTCCTCAAGATGTCCAAGCAGGGCTCCACCCTGGCCGGCGTGATGGACGCCTTCTCGGTGGCCATCTCCATCGGCCTGCAGTACGGCGTCCCGCTGGAGACGTACGTCAGCAAGTTCACCAACATGCGCTTCGAGCCGGCCGGCATGACCGACGACCCGGACGTGCGGATGGCGGCCTCGGTGATGGACTACATCTTCCGTCGCTTGGCGCTGGACTTCCTGCCGTACGACCGCCGCGCCGAGCTGGGCATCTTCACCGCCAAGGAGCGGGCCGCGCAGCTGCGGGCCGAGGCCGACGCGGAGAGCGCCGCCGCCGAGCTGACCGCGATGGCCTCCTCCGCCCCGGTGGAGTCGCCGGAGACGAAGACCGGCCCGGAGGCCATGACCGGCCCGGTGGCCCAGCCGGCCCAGGAGCTGGCCGACGTGGCCGCCGCCAAGCCGGCACCGTCGGTGGGATCCTCCACCGAGCTGCTGGAGGCCGTGATCGGCAAGGCCGCCGACGCGCCGCTCTGCTTCACCTGCGGTACGAAGATGCGCCCCGCTGGTAGCTGCTACGTCTGCGAGGGCTGCGGCTCCACCAGCGGCTGCAGCTGACGTACCCGCACCCCTCGGGGGAACGCTGATGGGAGATGCCTCCCGCCCATCTCAGGGCGGGAGGCATCTCGCCGTCGCGGGGTAGGAGCAGGGCCGGTGAGGCCTTCCGCTGTACCGTCCGGTCAGGATGGTGACGAGGGAGGCGCGGTGTTCGATGACGACTCGACTCCGGCCCAGCCGTACCGGCGGTCGGGCGCGCCGGCGACGATGCGCTGGTTGTTGGTCGACGAGTCCGGGTCGGGAGCGGCGGACGTCGCTGTCGCGGCCTGCGTGGACGTGGAAGGCTTGTTCGTCGACGACCCAGCCGCGGCGCCCGCGGCGACACTGCTCGGTTGCCGGCCCGGGCCTCCGCTGCGGCTGGCCCTGGACGCGCTGACCCGAGGTGCCGGCAATCCAGGTGGCGCCCTGCACCGTCGCCGGATCGACGCGGCCCTCCACAGCCTGGCCGACAGTGGCATGGCGACCCGGGTGATCGGTGCGTCTCTGGGGGCATCGGTGACAGCGGTTCGCCCGTCGGTCTTGGGGCACGACCTGCTCGACGTGGCCTTCGACGCCGCGATCGGCGACCCGCTGCCGGGCGGCGCGCGGGATGTCTGGGAGCTCTGGCGTGCCGGCCGTCCCGCCGCACCGGGCCTGTGGACGGGCTACGACCGCGGACTGCGGCACGAGTGGTCCCGCGCCGCGCTGGCTCATCATCCCGACGAACGGCCGGACCGGCCTGCCGGTGGCACCTTTCACCTCGACGGCAGCGTGATCACCGATGTGGAGGGTTTCTACTGCGCCATCGGTGAGGCCGTGAACGGGCCGGGCGGTTACTTCGGTTGGAACCCCGCCGCGCTCAGCGACTGCGTGCTCGGAGGCTGGGGCGCCACGTCGCCGTTCCGCCTGGTCTGGCACCACGCCGAGGTGGCCCGAACAAACTTGACAGGTGAAAGCGGCACTGCCGCCACTTTCCCACAACTGCTCGGGTGGCTCCGGGCGGACGGTGTCCAGGTCGAGTGGCGTTGACGACCCCACTGAACCGGTACCCCTTCCGTCAGGCGGAACGGGCGCTGGTCCGCTGAGCGGGGTGCGGTTTTCCGCACCCCCGGCGGTGCGGTCGGCCCGCTGACCTCGGCGGTCGACCTCATGGTCCGGGCCACGACGGGTTCATAGCGTCTTGAGCATGATGAACCTGTCGATGCACGCCGGCCTGTTGGCCGAGGAGCCTGATCCGTCCCAGGGCGGCCTGGTCGGGCTGGTGACCGGCCTGATGGAGCGGCTCGGCGCCCCGGGCGCCGGCTTGGCCGTCGCGTTGGAGAACTTGTTCCCGCCGATCCCGAGCGAGGTGATCCTGCCGCTGGCCGGGTTCACCGCCAGTCAGGGCCGGATGAGCCTGTCCGCCGCCATCCTCTGGACCACAATCGGTTCGGTGCTGGGCGCGGTTGCGCTCTACCACGTCGGGGTCGCCTTCGGGCGGGAGCGGGTCCGCGCGGTCGCGTCCCGGCTGCCGCTGATCAAGGTGGCCGACATCGACCGGACGGAGGCCTGGTTCCTTCGGCACGGGGCCAAGACGGTCTTCCTCGGCCGGATGATCCCGATCTTCCGCAGCCTGATCTCCGTACCGGCGGGTGTGCAGCGGATGCCGATGACCACGTTCCTGCTCTACACCACCCTGGGCAGCCTGATCTGGAACACGGTGTTCGTGCTGGCCGGCTACCTGCTCGGCGAGAACTGGCACGCGGTCGAGGCGTACGTCGGGACGTTCCAACGGGTCGTCGTCGTGGCCTGCGCGCTCGCCGTGGGGTACTTCGTCGTCTCCCGCCTGGGCAGGGCCCGTCGCCGGCCGCCGGCTTTGGACGGCGGGTCGGTCTCGAATCGGGCCGGCGCCCCGAGCGGGGACGGCCGGGGCACCGTGTACGGAAGCCCGCGTCGGGCGAAGATGACCGGTGATCGGTAGCCGGTTGGTCGAGCACGCGAGCCGATGACCGGTAGCCGGTCGATCCGAGGTGGCACGAACGTGAGGGGCGGGGCGGTGGCGGAGCGCGCGGCGTATGGCTGGCGGCCTTGGATCGGTGCCACGGTCCGCCGGGTCCGACCGCTCGCGGGCGTGGTGCTCGGCGTCCTCACCGCCGCGGTCGAGTCGCTGTTCCTGCTCCTCGCCGGGCTCGTCGTACTGGCGGTCTCGCCGGCGCCGGCGGTCCGCCGCCGCGTAGGTGCGGCCATGATCGGGTACGCCCGGTCCCTCGCCGAGGGCGAGCGACGGCGGCTCGCCGTGATCGCCTCGGAGCCGACCCCGCCTCCGGTCCGGGCGAGCGGACCGCGGGTGCTCGGCTACCTCGCCGCCCGACTGGTGCCGGCGGTGCTCGGCGCTGTGACCGGCGGTCTGCTCGTGGTCGGTGCCGTGCTCGCCGCCATCGTGCTGCGCTCGTTCGCGGCGGGCACCCTGACCGTGGCCGACCTGCTGCTGCAGGGGCTCGTCGGGGCGGCCCTGCTGACGGTGAACCTGCAGGCGATGGTCAGCGTCGCCGCGCTGGACCGGCGGCTGGCGCGCGGCCTGCTGGAATCCAGCAGTCGGGAGGCGCTGCACCAGCGGATCACCGAACTGGCGGTGAGCCGGGCCGGCGTCATCGCCGCCGTCGATGCCGAGCGCCAGCGCATCGAACGCGACCTGCACGACGGGCTGCAGCAACGCCTCGTCGCGCTCGGCATGCTGCTCGGGCGGGCGCGGCGTAGCGGCGACCCGGACCGGACGCGCGCCCTTCTGGCCCAGGCCCACGAGGACGCCCAGCGCGCCGTCGAGGAGCTGCGGGAGGTGGCCTGGCAGGTCTACCCAGCGGCGCTCGACCACACCACGTTGGACGAGGTGCTGACCATGGTGGCCCGACGGTCCGCGACGCCGGTCAGGATCAGTTACGACGTCCCGGTCCGGCCGGCCCGTCCGGTCGAGACCGTGCTGTACTTCGTCGCGTGCGAAGCCGTCACCAACGCCGCCAAACACGCCCGAGCGACCCTGGTCACCATCGAGATCTCATCCCGGGACACCGAGATCGAGATGCGCGTGCGTGACGACGGCGTCGGCGGCGCCGACCCGTACGGCAGCGGCCTGCAGGGGCTCGCCCGGCGGGTCTCGGCCATGGACGGCCGGTTCGACGTGCACAGCCCGGCCGGCGGCCCGACGACCATCCGGGTGGGGGTGCCGTGCGCGTAGTCCTCGCCGAAGACTCCACCCTGCTGCGCGAGGGGCTGGCCCGGCTCCTCGCCGACGAGGGGCACCAAGTGGTCGCCGCCGTCGCGGACGCGGACCGGCTCGTCACCGCCGTCGCGGAGCACCGCCCCGACATCGTCGTCACCGACGTACGCATGCCGCCAACCAACAGCGACGACGGGCTGCGGGCCGCGCTGGAGGTCCGCCGCCGCTGGCCCGACGTCGCGGTGCTCGTGCTGTCCCAGTACGTCGAGAAGCGGTACGCCGCCAGGCTCCTCGCCGACCGGTCCGAAGGGGTCGGCTACCTCCTGAAGGACCGCGTCGCCCAGGTCGAGGACTTCCTCGACGCCCTCGACCGGGTCGCCGCCGGCGCCACGGCGCTCGACCCCGAGGTCGTCCGGCAGCTCGTCTCCGCCACCAGCCACACCGACCCGCTCAACCGCCTCACCCCACGCGAACGCGACGTGTTGCAGCAGATGGCGCAGGGGTACACCAACGCCGCCGTCGCCGAGCGCCTGCACGTGTCGCAGAGTGCGGTCGAGAAGCACATCAACGCCATCTTCGACAAGCTCGGCGTGTCCCACGTGACCGGCTACAGCCGGCGGGTCCTGGCGATCCTGCGCTACCTCGGCTCGTAGCCGCACCCGTCAACCGGCGGGGCACCGAGCGGCCCGCCCGAATGGAATGCTTGCCGCATGACGACGGCGGAAACCTACGTCCGGTTCGCCGATCGGGAAGCGCGCGGCGTGTCGCCGACGTACGAGCGGCTCGCCCTCGCGGTGTCCCGGGACTGCAAGCTGCTCGACCTGCTCGACGGGCTGCCGCCGGCCAAGCGCCAACCGAACCTGCTCTTCGCCGTGGTGCGGCTGCTCGGCGGCCCGGTCGACGACCCGACCGCGTTCCACGACTACACCGTGGCGAACTGGCCGGCGATCGAGCCGGAGATCCGCTCCCGGGCCACCCAGACCAACGAGGCCGGACGGTGCGCCGTACTGCTGCCGGTGCTGGCGTCGTTGCCGCAACCGCTGGCCCTGCTGGAGGTCGGCGCGTCCGCCGGCCTCTGCCTCTATCCCGACCGGTACGCCTATCGATACGGCGACCACCTGATCGGCGCCGGCGCCCCGGTGCTGGACTGCGCGCTCACCGGTGCCGCCCCGCCGGACCGGTTGCCGGAGGTGGTCTGGCGGGCCGGCCTGGACCTGAACCCGCTCGACGTCACCGACCCGGCCGACCTGGCCTGGCTGGACGCGCTGATCTGGCCGGAGCACGGGCACCGGCGGGAGCGGCTGCGGGCCGCCGCGACGGTCGCGGCGGCCGAACCTCCGCTGCTGGTCCGCGGTGACCTGGTGGACGACCTGCCCGCGCTGGCCGCCCGGGCCCCGGCCGACGCCACCCTGGTGGTGTTCCACACCTCGGTGCTCTACCTCGTGCCGCCGCCGCGGCGGACGGCGTTCGCCGACCTGGTCCGTACGCTGCCGGGGCACTGGGTGGCGAACGAGGCGCCCGAGGTGCTGCCGTACGACGATCTGCCGGCGCCGCCCGACGGGGCGCACCACAACGTGCTCGCCCTGGACGGCCGCCCGGTGGCCTGGGCCCGGGGGCACGGCCAGGCGATCACCTGGTTCGGCTGATCACCGCTGCGGGTCGGGGTCGGCGTCGCGGGAGAAGAGCCGGCTGATCCGCTCCTTGTGGCGGGTCATCCCGGAGATCTCGATCCGGGCGTCCGGTGCGGCCTGGCCAACCCGTTCCAGGAAGTTCACCAGGCCGGGACCGGCCAGCAGCGTACGGGTGCGGCCGGTGCCGTACCGGATCCTCGCCATGTTCCGGCCGCTGGCGGCGGTGCTGATCTCGGTCAGCTCGGCCAGCGGCACCCGGGTCGTCCAGAGGGGAGCGCGCAGCCGCAGGTGGGTGTCGGTCAGCTGCAACCGGTACACCAGACGGAACATCCCCCAGGCTCACACCGCCGGCGTCCCGACCACGACCGCCACCAGCCGCACCCACCAGGGCACGTCCTGGTCGACCATGACCGCGATGACGGAGAAGACGATGGGGAACACCAGGATCAGCCCGTACACCGCCAAAGCCGGATGGTAGGTGTAGGTGCTCGTCCGGTCACTCATCACTGCCCCCCCCGTGGCGTCGACGCGCGTCGTTCCTACCCGGTGGCCCGGATCACCACACCCGGGCACGCGGCGACGCGGGCCGCCCCCGCCTCCGTAGAGTTGCCGCGGTGAGTGAGGAGCGACGTCCGCCGGCGGACCGGCCGTTGACCGAGCCGCACCCGTCCCGGCTGCCCGCCGGCCATCCCGACCGGGCCCGGATCCTCGCCGCGCACGCCGCCGCGCTTGCCGCCGGGGAGGCCGGCTACCTCGACCCGGCCACCGGGCTGTTCGTGCTCAGCGCCGGGTTCCTGTTACGCCGGGGCACCTGCTGCGGGCGCGGCTGCCGGCACTGCCCGTACGTCGACGACTGAAACCGGGTCGCCCCCGCGCCGTCGACCGCCTAGCGTTCCGCCGATGACGACCCGGCTGGAGCCCGCGCAGAGCGCGACCGCGCGCCCGCTGTGGCGGGACCGGAACTTCGCCCTGCTCTGGGGCGGTCAGACGGTGAGCGAGGTGGGCACCCGGATCTCCGGCGTGGCGGTGCCGCTGCTGGCCGCCGACACCCTGCGGGCCAGCGTGTTCCAGATCTCGCTGCTCAGCACGCTGGCCTGGCTGCCGTACCTGCTCTTCTCGCTGCCGGCCGGTCTGCTGGCCGACCGGGTCGACCGGCGTCGGCTGATGATCGGCTGCGACCTGGGCCGGGCCGGGTTGCTGCTCTGCCTGCCGCTGGCCGCGCTGCTCGGCCACCTCACCCTCACTGTCCTGTACCTGGTGGTCGGCCTCTCCGGCGTGCTGACCGTGCTGTTCACCGTGGCGTACAAGACCACCCTGCCCACGCTGGTGTCGGCCGACCGGCTGGTCGAGGGCAACGCCCGGCTCACCGTCAGCGAACACGCCGCGCAGCTGGTCGGGCCGACCCTGGGCGGCGCGCTGACCGGGCTGGTCGGCGCGGCGCGGACCTTCCTCGGCACCACCCTGGCCTTCGCGGCCAGCGCGGTCACCCTGCTGCTGATCCGGCCGCCGCGGCGCTCGCCCCGGCCGGCCGCCGCCCCGGTGTCCGCGCGCGGCGCCCTGGTGGAGGGCTTCGGCTTCATCCGCCGCCAGCCGATCCTGGTACGCCTGCTCGCCTGCACCGCCACCACGAACTTCTTCGCGGTGGCGATTCAGTCGCTGGAGGTGACGTTCCTGGTCCGGGAGCTGCACGCCGCCCCGGCCACGGTCGGGCTGGTCTTCTCGCTCGGCGCGGTGGGTGGCCTGGCGACCGGCGCGCTGGCCGGCCGACTGACCCGGTGGCTCGGCTCGGCCCGGGTGATCTGGGTGGCGATGGCCGCCCCGGGCCCGCTCTACCTGCTGCTGCCGCTGGCCCGCCCCGGCTGGGGCCTGTCGCTCTACGTGGTCGGCCTGGCCGCCTTCTCCGCGAACGTGATGCTCTACAACGTGGCCCTGGTCTCGTACCGGCAGCGGATCACGCCCGCGGACCTGCTCGGTCGGGTGACCGCCGCGTTCCTCTGGGTCTGCTTCGGGGTGATCCCGCTCGGCGCGCTCTTCGGCGGGGCGCTCGGCAGCTGGTACGGGCTGCGGCCGGCGCTGATGGTGTGCGCCCTGGGGACGTGGAGCGCGGCGCTGTTCGTGGTGGCGTCTCCACTGCGGAGGATGCGCGACCTGCCGGCGGGCTGACCGGCCGACCCGGGGGTTCCGCCCGACGGGGCGAGCCCGTACGGTGTCCGACGGACATCCGGCGGGCCCTCCGCCGACGATCGCGGAGGTTCCCACGTGCGCGCCCCGATCTGCCTTCCCGCCGCCGTCGTGCTGCTGACCACGGCCTGCGCCGCCCAGGACGCCCCCGCGGTCGCGCTGCCCGAGCCGGCGCCGGTGACGGTGGAGGTGGCGGCGGCGTCGTCCGGCGGCGCCTGCCGACTGCTGGACTTCGCGACCATCGCCAAGCACACCGGCGACCGGTTCGACGTGGCGGCCGCCAGCGACCAGGACGACACCCACACCTGCGTGGTGCGGACGGCGACCGCCTCCTGGCCGGAGCTGAGCCTGACCGTCACCGACACCCCGATCGACGCGGCCGGCTTCACCGCGGACGTCCGACCCGACGGGTCGGTCGCCGTGCCGAAGCTGGGCCGGGCCGGCTACCGCCGGGTCACCGCCGGCACCACGAAGCACGGCCCGGTGGCCGAGGTGGGCTGGCTGGCCCAGGAGGAACGGCTGGGCGTGCTGCGCTGGACAGGTCGTCCGGGGGCGGCACGCGCGGCGGCGGACGCCCAGGCCGGCCGGTTGATCACCCTGGCCCGCACGCTGGACATGGACGCGAGATGACCCGCCCGGCGGCCGGTTGACCCGGCTACCGGCTCACTGGCCGGCGGCTCAGTGGGCGGCGACGAAGACCCGGGAGGCGACCTCGCGGGGCAGCCGCACCCGCTCACCCGAGCGGTCGATGAACACCCCGTCGCGCTCCTGCGCCACGGTCACCGTGGCGCCCGGGTCGACCCCGGCGGCGTGCAGCTGGCGGAGCACGTCCGCGTCGGTCTGCACGCTCTCGCAGATCCGCCGGACCACGACCTGCCCGGTGAGGCCGGGGAAGGCCAGGTTGCGCTCACCCTCGATCGGGTCGGCCTCCGGGCCCGGCGAGCCCAGCTCCTCCAGCCCCGGGATCGGGTTGCCGTACGGCGAGCGGCTGGGCCGGTTGAGCAGGTCGTACACCCGCTTCTCCACCGCGTCGCTCATCACGTGCTCCCACCGGCAGGCCTCCTCGTGGGCCTCCTCGTAGGGCATCCCGATCACGTTGACCAGCAGCAGCTCGGCCAGCCGGTGCTTGCGCATCACGGAGACGGCGCTGCTGCGCCCGGCCGCGGTCAGCGCCAGGTGCCGGTCGCCCTCGACGGTGAGCAGGCCGTCGCGCTCCATCCGGGCGACGGTCTGGCTGACGGTGGGCCCGCTCTGCCGCAGCCGCTCGGCGATCCGGGCGCGCAGCGGTGGCACCCCCTCCTCCTCAAGCTCGAGGATGGTGCGCAGGTACATCTCGGTCGTGTCGACCAGGTCATGCTTCACGTCAGCGGCCTCCCGGTGGTCGATGCTACCCCGGGCGCCCGACGGCCCCCGCCGGCGAACCGCGAGGTGAGTGCCGGAATGGTGTTCACTGGAGCGCATGTCCGGAACCGATGAGCTGCTGGTCGAGCCCGCGGCGCTCGCCGGCGAGCTGCGCCGCGCCGACCCGCCCACCCTGCTCGACGTGCGCTGGCGGCTGGCCGGGCCGCCCGGCCGGGACGACTACGCGGCCGGTCACCTGCCCGGGGCGGTCTTCGTCGACCTGGACACCGCGCTCTGCGGCCCGCCCGGCCCCGCCGGGCGGCACCCGCTGCCCGACCCGGGCGCGCTGCAGGCCGCGCTGCGGGCGGCCGGCGTCCGGGCCGGTCACCCCGTGGTGGTGTACGACGGCGGCGACGGCATGTCCGCCGCCCGGGCCTGGTGGACGCTGCGCTGGGCCGGCCACCGCCCGGTGCGCCTGCTGGCCGGCGGCTGGCCGGCCTGGACCGCCGCCGGCCTGCCCACCTCGACCGAGGTGCCGAGCCCGGCGCCCGGCGACGTGACCGTCCGCCCCGGCGCGCTGCCGGTGCTGGACGCGGCCGCAGCGGCCCGACTGGCCGCCGCCAACGAGGGCGTGCTGCTCGACGTGCGGGCCGCGCCCCGCTACCGGGGCGAGACCGAGCCGGTCGACCCGGTGGCCGGGCACGTCCCCGGCGCGGTGAACCTGCCCGCCCCCGAGTACGTCGCGCAGGGGCGGTTCCCGGCCGCAGACGAGCTGCGGGAACGGTTCGCCGCGGCCGGGGTGACCGACGGGCCGGTCGGGGCGTACTGCGGGTCGGGGGTGACCGCCGCGCAGGCCGTGCTGGCGCTGCACCTGGCCGGCCGGCCGGACGCCGCGCTGTACGTCGGGTCGTGGAGCGAGTGGGTGGCCGACCCGGCCCGGCCGGTGGCCACCGGTGAGGAACCGCCGCGCTGAGCCGCGCGCGTGAGGGGCGGCCGGCGGCCCGCGTGCGACGATGTCGTCATGTCGGACGACACGGTGGTGATCTGGGACGAATCCCTGCTCGCCTACGACATGGGGGAACATCCGCTCGACCCGGTGCGGGTCGAGCTGACCGTCGCGCTCGCCCGCGAGCTGGGCGTGCTCGACCGGCCCGGGGTGCGGCTGGTCAAGCCGGAGCCGGCCGACGACGCGCTGCTCACGCTGGTGCACCGGCCCGACTACCTGGACGCGGTCCGCGCCGCGCCGCGCGACCCGCTGTTCGCCGGGTACGGGCTGGGCACCTCGGACAATCCGGTCTTCGACGGAATGCACGAGTCCAGCGCCTTGATCGTCGGCGCGACCGTGGCCGCCGCCGAGGCGGTCTGGCGGGGCGACGCCCGGCGCGCGGTCAACGTCTCCGGTGGCCTGCACCACGCCATGCCGGACCGGGCCGCCGGGTTCTGCGTCTACAACGACCCGGCGGTGGCCATCGCCCGCCTGCTCGACCTGGGCGCCGAGCGGATCGCGTACGTCGACGTCGACGTGCACCACGGCGACGGCGTGCAGGAGGCCTTCTACCACGACCCGCGGGTGCTCACGGTCAGCCTGCACGAGACCCCGCTGGCGCTCTTCCCCGGCACCGGCTTCCCGGACGAGACCGGTGGCCCGGGCGCCGAGGGCAGCGCGGTCAACGTGCCGCTGCCCCCGGGCACCGGGGACGCCGGCTGGCAGCGGGCCTTCCACGCGGTCGTGCCGTCGGTGCTGCGCGCGTTCCGGCCGCAGCTGCTGGTCACCCAGTGCGGCGCGGACGGGCACCGGATCGACCCGCTGGCCGACCTGCACCTGTCCGTCGACGGGCAGCGCGCCACCTACCTGGCGCTGCGGGCGCTCGCCGACGAGCTGTGCGACGGCCGCTGGGTGGCCACCGGTGGCGGCGGGTACGCGCTGGTCGAGGTGGTGCCCCGGGCCTGGACGCACCTGCTGGCGATCGCCACCGGCGACCCGCTCGACCCGGCCACCCTCATCCCGCCGGCCTGGCGGGCGCTGGCGCAGCGGCGGGCCCCCGGGCGGGACGTGCCCCTGCGGATGACCGACGACGTCGACCCGGCGTACCAGCCGTGGCAGCCGACCGGCGAGCCGAACGCGGTGGACCGGGCGGTGACCGCCGTGCGCAAGGCGGTCTTCCCGCTGCACGGGCTCGACCCGCACGACCCGCGCGACTGAGCCGGTGACCACCGTCGACCAGCCGGTGGACGTGCTGCTCAGCGACGGCAGCACCGTCCAACTGCGACCGATCCGGCCGCAGGACGCGCCGGAGATCGTGGCGATGCACTCGCGGTTCTCCGAGCGCACCCGCTACCTGCGCTACTTCTCGCCGTACCCGCGGATCCCGGAGCGGGACCTCCAGCGGTTCGTGAACGTCGACCACCGCGACCGGGAGGCGTTCGTGGTGCTCGCCGGCGCCCGGATCGTCGCGGTCGGCCGGTACGAGCGGCTCGGCCCGGACTCGCCGGAGGCCGAGGTGGCGTTCGTGGTGGAGGACGACTACCAGGGCCGGGGGATCGGCTCGGTGCTGCTGGAACACCTCGCCGACGCGGCCCGTCGCTACGGCGTGGTGCACTTCGTCGCCGAGGTGCTCCCGGCCAACGGGGCGATGCTGCGGGTCTTCTCCGACTTCGGTTACCAGGTGCAGCGACAGTTCGCCGACGGCGTGGTGCACCTGAGCTTCCCGATCGCCCCGACCGAGGCGACCCTGGAGGTGCAGCGCGGCCGGGAGCACCGCACCGAGGCGCGGTCGATCGCCCGGCTGCTCGCCCCGCGCGGGGTCGCGGTCTACGGCGCCAGCGCCACCGGGCAGGGCGTCGGCGCGGCGGTCCTCGGGCACCTGCGCGACGGTGGTTACCCCGGCCCGGTCGTCCCGGTGCACCCGAGCGCGGCGACCGTGGCCGGGCTGCCCGCGTACCCCTCGGCGGTGGACGCCGGGCACCCGATCGACCTGGCGGTCGTCGCGGTGGCGCCCGACGCGGCGCCCGGGGTGGTGGCCGACGCGGCCGCGGCCGGCGCGCACGGCCTGGTGGTGATCTCCGCGGGCTTCGCCGAGGCCGGCCCGGACGGCGCCGCGGCCCAGCGGGCGCTGGTCCGGGCCGCGCACGCCGCGGGCATGCGGGTCGTCGGCCCGAACTGTCTCGGGGTGGCGAACACCGACCCGGCGGTACGCCTCAACGCCACCCTCGCCCCGACGCTGCCGGCCCCCGGGCGGGTGGGCCTGTTCAGCCAGTCCGGGGTGTTCGGGGTGGCGCTGCTGGCCGAGGCGTCCCGGCGCGGGCTGGGCCTGTCCAGCTTCGTCTCCGCCGGCAACCGGGCCGACGTCTCCGGCAACGACCTGCTGCAGTACTGGCAGGACGACCCGGGCACCGACGCGATCCTGCTCTACCTGGAGACCTTCGGGAACCCGCGCAAGTTCGCCCGGCTGGCCCGCCGGATCGGCCGGCACAAGCCGGTGGTCGCGTTGGCCTCGCTGGCCCGCCCGACCGGTGCCGGGCCGGCGCTGGACACCGCCGCGGTCAGCGCCCTGTTCGCCCAGTCCGGGGTGATCCGGGTGGACACCGTGGCGGAGCTGCTGGACGTCGGTGTGCTGTTGGCCAACCAGCCGCTGCCGGCCGGCCCCCGGATCGCCGTGGTGGGCAACTCGTCGGCGTTGACCGGGCTCGCCGCCACCGCCTGCGCCGCGCGGGGGTTGACCGTGGCGGACGGGTACCCGCGCGACGTGGGTCCCCAGGCAGGCGCCGCCGAGTTCGCCGCCGCGCTGGCCGGGGCCGCCGCCGACGAGCGGGTGGACGCGCTGGTCGCGGTCTTCGCCCCGCCGCTGCCCGGTCAGCTCACCGTCGAGGAGCTGGACGTCGGTGCCGCGCTGGCCACCGGCAAGCCCACCGTGGCGACCATCCTCACCGGCCGGGTGCCGGCCGGGGTGCCGGCGTACCCGAGCGTGGAGGAGGCCGTGCGGGCGCTGGCCCGGGTCACCGGGTACGCCGGCTGGTTGCGCCGCGACCCCGGTACGCTGCCCGACCTGCCCGCCGTGGACCCGGCGGCGTCGCGGGTGGACGCCGCCGATCCGGCGGCGCTGCTGCGGGCGTACGGGATCGACGTGGTGGAGTCCGCGCCGGCGGTCACCGTGGACGAGGCGGTCGCCGCCGCCGAGCGGCTGGGCTGGCCGGTGGCGCTCAAGGCGGCCGCCCCCGGCCTGCGGCACCGCCTCGACCTCGGCGCGGTCCGCCTCGACCTGGCCGACCCGGCCGCGCTGCGCCGGGCGTACGCGGAGATGACGCCGCTGTTCGGCGCGGACGTGCTGGTTCAGCCGATGGTGCCGGCCGGGGTGGCCTGCGTGGTGGAGCTGATGGAGGATCCGGCGTTCGGGCCGGTGGTCGGCTTCGGGCTGGGTGGGGTGGCCACCGAGCTGCTCGGCGACCGGGCCTGGCGGGCCGTGCCGCTGACCGACCGGGACGCCGCCGAGCTGGTCGACGAGCCGCGCGCGGCGCCGCTGCTGCGCGGGCACCGGGGCGCGGCGCCGGTGGACCGCATGGCCCTGGTGGACCTGCTGCTGCGGGTCGGCCGGCTCGCCGACGAGCACCCCCGGGTGCGCTCGCTCAGCCTCAATCCGGTGCTGGCGCGGCCGGACGGCATCTCGGTGCTGCACGCCACGGTCGGGGTCGGCGCGGTCGCCGCCCGCCCGGACACCGGACCACGCCGCCTGTAGGGCGGGCGCACCGGTCCGCCCGGCGGCGGTCAGCCTACGGCCGCGACCAGCCTATGGCGACGGTCAGCGCAGGGCGACGGTCAGCAGGGCCAGCACAGACATCACGGCGAGCGCGACGAGCACCCCGACGCAGTCCATGTACGCGGCCGGCCGCACGCCGCCGCGTTCGGGCAGCGCTCCGCCGGGCGAGGTCGTCTCGGGTGTGGTCATGCTTACATCCTGAAGGCCCGCGCTCGCCGGGACAATGCCCTTGGCGAATTCCGCCGGGCTCAGCCGCGCGCGGAGATCTGCTGGATCGACCATGCGTTGCCGTCCGGGTCGGTGAAGTAGACGAAGCCGACGTTGTCCAGCGGGTGCGGAACCGGGCCGGGATTCTGCCCGATCACCTGGATCTCGCTCACCTCGACGCCCCGCTCGACCAGCTCGGCCCGCGCCCGCTCCAGGTCGGGCACCACCAGCTGCAGCCCCCTGAGCGAGCCGGGCGGCATCTGCGGCACGGCGCCCCGGCCGATCACCACCGAGCAGCCGGAGCCCGGCGGGGTGAGCTGCACGATCCGGGCGCCATCGGCGAGGCCGACCCCGTCGCCCATCCTGACGTCGTGGTCGACGGTGAAGCCGAGCCGCTCGGCGTAGAACTCCTTGGCCCGGTCCACGTCGGAGACCGGCACCACCACCACTTCCAGCGTCCAGTTCATGCCGCCCACCCTGCCCGACCGGTACGACGGTTCCGGTGCCGAACACGCGGTGGGCCCCGGCGAACCGCCGGAGCCCACCGCGTACCGTCCACCGTCAGCAGGCGTACGCCTCCAGTCGCTGCGCCCGCTCCGGGGCGCGCAGCTTCAGCAGGGTCACCTTCTCGATCTGCCGGATCCGCTCCCGGGACAGCCCGAACTCCTTGCCCACCTCGTCCAGGGTGCGCTGCCGGCCGTCGTCCAGGCCGAACCGCAGCCGGATCACCGCCTGCTCCCGCTGGGAGAGGGTGGACAGCACGATCCGTACCTCGTTGCGCAGCTCCCCGGTGGACGCGGCGTCACCCGGCTGCGCGGCCGGGTCGACCGCGGCGACGAAGTCGCCCAGCGCGCTCTCGCCGTCCTCGCCGACGGCCTGGTCCAGGCTGACCGGCTCCCGGTCGTACGAGATCAGCTCGATCACCTGGAACTCCGGGATCTCCAGCGCCCGGGCCACCTCGGCCACGGTGGGCTCCCGGCCCAGGCTGACCGACAGCTCCCGGCGCACCCGGACCATCCGGTTGACCTGCTCCACCATGTGCACCGGGATGCGGATGGTGCGGGCCTGGTCGGCCATCGCCCGGGTGATCGCCTGCCGAATCCACCAGGTGGCGTACGTGGAGAACTTGTAACCCTTGGCGTAGTCGAACTTCTCCACCGCCCGGATCAGCCCCAGGTTGCCCTCCTGGATCAGGTCGAGGAAGGCCATCCCGCGCCCGGTGTAGCGCTTGGCGATGCTGACCACCAGCCGCAGGTTCGCCTCCAGCAGGTGGTCCTTGGCGGCGTGGCCCTGGGTGACGATCAGCTCCAGGTCGGCGCGCAGCTCGGCGGAGACGGGAGTGCAGGTGGAGAGCTTCTCCTCGGCGAACAGGCCGGCCTCGATCCGCTTCGCGAGATCCACCTCCTGCGCCGCGGTGAGCAGCTTCGTCCGGCCGATCCCGTTGAGGTACGCCCGGACCAGGTCGGTGGAGATCCCGCGCTCGTCGGTGGCGTCCAGGTCGGCCAGGACGCCGGGGTCGGCCTCGGTCGTGGTGGTGGCCGGGCGGGTCTGGTGCTCGCTCATCTGCAGGGCCATCTCTGTCTCTCCCCGTGTCCGCTTCTCGCTGTCGCGTACCGGCCCCAGTGGCGCCGATGGGAACAGCTTTCCAACCGGGGCGTGAAACGGGAGTGAGGCGATCGGAGACCCGACAGCAATCCACCCCTCGCGCGGAACGCCTGCCGGCGTTGATCAAGGAGTTTGGGTCAGAATTCGGCTCGGGGAGACGCAAACTCCTTGATCAACAAGGGGGTGGGGTGGGGGTGGGGGTTAGAGGTCCAGGAGGAGGGTGCGGGGGCCGGTGTTGACGCTCTCCACGAGCATGTGGGTGCGGAAGCGGCCGGTCTCCACCTTGGCGCCGCGGGCGCGCAGCGCCTCCACCATCGCCGACACCAGGGGTTCCGCCTGTTCGGCCGGGGCGGCGGCCGTCCAGGAGGGACGGCGGCCCTTGCGGGCGTCGCCGTAGAGGGTGAACTGGCTGACCACCAGCAGCGGGGCGCCGGTGTCCGCCGCGCTGCGGTCGTCGTCCAGGATGCGCAGCTCGTGGAGCTTGCGCGCCATGGTCTGCGCCACCTGCGGCGTGTCGGCGTGGGTGACGCCGAGCAGCACCAGCAGGCCGTCGGCGATCTCCCCGACCACCTCGCCGTCCACGGTGACACTCGCCCGGCTCACCGTCTGCACCAGCGCCCGCATCAGCGCACCGCCGCGATCCGGTGCCGGCGGGAGGCGCTGCTGGTCGCGCGGGCGGATCGGCCGGGAGTCACGGCGTCACCGGCTCGATCAGGCCGCGCTCGACCAGGTGCGTCACGATCGGGCCGGCGGCCTCGGCCAGCTCGTCGACGGTCACATCGTGCGCCGCGGCGAGCAGGGCGAGCTGGTCGCGCAGCGGCATCCGGCCGTCGGCGCCGCCGACCAGGGCCAGCACCAACGGGTCGATCTCCTCCGACCAGCGCAGGCCGTGCGGCATCACCAGGACCTGCCGGTCGACCGCCCAGCCGTCCTCGCCCATGGTGGCCTCCTGCCGCAGCTGCAGGCCGGGAGCGGCCCGGTAGCGCTCGGCGAGCAGCGCCTCGGTGCCGCGTACCCGGAGGAAGTCCTGCCGGTCGAACCAGGCGGCGATCTGGTCGCCCATCGGCGGCTGGACCCGCTGGCGCAGGTCCTCCACCCGGATCAGCGGGTCGTCGTGGCCGGCCCGGCGCAGCGAGACGATGCCGAAGCCGATCGCCTCCACCTTGTGCGCGTCGAACCAGTCCAGCCAGGCGGCCATTCGCTCCGGGTCGGCCGCGTGGCCCACGTCGGTCAGCCACAGGTTCACGTACGCCATCGGGTCGGCGACCTCGCGCTGGATCACCCAGGCGTCCAGGCCGGTTCCGGCGAACCAGCCGGTCACCCGCTCGGCCCAGTCCTCGCCGGCGACGTGCACCCAGTTCGCCAGGTACTGCATGGTCCCGCCCTCGGTGAGCAGGCCCGGCGCGGCGGCGGCCAGCTCGGACCCGATGGCGTCGCCGACCCGGCCGGAGTCCCGGTAGACGTGCGTGGTGGTGCCCGGGCCGACCACGAACGGCGGGTTGCTGACCACCAGGTCGAAGCGGCGCCCGGCCACCGGGGCGACCATGTCGCCGCGGAGCAGTTCCCAGTCCTGCCCGTTGAGCGCGGCGGTGGTGGCGGCGAACCGCAGCGCCCGCTCGGAGACGTCGGTCGCGGTGACCGTACGGGCGTGGGTGGCCAGGTGCAGCGCCTGCACGCCGGAGCCGGTGCCCAGGTCCAGCGCGGTGCCCACCGGCCGGCGTACGGTGGCGCCGATCAGCGTCTGGGTCGCCCCGCCGATGCCGAGCACGTGCTCGCTGTGCAGCGGTCGGCCCGGTCGGGCGCTGGCCGGCACGTCGGCGAGCACCCACCAGTCGTCCCCGTACGGCTCCAGGTCGACGCCGGCACGCAGCCCGTCGCCGTGCCGCTCGACGATGCCCCCGGCGAGGGCGTCGGCGACGGTGAGCGGGGCGAGCGCGGCGGCCACCATGGACTCCGCCTCGGTCTGGTCGCAGATGAACACCCGGATCAGCGTGGCCAGCGGATCGCGGTCCTCGGTGGCCCGCAGCGCGGCGCGGAAGTCGTTGCGGGCGGCGCCGCCGGTGGCCGTCGGGCCGAGCCGGCCGGCGATCCCGTTCGAGGTGAAGTCCGCCCGGGTCAGCGCGGTGCGCAGCGCCTCGACGCCGGCGGGGGAGAGCAGCATGTCGTGTCGGTCCACCTCGCCATCCTGCCCCGTGGCGAGCCTCGGTCGGCCCGCACCCCGGAAGAACCGCCCGGTCGCCGGGTCGGCCGCGTGGCGCTCCCGTCGGCGGCGGGTCGGCCGCGGCGCCTCCGGATCGCCGGCTCCCGGCCCGGACGCCGATCCGGACCGGCACCCTCGATGGCCGGCACGATGAGCCCGCCGGGGAGTCGGCCCGGTCGGGACGGTCGGGTCGGGCAGGATGTGGGGATGACGCTGTCGCTGCCCATCGACCCCGAGGCCAACCGGCTGCTGGAGCGCGACCCGCTGGCGCTGCTCATCGGCATGGTGCTGGACCAGCAGATCCCGATGGAGAAGGCGTTCTCCTCGCCGTACGTGCTGGCCCAGCGGCTCGGCCACGAGCCGGGCGCGCGGGAGCTGGCCGAGCACGACCCGGAGGCGCTGGTCGCGATCTTCGCCACCCCGCCGGCCCTGCACCGCTTCCCGAAGGCGATGGCCGGCCGGGTCCAGGAGGTCTGCCGGGCGCTGGTCGACCGGTACGACGGCGCCGCCGCCGGTCTCTGGGCCGACGTCGCCGACGGCCGGGAGCTGCTGCGCCGCGTCGGCGACCTGCCCGGCTTCGGCCGGCAGAAGGCGCAGATCTTCGTGGCCCTGCTCGGTAAGCGGTACGACGTGCGGCCGGACGGCTGGCGCGAGGCGGCCGGGCCGTACGGCGACGCCGACGCGTACCGGTCGGTGGCCGACATCACCGACCCGGAGTCGCTGCGGCGGGTCCGCGAGTTCAAGCAGGCGGCCAAGGCGGCGGCGAAGGCCGCCAAGGGCTGACGCAACCGGCCGGTACGGCCGCTCGTTGTGCTCCGCGACAGCGGCGACGGGCGGGCGATGGCGGACGGGCGGGGCGGGGCGCTGGTGCGCGGCGAGGTCAGTTCCGCCCGGGCCACCTTCCTGGAGCTCTTCTTCGACCTGGTCTTCGTCTTCGCGCTGACCCGGGTCTCGCAGCGGCTGATCGACGACCTGACGGCCCACGGGCGCGACGTGCTGCGGGAGACCGCCCAGACGGTGCTGCTCTTCCTCGCGCTGTGGATGGTCTGGACGATGGCCGCCTGGGTTACCAGCCGGTATGACCCCGACCGGCCCGCCATCCACGTCCTGGTGAGCGCCTCGATGTTCGCCAGCATGGTGATGGCCGTGGCGATCCCGCGGGCGTTCGCCGAGCGGGCGTTGGCGTTCGCGCTGGGGTACGTGGCGATCCAGGTCGGCCGGCCGCTCTTCCTCACCCTGGCGCTGCGCGGGCATCCCCGGCGCGCGGTCACCGCCCGGATCCTGCTCTGGTTCGCGATCGGTGCGGTGCCGTGGCTGGCCGGCGCCCTGCTGCCGGGGTGGCGGTCGGCGCTCTGGGTGGCGGCCCTGGCCTGGGACTACGTCGGGCTCGCGCTGGGCTGGCCGCTGCCGGGGCGGGGATCGGCGCGGGCCGCCGGCTGGGCGGTGATGGGGGAGCACCTGGCCGAGCGGTACCAGCAGTTCTTCCTCATCGCGCTCGGCGAGAACATCCTGGTCATCGGGCTGGCCTACAGCGGCGAGGCGTTCTCCGTCGGCGGCGCGCTCGCGTTCACGCTCTCCTTCATGACCACGGCCCTGCTCTGGCGGATCTACTTCCACCGGGCCGGTCACGTGCTGGCCGACGCGATCCGGGCGGCCCGCCGGCCGGGGGTGCTCGGCGAGTCGGCGAGCTGGACCCACCTGGTCATCGTGGCGGGTGTGCTGCTCACCGGGGTCGGCTACGAGCTGGTCGTCGCACACCCGTACGGGCCGGCGACGCGGGGCTGGCCGTTCTTCGTGACCGGCGGGCCCGCCCTCTTCCTGGCCGCCCGCGCCCGCCTCGAGTACGAGATCTTCGGCCGGGTGTCCCGTAGCCGGGTGCTCGGGGTGGCGCTGCTGCTGGCGCTGCTCCCGGTGGCGGCGCGGCTGCCACCGGTCGGCGTGCTGGCGCTGGTCGCGGCGCTGCTCGGCGGGATCGCGGCCGGCGACGCGCTGCGGGCCCACGGTCGGCCGCTCGAGGAGCCCACCCCGCCGCTGTAGCGGGGCGGGCGCACCGGCCCCGGTGGCCCGCTCAGGCGGCGGTCGGGCGGGACAGCGACGCCAGGGCGCGGCGCACGTCGGCGAGCGACACGGTGGCCGAGTCGTCCAGGTCGGCCAGGCCGGCCTCGATCCACTGCCGCATCAGCGTGGTCACGCCGATGCCGCGTGCCTCGGCGGCCGCCCGGACCCGGTCGTACGTCTCCAGCGGCAGGCGCACCGAGCGGCTGACCATCGGCACGTCGGTGTCGGGGGTGGGCAGCTCCAGCGGCGGACTCTCGTCGATCAGGTCGGCGAGTGGGTCGTCGCCGTGGAACCGCTTGGTGGCCTCGTTACGGTTCATCGCCGTCGCCTCCTCATCGGCGCGATCTCCGCACGGCCTCGTCGTAGCGCTTGGCCTCGACGTCGCTCAGCTCGCGGGCGGAGAGGATGTCCCAATCGTTGTCGGTGCCGTCGGCCTCGGCGAGCAGCACGGCCAGTCGTCGGCCGCGGCGGTTCGCCGCGTAGACGACCATCACGTCGTCGCCCAGGTGCCGGATCACCCGGCGGGTGCTGTGCAGGGCCTCCCAGACTTCCCCGGGCGCGACGTCGTAGACCCGCAGGTTGGCCAACGCCTCGTCGGTGAAGCTGAAACGGCTGCCCACGCGGGCAGCGTACCACGCACGTAACACGCAACTGGTACGCGTCGATTTTGGCTGATCACGGCTCGGTGGTGACAGGATGAAGGGAATCCCCTCGAGGAGGTCCGTGGTGAAGCATCAGGCGTACCAGCCGATCCTGATCACCGACGCCTCGCGCAGCCAGGAGGACCAGCTCACCAGCAGGCAGAAGCGGTACGTGCTGATGATGGGCATCCGGGTGGCCTGCGTGATCGCCGGCGCGATCCTGGTCGGCACGAAGGCGCCCCTGCTCTGGCTCTGGTTGTCGCTCGTCGCGCTCGGCATGATCCTGATTCCCTGGCTGGCCGTGCTGCTGGCCAACGACCGGCCGCCGAAGGAGGAGCACCGGCTGGCCGGGCGGTTCCAACCCCGGCGCCGGGACGAGACCCCGCCGATGAGCCTGACCGCCGAGGAGCGCCCGCACCGGGTCATCGACGCCGAGCCCTGAGCGGGCCTGCGGTGGACCGGCTCGGGGCCACCTGCCAGAATTGACCGTTGGAGGTGCAGACGTGAGCACACAGATTCTGGAGCGTCCGGAGCTGAAGGACGCGGACACCGGTCCGGAGATGTTCCACTACGTCCGCAAGGAGAAGATCGCCGAGAGTGCCGTCATGGGCACCTTCGTCGTGGCGCTCTGCGGTGAGACCTTTCCGGTGACCAAGGCCGCCAAGCCGGGCTCGCCGGTCTGCCCGAAGTGCAAGGAGATCTACGACTCCTACCGGGAGTGATCCCGGCCGGCCGGCCCGACCGTCGCCGTAACCTTCGGCCGTGACCACCTCCACCGCCCTGCTCCTCGCCGACCTGACCGGGGTGGCCGTCTTCGCCGCCTCCGGTGCCTCCGCGGCGGTGGCCAAGCGGCTCGACATCTTCGGCGTCGTCTTCGTCGGCTTCGTGGCGGCGCTCGGCGGCGGCATCTTCCGGGATCTGGTCATCGACGAGTCGCCGCCGCTGGCCTTCGCGGACTGGCGCTACGCCAGCACCGCCGCGGTCACCGCCGCCGCCGTCTTCTGGCTGCACCCCCAGCTCGCCCGGCTGCGGACCACCGTCCTGGTGCTGGACGCCGCCGGGCTGGCCCTGTTCACCGTCACCGGCACCCTCAAGGCGCTCGACGCCCGGGTGCCGCCGGTCGGCGCGATCGTGCTCGGCATGCTGACCGCGATCGGCGGCGGCCTGGGCCGGGACCTGCTCACCGCCGAGATCCCGGTGGTGCTGCGCCGGGAGATCTACGCGGTGGCCGCGCTCGCCGGCGCGGTCGCCGTGGTCCTGCTGGACGCCCTGGGGTACGCCGGGACGCTCCCGCTGACGGGTGCGGCGGTGCTGGTGTTCGTGCTCCGGCTGGTGGCGTTGCGGCGGCGGTGGTCCGCCCCGGTGGCGACGCTGCAACCGCCCAGGACCGGGGTGCGCGGCCCGCAGGAGTGAGTGCGCTGCCCGCAGGGGTGGGTGCGCGGGCGGGGGTGTCGGATGTGACCAGCGTGGCGTCGGATAGGCCGAGGGACGTCCGCTGGTTATGCTGGGGCCGGCCTTCGCGGCAACATCTGCGCGGAGGCGTTTTCATGGGCGGCGGCACCCGTGGCCCTCGGCCCGGGTCCGCCGGTGAGGTGGTCGGAGAGGAGCCTTCGCGTGGCAGCCCGGACGCCGGCGCTCGAGACGTTCCCGCCCCTGCGGGCCTGGCAACGCAGGGCGCTGGTGGAGTACCTGCGCCGCCGCACCGACGACTTCACCGCGGTGGCCACCCCCGGCGCCGGCAAGACCACCTTCGCCCTGCGGATCGCCGCCGAGCTGCTGGCCGACGGCACCGTCGAGGCGGTCACCGTGGTCGCTCCCACCGAGCACCTGAAGACCCAGTGGGCCACCGCCGCGGCCCGGGTCGGCATCCAGCTGGACTCCGCGTTCCGCAACGCCGACCTGCACTCCGCCGCCGACTTCCACGGCGCCGTGGTCACCTACGCCCAGGTCGGCATGGCGCCCCAGGTGCACCGGCGGCGCACCATGACCCGGCGCACGCTGGTCGTCCTGGACGAGATCCACCACGCCGGCGACTCGCGGACCTGGGGCGACGGCGTCAAGGCGGCCTTCGAGCCCGCGGTACGCCGGCTGATGCTCACCGGCACGCCGTTCCGCTCCGACGACAACCCGATCCCGTTCGTCGAGTACGAGCGGGGCGGCGACGGCCTGCTGCGCTCTCGGGCCGACTCCGTCTACGGCTACTCCGACGCGCTGCGCGACGGCGTCGTCCGGCCGGTGCTGTTCCTGGCGTACTCGGGGGAGACCCGGTGGCGGACCAACGCCGGCGACGAGCTGGCCGCCCGGCTGGGCGAGCCGATGACCCAGGATCTGGTGGCCCAGGCGTGGCGGACCGCCCTGGACCCGGCCGGCGACTGGATGCCCCAGGTGCTGCGCGCCGCGGACGCCCGGCTGACCGTGCTGCGCAACGCCGGCATGCCGGACGCCGGCGGCCTGGTGATCGCCAGCGACCAGCAGACCGCCCGGTCGTACGCCAAGCTGATCGAGCGGCTGACCGGCGAGCGGGCGGCGGTGGTGCTCTCCGACGACCAGGGCGCCTCCGGCCGGATCGCGTCGTTCGCGGCGTCCGAGCAGCGCTGGCTGGTCGCGGTCCGGATGGTGTCCGAGGGGGTGGACATCCCCCGGCTGGCGGTCGGCGTCTACGCCACCAGCGCCAGCACGCCGCTGTACTTCGCGCAGGCGATCGGCCGCTTCGTCCGGGCCCGCCGTCCGGGGGAGACCGCGTCGGTCTTCCTGCCCAGCGTGCCGCACCTGCTCGGGCTGGCCAGCGAGATGGAGGCCGAGCGGGACCACGTGCTCGGCAAGCCCAAGGACCGCGAGGGTTTCGACGACGACCTGCTGGAGCGCGCCCAGCGCGACGACCAGGCCAGCGGCGAGCTGGAGAAGCGGTTCGCCGCGCTGTCCGCCACCGCCGAGCTGGACCAGGTGATCTTCGACGGAGCGTCCTTCGGCACGGCGGCCCAGGCGGGCACCCCGGAGGAGGAGGAGTACCTGGGCCTGCCCGGCCTGCTCACCGCCGACCAGGTTTCGCTGTTGCTGACCAAGCGCCAGGCCGAGCAGCTCGCCGCCCAGCGCCGCCGGACGGCCACCCCGGCCGCTGAGCCGGCCGCTGCGGCCCCCGCGGCCCCGCCGGCACCGATGAGCGCCGCCCAGCGTCGGGTGGCGCTGCGTCGCCAGCTGAACGCCCTGGTGGCGGCCCGGCACCACCGCACCGGCCAGCCGCACGGCAAGATCCACGCCGAGCTGCGCCGGCTCTGTGGCGGCCCGCCCAGCGCCCAGGCGACCATCGAGCAGCTCGAGGAGCGGATCGCCACCGTGCAGACGCTCTGAGCCGCCCTACGCAGAAGCCGGCCGGAGACCCTGGTGGGTCTCCGGCCGGCTCATGTCGTCGGTTGCGGTTTTCGGATCTCAGTTCGCCATCAGATCGGCGCCACGCCAGCTGAACTCCGGGTCCGTCGCGTAGCGCACGGTGATCTTCACCAGATCCTCCGCGTACTTGTTCGCGTGGTGCCCACAGAACACCAGCTCGCTCCCACCCGCCAGAGTGATGCGGAGCTTGCCGGCAGCATTGCAGCGGTCGCACCGTTCATCGGCGGCTGGGGGAGCCACCGTTTCGGGCGGCGGCGTGAGGGTCGGGGTCATCGCCTTCCTCCTCTGGTCGTCACCGATGAACACTCTCTTCGGTCCTTGCTCACCCATCGTGCAACACCCGGGCCGGGCCCTGCCTTCCCTGTGTGCCCGCGGGCGACCGAGGTCACACATTGCAGGGAGACAGTGTGCCGTGCACCAAGGGTGCCACGTCAACGATCACAAACGAGCAAACGCCCGATCACCTTTGAGTGTTCTACGGCTGGTGATCAAACCGACACGGCTGGTTGACGCGCGGGCTCAGTCCAGGTAATCGCGCAGCACCTGAGAACGGGACGGGTGGCGCAGCTTGGACATCGTCTTGGACTCGATCTGCCGGATCCGCTCCCGGGTCACGCCGTACACCTGGCCGATCTCGTCCAAGGTGCGCGGCTGGCCGTCGGTCAGACCGAAGCGCAGGCGTACCACGCCCGCCTCACGCTCGGAGAGCGTCTGCAGCACCTGCTGGAGCTGGTCCTGCAGCAGCGAGAAGGAGACCGCGTCGACCGCGACCACGGCCTCCGAGTCCTCGATGAAGTCACCGAGCTGGCTGTCGCCCTCGTCGCCGATGGTCTGGTCGAGCGAGATGGGCTCCCGGGCGTACTGCTGGATCTCCAGCACCTTCTCCGGGGTGATGTCCATCTCCTTGGCCAGCTCCTCCGGGGTGGGCTCGCGGCCCAGGTCCTGAAGCAGCTCACGCTGGATGCGGCCGAGCTTGTTGATCACCTCGACCATGTGCACCGGGATGCGGATGGTGCGGGCCTGGTCGGCCATCGCCCGGGTGATCGCCTGCCGGATCCACCAGGTGGCGTACGTGGAGAACTTGTAGCCCTTGGTGTAGTCGAACTTCTCGACCGCCCGGATCAGGCCGAGGTTGCCCTCCTGGATCAGGTCGAGGAAGGCCATGCCCCGGCCGGTGTACCGCTTGGCCAGCGACACCACCAGTCGGAGGTTGGCCTCCAGCAGGTGGTTCTTGGCGCGCTCGCCGTCGCGGGAGATCCAGCCCAGGTCCCGGACCATGTCCCGGACGAGCTTCTCCTCGCCCTCGTCGGCGGCCCGCAGCCGCTCCGCGGCGTAGAGCCCGGCCTCGATCCGCTTGGCCAGCTCCACCTCCTGCTCCGCGTTGAGCAGCGGGACCTTGCCGATCTGCTTGAGGTACGCCCGGACCGAGTCGGCGGAGGCGGTCAGCTCCGCGTCCCGGCGCGCCTGCTTGAGCGCCTCGGACTCCTCGTCGTCCCACTCGAAGTCGTTGTCGGTGGCGGAGGCGGCGGCGTCGGTCTCGGCGGCCTGGGTCAGCTCGGCCGGCTCCTCGACCACCACGTCCTCGATCTCGGCGGCCAGCTCCTCCGGGTCGATCTCGCCCTCGGCGCCCTCGCCCTTGACCTTGCCGTCGGTCGCCTTGGCGGCCTTGGTGGCGCCGGCGGCGGCCACCGTCGCCTTGGTGGCGCGGGTGGCCTTCGTCGCCTTGGCGGCGGGCGTGGCGGCCCTGGCGGCCACCCCGGCGGTGGTCGTGGCGGTGGCCTTGCGCGGCGCCGCCTTGCGCGGCGCGGGCGCCGTCGCCTCCTCGGCGGCGGGCGCCTGCTTGGGCGCCGGCGCGGCGGCCTTCTTGGTGGTCTTCGCGGTGGCGGCCCGGGACGCCGGGGTGGCGGACCGGGCGGCGGCCACCCGGCGACGGGTGCTGGTGGAGCCGTCCACCACCACCGTCACGCCCGCGTCGGAGAGCGCCCGCAGGATCTTCTTGGCCTGGGCCGGGGTCACCTCAGCGGCCTCGACGGTGTGCGCGAGCTGGGCCGACGTCAACTGACCGCCGGCGCTCTGCGCGTGCGCGATCAGGGTGTCGGTGAGCGAGCGAACGTCGGCGCCGGTCTGGCGTGGTTCTGTCACGAATGACCTTCCGGAGGCGAAAGAGCGAGCACGGCCGGGGTGCCCGGCGCAGCGTGGGACGACCGTGCCGGACGATGTCTGAGGGACCCCCGTGTCCCGTTCCGGCCGGGTCGGCGGCGGTCCGGTGCACGTGGGCAGGGTGAATTGTAACGCCGTCTGCGGCGATCATCCTGCGGCGCACGGCGGACCGGCGGGCAGGGACCGCCGATTGGGCGCAGTTGTGGACTTTGTAAGGATGATACCCACGCGCGAACTCGGATGTTCCGCCTCGTGCGGGAAGGGGACGAACACCATGACCCGTTCGACGCCGACGCCGACGCCGACGCGGCTGCTGGAGATCGCGGTGACGGTGGCCCGCGACGCGGCGGCCACCGCGTACCGGATGCGGGCCGAGGGGGTGTCCGTCGCGGCCACCAAGAGCACCGTCACCGACGTGGTGACCGCCGCCGACCGGGCGGTGGAGCGGCAGGTGCTGGACGCCCTGGCCGCGCTCCGGCCGGACGACGCGGTGCTCGGCGAGGAGTACGGCGCCGGGGAACCGGCCGCGGCGGCCAGCGGGGTCCGCTGGATCGTCGACCCGATCGACGGCACGGTCAACTACCTCTACGGCCTGCCGTACTGCGCGGTCTCGCTGGCCGCCGAGGTGGACGGCGCGGTGGTCGCCGGCGTGGTGCGCAACGTCTTCACCGGCGAGGAGTGGACCGCCACCGCGGGCGGCGGCGCCTGGCGGGAGGGGCGGCGGCTGCGTTGCTCCACCGAGACCGACCTGGGTCAGGCGCTGGTCGCGACCGGGTTCGGCTACGCCGCCGCCCGCCGGTCCCACCAGGCCCGGGTGGTCGCCGAGCTGATCCCGCACGTGCGGGACATCCGCCGCTTCGGCGCGGCCGCGCTGGACCTCTGCCTGGCCGCCGAGGGCCGGGTGGACGCGTACTACGAGAAGGGGCTGGCCGCCTGGGACCTGGCCGCCGGCGGGCTGGTGGCCACCGAGGCGGGCCTGCGGGTCAGCGGGCTGCGCGGCCGGCCCGCCGGACCGGACCTGGTGCTCGCCGCGCCGCCCGCGCTCGTCGGGGCGCTGCACGACCGGCTGGCCGCGCTGGACGCCTCCGGCGGCCCGTGACCGGGGCCGAAGGGGGCCGCTACTTCACCGGCATCGGGCAGGAGCCGTCCGGCGCGACCGGCGCCCCCAGGTCACCGAGCGACTGGTTGACCTCGGTGGTGGTGGCCAGCTGCTGGAACGAGCTGCCCAGGATCACGTCGACCGTGTCGTCGGTGCGCTTGGCGTCGTACTTGGGGTCGGCGTTGTTCAGGAAGTACGCCCGCAGCAGGTGGGCGGAGCCGACCCCCTTCGGGCCGTACCGCAGGACGGCCACGCCGTCGACCCCGCTGGGCGCGTTGGCCACCTTCTTCACCTGGAACTTGCGGTTGCGGAAGTCGTCCGCGACGTCCGCCGCCCGGCCCGGCTGGTTGGTGCCGTTGTAGACGTTGATCTTCACGTCCTGGTTGTTCCGCAGCCGGACGTCGGCCAGTGGCCAGCCGTCCGGGCAGCCGCCGGCGAGGCCGGCCTTGCCCTGGGTGTCCTTGACCAGGGCGACGACCACGAACACCAGGGCGATGACCGCCAGCAGACCGACGACAACGAGTGCTCGCACTCGCGCAAAACTCATCTGGGCGCTCCCCGGGGACGTGACGGTGATGGTGGTTGCCGGCGGTCGGACCGCCCCGCCGGCCGTCGAGTACGCCGCTGAGGTTAACGGTTGTCCGGCGGTCGCGTGGAAACAGTCCGACATGCCGGCGCGCCATCAGGGAACCGGGTAGTACTACCCCTATCTTCGTGTCGCCTGAGTCACATCGGGAACAACTCGGGGGCCAGGGGCGTACATCTCAGCCACGAGGGCGGTATACATGCCTCGCCCACGAGGGGGTAAGGTTCCGCGCTCGCTGGGGGTGTTTCCCTGGCGGCTCCGGCTCGCCCGACCGTCGGGTCGGCTGACCGACAGAATTGTCCGCCCAGCGGGAACCGAAACAGCGTCGCCCGGCGTTACAACCGGAAGCGACAACATCGATATTGGAGAGTGAAACCGATGGCCACCGACTACGACGCCCCGCGTCGCGACGAGGTCGACCTCGGCGAGGACAGCCTGGAAGAGCTCAAGGCCCGGCGGGTCGACTCACAGTCGGGCGCCGTGGACGTCGACGAGGCCGAGGTGGCCGAGAGCTTCGAGCTGCCCGGTGCCGACCTCGCCGACGAGGAGCTCACCGTCAAGGTCCTCCCGATGCAGCAGGATGAGTTCCGGTGCGGCCGGTGCTTCCTGGTCCACCACCGCAGCCAACTGGCGGTCGAGCGCAACGGCGATCTGATCTGCCGCGAGTGCGTCTGACCCCCGATCCACGCGGCGGCCTCCCCGGCGGGGCCGCCGCTGCCCGCGCCGCCGTGCGGGCGTGGCGCGGAACTGCTTGACTTCAGGGGTAGTTTCCACGCCGACGGGATCCTTGGAGGACTGGCGGATGAACGAGCACGGCGAACGGAACGAGGCGTCCGGGCGCCCCGAACCGGGCGACCGGGTCGACCCGTTCCCGGGCGACGGCACGGAGAGTGCCGCCGACCGGGCCGGTGACGAGCTGGGCGCCACCGTCGCGGAGCTGACCGCCGACGACCTCGCCCCGTCCCGCCGCCGGCAACTGCTCACCCGGCTGGTCGGCCAGGTCCGCGCGCGTGGGGTGGGCGACCTGTTCAAGCCCAGGGCCGCGGTGCGCTGGATGACCGACACGGTCGGCGACGTCGCGCCGCACGTGCCCATCCGCGACCTGGCCACCCTGCGCCGGCACTTTCCCGGCCTGGACGACGAGGCGCTCGCCGACCGGCTGGTCCGCAACGCCGCCCGGGCCACCGCCGGTGTCGGCGCGGCCGGTGGTGGTGTCGCCTCGGTGGAGTGGGTGGTCACCCCGACCCTGCTCTCCGCCCCGGTGCTGCTGGCCGCCGAGACGGTCTCCGTGGTGGCCGTCGAGCTGAAGCTGATCGGCGAGCTGCACGAGATCTACCGCGTTCCGCTGCCGACCGGCGGCACCCAGCGTGCCGTGGCGCTCGTGCAGTCCTGGGCCAGCCAGCGCGGGATCAACCCGATGATGCCCGGTGTGGGGGTCAGCGCGGTGCTCGGCACCGCCGCCCGCCGCGAGCTGCGCGACACCCTGCTCAAGCGGTTCGGTCGCAACCTCACCACGCTCGGCCCGTTCCTCACCGGCGCGGCGGTGGCCAGCTACCTCAACCAGCGCTCGACCAAGACGCTGGCCGAGCAGCTGCGCCGCGACCTGCGCAAGTCCGGCGGCGCGCTGCCGCCGCACGGTCGCCCGGCGCTGCCCTGACCGCCGTCGAGCGGATCACCGACGACACGTGCCGGTGACCGGTTCCGCCCGGTGTCGCCTCTTCCGCGGGGTCGTCCCGGCGACGCTCAGCCGGCGTCGTCGCGGGCGGCCAGCAGGGCCTCGGCCAACCGGGCCGGATGCCGGCTGCTCACCACCCAGAACGGGGTGGGATCGGCCGGGTCGGCCAGCACCACCTGCACCGCGCCGCCGATCCACGGCCGCTGCACGACGAAGGCGAGCGGATCCGCGCCCACGCCGAGCACCTCACGCCGCCCGTCCGCGTCCAGCGGCACCGCGTCGGCCACGAGGCGCACCGGTAGGTGGGCGTCGTCCACCCACAGCTCGCCGTCGCGCACCGCGACCCGCACGCGACCGAGCCGCCACAGGCCGACCAGGGTCGCCGGGATGAGCAGCGCGAAGGGCAGCCAGGCGCGCACCCCGGTGGCGCCCATCCAGATCTCGGCGGCGGCCAGCCCGGCCAGCGCCAGCGCGGACAGCCAGAACCACCAGGGCAGCGAGAGCCGTTCGGCGTAGCCCGCGGTCGCCGCGGGGCGCCGGGGCGGCGACGACGGGGAAGGCGACAGGCTCACTCCTGCCAGGGTACGGCGCACGCCGGCCGGTCGAACCGGCAGGATGGCAGGGCACCCCGCGAACGCCGACGGAAGAGGAGACCGTGACCCACGTGGTACCCGTACCCGTGCGGCAGCTCGATCCGGAGCTGCCGCTGCCCGCGTACGCCCATCCCGGCGACGCCGGGGCCGACCTGGTGGCCGCCGCGGACGTCGAGCTGCCGCCCGGCGGCCGGGCCCTGGTCCCCACCGGCGTGGCGCTGGCCCTGCCGCCGGGTTACGTCGGGCTGGTCCACCCGCGCTCGGGCCTGGCGGCCAGGCTCGGCGTGACGGTGCTCAACGCCCCCGGTACGGTCGACGCCGGCTACCGGGGTGAGATCATGGTCAACCTGATCAACCATGATCGGGACGCGCCGGCCCGGATCTCCCGTGGTGACCGGATCGCCCAGCTCGTCGTGCAGCGGGTGGAGCGGGCCGAGTTCCGGCCGGTGACGGAGCTGCCCGGGTCGCCGCGCGGCACCGGCGGGCACGGCTCCACCGGCGGCCACGCCGGGCTGGTGCCGGCACCCGGTGGGACGGCCGGCGCCGCCGGCGCGGGTCGGGGCGGCGTTCGGACGGAAGAGGTGGCAGGGTGAGTGCGAACAGCGGAGGGTGGACGCAGTGATCTTCAGCCGTAAGCGGGCCGGTGACGGGCGGCACGCCCAGGACGACCGGGCCACCGGGCTCGACCCGCAGGACACCGGGCAGGACCCGCAGGTGCCGGCGCGTGGCCCCTACGACGCCACCGAGGTCGAGGACGACATTGAGCGCCTCGACCTGGGCAGCCTGCGCATCCCCGCGGTGCCCGAGGTCGAGGTGCGGGTGCAGGCCGACCCGCAGGGCGTGATCCAGCAGGTCGTGCTCGTGCACGGGGAGAGCGCGCTGCAGCTCGGCGTGTTCGCCGCCCCCCGCTCCGAGGGCATCTGGGACGAGGTGCGCGAGGAGATCCGGCAGTCGCTGTTCGCCGACGGTGCGGCCGCCCAGGAGGCGCAGGGCGAGTACGGCACCGAGCTGCACGCCCGGGTGCGCACCCCGGACGGCCTGACCGACCTGCGCTTCGTGGGGGTCGACGGGCCGCGCTGGATGGTCCGGGGCGTCTTCCAGGGCGCCGCCGCGACGAACCCGGCCGCCGCCGGCCCGCTGGCGCTCTGCCTGGACGGCCTGGTGGTCGACCGGGGCAACGAGGCGAAGCCGGTGCGCGAGCCGCTCCCGCTGCGGCTGCCCCGGGAGTTCGCCGAGCAGGCCGGCGGCGAGGCCGCCCCGGCATCCGGCCCCAGCGGGGCCTGACCGACCGGTCACCGGGCCCGGGCGCGACCTCGCGCCCGGGCCCGAGCCCTGTCCGCGGGCCCGAGCCGGACGCCGGACCCGGTCGCGCGCCGGTTCGGCGTACGCTGGCGGGACGATCCGGCGGTACGCCGGCGGGCAGGTGCCGGCGCGGGCCGGCCGGCGTGGAGAGGTGACGCGGAGGTCATGTCGACCGACCAGGGCCGGGTGTCGCTGCGGCGCATCCTGCAGCGGCTCACCGCCACCGAGGCCGAGATCGAGGCGCAAGAGCTGCAACGCGAGAGCGCACAGTGCGGCGGCGTGCCGGCCCGGCAGTGCACCCGGGGCCAGCTGGTCTCGGTCACCGGGCGGTTGCGCACCGTCGTCTACACGCCGCGCACCAACCTGCCCACCCTGGAGGCCGATCTCTACGACGGCAGCGACGTGGTCACCCTGGTCTGGTTGGGTCGGCGGCACATCGCCGGCATCGAGCCGGGCCGGCACCTGACCGCGCGCGGGCGGGTGGCGGTCCGGGACGATCGCAAGGTCATCTACAACCCGTACTACGAGCTGGAGTCGCCGAAGTGACGACCGGACAGCACCCCACTACCGGGCAGCACCCGACGACCGACCCGGTGACCGGGTTGCCCGAGGACGAGCGGCTGCCCACCATCGCGGAGCAGATGGCCGACCAGCTCGGCGGCTGGCGCGGGCTGGTCGAGTCCAGCATCCCGGTGGTGGTCTTCGTCCTGGCCAACGTCGTCGGTGAGCTGCGCCCGGCGGTGCTCGCCTCGATCGCGGTGGCGCTGCTGATCGCGGTGGTCCGGCTGGCCCAGCGCCGCCCGGTGCGGCACGCGGTCAACGGCCTGTTCGGCATCGCCGTCGGCGCGGCCATCGCCTGGAAGACCGGCGACGAGCGCGACTTCTACCTCCCCGGCATCCTCTACGGCATCGGCTACGGGGTGGCCCTGTTGGTATCGGCAGCCGTCCGCCAGCCCCTGGTCGGCTGGATCTGGTCGGTGCTGGTCGCCAAGGGGCAGGCCGGCTGGCGGCACGACCCGCGGCTGGTGCGCACCTTCACCCAGCTCACCGTGCTCTGGGGTGTGGTCTGGCTGGCCAAGGTCGGCGTGCAGGCCGCCCTCTACCTGGCCCACCAGGACACCGCGCTGGGGGTGGCCCGGCTGGCCCTGGGCTACCCGCCGTACGCGCTGCTGCTGTTGATCACCGTCTGGACGGTGCGCCGGGTGACCCGGGAGAACGCGCCGCAGCCGCTGCCCGGCGCCTGACCGACCGGGCCGACCCGCGGGCACCGGGGGCCACCCCGGCGGGCGGCTCAGCCGGTGCCGCGGGTGCGCTCGACGCTGTCCGCCCCGAGGATCACCGCGCGGACCTCGTCCTCCACCTCGGCGGTGCACACGAAGATCAGCTCGTCGGCGGCCTCGATCGGGTCGTCCGGGCTGGGCACCAGAACCCGCTTGCCGCGCAGGATCGCCACCAGCGCGGCGTCCCGGGGAATCGGCACGGCGTGGATCGGCTGGCCGACGTACGGCGCGGTGGGCGGCAGGGTGATCTCCACCAGGTTCGCCTCGCCCTGCCGGAACGTCATCAGCCGGACCAGGTCGCCGACGGTGACCGCCTCCTCCACCAGGGCGGCCATCACCCGCGGCTTGCTGACCGCCACGTCGACGCCCCACTGCTCGGTGAAGAGCCACTCGTTCTCCGCCCGGTTCACCCGGGCCACCACCCGGTTCACCGCGAACTCGGTCTTGGCCAGCAGCGACACCACCAGGTTGACCTTGTCGTCACCGGTGGCGGCGACCACCACGTCACAACCGGAGACGTTCGCCTCCTCCAGGCTGGCCAGCTCGCAGGCGTCGGCGAGCACCCAGTCGGCGGCCGGCACCCGGTCGGGCCGGAGCATCTTGGGCTGCCGCTCGATCAGCATCACCTGGTGGCCGTTGTCGATCAGCTCCTGGGCGATCGACCGGCCCACGTTGCCGGCGCCGGCGATGGCGATCCGCATGACTCAGTGCCCTCCTTCGGGCGGCGTCGCGGCCACCGCGGTGACCGAGGCGACGATGTCGTCGGTGACCAGCACGTAGAGCTGGTCACCCTCCTGCACGACGGTGGAGCCGGTGGGCAGCGTGCCGATGCCGAACCGGGTCAGGTACGCCACCCGGGCGCCGGCGGCCTCCTCGAGCTGGCGCAGCGGCCGGCCGACCCAGTCCTTGTGCACCGGGATCTCCATGATCGACACGGTGCTGGTGGGATCGCGGAAGATCTCCACGTTGCCCTCCGGGACCAGGTGCCGCAGCATCCGGTCGGCCGTCCAGCGCACGGTGGCCACGGTGGGGATGCCGAGCCGCTCGTAGACCTGGGCCCGGCGCTGGTCGTAGATCCGGGCGGCGACCCGGGAGACGCCGAACGTCTCGCGGGCCAGCCGCGCGGAGATGATGTTGGAGTTGTCGCCGCTGGACACCGCGGCGAAGGCGTCGGCCCGCTCGATGCCGGCCTGCCGCAGCACCTCACCGTCGAAGCCGGCGCCGGTGACGGTGATGCCGGCGAAGTCGGGGCCGAGCCGGCGGAACGCGTCGGCGTCCTGGTCGATCACGGCCACCGAGTGTCCCCGGGACTCCAGGCTGTGGGCCAGGGTCGAGCCGACCCGGCCGCAACCCATGATCACGACGTGCACGGTGTCCCTCCCAAGGTGCCGCCCGTCCTGGGCGCGCCTGTCGACTGCGAGCCTGCCACGTCCGGGCCGCCGGCGGGTGACCGACCGTACCGCGCGGACGCCGGAGAACGTGATCAGGCACCCCTGGAACGGCGGTGGACGGTGGTCGTACCCTTGGCGCTTGTGGCCCGTCCCACCTCGCTGCTGAAGCGACTCCTCCTCGGTCGACCGTTCCGGTCCGACCGGCTCCAGCACACCCTGCTGCCCAAGCGCATCGCGCTGCCCGTCTTCGCCTCCGACGCGCTGTCCAGCGTCGCGTACGCGCCGGACGAGATCCTGCTGACCCTCTCCATCGCGGGCGCGTCGGCGTTCCTCTTCTCGCCGTGGATCGCCCTCGCGGTCGTCGTGGTGATGCTCACCGTGGTGGCCAGCTACCGGCAGAACGTGCACGCGTACCCCTCCGGCGGCGGCGACTACGAGGTGGCCACGGTCAACCTGGGGCCGCGCGCCGGGCTGGCGGTGGGCAGCGCGCTGCTGGTCGACTACGTGCTGACCGTCGCCGTGTCGGTCTCCTCCGGGGTGGCCAACCTCGGCTCGGTGGTGCCGTTCGTGGCCACCCACAAGGTGCTGATCGCGGTCGCCGCGGTGGTGCTGCTCACCGCGATGAACCTGCGCGGCCTGCGCGAGTCGGGCACCGCCTTCGCCATCCCCACCTACGGGTTCGTGATCGTGATCGGCGGCATGATCATTACCGGCCTGATCCGGGTGTTCGTGCTCGGTGACGAGCTGCGCGCCCCCAGCGCGGGGCTGGAGATCAGGCCCGAGCACAGCGTGGCCGGGTTCGCGCTGATCTTCCTGCTGCTGCGCACCTTCTCCTCCGGCTGCGCCGCGCTCACCGGCGTGGAGGCGATCTCCAACGGGGTGCCGGCGTTCAAGGCCCCCAAGTCGAAGAACGCGGCGACCACGCTGCTGCTGCTCGGCACCATCGCGGTGAGCATGCTGGTCGGCATCATCTGGCTGGCCCGGCTGACCGGCCTGCAGTTCGTCGAGGACCCGTCACAGATCATCTCCGGCCCCGACGGGTACGTGCAGAAGACTGTCACCACCCAGCTCGGCGAGACCGTGTTCGGCTCCGGCTCGGTCCTGCTCTACGTGGTCGCCGGGATGACCGCGTTGATCCTGTTCCTGGCCGCGAACACCGCGTTCAACGGCTTCCCGGTGCTCGGCTCGATCCTGGCGCAGGACCGCTACCTGCCCCGGCAGCTGCACACCCGGGGCGACCGGCTGGCCTTCTCCAACGGCATCATCTTCCTCGCCGTCTCCGCGGTGGTGCTGATCGTCGGCTTCCAGGCCGAGGTGACCCGGCTGATCCAGCTCTACATCGTCGGCGTGTTCGTCTCGTTCACGCTCTCCCAGGCCGGCATGATCCGGCACTGGAACCGGCACCTGCGTACCGAGCGGGACCCGCAGGCGCGCAGTCGGATGTTCCGCTCCCGGGCGATCAACGCCTTCGGCATGGTGCTCACCGGCGTCGTGCTGATCATCGTGCTGGTCACCAAGTTCCTGCTCGGCGCCTGGATCGCGATCGCCGCGATGGCGGTGATCTACGTGCTGATGCTGGCCATCCGCCGGCACTACGACCGGGTCGCCACCGAGCTGGAGCCGACCGAGGCGCGCGGCGTGCTGCCCGCCCGCAACCACGCCATCGTGCTGGTCAGCAAGCTGCACCAGCCGACCCTGCGGGCCATCGCGTACGCCCGGGCGACCCGCCCGGACACGCTGACCGCGGTCACCGTGAACGTGGACGAGAAGGACACCCGGGACCTGCAGGCCGACTGGGAGCGGCGGGAGCTGCCCGTCCCGCTCACGGTGATCGACTCGCCGTACCGGGAGATCACCCGGCCGATCCTGAACTTCGTGGCGAACACCCGCCGGGCGTCGCCCCGCGACGTGGTCACCGTCTTCATTCCGGAGTACGTCGTCGGCCGCTGGTGGGAGAACCTGTTGCACAACCAGAGCGCGTTGCGGCTCAAGGGCCGGCTGCTGTTCGAGCCCGGGGTGATGGTGACCAGCGTGCCGTGGCAGCTCGCCTCCACCGCCAGCAAGAACCTGGACCGACTGGACGCGACGCTGACCCGTACCCCCGCCCGGGGGCCGCGGGTCGCGCCGCGCAGCACCCTGCCGCCGGAGGTCCCGCCGGTGGTCTCCGCCCCGTCCGGCGAGAGCGGCCCTGGGGGGCGGCCGTGACCGGGGACGCGGTGGGCGAGCGGCGCGGGCTGGAGGAGGCCGAGCGGGTCGAGCTGATGGTCGACGCGGTCGCCCCCGGCGGCCACTGCGTGGCCCGGGTCGACGGCCAGGTGGTCTTCGTCCGGCACGCGCTGCCCGGTGAGCGGGTGGTGGCCGAGGTGACCGAGCTGCACAAGGGGTTCGCCCGCGCCGACGCGGTGGAGGTCCTCGACCCCTCCCGGGACCGGGTCCCCCCGCCGTGCCCGTACGCCCGTCCCGGCCGGTGCGGCGGCTGCGACCTGCAGCACGTCGCGCCCGCGGCCCAGCTGGCCTGGAAGGCCACGGTGGTGCGGGAGCAGCTCACCCGCCTCGGCGGGCTGACCGACGCCGAGGCGGACGCGCTGGGCGTGGCCGTCGCCCCGCTGCCCGGCGGCCCGCTCGGCTGGCGCTCCCGGGTCCGCTACGCGGTCGACGGGGCCGGCCGCGCGGGCCTGCTCAAGCACCGTTCGCACGAGGTGGTGCCGATCGAGCGCTGCCTGATCGCCCATCCGGCGATCCAGGAGCTGCCGGTGCTCACCCCGTCGGGCGTGCGCTGGCCGGACGCGGAGGCGGTCGAGACGGTCGCCTCCACCGGCGGGGACGTCAGCGTGACCGCGATGGCCGACGGGGAGAGCACGCCGGTCAGCGGGCCGCAGAGCGTCCGGGAGCGGGCCGCCGGCCGGGAGTGGACGCTGCCCGCCGGAGGCTTCTGGCAGGTGCACCCGGCCGCCGCCGACGCGCTGGTCGACGCGGTCCTGGAGCTGCTCGACCCGCGCCCCGGAGAATCCGCCTGGGACCTGTACGGCGGGGCCGGGCTGTTCGCCGCCGCGCTCGCCGACCGGGTCGGGCCGGCCGCCCGGATCACCCTGGTCGAGGCGGCCGCCGAGGGCGTCGAGGCCGCCCGGAGGAACCTCACCGACCTGCCCAGGGTGGAGGCGGTCGCCGCTCGGGTGGAGACCGCGCTGGCCCGGCGCCGGATCACCGGCCCGGTCGACCTGGTGGTGCTCGACCCGCCGCGCTCCGGGGCCGGCGCGGCGGTGGTGCGCGGCCTGGTCGCGGCCGGGCCGCGCGCAGTCGCGTACGTGGCCTGCGATCCCGCCGCCTTCGCCCGGGACGTGCGCACCTTCACCGGGGCCGGTTGGCGGCTGGCCGAGCTGCGCGGCTTCGACCTGTTCCCGATGACCCAGCACGTCGAGCTGGTCGGCCTCTTCCTGCCCCCGGCGGCGGCCCGGGACTAGCCTGGCGCGATGAAGATCGTCGGGCTGATGTCGGGCACCTCGTACGACGGGGTGGACGTGGTGGCGGGGGAGTTCCGCCTCGACTCCGAGACGCTCCGGCTGCGGCCGCTCGGGCACCGCGAGCTGACCTACCCGGACGACCTGCGGGCCGCGATCGGCGCGCTGCTGCCCCCGGCGGCCACCACGATCGAGGCGGTCTGCCGGCTGGACAACCGGCTCGGCGAGGTGTTCGCCGAGGCGGCGGCGGTCGGGGTGGAGCTGGCCGGTGGCACGGCCGACGCGGTCGTGTCGCCCGGGCAGACCGTCTTCCACTGGGTCGACGGCGGGCGGGTGCGCGGCACGCTCCAGCTCGGCGCGCCGGCCCGGGTGGCCGCGCGGGTCGGCGTACCGGTGCTGCACGACCTGCGCTCGGCGGACGTGGCGGCTGGCGGGCAGGGCGCGCCGCTGGTCCCGGCGTTCGACGCGCTGCTGCTCGACCCGGCCGCCGCCCCCCGCGCAGCGCGGGGCTCGGACAGCGCAGCGGTGCGGGCGGCATTGAACCTGGGCGGGATCGCGAACCTCACCGTGGTCGCGCCCGGGGCGCCGGTCCTCGGCTACGACGTGGGCCCGGCCAACGCGCTGCTGGACGCGGCGGCCCGGCGCTTCCTCGACCGCCCCTGCGACGTCGACGGGGCGCGGGCCGCCGCCGGTCGGGTGCACGCCGGGCTGCTGGACCTGCTGCTCGCCGAGCCGTACTACGCCGCGCCCCCGCCCAAGTCGACCGGCAAGGAGCTGTTCCACGCCGGTTACCTCGACGAGCGGCTGGCCCAGGCCGGGCCGGTGGCCCCGGACGACGTGCTGGCCACCCTCACCGAGCTGACCGCGCGCACGGTGGCCGCCGAGTGCGACCGGCACGGGGTGACGGAGGTCATCGCGGCCGGCGGCGGAGTGCGCAATCCCACCCTGCTGGGCCGGCTGGCCGCCCTCGGCGCCGGCCGGTGGCGGCTGCGCGTCACCGACGAGCTGGGGGTGCCGGCGCAGGCCAAGGAGGCGTACGCGTTCGCCCTGCTGGGCTGGCTGTCCTGGCACGGTCTGCCCGGCGCGGTGCCCTCGGTGACCGGCGCCTCCCGGGCGGCCGTGCTGGGCTCCTGGACGCCGGCCGGGCCGGCGTACGCCGCCACCCCGCCCGCGCCGCCGCGCCGGCTGGTCGTCGACGAGGTGGACCCGCGGTGATCCCCGGTCGAGCTGCGGTGCTGCGGGCGGCCGATAGACTCTCACGTCATGAGTGTTGAAGAGGACACGGCCAACCACGGTCGGCTGCTGGGCGCCGTCCGTGGGCCGCAGGACGTGAAGCGGATGACCGCCGAGCAGCTGGACATCCTCGCCGCCGAGATCCGCGACTTCCTGATCGCCAAGGTCTCCCGCACCGGTGGGCACATCGGCCCGAACCTGGGCGTCGTCGAGCTGACCCTGGCCATGCACCGGGTCTTCGACTCGCCGCGCGACCGGCTCCTGTTCGACACCGGCCACCAGTCGTACGTGCACAAGATCCTCACCGGCCGGCAGGACGGCTTCGACCAGCTCCGCCAGCGCGGCGGCCTGTCGGGCTACCCGAGCCAGGCCGAGAGCGAGCACGACCTGATCGAGAACTCGCACGCCTCCACCGCGCTGTCCTACGCCGACGGCCTGGCCAAGGCGTACGCGCTGCGCGGTGAGCAGCGCAGCGTGGTCGCCGTGGTCGGCGACGGTGCGTTGACCGGCGGCATGTGCTGGGAGGCGCTGAACAACATCGCCACCGCCGGCAACCCGCTGGTGATCGTGGTCAACGACAACGGCCGGTCCTACTCGCCGACCATCGGCGGCCTGGCCGACCACCTCTCCTCGCTGCGGCTCAACCCCGGCTACGAGAAGGTCCTCGACACCGTCAAGGACGCGCTGGGCAACACCCCGTTCGTCGGCAAGCCGATGTACGAGGTGCTGCACGCGGTCAAGAAGGGGATCAAGGACGCGGTCGCCCCGCAGGCGATGTTCGAGGACCTCGGCATCAAGTACGTCGGCCCGGTCGACGGCCACGACGTGCCGGCGGTCGAGGCGGCGCTGCGCGCGGCGAAGAACTTCGGCGGCCCGGTGATCGTGCACGCGGTCACCCGCAAGGGCTACGGCTACCGCCCGGCCGAGGACGACGAGGCCGACTGCCTGCACGGTCCCGGTGGCGCCTTCGACGTGGAGACCGGCAGGCTGGTCGCCGCCCCGTCGGTGAAGTGGACCCACGTCTTCGCGAACGAGCTGGTGGCGATCGCCGACGAGCGGCCGGACGTGGTGGGCATCACCGCCGCGATGGCCGAGCCGACCGGCATCGCCGCGCTGGCCCGCAAGCACCCCGACCGGGTGTACGACGTGGGCATCGCCGAGCAGCACGCCGCCACCTCGGCGGCCGGCCTGGCTATGGGCGGGCTGCACCCGGTGGTGGCGGTCTACGCGACCTTCCTCAACCGCGCCTTCGACCAGGTCCTGCTGGACGTGGCCATGCACAAGCTCCCGGTGACCTTCGTGCTGGACCGGGCCGGGATCACCGGCCCCGACGGGCCCAGCCACTACGGCATCTGGGACATGTCCGTCTTCGGGGTGGTGCCCGGCCTGCGGATCGCCGCGCCGCGGGACGCCGACAGCCTCCGCGAGGAGCTGCGCGAGGCGCTGGCCGTCGACGACGGCCCGACCATCGTCCGCTTCCCGACCGGCACGGTCGCCGCCGACCTGCCGGCGATCCGCCGGGTCGGCCCGGTCGACGTGCTGGCCGAGTCGGCGCGCACCGACGTGCTGCTGGTGGCGGTGGGCTCGTTCGGCCAGCTCGGCATGGAGGTCGCCGCGCGGCTGGCCGAGCAGGGCTACGGGGTCACCGTGGTCGACCCGCGCTGGGTCCGCCCGGTCCCGGCCGAGCTGGTCGAGCTGGCCGCCGGCCACCGGCTCGTGGTCACCGTCGAGGACGGCGTCCGGGTCGGCGGGGTCGGTGACGCGCTCGGCCAGGCCATGCGGGACGCCGACGTCCGGGTCCCGCTGCGTGACCTCGGCGTGCCGGCCGACTGGCACCCGCACGGCACCCGGGCGCAGATCCTCGCCGACCTGCGGCTGACCGCCCAGGACGTGGCCCGGGACGTGACCGGCTGGATCTCCGGCCTGGACGGCGACGCCCCGTCGGTGGAGACGGTCCGGCTGCCGGCCCGGGACGCCAGCCCCAACTGATCGCGTACGACCCGACGGGCGGTCCCGGTTCCTCCGGGGCCGCCCGTCCGGCTGTCGCGGCCAGCCACGGTCCGGGTCGCCGCCGGCGTCGGTGTGCGCCGGACGGTCAGCGGCCGCCGACCGAGCGGTAGTAGGTCTTCTCGGCCGTGGCCAGGCTGAACGCCTGCTTCGCGGTGGGCATCGGCACCACCACCAGCCCCGGCCGGTCCACCAGCCGGGGCGTGCCCGGCGGCACCGACAGCGAGGCGTCCCGGGCGGGCCGCCAGGTGAGCACCACCAGCGGCTGCCCCGGCACCGGCAGCACGTACGTCTGTAGCGGGTTGGAGCGGTCGGCGGGCGATACCACCGGCGTCCCGTCGCCGGCCGGCCGGTACACCACCGACGTCATCGTGCCGGCCGCGGTCTCCCAGGTGAGCTGCTCCAGGTCGCCCGGGTCGTGCCCGCCGCCCAGGGTCATCTCGCTGATCGCCCGCATCGTCAGCTTCTCCACCGGCCACGACTCCGGCGCCGAACGGTCCGCCGTGCCGTCCCCGATCCGGCGCGGGACGCTGCTGAACGGCCCCTTCGCGCCGGCCAGCACGCAGGTGTCCAGCCCGTCCAGCGCCCGCCGGCCGGAGCCGGTCTCGTCCCGGACCAGCGGGTAGCGCGGGTCGGCGGTCGCGGCACCGAGGTCGAGCAGCCGCTCGGCGGCCCGTCCTCGGGGCAGCGACTCGGTGGCCCGCAGGGTCGCGGTCACCGGCACCGCCGCGCAGGCCGGCACGGTCACCGGGCCGGTCAGCCCGTCGGTGACGGCCAGCGACCGGCCGTTCGGGCCGAGCAGCCGCTGCACCCGGCCGGAGGTCAGGTAGTGCCGGCCGTCGCTCAGCTGCACCGGCAGCACGTCGGCGTAGGCCAGGTAGCCGGGGTCGGTGTACTCGGCGGCGCGGGTGACCACGTACCGGCCGTCGGCGCCGGTCACCTGGAGCAGCCAGGAGGCGCCCTCACCGGGCACGTCGGCGGCGACCAGGGCCAGCGGGGCGCCGGCCGCCTCGCCGGACCAGAGGATGCCGGAGGTCGGCAGGTGCGCCCGGTCGTCGATCGGGGACCGCCAGGCGCGTACCGCCTCACTGATCGCGGCCGTCGCCGCCGCGTCGCCGGCGAGCCGCCCGCGCGCCGGCCACACCCGCAGCGTGCCGTCGAGGCTGTCCACGCCGGCCCGCAGCCGGTCGGCCTGCCGGCCGGTCACCGGGGCACAGCCGGTGCCGGTCAGCGCCACCGCGAGCAGGGCGGCGACCGTTCCGCCGAGGGCGCGCGCCGATCCCACCCGTACACCCCCGATTGCGTGGTCGTCCTCCGCCGGAAGCTGCCATCGTACGCAACGGCCGGCGCCGGACCGCAGTCCGTGCCGGGTGGCCACAAGGGACACCAGAGCCACATTCGGACCAATCGCGGGCTCCGGTAGACTCCGGCGACTGTGACGTCTGCCCAGCCGCGCGGCCCGTACGCGCCGGACACCGACGCCGCCCCGAACGGCGTCCGCGGCGCCACGGCGACCGTGACGGCGCCCCCGCCGGCCCCCACCCGCCCCGACCCGCCGCGCGTGAACGGCGTACCGGGGCGGCCAGCCGCGCCCGACCCGGCGGCCACGCCCGCGCGATCCCGGCGGTGGCGGTGGACCTCCCGCCGCAAGGACCTGGCGGTGTACGGCGTCTTCCTGCTCGTCGCGCTCTGGGTGACCGGCCCGATCTGGGTCGACCCGGCCGGCCGGGTGGCCTCGCTCTACAGCAGCGACCCGGCGCAGGTGCAGTTCTTCCTGGCCCACTCGGTACGGGTGGTGCTGCACGGGGAGTTCCCGTTCTTCACCGACCGGTTCAACTACCCCGACGGCGTGAACCTGATGGCCAACACGGCGGTGCTGGCGCTGGGGATCCCGATGGTGCCGGTGACCCTGCTCTTCGGGCCGGCGGTGTCGTTCGTGGCGCTGGTCACCCTCGGCCTCGCCGGCACCGCCGCCGCCTGGTACCACGTCTTCTCCCGGCACCTGGTCGGGCGCCGGCTGGCCGCGGCGGTCGGCGGCTGGTTCTGCGGCTTCTCCCCGGCGATGCTGTCGCACGCCAACTGGCACCCGAACATCATCAGCCAGTTCCTGCTGCCGTTCATCGTCTGGCGGGTGCTGGTGCTGACCCGCTCGACCCGACCGGTGCGCGACGGGGTGCTGCTCGCCCTGCTGGTCACCGCGCAGGCGTTCATCAACGAGGAGATCCTGCTGTTCACCGCGCTCGCCTGCGGGGTCTTCCTGACCGCGATGGTGGTGCAACGGCCGGCGCTGTGGGCCCGGGCGTGGCGATCGCTGGCCGTCGGGCTCCCGGTGTGCGCGGTGCTGGCCGGGGCGCTGCTGGCGTACCCGCTCTACGTCCAGTTCGCCGGGCCGATGGCGTACCACGGGCTCAGCGACGCGGTCCGCGACTACGGCAACGACATCGCCGCGTTCTTCGCCCCCGGCTCGCCGACCTTCGGCGGCAACGAGCGGGCCAACGTCAACCTGGCCCCCAACTACTCGGAGGAGAACGCCTTCTTCGGCTGGAGCCTGTCGCTGATCGCCGTCGGCATCGTGCTCTGGCTGCGCCGGGAGGTGATGGTCCGCGCGCTCGCCGCGACCGGGCTGTTCTTCGCGGTGCTCTCCCTCGGCGAGCGGGTCTCCTGGTGGGACCGCGACCTGTTCACCGGCCCGTGGGACCTGCTGGTCCGGCTGCCGCTGCTGGACGCGGTGGTGCCGACCCGGTTCGCCCTGATCACCTCGGTGGTGATCGGGGTGCTGCTGGCGCTGGGCGTGCAGCGGGCCTTCACCCTGAACGGGCCCGAGTGGCGGCACGCCCGGACGGTCGCGGTGGCCGCGATGGTGCTGGCGCTGCTGCCGATCGTGCCGATGCCGCTGAAGGTGACCACCCGACCGCCGGTGCCCGAATTCGTCACCGCCGGCCGGTGGCGGGAGTACGTCGGGCCGGACCAGACGCTGGTGCCGGTGCCCGTGCCGAGCATGGGCAACACCCACGGGATGCGCTGGGCGGCCACCACCAACCTCGACTTCCGGATCCCGGGCGGATACTTCCTCGCCCCGCGCAACGGCAACACCGGCGACCCGGGCCGCTTCGGCGGCCGGCCCAGCGGGATCGGCGACCTGCTCGACGAGGTGGCCACCACCGGGCGTACGCCGAAGCTGAACGACCGGCAGCGCCGCCGCTTCCTGGACGAGCTGCGGCACTGGAACGCGGCCGTGCTGGTGCTGCCGGTCGGTCAGCACAACGCCGAGCCGCTGCGCCGGACGGTGGAGCAGCTGGTCGGCCCCGGCCGCGAGGAGCTGGACGTCTGGGTGTGGGACGTCCGGCGGCTGAGCGCCCGCTCCGCCTGAGCCGCCGCTCGTCCCCGGTCCCGGCCCCTCGGGCCCGCGGCCCGGCCGGTCAACCGACCAGCGGGCGGACGTCCCAGAGCCACACGTCGTCGACCCGGCGGGCCGGGCCGAGCAGGCCGGTCATCAGCTCGCGCAGCACCGCCTCACGGGGGTGCGCGCCGAGCACCACCACCGACGCGTTCCAGTAGCGCAGGTCGGCCACCGCCCGACGGCGGTCCTCGTCGGTCAGCGGCGGCACGGTGCCGGCGTCCATGGTGGCGTAGATCAGCGTGCTGGTCGGCCGGTTCGGCGCGCCGAACACGCCCTCGCCGTCCGCGTTCGGCCCGATGAAGTAGCCGCCCGGGATTGGGAACGCCTGCCCGGTCAGCGCGCTCCAGCGCAGCGTGGACAGGCCGTGCACGTTGCTCGGGACGGGCACCGGCACCAGGGTGCGGCCGGCCGGGACGTACCCCCGCCAGCCGCCCGCGGTGATGAAGTGCGGCGGCGGGTCGACGTGCTGCGCCGGCAGCGGACGGGGGGTCAGCGGCAGCACGGCCAGCGCGATCGCCGCGTAGCCGGCCGGCCGGACCCAGCGCCGCCCGGCGCGGGCCGGACGCCCGTCGGCCGCGCCGGCCGCCGGCCCGCGGTCGGTCGCCGTCGAGGGCGCGTCGTCCGGCGCGGTCCGCGGGGCGGGCACCACGGGCGCCGGCGCGGCGGCCGCGCGGCCGTGCCCGGCCAGCGCGTCCCAGGCCAGCGCCAGCAGTACGCCCACCGCGGCGGCCACCACCAGGGTGAGCCGGGTCGGCATCATCATCTCCACCAGCGGCAGGTCGTCCGGGACGTACGCCCAGGGGCCGGCGATCCCGGTCTCCTCGCCGTCGAAGCGGACCACCGGGCCGATCGCGGCGACCGTGAAGACCAGCACCAGCACGCCGGCGATCCGGGCGGCCAGGCTGCGCCGCCAGAGCAGCACCAGCGCGGCCAGCCCGACCAGCACCAGCGGCCAGCCGAACCAGGTGTTCTGCTCGGTCACCCCGATGGTCTTCTCCACCGCCTCGGTCCCGGCGACGGTGTCCCGGGCGAAGGTGACGAAGGCCATCAGGTCCTCGCCCCAGCTGTGGAACACCCCGCCCTGCAGGCCGCGGTAGGACTGCGGGCCGTCGAACTGGAACCAGATCGGGTAGGCGGTGAGCAGCAGCGCCAGGCCGCCGCCCACCCCGAGCGACGCCAGGAAGCCGCCGGCCCGCCGGCCCGCCGCCCGGGGCCGCTGCGCCGCGTACGCCAGCACCACCACCAGGCAGGCCAGCGCGGTGAGCAGCAGCATCTCCTCGTTGATGAAGACCTGGTACGCCACCAGCAGGCCGAGCACCAGCCCGTCGCGCAGCCACCGGCCCGGCGCGCCCAGCCGCAGCACCCGGGCCACGATCAGCGGCAGCAGGAAGTTGGAGACGAAGTTCGGCTGCCCGTTGGCGTGGTGCACGATGCCCGGTGCGAAGCCCAGGAACGCGCCGCCGACGAACGCCGCCGCCCGCGAGCGCACCACGTGCCGGGAGAGCATCCAGTACGAGGTGGCCGCGGTCGCCGCCAGCGCGCCGCCCAGGTAGAGCGCGTACGTCACCTGCGGGCCGAACAGCCAGGTCACCGGGGCCAGCGGCAGGGTCACCCCGAGCAGCGAGGTGTTGGCCATCATGTTCACCCCGTCCGGCGCGTTCTGCCGGGCGCTGAACAGCGGGTTCTCCAGGTGCCGCAGCGAGTACGCGCCGTGCGAGAAGAGCCACTCGAACCAGCTGTGGTCGGTGGGCAGGTGCGAGGAGACCCGGTGCTGGACGTCCACCCAGTAGTTGAGGCAGACGAAAACGCCCAGCAGCACATAGGCTCCGATGGCCAGCGCGTCGGCCCGCCCGGGGCGCCGTCGGGGTCGCTCCGCGGCGACCGGCTCGACCCGGTCGGGCACGGACGTCTGGTTCAACGAGGGGTCTACCACCGGCACAGCCACGACGCGCCATCGTACAGGCGGTGCCGGGTCGGCCCGGGTGGGCCGCTGAGCGTCCCACTCCGGCGCCCGGGTGGTGGTGGCACGACGGTCGGGGAGGTCGGCGTGACGGTCATCGAGCTGGGCGAGCTGCGCGACGAGGCCGGCCCGGAGCCGCCCCGCCGCGCACCCCGCCCGATCGGCCGCCCGGCCCGGGCCGCGCTGGTGCTGGTGCTCGCCCTGCTGGCGCTGGCCGGGGCGGCCGCGCCGGTCCGCCGGGAGGTGTTCGCGGTGGCCGCCCCGTCGGGCTCGGCCGCCTTCCTGAGCGCCGGCCGGTTGTTCGTGACGGAACCGGCCGGCCCGTCCGCCGGGCGCGCCGCGCGGCTGTCCGCGTACGCCGTGCCGGCCGCCGGTCGCGGCCCGCTCACCCCGCTGTGGCAGGCGCCGATCCCGTTCGCCACCCCGTACGGCGAGGTCGGCGTCCGCGACGGGGTGGTGCTCTTCGTCGGCGGTGCGGACGCCGAGGGGCCCTACCGCACGTACGCGTTCGACCTGGCCACCGGCGAGCGCCGCTGGGAGGAGGACGGGGCGGGGTTCGACGTGCCGGGCGGCCTGCTCATCAGCGAGGGGGAGGAGCCGGCCAGCCGCACGCTCCGCTTCGTCGAGCTGGCCACCGGGCGGGTGCGGTGGACGCTGCCGGTGCCCGGCCCGGTCGGCTACCGCGCGGGCCCCGACGGTGTCGACCGGATCGTCACCACCCCGCCGGGTGGCCCGACCCTGGTCTACGACGCCCGCACCGGTGCCCGGCTGACCGCCGCCCGGATCGACCCCGCCGCCCTGCCCGGGGAGTTGTGGGGTCAGCCGGTGGGCGACCTGCTGCTGCTGTCCCAGGAGAACGCGACCCGGCTCACCGCGTACGGATTGGACCGGCTGGACCGGCGGTGGGAGGCCCGGGTGGGTCGGGTGTGGTACGTCTCCGGCTGCGGGCCGGTGCTCTGCGCGTACCTGCAGCCCGGCGGGATGCGGGGACTCGATCCGGCGACCGGCGCGGTCCGCTGGTCCTCTGCCACCTGGACGGGGACGCTGCTCGAGCGGGGCGGGCGGTTGCTGGTGGCCGACGAGCCGGGGTCGGGTGCCGAGCAGCGGGTGGCGTACCTCGACGCCGCCACCGGCCGGGTGCTCGCCGAGCCCGGCCGGTGGTGGCTGGTCAGCCGGCGGCCGACGGACCGGCGGCTGGTCGCGGTGCGCCGGGCCGACGACGGGCGGGCGGTGGTGGCCGAGCTGGACGTCGCCGCGGCCCGGGCACGCGTCCTCGACGTGTTGTCCGGCGTCGCCGGCGCCTGCGTGGCCGACGGCGACCTGCTGGCCTGCCGGCGGTCGGACGCCGGGTACGGCGTCTGGCGGCTGCGGTGACCACGGCACATCGAGCGGGGGCCCGGGGACGAGAACCCGGGACCGGAGGGACGGGTGGCCATGACGCTGATCGACCTGGGGGACGTGACCGACGGCGCCGAGCCGGCACCGGCCGACCGTCGGCCACCGCCCTCGGTCGGCCGGCCGCTGCGGGCCCTGCTGGTCGGCCTGCTCGCCCTGCTCGCACTGGCGGCCGCGGCGCCCGCGCCGAGCGGCCCGACGCTGCTGTTCTCCCGGGACGACTCCGCGGCGGTTGGATACTCCCTCGGGGACAGCTACCTCCTCGGGGATCTGTTCGTCGTCGTGGAGGGCGGCGAGGGGCCGCTCCGGGTGCGGGGCCTGACCGCGGTGGGGCTCGCCGACGAACGACCCCGCTGGCGGTGGACCCCGCCGGACGGCGGTCAACTCCGCCGGATGGAACCGCGGGGCGACGGCCTGCTGGTCTCCACCGGCGCCGAGGGCGGCGGCGAGGAGACCGTCCTGCTCGATGCGGCCGACGGGCGGGTGCGCTGGCGCGTGCCCGGCACCGTTTCCCTGCCGAGCGGGGATGTCCTGCTGCTGGAGAGCGTGCGATCCGACTCGGTGACCGTACGGGCGGTGGACGGCGCGACCGGCGCGATCCGGTGGACGGCGAGCACCGGCGCCGGGGCAGTCGGCTACGGCACGGCCGGGGACACCGTGACGGCGGTGGTGCTGGTGACCCGGGCCGGCCGGGCCGAGGTACGCGACCCGCACACCGGCGCGGTGCGTACCACCCTGCCGGTGCCGCCGGCCCGAGACGGCCAGGAGACGGCCCGGGTCGCCGGCGACCTGTTGCTGGTCGACGAGGCACCGGACCGGCTCGCCGGCTACGACCTGGTCACCGGCGCCCGGCGCTGGCGGGTGCCGTCCGAGCAGACGGAGCGGATGTTCGCCGGGCCCTGCGCCGACGCGATCTGCCTGTACGGGATCGGTGGCTCCCGGGTGCTCGACCCGGCCACCGGCCGGCCCCGCTGGCCGAGCGACGTCTGGCAGCCGCTGCGGATGCAGGGTGACCGGATGCTCGCGGTGCGGGTGGACCCGGGCGACGAGCGGCTCGGCCTGCTCGACCCGGCGACCGGCCGGGTGATCCTGGACCTGGCCGGCTGGCAGCTCGGCGGCTCGCCGGACGACGGCGCGACGCTGCAGCTCACCCGGCCGGTCTCGGCCGGTCGGCTGCTCCTGGCCGAGCTGGGCACCGACGGGGAGGTGCGACCGCGCGACCTGCTGCCGGAGCGCGCGGAGGGCTGCGGCGGTCGCGATCGCCTGCTGGTCTGCTGGCAGCGCAGCGGTGGGCTGCGGGTGTGGCGGTTGCCCGGCTGATTCCGCCGTCCGGCCGGCCCTGGCCCGTCGCCGGTTTGGCGACCCCGGCTAGGTTGTCGGGCAGGTCGGCGAGGAGGTCGGGATGCGGGTGCTGGTGGTCGAGGACGAGCGGAACCTCGCCGACGCGATCGCGCGCGGACTGCGCAAGCGCGGCATGGCGGTCGACGTGGCGTACGACGGCAACGCCGGTCACGAGGCCGCCTTCGTCACCCGGTACGACGTGCTGGTGCTCGACCGGGACCTGCCCGGCATGCACGGCGACCAGATCTGCGCCGAGCTGGTCGCCTCCGGCACGCTGACCCGGGTGCTGATGCTGACCGCCAGCGACAGCGTGGCCGACCGGGTGGAGGGGCTGGGCCTCGGCGCGGACGACTACCTGCCCAAGCCGTTCGCCTTCGACGAGCTGGTGGCCAGGGTGCAGGCGCTCGGCCGGCGGGCCACCCCGGCCGCGCCGCCGGTGCTGGCCGTCGGTGACGTGGTGCTGGACCCGGCCCGCCGGGTGGTCACCCGCGCCGGCGCGCCGGTCGACCTGACCAACAAGGAGTTCGGCGTGCTCGCCGAGCTGGTCAAGGCGCGCGGCGCGGTGGTCTCCAGCGAGGAGCTGCTGGACCGGGTCTGGGACGCCAACACCGACCCGTTCACCACCATCGTCCGGGTCACCGTGATGACCCTGCGGAAGAAGCTTGGCGACCCGCCGCTGATCGAGACCGTGGTCGGCGCCGGCTACCGCACGGTCAAGCCATGACGGTGCGGCCCACCCTGCGGCTGCGGTTGACGCTGCTCAACGGGGTGTTGCTGATCGGCGCCGGGGCGATCATGGTGGCGCTGGCCTGGTTGCTGGTCCGCGACGCGCTGCGCCCCGCCGACGAGCTGCGCGCCGGCACCACCGTCTCGCTGGCCGACGGGCGGACCCTGGACGCCGCAGCCTGGCAGCGGCAGCTGGTGGACGCGGCGTCGCAGGAGCTGCTGCTGCGGGGGTTGCTCGCGCTGCTGCTGATCAGCGTGGTCGGGGTCGCCGGGGCGTACCTGGTGGCGGGGCGGACGCTACGCCCGCTGCGGCAGGTCACCGCGACCGCGCAGCGGCTCGGCGAGGCCACCCTCGACCAGCGGATCGGCTGGTCCGGCACGGACGACGAGGTGGCCGAGCTGGCGCGGACGTTCGACGCCATGCTGGACCGGATCGCCGCCGCCTTCGAGGCGCAGAAGCGGTTCGTGGCGAACGCGTCGCACGAGCTGCGGACCCCGCTGGCGGTGATGCGTACCGAGATCGACGTGACGCTCAGCGACGACGAGGCGGACGCCGCGGAGTACCGCCGGATGGCCGTCGTGGTGCGGGAGGCGTCCGAGCGGGCCAACGGCCTGGTCGACGCGCTGCTGGTGCTGGCCCGCAGCGAGGCGCAGACCGGCCGGCGGCTGGCCCGCCGGACCGAGTGCGACCTGGCGACCGGCACCGCCAACGCGCTCTCCGCCGTGGCCCGCGAGGTGGAGCGGATCGGGTTGCGGGTGCAGACGGCGCTGAAGCCGGCCCCGGTGATCGGTGACCCGGGGCTGCTGGACCGGCTGGCCGGCAACCTCGTGGAGAACGCCGTCCGCTACAACCACCTGCACGGCCGGATCTGGGTGCGGACCGGCTCGGACGGGCGCAACTCCTGGCTGGTGGTGGGGAACACCGGGTTCGAGGTGGACCAGGCCGACGTGCCCGGGCTGTTCGAGCCGTTCCGCCGAGGCGGCCGGGAGCGCACCGGGGCACGCGGGTCGGGGTTGGGGCTGTCCATCGTCCGGGCGGTCTGCGACGCGCACGGCGGCACCGTGCAGGTGGTGGCCCGGCGCAGCGGCGGTGGCCTGGAGGTCACCGTCACCCTGCCATCGGCCGACGGGGCGGCGCCGGTCCCGGCCGTCCGGCCCTGACCGCGCCGCCCGCGTACGGTGCTCGCCGCCTTCGTGCCCGTCTGGGTGCTCACCGGGCTCGGTTGGCTGCTCGGGCGGCGTCGGCTGCTCGGCCCGGACGCCGAACGGGTGCTCGGCGGGTTCGTGTTCCACCTGGCCATGCCGGCGGCGCTGTTCAGCACCCTGTCCCGTACCCCGCTGGCGGTGCACCCGCGGGCCCTGGGCGCGTTCGCGGTCAGCACCGCCGTCACCATGGCGGCCGGCTTCGCCGTCGGCGCGGCGGCCCGCCGGTCGACCGGCGAGTCGACGATCGCGGCGATGGCCGCCGGGTACGTCAACTCGGCCAACCTCGGCATCCCGGTGGCGTTGCAGGTGCTCGGGGACGCCGCCTTCCTCACCGAGGTGCTGCTGTTCCAGGTGCTGGTGGTGACCCCGGTGATCCTCACGGCGCTGGACCGGGCCGCCGGCCGGCCGCTGCGCCCCGGCCGACTGCTCACGCTGCCGCTGCGCAACCCGGTGATCGCCGGGCCGGCGCTGGGCGCGCTCTGCTCGGGCCTGGGGTGGCGACCACCGGAGGTGGTGGCGGGGCCGCTGGCGCTGCTCGGCGCGGCGGCGGTGCCGACCGCGCTGGTCGCGCTGGGCCTGTCGCTCACCGGCTCCCGGCCGGCGACCGACGACCCGAGCCCCACCCGTGGCCGCGGCGCGGTCGCCGGGTTGAGCGGATTGAAGCTGCTGGCGCAGCCGCTGCTGGCCTGGTCGGTGGGGTCGCTCGCCGGCGTCCGCCCGCCGGTGCTGCTGGCCCTGGTGGTGTGCGCCGCGCTGCCCACCGCGCAGAACACCTACATCTTCGCCCGGGAGTACGGCCGGGGCGCGGCGGTGGCTCGGGAGACGGTGATCGTGACGACCGCGCTGTCGATGGTCACCCTGGCGGTGGTGGGCGCGCTGCTGGGTTGAGATTTCCGGTTGCCGCTCACGGCCGGCGGTGGCAAGATCCTTCGCTGTCAGCCCGAGCGATGGAGAGGGGGTGCGGTCGATGTTCGCCTTGACCCGTTTCGCGCCCCGCCCCGCCCGCTGACCTCTCATCCTCGCGGGGCGCGTCCATCCTTCGTGGAGGAACACCGTGAGCGCACGTATCCACAACGTCGGCTTCGACTGCCGGGACACCTACGCCCTGGCCGGCTTCTGGGCCCAGGTCCTCGACTGCTCCCGTGAGCCCGACGACTTCCCCGGCGACCCGGAGGCTCTGCTGCGGCCGCCCGGCGGTCCGGAGATCATCTTCCTGGCGGTGCCGGAGGAGAAGACGATCAAGAACCGCCTGCACCTCGACCTGGAGCCCGCCGACCGGACCCGGGACGAGGAGGTCGAACGCCTGCTCGGCATCGGCGCGGTGCAGGTCGACGACCGGCGCCGGCCCGACGGCACCGGCTGGGTGGTGCTGGCCGACCCGGAGGGCAACGAGTTCTGCGTACTGCGCAGCGCCGCCGAGCGGGCCGCCACCACGCCGCCCGCGGCCACGGCGGAGCCGGCCGGCGCGGCGGACGAGGGCTGACCCGGGCCGGGGCCCGGCCCCCCCGGGGGGGGGGGGGGGGGGGCCCCCCCCGCCGCCGGGGGGGGGGGGGGGGGGGCGGGGGGGGGGGCGGCGGGGGCGCCCCCCCGCCCGGGGGGGGGGCGCCCCGGGCCCCCCCCGCCCCGGGCCCCCCACCCCGCCCCCCCCCCGCCCCCCCGGGGGGGGCCCCGGCCCCGCGACCGTCCGGGTTCAGTGCGCGGCGCAGCCGCCGGTCGCCGCGGGCACCGCGGCCGGGGCCCCGACCGTGGGCAGCCCGAGCAACACCCCGGGGGTACGCGGGGAGCGGCCCGCCTCGGCCGCGTCACCGGCCCGGGTACGCCGGTGCGACAGCGGCTCGCCGTCGGCGTTGAGGTGGTGCGGGGCGGCGTACGTGACGGTGGTGTGCACGATGTCGCCCGGCCGGATCGCCCCGGCGAACGACCCGGCGTCGCTGTGCTGGCCGTTCGCTCCCGTCGCGAAGTGGACCAGCCGGCCGTCGCGGGCGCGGCCGGACATCCGGCCGGTGCGCTCGTCCTTGCGCCCCTCGCCGATGGCGACCAGCACCTCGACGGGCTGGCCGACCAGCTTCTTGTTCTCCGCCCAGGTGATCTCCTCGACGCAGGCGATCAGCCGGTCGTAACGCTCCTGCACGACCTGCTTGGGCAGCTGGTCGTCCATGGTGGCGGCCGGGGTGCCGGGGCGCTTGGAGTACTGGAAGGTGAACGCCGAGGAGAACCGGGACTCGCGGACCACGTCCAGGGTGCGCTGGAAGTCGGCCTCGGTCTCGCCGGGGAAGCCGACGATGATGTCGGTGGTGATCGCGGCGTCCGGCATGGCCGCGCGGACCTTATCGATGATGCCGAGGTACTTCTCCGACCGGTACGACCGCCGCATCGCGCGCAGCACGTCGTCCGAGCCGGACTGCAGCGGCATGTGCAGCGAGTGGCAGACGTTCGGCGTCTCGGCCATCGCGGCGATCACGTCGTCGGTGAAGTCCTTCGGGTGCGGGCTGGTGAACCGCACCCGCTCCAGCCCGTCGATGTCCCCGCAGGCGCGCAGCAGCTTGCCGAACGCGTACCGGTCGCCGAACTCGACCCCGTAGGAGTTGACGTTCTGCCCGAGCAGGGTCACCTCCAGCACGCCCTCGTCGACCAGGGCGCGCACCTCGGAGAGGATGTCGCCGGGGCGGCGGTCCTTCTCCTTGCCGCGCAGCGACGGGACGATGCAGAAGGTGCAGGTGTTGTTGCAGCCCACCGAGATCGACACCCAGCCCGCGTACGTCGACTCGCGCCGGGTGGGCAGGGTGGAGGGGAAGACGTCCAGCGACTCGAGGATCTCCACCTCGGCGGCGGCGTTGTGCCGGGCCCGCTCCAGCAGCACCGGCAGCGAGCCGATGTTGTGGGTGCCGAACACCACGTCCACCCAGGGCGCCTTGCGGACGATCTCGCCGCGGTCCTTCTGGGCCAGGCAGCCGCCCACGGCGATCTGCATGTCGGGGCGCTGGTTCTTGGTCGGGCGCAGCCGGCCGAGGTTGCCGTAGAGCCGGTTGTCGGCGTTCTCCCGGACCGCGCAGGTGTTGAACACCACCACGTCCGGGTCGTCGTCGAGCCCGGCCGCGCGCACGTAGCCGGCCTGCTCCAGCAGGCCGGAGATGCGCTCGGAGTCGTGCACGTTCATCTGGCAGCCGTACGTCACGACGTTGTAGGTCCTAGCCACCTGCTCGGCGCCCCTTTCCTCGGGGTACCAGGGTAGCGGCCCGGCGAGCGCCCACCTCCTCGCGTCGGCACCGATCGGGCGGGACAATGGGCGGGACCCGCTCATCGCCCGGCCGGACCGGCCGCACGAGCCGCAGGAGGACAGCCATGTGCCGGAGCATCAAGACGCTGCGTGAGCCGTACGTTCCCGAGGTGTCCCCGGCGGACATCGACGCCGCGGCGCTGCAGTACGTCCGCAAGATCTCCGGGTTCCGGGCACCCGCCGCGCACAACGCGGCGGCCTTCGACGCGGCGGTGGCGGCGGTGTCGGCCGCCACCGCGACCCTGCTCGACCAGCTGGTGGTCCGGGGTGGTCAGCCGGCGGGGAGTCGGGGCTCCGCACCGGCCTGACCGTCGACCGGGCCGGCGGACGGCCGGCGCCCGGTGGTACGGGCCGGAGTCGACCCGTACCCGCGGGATGCGGTCGAGCGCGCGGGGCGGCCGGCGCGACCCCGCGGCTGCGGTCAGGCCGCGGCCAGGGCCGGGTTCACCGAATCCGGCGCCCAGCGCGAGCGGTGGCAGCGGGACCAGCCCCGACAGCCGGGGTGCGCCTCGGTGCACAGCCGCCGGTTGCTGAGGATCTCGCCGTCGTCGGTCTCGGTGACGTCGAAGTGCACCGGGCGGATGGTGCCGTCCGGGCCCACCAGCAGGTGCCGGCCGGCGTCCAGGGTGTCGTCGGTGAGCAGGCAGTCCCGGCCGAGCAGCCGGGCCAGCGCCGCGACGCTGGTGCGTTCGTCGAGCCGGTCCGGCACGCCGTAGCAGTCGACCATCGTGCCGAACTCGCCCGGCGCCTCCCACACGTCGCAGATCACCGCGTACGTGGGCAGCCGCGTCGGGTCGGCCACGGCCAGCGGCATCACCACCCGGCCGAGCGCCTCGGCCAGCGCCGGGTAGACCTCCACCGGGGCCACCCGGTCGATTCTCCAGTTCCACAGCTCGGTCACGCCGCCTCCTCGCTGCGTTCGTCCCACCGGCCTCCGGATCGGGCCTTACTGACGATGGTGGGGGGCATATGACCGCAGCCGGGGGCAAGTTACCGGTCTGTGACCATTCCGGGCAAAATTTCCCTGAGCATCGTTGCTCCGAGTAGCGGAAAGATGACAGTTTATCGGGTACGGTGCCCGTTCGCGCGGCTCCCACGCCGGGCGTGCGGCGCGTCTCAGCGCAGCACGACCATCGATCCCCCGCGGGGCACCAGCTCACCGATCACGGTGCCGCCGGGCACCTCGCCGGCGACCAGCAGCCCGCCCGAGGTCTGCGCGTCGGCCAGCAGCAGCCGCTCGGCCTCGTCGTACGACCCGAAGTCGGTCCACGGCGTCACCCAGTCGAGGTTGCGGCGGGTGCCGCCGCTGACGTACCCGTCCCGCACCGCCTCCCGCGCGCCGGCCAGGTACGGCACCTTGGCCGGGTCGATCGCCACCGTCAGCCGACTGGCCCGGGCCAGCTTGCTGGCGTGCCCGAGCAGCCCGAAACCGGTCACGTCGGTGCCGCAGCGGATGCCCGCGGCGACCGCCGCCCGGGCCGCGTCCCGGTTCAACGCGGTCATCGACGCGACCGCCTCGGCGAACACCTCACCGGTGGCCTTGTGCCGGGTGTTCAGCACCCCAACGCCCAGCGGCTTGGTCAGCGACAGCGGCAGACCGGCCCGCCCGGCGTCCAGGGTGATCAGCTCGTCCGGCCGGACCACGCCGGTGACCGCCAGGCCGTACTTCGGCCCGTCGTCGTCGACGCTGTGCCCGCCGGCCAGGTGACAGCCGGCCTCGCGGGCCACGTCCTGGCCGCCGCGCAGCACCTCCCGGGCCAGCTCCAACGGGAGCGTCTCGCGCGGCCAGCAGAGCAGGTTCAGCGCGACCAGCGGGGTGCCGCCCATCGCGTACACGTCGGAGAGCGCGTTGGCGGCGGCGATCCGGCCCCAGTCGTACGGGTCGTCGACCACCGGGGTGAAGAAGTCGGCGGTGGTGACCAGGCCGGTCCGCTCGTCCAGCCGGACCACCGCGGCGTCGTCGCCGTGCTCCAGCCCGACCAGCAGGTCGGCGTTGCCGGTCGCCGGGCCGAGCCCGGCGACCATCGCCTCCAGCTCGCCGGGCGGGATCTTGCAGGCGCAGCCGCCGCCGCGGCCGTGCTCGGTCAGCCGGAACCGGTCGCTCATCCCCTCATGATCTCCGCCCACCGGCGCGGCTGCCACTCGGGCGCCGACCGGGGACCGGTGTTACCGCTCCGTGACCATCTGACTTGCGTTCCGCCACGGGACCCCGCCTACAGTGGCCCACAACCGAGGGTCGACCACCCCGGCTCGCCAACGACGACAGGGACGGTGTGCACGTGACGAAGGGCGAACCGCTCATCGTGCTGGACGGGGTCAACAAGTGGTTCGGCCCGCTGCACGTGCTCGACGACGTGTCCCTCTCCGTCGGCAAGGGCGAGGTCGTGGTCGTGATCGGCCCGTCGGGCTCCGGCAAGTCGACGCTCTGCCGGGCGATCAACCGGCTCGAGCCGATCAACTCCGGCACCATCACCTTCGACGGCGAGCCGCTGCCGGCCGAGGGCAAGGCCCTGGCCAAGCTGCGCAGCGAGGTCGGCATGGTCTTCCAGTCGTTCAACCTCTTCGCGCACAAGACCATCCTGGAGAACGTCACCCTCGGGCCGATCAAGGTCCGCAAGGAGAAGCCGGCCGCCGCCCGGGAGCGCGGCCTGGCCCTGCTCGACCGGGTGGGTATCGCCAACCAGGCCGACAAGTTCCCGGCGCAGCTCTCCGGCGGCCAGCAGCAGCGGGCCGCGATCGCCCGCGCGCTGGCCATGCAGCCCAAGGCGATGCTCTTCGACGAGCCGACCAGCGCGCTCGACCCGGAGATGGTCGGCGAGGTGCTGGACGTGATGACGTCGCTGGCCAGTGAGGGCATGACGATGGTGGTGGTGACCCACGAGATGGGCTTCGCCCGGCACGCCGCCAACCGGGTCATCTTCATGGCCGACGGGCAGCTCGTCGAGGACGCCCCGCCGACCGAGTTCTTCGCGAACCCGCGCAGCGAGCGGGCCCGGGACTTCCTCTCCAAGATCCTCACGCACTAGGCGTCCGAAGTGGAGCGTGCCGGCTCCGGTGGGTTCCGACCGAAGAAGGAGATCAGTATGGGTATGAAGCGCATGGCGGCAGTCGCCGCGGCGGCCACCCTGGCGCTCGGCCTCGCCGCCTGTGGCGGCGACGACGCCGAGGAGGGCACCGGCGCCGGCAGCAAGTCCTTCGCCGCCGGCAGCACCATGGAGCGGCTGAACAAGGCCCAGGCGATCAAGGTCGGCACCAAGTTCGACCAGCCCGGCTTCGGCCAGAAGGGCCTCTCGGGCAAGCCGGAGGGCTTCGACGTCGAGATCGCGAAGATCATCGTCAAGGAGCTCGGCATCCCCGAGGACAAGATCGAGTACGTCGAGACCCCGTCGAAGGTCCGCGAGGACAAGATCATCGACGGCAGCGTCGACCTGGTCGCGGCGACGTACACGATCAACGACAAGCGCAAGGAGCGGATCGCCTTCGCGGGGCCGTACTACGAGGCCGGCCAGAACATCCTGGTGAAGAAGGACGACACCGCGATCACCGGGCCGGACTCGTTCAAGGACGGCACCAAGAAGGTCTGCTCGGTCACCGGCTCCACCCCGGCCGAGAACATCAAGAAGTCCGTCAAGGACGTCGGCTCCCAGCTGGTGCTCTTCGACACGTACGACAAGTGCCGCGACGCCCTGAAGAACGGGCAGGTCGACGCCGTCACCACGGACAACGTGATCCTGCTCGGCTTCATCGCCAAGGACGAGAACGCGTTCAAGCTGGCCGGCGACAACTTCACCAAGGAGCCGTACGGCATCGGCGTGAAGAAGGACGACACCGCGTTCCGCACCTTCATCAACGACACGCTGGAGAAGGCCATGCAGGACGGGCGCTGGAAGAAGGCGTGGGACGACACCGCCGGCAAGTTCGGCGCCGAGCTCGGCAACGCGCCGACCATCAACCGCTACTGATCTGTCCTTGATCTGGAGGGTGGGGAGGACGACCGACCCGTGAACGTGCTCATCGACAAGTTCGACGTCTTTGCGGGTGGTTTCTGGCTCACCCTCCAGATCTGCGTGCTCGCCGCGATCGGCGCCCTGATCCTGGGCGCCGTCGTGGCGGTGCTCCGCATCTCGCCGGTGCCGCCGCTGCGCGCCGTCGGCACCGGCTACGTGAACGTCTTCCGCAACATGCCGCTGACCGTGGTGATGTTCTTCGCCGCCTTCGGCCTGCCGGCGCTCGGCTCCAACGCCGACTTCCTCCGCATCCCCGGGGTGGACGCGCTGTTCAAGCGGCTCGGCACCGACCTGCCGTACTTCCGGTTCGCGCTGATCGCGCTGGTGCTCTACACCGCCGCGTTCGTCTGCGAGGCGCTGCGCTCCGGGGTGAACGCGGTGCCGGCGGGCCAGGCCGAGGCCGCCCGCTCGCTCGGCCTCACCTTCGGGCAGAACCTGCGGTACGTGGTCCTGCCACAGTCGTGGAAGGCCTCGATCGTGCCGCTCGGCTCGGTGATCATCGCGATGATCAAGAACTCGGCGCTGGTCGGCTTCTTCGGGGTCGTCGGTGACCTGTCGGCCACCGCTGACCAGCTCACCGGGGCCGAGGGGTACGCCTTCATCCCGGTCGCCATCGGCATCTCGATCGGCTACCTGATCATGACGGTGCCGCTCGGCGCCCTGCTCGACCGGATCGAGAAGCGACAGGCGGTGGCCCGATGAGCCAGCAGAGCGTCCTGTACGACGTCCCCGGCCCCCGTCAGCGCCGGGTCACCCTGATCGCCAGCGTGGTGGCCGCGGCGCTGCTGCTCGTCGCGGCGTACTTCCTGATCTACCGGCCGCTGGACGCCAAGGGCCAGTTCTCGATGGAGCTGTGGGGGCCGCTGGTCGACCCCTCCAACGAGAACTTCGCCCAGGTCTGGCAGCGCATCGGCCTCGGCTTCCGGCACACCCTCACCGCCGCCGCGCTGGCCATCGTCTCCTCGCTGGTGATCGGCACCCTGCTCGCCGTGCTGCGGATCCAGCTCAAGAGCCTGACCCGCCGCCGGTTCACCGGCCTGGCCACCCCGCTGGCGTACCTGCTGCGCGGGCTGAACGTCGCGCTCTCCGCGATCACCCGGGTGTGCGTGGAGGTGTTCCGCGGCCTGCCCGTGGTCATCACCATCTTCTTCGTGGCCCGCGGCTTCCCCGAGTTCGGCGTCTCGATGGACGCCCTCTGGTACCTGGTCATCGGCCTGACCATCTACAACAGCGTGGTCATCGCCGAGATCCTCCGCTCCGGCATGGAGGGGCTGCCCGGCGGGCAGGCCGAGGCGGCCGCCGCGATCGGCCTCTCCCCCGCCCAGACCACCCGGATGATCCTGCTGCCGCAGGCCTTCCGGATCATGCTGCCGGCGCTGATCAGCCAGCTGGTGGTGGTGCTCAAGGACACCTCGCTGGGCTTCATCATCAGCTACGAGGAGACCCTGAACATCGGCAAGCAGATCATCGGCGTGCTGGAGAACCCGATCCAGGTGTACGTGGTGATCGCGGTGATGTTCATCGCGGTCAACTACACGCTGTCGAAGCTGGCCCAGTACGTCCAGCGCCGACTGTCCCGCGGCCGCAAGAGCGCCAACACCCCCGCCCAGAACCCACCGCCCGCGGCCGTCATGTCGCAGGCCGAGGGCGCGGGCGGCAACTGACGCCGACGTTCACGAAAGGGCCGGTCCTCTCGGACCGGCCCTTTCGTTACCCGTCAGCGGGCGATCTCGGTGACCCGGGACTCGCGGACCACGGTCACCCGGATCTGACCCGGGTAGGTCAGCTCCTCCTCGATCTGCTTGGCCACGTCCCGGGCCAGCACCGCCGCGCCGATGTCGTCCACGTCGTCCGGCTTGACCATCACCCGGATCTCCCGGCCCGCCTGCATGGCGAAGACCTTCTCCACGCCGAGCTTGCCGGCCGCGATCTCCTCGATCCGCTCCAGCCGCTTGACGTACGCCTCAAGGCTCTCCCGCCGCGCCCCCGGCCGCCCGCCCGAGCAGGCGTCGGAGGCCTGGGTGAGCACGGCCTCGATGGTCTGCGGCGGCACCTCGTTGTGGTGCGCCTCGATCGCGTGCACCACGTCCTCGCTCTCGCCGTACCGGCGGGCCAGGTCGGCGCCGATGATCGCGTGGCTGCCCTCGACCTCGTGGGTGAGCGCCTTGCCGATGTCGTGCAGGAACGCCGAGCGCTTGATGGTGGGCACGTCCAACCGCAGCTCGGCGGCCATGATGCCGGCGATGTGCGCGGTCTCCACCAGGTGCTTGAGCACGTTCTGCCCGTACGACGTGCGGTAGCGCAGCCGGCCCAGCAGGGCGACCAGCTCGGGGTGGATCTCGGTGATGCCCACCTCGACCAGGGCGTCCTCGGCGGCCCGGTGGCAGAGCTCCTCGACCTCGTGCCGGGCCAGGTCGTAGACCTCCTCGATCCGGTGCGGATGGATCCGCCCGTCCAGGACCAGCTTCTCCAGGGTGACCCGGCCGACCTCCCGGCGGACCGGGTCGAAGCAGGACAGCAGCACCGCCTCCGGGGTGTCGTCGATGATCAGGTTGACCCCGGTCACCGACTCGAAGGCGCGGATGTTGCGCCCCTCCCGACCGATGATCCGGCCCTTCATCTCGTCCCCGGGCAGGTGCAGGACGCTGACCACGCTCTCCGCGGTCTGCTCGCTCGCGACCCGCTGGATCGCGTCCACCACGATGTGCCGAGCGCGCTGGTCCGCGGTGGTGCGGGCGTCGGCCTCGATGTCCCGGACCAGCAGGGCGGCCTCCCGCTTCGCCTGGGTCTCGATCGCCTCGATCAGCTCGGCCCGGGCGCTGTCGGCGGTCAGGCCGGCGATCCGTTCCAGCTCGCGGCGGCGACGCTCCTCGGCGAGGGTCAGCTCGGCCTCCCGCTCGGCCAGCGCCGCCTCCCGCTCGGACAGGGCGGCGCTGGCGGCGGTGAGCTGCCGCTCGCGCTCGGCGAGGCGCTCCACCTCCTCGGTGTGCAGCCGCTCCCGCTCGTCCATCCGGGCCGCCCGGCGCTCCACCTCGGCGGCCTGCTCCCGGGTGGTCGCGGCAAGCACCGCCACCTCCCGCTCACCGCTGCGCCGGGCCGCCGTACGCAGCTGCTCCGCGTCGTCCTCGGCCTGCTTGTGGGCGCGCTCCAGCACCGTGTCGGCCTCGGCGCGGGCGTCGTCGAGCACGCGGCGGGCCTCGGCCCGGGCCGCCTTCGCCTCGGCCTTGGCGGCGGCCGCCTCGGCCCGGGCGGCGGAGGCCGCCGACTTCGCCACGTCGATGGTGCTGTTGACCTCGTCGGCGGCGTTGCGCAGCGCGGCGAGGGACTGCTCCTGGCGGTCCTTCTCGGCGATGAACGCCGGGTCCTCCGGGGCCGGGGCGGCACCGATTCGGCGCAGCGCGCGCACCCCGAACAGCACCGCGCCCACCACGACCACCACGAGGATGAGGACCACCACCACCAGCAGCACGTCGAACGCGTTCATGCCCGCACTCCGGGATCCGCGACCAGACGTCCGCGACCGACCCGCCAGCCGGGGGCCGCGAGCCGCGCGCCGTCTCCGGGCCACCGGGCCGCGAGCCGCGCGCCATCTCCGGGCCACCGGGCCCCGAGCCGCGCGCCATCTCCGGGCCACCGACCGACGGACGCGGGCTGCCGCGGGTCGGGGGCGCAGTGCCGCCCGCCGCCGCCCCCTGGGGACCATCGGTCCCTGTGCCGCGCCACCATGGCCGCCTCCCCCTGAACGTCGACACCGCAGGGGACCGTGCCGCGGGCACGAACCTCTGCGGCTCTGGACGCCCGACCGAGCGGCTGGCCGTTTGGGTGTAGCTCTCCGTCGGCGGTGCCCGCAGGCACCGTCGACAGCCGGGTGCAGTTGTCGGCCGACCCCGGACAGGGTGTCCGGAGCTGCCGTCAAAGGCCGGTGGAGCTGGCCAAAAGTGATGCTGTTCTGTTACGCGATCTATGTTGTGCGCTTAGCCTGCGCTGGTCGGGCAACGTGAGCCTGTATGGCGAGGCTAGGTCGCCGAAGGCCGTTCGGTCAACTACTCATGATCAAACCCCCCGACGGAGCGAAGTCGAGCCGCTACCAAGGGTCAACAGCATGCCGGACACGAAAGGACAAACATCACGGAATCACGGGCCGGATTCGCCTTCCGCCCCTGCTCAACCCGCCCCGCCCGCTCCTGTCGTCGGTCCCCGGGCCGGCCAGGTGCCCCAACCCCTGAGCGGATACGCGTCAGCGACTCGACACGCCGGGGATGCTGCCGCTGACGCGTATCCGATCAAGGAAAGCCGCCCGCCCGACGCGGCTGCGCCCGGAGGCGCCGTGGGGCGCCGTGGACGCGGCTGCGGGGCGCCGGGGGCGCGGCCGTGGGGCGCCGGGGGCGCGGCCGCGGGGGGGGGGGGCGCCGACGCCCGGGGGTTGTGGGTCGCCGGACGACGGACCTGCTGGCCGGGTCAGCGGGCGCCGAGGGCCCGCGCCGCCTCGACCAGGGCGGGATTGCCGGGGGCGGGGCGGCCGTCCGGCTGGAGCAGGGTGTCCTCCAGCCCGATCCGGGTGTGCAGGCCTCGATCGACCGCCTCGGCCAGCACCGGCCAGGCGGCCCGGCCCTCGCCGTGCAGCAGCACCGGCGGCCCGCCCGGGCCGAGGGCGTCGAGCATCGCGCCCGCGTCCGCCAGCGCGGCGGCCGGCTCGTCGGGGGTGCACTCGATCAGGACCCGGCCGGCCGGCACCCGCCACCGTCGCCAGGCGCGTACCGCGTCGACCGTCCAGAGGCCGGCCTCGACCAGGATCCCGCGCTCGTGCAGGGCGGCGGCCACCGCCTCGGCGCCCTCCTCGTGCGCATTGACCGAGGCGAAGTCGGGCAGCACCGACCAGGCGTGGACGGCGGCCACCCGGGCCGCCGGGTCGGGCTCGATCCAGGCGCCGGTGCTCACCCCCACCGGCAGCCCGGGCCGGGCCGCCCGCAGCGCGGTCACCGCCTCGGCGATCACCGCCGGGGCCAGCGACTCGGCGCCGGTCGCGTCCCGGGGATGGGCGTGCACCGCGGCGGCGCCCCGCTCGGCGCAGCGCGCCGCGTCGGCGGCCAGCTCGGCCGGGGTCACCGGCACCGCGGGGTGCTCGTCGCGCCGACGACCGCCGTTGAGGCAGACCTTCAGCACCGGCTCACCCTCCGCCGCGCTCCAACTCGCCCTCCGCGTCGGCGAGCGCGTCGGCGTCGATCTGGTCGGCGAACTCGGCCGCCTCGGCGCTCTGCGCGGCCAGCGCGTCCTTCACCGCCCGGATCGCCACCCCCGGCGGGTACCCCTTGCGGGCCAGCATCCCGACGAGTCGGCGGAACACCGCGTCCGGCTCGCCCCGGGTGGTGCGCAGCTTCCGGTCGACCAGGGCGCGGGCGGTTTCCGCCTCGGTCTCCTCGTCCAGCTCGCCGAGCGCCTCGCTGGCCACCTCGCCGTCCACGCCGCGCTGACGCAGCTCGTTGGCCAGGGCCCGGCGGGCCAGCCCGCGACCGTTGTGCCGGCTGGACACCCAGGCGCGGGCGAACGCGGCGTCGTCGATGATGCCGACCTCGTCGTACCGGTCGAGCACCTGGGCCGACACCTCGTCGGAGATGCCCTTCTTCGCCAGCGCGCCGGCCAGCTCCGCCCGGGTGCGCGGGCGGACCGCGAGCTGCCGCAGGCAGATCTCCCGGGCGACCTCGGCCTCGTCGCGGGGCGCTGCCGGTGTCGCCTCCGGCTCGGTGTCGGTGGACCGGCCGCGGCGACCCCCACGGCGGGGGCGGGGCGCGGCGGTGCCGTCGTCACCCGTACGGGGTGGGCCGGCATCCCAGCCCCGCCCCGTACGGGCGCGTCGTCCTGCCACTACCGGCGGCCGATCAGAAGTCGACCGGCGGCAGCTCCGGGCCACCGGCGGCGTCGCCCGCGCCGACCCCGACGCCGAGCTTCTCCAGGATCTTCTTCTCGATCTCGGCGGCCACGTCCGGGTTCTCCTTGAGGAACTCCCGGGCCTTCTCCTTGCCCTGGCCGAGCTGGTCGCCGTCGTACGTGTACCAGGCGCCGGACTTGCGGATGATCGCCTGCTCCACGCCCACGTCGATCAGCGAGCCCTCGCGGGAGATGCCCTTGCCGTACATGATGTCGAACTCGGCCTGCTTGAACGGCGCGGCGACCTTGTTCTTCACGACCTTGACCCGGGTGCGGTTACCGACCACGTCGGTGCCGTCCTTGAGGCTCTCGATGCGGCGCACGTCGAGCCGGACCGAGGCGTAGAACTTCAGCGCCCGACCACCGGTGGTGGTCTCGGGTGATCCGAACATGACTCCGATCTTCTCGCGGAGCTGGTTGATGAAGATCGCCGTGGTGCCGGTGTTGTTCAGCACGCCGGTGATCTTCCGGAGCGCCTGGCTCATCAGCCGGGCCTGCAGACCGACGTGGCTGTCGCCCATCTCGCCCTCGATCTCGGCGCGCGGCACCAGGGCCGCCACCGAGTCGATCACGATGATGTCGATCGCGCCGGAGCGGACCAGCATGTCGGTGATCTCCAGCGCCTGCTCGCCGGTGTCCGGCTGGGAGACCAGCAGGGCGTCGGTGTCGACGCCGAGGGCCTTCGCGTAGTCGGGGTCGAGCGCGTGCTCGGCGTCGACGAAGGCGGCGATGCCGCCGGCCCGCTGGGCGTTGGCCACCGCGTGCAGGGCGACCGTGGTCTTACCGCTGGACTCGGGGCCGTAGATCTCGACCACCCGGCCGCGCGGCAGACCGCCCACGCCGAGCGCCACGTCGAGCGCGATGGACCCGGTCGGGATGATCGAGGTCTGGACGACCGGGCGCTCGCCCAGCCGCATCACCGAACCCTTGCCGAACTGCTTGTCGATCTGCGCGAGAGCAAGGTCGAGTGCCTTCTCCCGATCGGGCCCTGCGGCCATGTTTGCCACCCCTGCCTTCGCCGGCGTCTTTCCTGAGCTTCGCGTCACGCGGACACGCTAGGCGCTGGGTCCGACAGAAAACCAGCCGACGGGCCGCGAGCTGTGGACGAGCACCCCGCTGTGGACAATAGCCGAACACGTGTACGACTCGGCAAGCGACACGCGGAACCGGCGAAACGGCCGCTCAGCGTAGTCGGGCGGGCACCCGGTCGGGATAGGCGGCGCAGACCGCGCGCCACACCACGTGCGTCTGCTCGCCCGCGCGCAGCGCCTGCTCGATGGTGCGGCCGCCGAGTTCGGAGAGCACCTGGTCCCTGGCGATGCTGGCCGCGTAGCCGGGGCCGAACGCCTCCTCCAGTCGAGCCCAGAAGTCGGTGAGCCGCACGTGGTCAGTCCTCCTCGTCCGGTGCCGCGGGTGGCACCGTCCGCAACGCTAGCGCCACCAGCGGCACCACGGCGATCGCCGCCAGCAGGGTGAGCACCGGGAAGCTCGACGCCCGCAGGACGAACCCGCTCAGCGCCGCGCCCACCGCCCCGGTCAGGCCCATCACCAGGTCGGAGAGCCCCTGCACGCTGGGCCGGACGGCCGCCGGCACCGACTCGGACAGCAGGGTGGAGCCGGCCACCATGGTGCCCGACCAGCCCAGGCCCAGCAGCACCAGGCCGATGGAGAGCCGGACCGTGTCGTCGCCGGCGGTGCCGGCCACCGCGCAGGCGGCCAGCAGCAGCCCCACCCCGCCCAGGATCACCGGCCGCCGGCCGAGCCGGTCGGCGAGCCAGCCCACCACCGGGGAGAACGCGTACATGCCGGCGATGTGCAGGCTCAGCACGATGCCGACCACCCGCAGCACGTCGGCGTCGTCGTGCGAGTCGCCCAGGTGCACCGGGGTCATCGACATCACCACGACCATCACCACGTGGCCCACCGCCACCGCCGCGATGCCGAGCCGGGCCATCGGCAGCCCGCGTACCACCTGCCAGGCCGCGCCCATCCCGGCGGCCGGCGCGGCCGGGGCGACGCCCGGCGTGGTGGCCGCGGCGTCGGCCGCCGCCAGCCGGCGGGCGGTGAGCAGCGGGTCCGGCCGCAACAGCACCAGCAGTACGCCGGCGCAGAGCACGAACGCGGCGGTGCTGAACGCGAACGGCCCGGCCAGCGGCGGCAGCCCCCAGCCGGTGGTCGCCCCGTCGGCCAGCGCGGCGAAGTTCGGTGCGGCCACCGCGCCGATCGTGGTCGCCCAGACGATCAGGGAGAGCTGCCGGGCGCGCCGGGTCGGCTCGGCGAGGTCCACCGCGGCGTAGCGGGCCTGGAGGTTCGCCGCGGTGCCGCCGCCGAAGAACAGCATCCCGAGGAAGAGCAGCGGCACCAGGTGGGTGACCGCCGCGAGCACCACCAGCACGCCGCCGATCGCCCCGACCAGGTACGCCACGGCCAGCCCCGGCCGCCGGCCGCGCGCGTTGATGATCCGGGTGACCGGCACGGCCAGCAGCGCCCCGCCCACCACGGCGGCGCTCTGCGCCAGGCCGGCCAGCGCGGTGCCGGCGATCCGGGCGGCCAGCAGCGCGCCGACCGACACGCCGATGGTCAGCCCGATCCCGCCGACGATCTGGGTGCAGAACAGCAGGCGCAGGGTGCGCCGCTGGATCGGCGCGACGTCGGACGCGGCGACCGGTGCGGTGGCGACCGTGGTCATCGGCTTCTCCTGGTGGCGGTGCGGGCGGGCGGCGCCCTCATCCTCGTCCACCCACCCCGCCCGGGGGCACCTCGGTTTCGCTACAGGCCGAGCCCCCGCCCGATGATCTCCTTCATGATCTCGGTGGTGCCGCCGTAGATGGTCTGCACCCGCCCGTCCAGCCAGGCCTTCGCGACCGGGTACTCCGTCATGAAGCCGTAGCCGCCGTGCAGCTGCAGGCAGCGGTCGGCGACCCTGTTCTGCAGCTCGGTGGTCCACCACTTGGCCTTGGCCGCGTCGGTCACCGACAGCCGGCCGGCGTTGAACTCGGCCACACAGTGGTTGACGAAGGTCCGGGCGATGGTGATCTCGGTGTCCAGCTCGGCCAGCAGGAACCGGTTGTGCTGGAACGAGCCGATCGGCCGGCCGAAGGCCTCCCGGGACCGGGCGTACTCCAGGGTGATCGTCAGCAGCCGCTCGGCGGCGGCCACCGCCGCGACGGCGATGCTGAGCCGCTCCCGGGGCAGGTTGGCCATCAAGTGGTAGAAGCCGTGGTTCTCGGTGCCGATCAGGTTCTCCGCCGGCACCCGGCAGTCGTCGAAGAACAGCTCGGCGGTGTCGTTGGCCTTCAGGCCGACCTTGGCCAGCCGCCGGCCCCGGGCGAAGCCGGGCGTGCCGGTCTCCACGGCGACCAGGCTGACCCCGTGCGCGCCCTGGTCAGGCGCGGTCCGCACCACCACGATCACCAGGTCGGCCAGCTCGCCGTTGGTGATGAAGGTCTTCTGCCCGTTGAGCACCCACCCGTCGCCGTCGCGGACCGCGGAGGTGCGGACGCCGGCCAGGTCGCTGCCGGCGCCCGGCTCGCTCATCGCGATCGCGGTGACCAGGTCGCCGGAGCAGAAGCCGGGCAGCCAGCGCTTGCGCTGCTCGTCGGTGGCCAGCTCGGTGAGGTACGGCGCCACCACGTCGTTGTGCAGGCCGAAGCCGAGCCCGGAGCAGCCCGCGGCGACGATCTCCTCGTCCAGCACGGCGTTGAACCGGAAGTCCCGCTGCCCGCCGCCGCCCAGGTCGGCGTCGACGTCCATGCCGAGCAGCCCGGCCGCCCCCGCCTTGCGCCACACCTCGCGGTCGACGATGCCGTCGGCCTCCCAGCGCTCGTGGTGCGGCACCGCCTCGCGGGCCAGGAACTCCCGGCACAGGTCGCGGAACTCCTCGTGGACGGGCTCGTAGAGATGCTGCTCCATGCCGGCCAGTGTGGCACCGCTCACCCGCGCTGCCCAGCGGCCCGGCGCTCCAGCCGGCGGACCCGGCGCAGGGTGTCCGCCGCGAACCCGCCCACCAGCACGGCCACCAGCCCGAAGAAGCCCGCCCAGGACCGGTCGTCGCTCGCGTACCACCCGACGGCCGCCAGGCCGAGGGCGAGCGGCAGGCCGACGAGGAGACCGGACCAGGCACCCCGACGCAGCCAGGCGAGGTGGTCCGGCAGCGCGGCGCGCAACCGGTCGTCGTCCGGCGGCGTCCCGTGGCGTACGGCCCGACGCAGCGCCCGCTCGTCGGCCGGCCGCCGACCGGCCAGCTGGGGAGTGACGGCGATCGCGGGCGACATCGCCAGGCTCAACAGAGCGCCGGTCAGCAGGTTCTCCGGCCACGAGTCGGTGCGGTTGAAGAACAACCTGAGCAGCGCGGTCAGCGGGATGCCACACGCCCAGGCCAGCACGAAGCGCAGCAGCGGCGGAATCCGGCGGACCACGTCCGGCCCGGTCCGGTCGGTGGTCACCGGCGACTCGGCCCGGTCGGAGGACTCTGCCTGGTCCGGCGGCACCGGCGGCTCGGCGCGGTGGGCGGTCACAGGGCGACCGGGCCGGTACGGGCGGCCGGGGCGGCCCTCAGTCGGCGTACCCGGGTCAGGGTGCGGGCCGCCGAGGTGGCCACCGCGACCAGCACGGCGCCGAACACCGCGGCGCTGGTCGGGCGGTCGACGGCCAGGGCGGCCGCGGCGAGCCCGCCGAGCAGCAGCGGGCCGCCGACCGCGCCGATCAGTGCGCCGCGGCGGGCCGCCGGCAGCTGGTCGAGGACGGCGGCCCGGTCCCACTCGTCGGTCGGCAGGGCGCCGGCGCGCAGCGCGTCCTGCGTCCGCTGCCAGCCCTCGGCGCGCTCGGCCGCGGCCCGGGTACGGAAGGTGCCGCCCGCCCGGGACATCAGGAACAGGAACAGCGCCGACCAGAAGACCCCCCAGTAGCCGGCCCGGACCAGCATGAGCGGCAGCGGGCCGTCCGGGTCCTCGTACCAGCGGACGGGCAGGTAGAGCAGCGTGCCCAACACGGCAGTCGACACGTACGGCCCGGGCGCACCGAGCGGGACGAACCACATCGGGGAGCGGAAACGGTCGGCCATGACGGACGGATACCCATCCGGACGCCTCGACACTCCGCTGTGGACTAACCACGAGCACAGCCTGGTACGACCGCCCGGGCCGGGCCGGTCAGCTCGCCAGGGCGCGGGCGGCCACGGTGAGGTCGGCGACCAGCCCCTGGTACGCCTGGTCCTGGTCGTCGGCGCGCAGCACCGCGGACGGGTGGATGGTGGCGAGCAGCCGGGCGGCTGGCGCGTCGGCGACCTTCCCGGCGCTGTCCACCGGCACCCGGGCGAAGTCCTCGGGGTGCTGGGCCGACGCCGGCCAGGGCAGCAGCTCGCCGCGCTGCCGGGTGACCCGGAACGACGGGCCGAGCAGCGCCTTGGCGGCGGTCGCGCCGAGCACCACCACCAGCTCGGGGTGGAGCCGGGCGAGCTCGGCGACCAGCCACGGCCGGCAGGCGGTGATGTGCACCCCGTCCGGGGTCTGGTGGATGCGCCGCTTGCCCCGCAGCTCGTGCCGGAAGTGCTTCACCGCGTTGGTGATGTAGAGCTGGGCCGGGTCGATGCCGGCCTCGTCGACCGCCTTGCGCAGCAGCCGGCCGGCCGGGCCGACGAACGGCAGCCCCTTCTGGTCCTCCAGGTCGCCGGGCTGCTCGCCGACGAACACCACCCGGGCGCTCTCGTCGCCCCGGCCGAAGACGGTCTGGGTGGCGTCCCGGTAGAGGTCACAGCCCTGGCAGCCGGTGGCCGCGGCGCGCAACGCGTCGATCGTGTCCGCCTGCGGCGGGATGAACTGCTGGGCCCCCGGGGCCTCGATCTGCTCGGCCATGCCGACCGTTCTACCCCGCGGGCGACGGTCCACGCGGCAACCCGTCCGGCGCGCCGGGCCCGACCGACCCGGGGGGCTCAGGTGGTGAAGGGGACCGGCCTGGCCGGGTGTACGGCGTGGACGACCGCGTCGGCGAGCGGCGCCAGATCGGCGTCGGCCAGCGAGCTGACCGTGACCCGGACGGCGGGACCGGCGCCGAGCCGGTAGAGCGCGCCGGGGGCGACCGACCAGCCCGCGTCGCGCAGGGCGGTCACCACGGCCGTCTCGTCGGGCACCGGCAGCCAGACGTTGATCCCGGTACGCCCGTGGGCGGTCACGCCGCGAGCGGCGAGCGCGTCGCGTAGGCCGTCGCGGCGCCGGTCGTACTCCCCGGCGGCCCGGGCGACCAGCGCGGCGGTGGCCGGGTCCCGCCAGAGCCCGAGGACCAGGCGTTGCAGCACGGTGGATACCCAGCCGGCGCCGACCCTGGCCCGGCCGGCGACCCGGGCCACGGTGGCCGCGTCCCCGGCCAGCACGGCCAGCCGCAGGTCGGGGCCGTACGGCTTGCTCACCGACCGGACGAAAGCCCAGGAGGGCGTCGCCCCGGCGAGCGGGTGCAGCGGCACCCGGGCCAGCTCGGCGGCGTGGTCGTCCTCGATCAGCAGCAGGTCCTGGCGGCCGGCGAGCAGGTCGCGCAGCGCCGCCGCGCGGTCGGCGGAGATGGCCGCGCCGGTCGGGTTCTGGGCGCGGCTGGTCACCACCAGGGCCCGGGCGCCCAGGGCGAGCGCGTCGCGGACCCCGGCCTCGGTCGGGCCCTCGTCGTCGACCGGGACCCCGACCGGGCGCAGGCCCAGCGCGGCGACCAGGTCGAGCAGGTTGGCCCAGCCCGGATCCTCCACCGCGACCGGGTCGCCGGGGCGCAGGTGCGCGGCGAGCAGCCGCTCGATGCCGTCCAGGGCGCCGCCGGTCACGGTGATCTCGTCGGCCGGCACACCGTCGGCGGCGAGGCGTTCCCGGGCCGCGGCGGCCAGCGCCGGGTGCACGGCGTCCGTCGCGTACCCGGTGGGTGGGCCGACCTCGGCGGCGAGCGCGGCCAGCCGCGGGCCCAGCGGCGGCAGCAGCCGGGGGTCGGGCTGACCCAGGGACAGGTCGTGGGTGCCCGGCGCGGGCGGCGGGTGCAGCGCGGAGCGCTGGGCGGCGACCGGCGGGCGGGGGCGCACCCGGGTGCCGTGCCGGCCGGCGGCGTCGACCAGCCCGCGCCGGCGCAGTTCCTGGTACGCCCGGGCGACGGTGGCCGGGCTGACGCCCAGCTCCCCGGCGAGCGAGCGGACCGCCGGCAGCGCCTCGCCCGCCGCCAGGGCGCCGGTGCGGATGCCGGTTTCCACGCTCGCCGAAATGGCGGCCGACGTCGCGCCGGCGATCTGATAACGTACTGCCACATTTTCAGGATTGTACTAGCACGAAGGCGGGATGTCGCATGTACTCCCCGACCCCTCGCACCACGGCGAGTCGCCTGCGCGACCGGATGAGCTACGACCGGGCCGCCGCGCACGCGGTGCTCGACGAGGCCTGGCACTGCGCGCTCGGGTTCGTCGTGGACGGTGAGCCGCGCCTGCTGCCCACCCTGCACGTCCGCGTCGACGACACGCTCTACCTGCACGGCTCCACCGGCAGCCGGCCGCTGCTGGCCGCCCGGGCGGCCGACGGGCTGCCCGTCTGCGTGTCGGTCACCCTGCTCGACGGGCTGGTCTACGCCCGCGCCCAGTTCAACCACAGCGCCAACTACCGCTCGGTGGTGGCGCACGGCACCGCCCGCCTGGTCGTCGACGACACCGAGAAGGCCCGGGTGCTGACCGCGCTGGTGGAGAAGGTGGGCACCGGCCGCAGTGCGGACAGCCGGCCCCCGAGTCGCCGCGAGCTCGCCGAGACGGCCGTGCTGGCGCTGCCGCTGCACGAGGTGTCGGTGCGGTCCCGCGCCGGCGGGGTCGGCGACGATCCGGCCGACCGCGACCTGCCGTACTGGGCCGGCGTGGTGCCGATGACCCTGACGCCGGGGCTGCCCGAGCCCGTCCCGGGGGTCGGCCTGCCGGTCCCGGCATACCTGCGAACGGCCGGATCCCCGTGGCGGGAGGCGCCGGCGCTGCGCGGGGAGCACGTGTGGCTGGAGCCGCTCGACCTGGCCCACGCCGACGAGCTCTTCGCCGCCACCGCCGAGCCGCAGGTGTGGGCACACCTGGGCACCGCGCTGCCGTCCGACGTGGCAGACATGACCGCCGTGGTCCGCGACGCGCTGGCCGCCGCGCACCGCGGAGAACGGGTGCCGTGGGTGCAACGCTGCGCCCGGACCGGCGCGCTGGTGGGCAGCACATCGTTCTACGACATCGACCCGCAGCGGCGGTCCGTCGCCATCGGGTACACCTGGCTCGGCCGGCCCTGGTGGCGCAGCGGCATCAACACCGAGGCCAAGCTGCTGCTGCTCGGGCGGGCCTTCGACGAGCTGGGCGCGGTGCGGGTGGTCTGGCACACCGACCTGCGCAACACCCGCTCACAGGCGGCCATCGAACGGCTCGGTGCCACCAGGGAGGGCGTGCTGCGGATGCACCGGCAGCGCCCGGACGGCTCCTGGCGGGACACCGTGCAGTACGCGATGACCGTCAACGAGTGGCCGAACGCACAGTTCACGCTCCAGGAAAGACTTCGCCGCGCGGCACCGGTGGGGTGAGGATGGCGGGCGTGCTGGGCATCACCGACATCTGGACGTACGTGCTGGGCACCGTGGCGATCATCCTGCTGCCCGGGCCCAATTCCCTCTTCGTGCTCTCCACCGCCGCCAAGCGCGGGGTAGGGGTGGGTTACCGGGCTGCGGGCGGGGTGTTCGTCGGCGACTCGGTGCTGATGATCCTCTCGGCGGCCGGGGTGGCGTCGCTGCTCAAGGCGTACCCGCCGCTCTTCCTGGTGATCAAGTACGCGGGCGCGGCGTACCTCGGCTATGTCGGGGCGATGATGCTGCGTGGCGCCTGGCGGCGCTGGCGCGACCGCAACGACCCGGAGGCGCCGCGGCTGATCGACGCGGCCGAGCCGGCGGCGCTGCGCAGCCCGTTCCGCCGGGCCCTGGTGATCAGCCTGCTCAACCCGAAGGCGATCCTCTTCTTCATCTCGTTCTTCATCCAGTTCGTCGACCCCGGTTACGCCTGGCCGGCCCTGTCGTTCCTGCTGCTCGGCCTGATCGCCCAGGTGACCAGCGCGCTCTACCTGACCGCGCTGATCTTCGCCGGCACGTTCCTGGCCACCCAGTTCCGCCGCCGGCGGCGGCTGGCCGTCGGCGCCACCACCGGGATCGCCGTGCTCTTCCTCGGCTTCAGCCTGAAGCTCGCCACCGCGTCGGTCTGAGGCTGCCCACGGCCGCGCGGGCCGCGTCGGTCGTCCCTGCGCCGGCCGCCGCCGGCCTCGGCGGCGGCCCGCACCGCCCGATGACCGGTCAGGTGCCGTCGCCGCCACCGCCGACTCCCCCGCCCCCGGCGGTGCCGCCCAGGCCGTAGCCGGGGGCGACCGGCTCGTCGGGCGCCCGGCTGACGTGTGCCGACTCGGTGATCCTGGCCCCCCAGTGGGCGTCCGACGCGGCGTCGGCGTGCCGGTTGATCGCCGCGCGCAGCCAGCCGTTCACCACCTCCACCCAGTCCCGCCGGTCGGCCCCGGCGTGCCAGGTGCGGAAACGGCTGATGCTCTGGTGGCTGATCCCGGTGAGCGACAACCGGCGGTCCATCCAGAGGATCACCTCCAGCCCGGCCGAGTTCGTCACGAAGATCACCTCGAGTTCGGTGATCGGGCCGGCGTAGAGCGGCCCCACCCAGTAGCCGAGCCGCTGGTGCACCGGCAGGGTCTGCTCGACCCCGGGCAGCCGGCCGTGCGCCAGGCCGACCTGGCGCATCAGGAAGCCCAGGGTGTCCAGCGCGGCCAGCACGTGCTGCTGGGTCGGCACGGGGTGGACGAAGACCGGCACCATCGCGCCCTGGTCCAGCTCCGGGTCGACCGAGACCTCGGTACGCAGGCCGGTGCGCATGCTCATCAGCGGCACCCCGCCGAAGATGGTCAGCGGCGTCTCCCAGGGCAGCGGCAGCGCGAAGTCGATCGCCCGCCGCCGGCCGGCCGGCACCACGAACCGCCCACCGACCGGCACCTGGTGGTACTGCACCAGCCGGCGCGGCGAGCGCGGGTCGTCCGGTTCCGCGGTGGCCACCAGCCCGAGCCGGACGTGCCGGACCGGTACGTCGTCCGGCCCGGCGGCCAGGACGATCCGGCCGGGCAGGCGCAGCCCGGGCCGGGTGCTCGGATTGGTCAACGTGGTGGTCACCGACAGCCCGGTCCAGCCGGACTCCCGCGACACCCCGGTCAACCGCATCCGCCCGCTCCCCCCACGCCCGCCGGCCGTCCCGGGCGCTTTCCCACCGACCGCCCCGCCACTCCTGCCCCCGCCCGAGCGCGCGCCCCGCCCGGCCGTCGCACCGGGGACGCCCGCCGAGCGCCACTCGTCCGTCCACGACGTTCGCACTGGAACCAGGAAGTAGTGGCCTCCCTCGGCATGTCGGCATTGGATGCCACTACTTCCTGGTTCGAGCGCGATCATGGGCGTGATCATGGGCGTGCGGGGCGTGATCGGGGCGTGATCGGGGCGTGCCGTGGACAGCGGGCCCGGAGACGGGCCGGCCGCCGGACCCCGAGGGGAGCCGGCGGCCGGTGCGGCGGACGGTTGTCAGCGCAGGCGTCGCCCGCGGGGCACCGGGTCCGTCTCATCATCGAACTCGCCGATGACCTCCTCGAGCAGGTCCTCCAGCGCCACGAAGCCGATCGGTCGGGTGGGGCCGCCGCCATTGCGCACCAGCGCCAGCTGGGACTGGTCGGCGCGCATCGCCGCCACCGCCTGGGTGATCGATGAGGTGCCCGGCAGGGTGAACGAGCGGGTCATCAGCTCCCCGGCGGTCGCCGGCCGGCCGGTGGTCACCGCCCGGACCGCCTCCCGTACGTGCACCAGCCCGCAGACCTCGCCGTTCGGGTCGACCACGGCCAGCCGGGACCGGCCGCTGTCCCGGCTCACCTGCTCGATCCGCTCGGCGGTGTCCTCCCGGCGGATCGTGACGATCTTCTCGAACGGCTCCATCACGTCCGCCACGGTGGTGCCCTGCAGCTCCAGCATGCTGGTCAGCAGCTCGTGCTGTTCCGCGCCGAGCAGGCCGTGCTCGCGGGACTGCTCCAGCAGGATGCGCAGCTCGTCCGGGCCGTGCACCTGGGCGAGCTGGTCCTGCTGGTGCACCCCGACCAGCCGCAGGATGACGTTGGCCAGCCCGTTGAGCGCCGACAGCACCGGCCGGGCGACCCGGGCGAAGGCCCGGAACGGCAGGGCCAGCAGCATGGCCGAGCGCTCGGCGTCGGTGATCGCCCACGACTTCGGGGCCATCTCGCCGACCACCAGGTGCAGGAACGTCACCAGCCCCAGCGCGAACACCAGCGCGATCACGTGGCTGGCCGCGTCGGGCAGCCCCACCGCGTGCAGCACCGGGCTGAGCAGATGCTCGATCGCCGGCTCGGCGAGCGCGCCGAGGCCGAGCGTGCACAGCGTGATGCCCAGCTGCGCGCCGGCCAGCATCAGGCTGAGCTCCCGGACGCCGTCCAACGCCGCCTTGGCGGCCCGGCCGCCACCGGCGGCCGCCTGTTCCAGGCGGTACCGCTTGGACGCCACCAGGGCGAACTCGGCGGCCACGAAAAAGCCGTTCAGGGCGAGCAGGAGCACCGAGATCATCAGCGCCACGACGGGGCTCATGCGGCCTCCTCCCCGCGCTCCGGAGGCGCGCCGGCGACCGAACCGGCCAGCCGCAGCCGGACCGAGTCGGCCACGTGCCGGTCCACCGCCAGCACCTCCACCAGCGCCGTCGGCCGGTCCGCCGGCTCCTCGCCGTCGGTGGCCAGGTCGATCTCCAACCGGTCGCCCACCTCGGGCACCCGGCCCAGCTCGCGCATCACCAGGCCGGAGAGCGTGTCGTACTCCGGCGCCTCGGGCAGCTCGATGCCGGTGCTGTCGGCGACCTCGTCGATCCGCCAGCGGGCCGGCACCACCCACGAGCCGTCGTCCTGCCGGGCCGGGGCGCGCTCGGGCGGGTCGTCCTCGTCGCGGATCGGCCCGACCAGCTCCTCGGCGATGTCCTCCAGCGTGATCACGCCGGCGAAGCCGCCGTACTCGTCGACCACGCAGGCGAGCTGCCGGTGCCCGGACCGCAGCCGGTCCAGCACCGTCGGCAGCGGCAGCGTCTCCGGCACCAGCAACGGGGGTACGGCCACCGCGCTCACCGGGGTGCTGCCACGCTCCGCCGGCGGCACACCCAGCACGTCGGCGATGCCGACCACGCCGATCAGGTCGTCGACGCCCTCCGCGCCGTGCACCGGGAACCGGGAGTGGCCGGTGTCGAGCAGGTCGACCACCCGGCTGACCGGCTCCTGCGCCCGTACGGTGTGCACGTCGACCCGGGGGACCATGGCCTCCCCGGCGGTCAGCTCGCGGAAGTCGAGCCCCCGGTCGAGCAGGTCGGACATCTCGGCGTCGAGGCTGCCCTCCTCGCGGGACTCGGCGATGATCTGTTCCAGGTCCTCCGGGGTGGCGCCGCTGGGCAGCTCCTCGATCGGCTCGATGCCGACCCGGCGCAGCAGCCGCACGGCGGCCCGGTCGAAGAGCGTGATCAGCGGGCCGGCCAGCCTCAGGTACATCAGGGTGGACCGGCTCAACGCCCGGGCCAGCGGCTCGGCGCGGGCGATGGCCAGGTTCTTCGGGGCCAGCTCGCCGAGGACCATCTGCACGACGGTGGCGATGACCAGGGCCAGCACCACCGACAGCGGCAGGCTGACCGCGGTGGAGACGCCGGCCACGCCGAGCAGCTCGGCCAGTCCGGCACCCAGGTACGGCTCGGCGACGTAACCGACCAGCAGGGCGGTCACCGTGATGCCCAGCTGGGCTCCGGAGAGCATGAAGGAGAGCCGGCCGGTCACCTGCAGCGCCCGGGCGGCGGCCTGGTCCCCCGCCTCGGCCTGCTGCTTGAGCCGGCCCCGGTCCACGGCGACGTAGCCGAACTCCTGGGCCACGAAGTAGCCGGTGGCGGCGGTGAGAACGATGATGAGAAGAAGGCCTACGACGATCAACACGGGTCGCTCAGGGCTCCCGGGGACGTCGGGCGGTGGGATTGCCGGGCATGACCCGGCTGGCTACTGCTGCCCTCCTGGGCAGAGGAGTCGATCATGCAGGCAATTCTATCGGCGGTTGCTGAACGCCCGCTGAAGGTGGGGACAACCGGCCCGCTCGTCCCCTATCGCCGCTGCTCGGCCAGGTCGTCGGTCTCGAGCAGGCTGCGGTCCACCCGCCCCGACCGGTAGGCGGCCCGGCCGATCATCTGCGCGGCCACCGGGGCGGTGGCCAGCTGGAAGACCGCGACCAGCGCGATCATCCCCAGGTCCGCCGGGGTACGCAGCCGCAGCGCCAGCCCGACCAGCAACAGCAGCACCCCGAGCACCTGCGGCTTGGTGGCCGCGTGCATCCGGTCCAGCACGTCCGGGAAGCGCAGCACGCCGATCCCGGCGACCAGGCTGAGCAGCGCACCGGCCACCAGCGCCACGGCCCCCAGCCAGTCGGCGACCATGCTCATGAGTCCTCCCTTGTTCGCGACTGCGGGGCTCGCAACCCCGGCTCACTCCTCGCGCTCACGATTCTTCCCGCACGGCGAAGCGGACCAGGGCGACCGAGCCGACGAAGCCGAGCAGGGAGAGCACCACCAGCACCGGCAGGGAGGTGGCGTGCCGGTTCACCGCCGCCTCCGCGCCGACCGCGCCGAGCATGGTGGCCAGCAGCAGGTCGGCGGCGATCACCCGGTCCAGCAGCGACGGGCCGCGGTAGATCCGGACCAGGGCGAGCAGCGCGGTGACCGAGAGCAGCACGGTCAGGGTGACGGCGAGGACGGTGGTCACGAGGGCCTCCGGTCGGTGGACGGACGGGTGAGTTGGCGCAGCTCGTCGGGGGAGCCGACGGCCCGGACGATGCGCGCCTCGACGGCGAGCACCCGGGCCCTGCTGTCGGTGACGTCGGCCGGGCCGCGTACGTCGAGCACGTGCACGTAGAGCACCGCGTCGTCCCGGTCCACCTCGATGATCAGGGTGCCCGGCACCAGCGAGAGCAGCTCGGCGGTGAGCGCCAGGTTCAGGTCGGTGCGGACCCGCATCGGCACCGCGACGATCGCTCCCCGGGGGCGGTACCCGGGGCGGATCGCGATCACGGCGACGTGGATGCTCGCGCTGACCAGCTCCGCGACGAAGCTGCCGGCCAGCACCAGCAGCCCGCGCGGGCGCAGCCGGCCGCCGAAGGAGACCGGCGGCAGCGGGAAGAACAGCAGCACCGCGCCGCCGACCAGGACCCCGCCGATGAGGTTGCCGAGGGTGAAGTCGCCCCAGAGCAGGTTCCAGACCAGCACCAGCCAGGCGAGCGCGACCGCCTGGTCGCGGCGGCGGCCGTACCGGCCGGGAGGCGGGGGCCCGCTCACGGCGTCCCGTCCGGGTAGACCGCGCGGACGTACGGGGTGCGCTGGCGCAGGTCGGCGGCCGCGTCGGCGGTGACCCGGAACAGCGGGCCGGCGGCCAGGGTGAGGGCCAGGCCCAGCACCACCAGGGCGGCGGTGGCCCCGACCATCAGGGTGGGCAGCCGGACGAGCGGTTCGTCGGTGGCGATCCGGGGCGCCCGCCAGAACGCGATGTTCCACACCCGGGAGGCGGCGTACAGGGTGAGCAGGCTGGTCACCGTGCCGGCGGCGACCAGCGTCCAGGGCAGCGGGCCGCCGCTGGCGACGCCGGCCTCGAGCAGGCCGACCTTGCCCAGGAAGCCGGAGAACGGTGGGATCCCGGCGAGGTTCATCGCCGGTACGAAGAACAGCACCCCGAGCAGCGGTGCGACCCGGGCCAGCCCGCCGAGCCGACGCAGGTCGGTGCTGCCGGCCCGCTCCTCCACCAGACCGGCGACCAGGAAGAGCGTGGTCTGGACGGTGATGTGGTGGACGACGTAGAAGATCGCGCCGGAGAGCCCGGCGGCGGTGCTCAACGCCACCCCGAAGATCATGTAGCCGATGTGGCTGACCAGCGTGAACGAGAACAGCCGCTTCATGTCCGACTGGGCCACCGCGCCGAGCACGCCGACCAGCATGGTCAGCCCGGCCACCACCATCAGCAGGCCGGAGACCTGCCCACCGGGGAACAGCAGCGTCTCGGTCCGGATGATCGCGTAGACGCCGACCTTGGTGAGCAGGCCGGCGAAGACCGCGGTGACCGGGGCCGGCGCGGTGGGGTAGCTGTCCGGCAGCCAGGCCGACAGCGGGAAGACCGCCGCCTTGACCCCGAAGGCGAGCAGCAGGGTCAGCTGCAACGCCAGCCGTACGCCGTCGGGCAGCGCGTCGAGGCGGCCGGCCAGCTGGGCCAGGTTGAGGGTGCCGGTGGCCGCGTACACCAGGCCCACCGCGGTCAGGAAGATCATCGAGGAGAGCAGGCTGACCAGCACGTACGTGGAACCGTTGCGGATCCGGTCCACGGTGCCGCCCAGGGTGATCAGCACGAAGCTGGCGGCCAGCAGGATCTCGAAGCCGACGAACAGGTTGAACAGGTCACCGGCCAGGAAGGCGTTGCTGATGCCGGCGGCCAGCACCAGGTAGGTCGGGTGGAAGATGCTCACCGGCGCCGACTCGCTGGTCTCGCCCTGCCCCTGGCCGATCGAGTAGAGCAGCACGCAGAGGATCACCGCGGAGGAGACCACCAGCATCAGCGCGGCCAACTGGTCGGCCACCAGCACGATCCCCACCGGCGGGGCCCAGCCGCCCACCCGCACCACCTGCGGCCCGTGCCGGTACGCCTCGGTCAGCAGCACCGCCGACACCACCAGGTTGCCGGTCAGGCAGACCACGCTGGCCGTCCGCTGCACGGCGGGCCAGCGGACCAGGATCAGGGTCAGCGCGGCGCCGAGCAGCGGCAGCACCACCGGCAGCGGCACCAGCTGTCTCACCCGGCACCGCCCGACCGGCGCGGTCGCCGGGGTGCCGGCTGCGGGTCCACCTGCTCCGGGTCGTCGCCCGGCCCCTCCCCGCCGAGGTCGCGGCTGCCCACCTCGTTGCGCGCGGCCAGCCGGATGATCTGCTGGTCCTCCAGGTCGTCCTGCACCTCGTCGTCCCCGGTCAGGTACCAGCTGCGGTACGCCACGGCGGCCAGGAACGCGGTCAACCCAAAGGTGATCACGATGGCGGTGAGCACCATGGCCTGCGGCAGCGGGTCGCTGAAGTCGCCGACCGGGCCGGAGCCCACCAGCGGGGCGCCGCCGGAGCGCCCGGCCACCAGCAGGAGCAGGTTCACCCCGTTGCCGAGCAGGATGACGCCGAGCAGGATCCGGGTGAGGCTGCGCTCCAGCAGCAGCGTCACCCCGGTGGCGGCCAGTACGCCCACGGCGAGCACCAGCACCAGGGTCGGCCCGCCGCCGGTCACCGGTCCCCCTCGGCATCCACGACCAGCCCGCGCTGGGACTTGCCGGCGGCCTCGATGTGCCGGTCCACCTCGGCGCCGAGGCTGCGCAGCACGTCCAGCACCAGCCCGACCACCACCAGGTAGACGCCCATGTCGAAGAAGAGCGAGGTCACCACGTACGGGCCGCCGAGGCCGGGCAGCGGCAGGTTCACCTTGGTGCTGGACAGCACGTCCGCGCCGGACAGCAGCGCCACCACGCCCGAGCCGACCGAGAGCGCCAACCCAACGCCGAGGATGGTGCCGGCGCCCACCGGCGCGGACTCGGCCAGCTCGTACCGGCCGCCGGCGAGGTAGCGCAGCGCGAGCGCCAGCCCGGCGACCAGGCCGCCGGAGAAGCCGCCGCCGGGCGCGTTGTGCCCGGAGAAGAGCAGGAACAGGGAGAACAGCACGACGGTGTGGAAGATCAGCCGGGTGACCACCTCGAAGACGATCGACCGGCGTCGCTCCCGCAGGGTGGCCCCGCCGCGCAGCCAGACCGGCCGGGCGTCGCGTCCGGGCCGGGCGGGTTCCGCGCGTCGGGGTCGCGGGCCGGTGCGGGACCGCTCGAAGATCAGGCTGGCCACGCCGGTGGCGGCCACCACCAGCACGGAGATCTCGCCCATGGTGTCCCAGGCCCGGATGTCCACCAGGGTCACGTTGACCACGTTGCGGCCGTACCCCTGGGTGAGCGCGAGGTCTCCGAACGCGGCGGAGATCGGCGTGGCGGTCCGCGCGCCGGCCGCGACCAGGGCCAGACCGGCGAGCACCACCCCGACGCCGAGCCCGATCAGCCGGCGGACCCAGCGGCTGCGGCGCAACGGGCGGGCCGAGAAGCGTTCCGGCAGCCGGCGCAGCACCAGCACGAACACCGCGATGGTCGTCGTCTCCACCAGGAACTGGGTCAGCGCCAGGTCCGGCGCGCCGTGCAGCACGAAGAGCATCGCGGTGCCGTAGCCGGTCACCCCGACCAGCAGCATCGCGGTCAGCCGCCGGCGGGCGGACACCGCGAACACCGCCGCGACGGCGATCACCAGGCCGACCACCAGCTGCACCGGGGTGTCCCAGAGGGCGATCCGTTCCTGCCAGGGGCGGGTGGTCAGCAGCGCGCCGCCGGGCACCACCACCAGGACCAGCAGCACCGTGCCGAGGTACTGCGGCAGCGAGCCACGCTGGGTGGCGCCGGTGACCTCGATCGCGAACCGGTCGAACTGGTGGGTGGTCCACTCGTACCCCTGGTTGCCGCCCACCGGGAAGCGGAGCCGAGCCAGCGCGGGGGCGAGCGGGCCGCGCACCGCGTGCAGCACCGCGCCGCCGGCCAGCGCGAGGGCGGAGAGGCCGAGCGCGGGGGTCGGGCCGTGCCAGAGCGCCAGCTTCTCGTGCGGCGGCCCGAAGAGCTCCGCGTACGGCCGCAGCAGGCCGTCCAGCCCGGCGACGGTGAGGCCGGCGACCAGGCCGCCCACCGCGAGCAGCGCCGGCGGCAGCAGCATCGGCACGGGCACCGGCGCCACCTCCGTGGCGGGCTTCCCCGCCCGGGTGCCGAAGGCGCCCCAGACGAACCGGATGCTGTACGCCACGGTCAGCGCGGTCCCGGCGACCAGCCCGGCCAGCACCACCGGTCGCTCGGCCAAGGCGGTGAAGACGGCCTCCTTGGCCACGAAGCCGAGCAGCGGCGGGATCCCCGCCATCGACGCGGCGGCCAGGATCGCCACCCCGGCCAGCACCGGCGCGCGCCGTCCGACCCCGGAGAGCTCCCGCAGGTCGCGGGTGCCGACGTCGTGGTCGATGGCGCCGACCACCAGGAACAGCGCGGCCTTGAACAGCGCGTGCGCCAGCAGCATCACCACCCCGGCGAGCGCGGCGTCCGCGGTGCCGGCGCCGATCACCACCGCGAGCAGGCCGAGCTGGCTGACCGTGCCGTACGCCAGCAGCAGCTTCAGGTCGCACTGCCGCAGCGCCGCCCAGCCGCCGGCCAGCATGGTCGCCACGCCGAGGGTGAGCACCACCGGTCGCCACGGGCCGACGGTGGCGAGCACCGGGGCGGTCAGGCCGATCAGGTACACCCCGGCCTTCACCATGGCCGCCGCGTGCAGGTACGCGCTGACCGGAGTCGGCGCGGCCATCGCCACCGGCAGCCACGAGCTGAACGGCAGGATCGCCGACTTGGCCAGCGCGCCGGCCAGGATCAGCAGCACCGCGACCACCAGCGTGCCGCCGCCGGGCAGCGGCGCGCCGGCGATCTGAGACCACCGGTACGTCCCGGCGTGCCCGCCGAGGATCAGGAAGCCGACCAACATGGCCAGCCCGCCGACGGTGGTCACGGTCAGCGCCTGGGCGGCCGCCCAGCGGCTGGCGCGCCGCTCGGTGCTGTGCCCGATCAGCAGGTAGGAGAAGACCGTGGTCAGCTCCCAGAAGACGTAGAGCAGCAGCAGGTCGTCGGCGAGCACCAGGCCGAGCATCGCCCCGGCGAAGGCGACCAGCACCGCCACGAAACGGGCCAGTCCCACCGATCCCCGGTCGAAGTACCGGGCACAGTAGACCAGGACCAGCGCGCCGACCCCGCCGACCAGCAGGGTCATCAGCCAGGACAGCGTCGTCATCCGCAACGCCACGTCCAGGCCGAGCTGACCGATCCACGGGTACGTCTCGACGACCGCGCCGCCGGAGCGGACCGTCGGGGTGCGGGCCACCGCCCAGCCGACGGCGGCGGCCGGCACGAGTGCCAGCGGGTAGCAGGCGCGCGGGCCCCACCAGCGCACCAGCAGCGGCGCGACGAGCGCGGCCACCAGGTGCAGGAGCAGCAGTGCGAGCACGCGTCCTCCCCGTCGAGCTGGCGGCGCGCGCCGGTTCGGATTGTCCCGGCCAGCACCGATCAGACGCCAGATTGGGCGACGACGAGTGGTTTTTCCGGAAATAGCCGAGGAGTCGGATGGCTCCGGGTCAGCGGAGCGCGGCCTCGCCGGCGGCCACCGGGCGGGCGACCAGGGCCGGGTGCGTCTCGACCAGCAGGTCAGGCCGGCCGAGCTGGCGGGCCGTCTTGTCGGCCACCCGCTGGGCGGCGGCGAGCGACCGCACCGAGAGCAGGTTTCCCCGACTCTCCCGCCGGAGCACGAAGTAGTGCACGGCGACCCGCACCTGGCCCCGGTCGGCCGCGCTGGCCTGGGCGGTGCAGGCCACCAGCTCTCGCAGGCAGCGGGCGACCCGCTCGGCGAGCTCCAGCTCGGGGCCGCGCAGCGTGGCGCGCAGCGTGGCGAGGTGACTGTCGACCTTGCGGATGAGCACGTCGGTGCCGGGCTCGAAGCCGTGCCCCTCGACGATCATCCGCCCTCCTCCACCCGACGCTGCGTTCCGGGTGAAGTTACTTTATGTTGCGGGGCGCAAGCAAGCAGTTAAGTAAGACTTAACGCGTCAAGTGGCACTTCCATCCCCTAAGACCCCGCAGCCGGACAGAACCGCGCCGGCCCCGACCGAATGTCGGACCGCCGGGGCAGGATGGGTGCGTGACGAAGCGGGTGAGCGAGCCGGACGCGGCGCGGGTGATGGCGGGCTTCGGCTCGGCGACCCGCGAGTGGTTCGGTGCCGCCTTCGCGGCGCCCACCCCGGCGCAGACGGGCGCCTGGCGTTCGGTGGCCGCCGGGCGCAACGCCCTGGTGGTGGCGCCGACCGGTTCCGGCAAGACGCTGGCCGCCTTCCTGTGGTCGCTCGACCGGCTGGCCAAGGAGCCGCCGCCGACCGAGGCCCGGCAGCGCTGCCGGGTGCTCTACGTCAGCCCGCTCAAGGCCCTGGCCGTCGACGTCGAGCGCAACCTGCGCGCCCCGCTGGCCGGCATCCGGCAGGCGGCCACCCGGCTCGGCGTCGCCCCGCCGGACATCACCGTCGGCATGCGCACCGGCGACACCCCGGCCGACGAGCGGCGCGCCTTCGCCCGCACCCCGCCGGACATCCTCATCACCACCCCCGAGTCGCTGTTCCTGCTGCTCACCTCCGCCGCGCGGGATTCGCTGCGCGGCGTCGAGACGGTGATCGTCGACGAGGTGCACGCGGTCGCCGGCACCAAGCGCGGCGCCCACCTAGCGCTCTCCCTGGAGCGGCTGGACGCGCTGCTGGAGCGGCCGGCGCAGCGGATCGGCCTGTCCGCCACCGTGCGTCCGATCGACGCGTGCGCCCGCTTCCTCGGCGGCGCCCGGGCGGTCGACGTGGTCCAGCCGGCCACCGCCAAGACGATCGAGGTCAGCGTCCAGGTCCCGGTGGAGGACATGACCCGCCTCGACGAGACCGAGCACCCGCCGGAGGACGACCTGGGCGGCCCCGGCCCGCGCCGGGCGTCCATCTGGCCGGCCGTCGAGGAGCGGGTGCTCGCGCTGATCCGGGCGCACCGCTCGACCATCGTCTTCACCAACTCGCGGCGCAGCGCCGAGCGCCTCTGCGCCCGGCTCAACGAGCTGGCCGCCGAGGAGATCGCCGCCGCGAGCACCCTCGACGCCGCGCCGCCGGGCGGGGGCCGGGAGGACGCGGAGGCCCTCGACGGCACGTCGCCGGGCGGGGGCCGGGAGGACGCGGGCGGGCGCGACCGCGCCCCGTCGAGCGGGCGCGTGGTCGACGGCGGTGAGTCGGTGGGCGTACCGGAGAGGGTGCCGGGGGACGACGGCCCGGCGGTCGCCGACGAAGGCTCGGCCGGGGACGGGCCCGGGCGGAGCGCGGACGCAGCCGGCGGCCCGGTGGGCGGCCGGCGCGGCGCGGACGCCTGGGGTGGGCCGGTCGGGCCGGTCCGGGTCAACCGGCCGCCGGCGCAGGTGATGGCCCAGTCCGGGGCGGCCGGCGGCGCGCCACCGGTGATCGCACGCGCCCACCACGGCAGCGTCTCCCGCGAGGAGCGCAAGCAGATCGAGGAGGCGCTCAAGTCGGGTCAGCTGCCCGCCGTGGTGGCCACCTCCAGCCTGGAGCTGGGCATCGACATGGGCGCGGTCGACCTGGTGGTGCAGATCGAGGCGCCGCCCAGCGTGGCCGCCGGCCTGCAACGGGTCGGCCGGGCCGGGCACCAGGTGGGCGCGGTCTCCCGGGGCGTGGTCTTCCCCAAGCACCGCGGCGACCTGCTCTCCTGCACGGTGGTGGCCGAGCGGATGGCCGAGGGCGCGATCGAGGAGCTGCACTACCCGCGCAACCCGCTGGACGTGCTGGCCCAGCAGATCGTCGCGATGGTCGCGCTGGAGCCGTGGCGGCTCGGCGACCTGGCGGTGCTGGTCCGGCGGGCGGCGCCCTTCGCGGAGCTGCCCGACTCGGCGCTGCACGCGGTGCTCGACATGCTCTCCGGGCGCTACCCGTCGACCGCGTTCGCCGAGCTGCGACCCCGGCTGGTGTGGGATCGCGCGACCGACGAGCTCACCGGCCGGCCGGGCGCCCAGCGGCTGGCGGTGACCAGCGGGGGCACCATTCCCGACCGGGGCATGTTCGGGGTCTTCCTGGCCGGCGCCGAACGGGCCGCCCGGGTCGGCGAGCTGGACGAAGAGATGGTCTACGAGTCCCGGGTGGGCGACGTGTTCCTGCTCGGCTCGTCGTCCTGGCGGATCGAGGAGATCACCCCCGACCGGGTGCTGGTCACCCCCGCCCCCGGCCAGGCCGCCCGGATGCCGTTCTGGAAGGGCGACCAGCTGGGCCGCCCGGTCGAGCTGGGCCGGGCCATCGGAGCCCGGGTCAGGGCGCTGGTCCGCTCCGACGACGAGCAGGCGCTCGGGGCGCTGCGGGCCGGCGGGCTGGACGACTGGGCCGCCGGCAACCTGATGGCGTACCTGCGCGACCAGCAGGCGGCCACCCGGTCCCTGCCGGACGACCGGACGGTGCTCGTCGAGCGGTTCCGTGACGAGCTGGGCGACTGGCGGTTGGCCGTGCACAGCGTGCTGGGCGCCCGGGTGAACGGGCCATGGGCGCTGGCCATCGGCCGCCGGCTGGCCGAGCGGTACGGGGTGGACGCGCAGGTGATGCCCTCCGACGACGGCATCGTGGTCCGGCTGCCGGACACCGCGGACGAGCCGGCCGGCGCCGACGTGGTGGTCTTCGAGCCCGACGAGATCGCGCAACTGGTCGAGGAGTCGGTCGGCACCTCCGCGCTGTTCGCGTCCCGATTCCGGGAGTGCGCCGCCCGGTCGCTGCTGCTGCCCCGCCGCGACCCGCGCCGCCGCCAGCCGCTCTGGCAGCAGCGCCAGCGCGCCGCCCAGCTGCTCGACGTCGCCCGCGAGTACGCCGACTTCCCGGTCACCCTGGAGGCCGCCCGGGAGTGCCTGCAGGACGTCTTCGACCAGCCGGCCCTGGCCGGGCTGATGCGCGACCTGGCCAGCCGCAAGGTGCGCCTGGTCGAGGTGCAGACCGAGCGGCCCTCGCCGTTCGCCCGGTCGCTGCTGTTCGGCTACGTCGGCGCGTTCCTCTACGAGGGCGACGCGCCGCTGGCCGAGCGCCGTGCCGCCGCGCTCGCGCTGGATTCCGCCCTGCTCGGCGAGCTGCTCGGCCGGGTCGACCTGCGGGAGCTGCTCGACCCGACGGTGCTCGCCGAGACTGAGCGGCAGCTGCGCTGGTCGACCGAGCAGCGCCGCCCGCGCGACGCGGAGGACGTGGTCGAGCTGCTGCGGGTGCTGGGCGACCTGTCCGAGGCGGAGCTGGCCGAGCGGGGCGCTCCGGTGGCCTGGCTGGAGGAGTTGGCGGCGGCCCGCCGGGTGCTGCGGGTCCGGATCGCCGGCGAGGAGCGCTGGGTGGGCGTCGAGGACGCGGCCCGGCTGCGCGACGCGCTCGGCGTGGCGTTGCCGGTCGGGGTCGCGGAGGCGTACCTGGCGCCGGTGGCCGACCCGCTCGGTGACCTGGTCGCCCGGTACGCCCGCACCCACGGTCCGTTCGCGGCCTCGACGGCGGCGGCCCGCTTCGGGCTGGGGGTCTTCGTGGTGGAGCAGGCGCTGCGCCGGCTGGCCGCCACCGGCCGGGTGGTCTCCGGCGAGTTCGCACCGGACACCGTGGGCACCCAGTGGTGCGACGCCGAGGTGCTGCGGCTGCTGCGCCGCCGGTCGCTGGCCGCGCTGCGCAAGGAGATCGAGCCGGTGCCGCCCGCGGCGCTCGCCGCGTTCCTGCCCCGCTGGCAGCAGGTCGGCTCGTCCGCCCGGGGGGTGGAGGCGCTGGCCGCCACCCTGGAGCAGCTGCAGGGCGCGGCGGTGCCGGCGTCCGCGCTGGAACGGCTGGTGCTGCCGGCCCGGGTGGCCGACTACTCCCCCGCCCAGCTCGACGAGCTGTGCGCCAGCGGCGAGGTGCTGTGGGCCGGCTCGGGGGCGATCTCCGGCGGCGACGGCTGGCTCACCCTGGCGTACGCGGACACCGCACCGCTGCTGCTGCCCCCGCCGGACGAGGCGCTGAGCCCGACCCCGTTGCACACCGCGGTGCTCGACGCGCTCGCCGACGGGCAGGCGCTGTTCTTCCGGTCGCTGTCCGACCGGGTGGGCGCCACCGACGACGCGGCCCTGACCGCGGCGCTGTGGGACCTGGTCTGGGCCGGGCACCTGACCAACGACACGCTCGCCCCGCTGCGCGCGGTGCTCGGCGGCGGCGGCGCGCACCGGGCCCGCACGGGCACCGCCCCGCGCACCCGGTACCGCCGGCCGGGCCGGGTGGCGCTGCCCAGCCGGGGCGGCCCGCCCACGGTGGCCGGCCGCTGGTCTCGGCTGCCGGAGCGCGACCTCGACCCGACCCGGCGGGCCGCCGCGCTCGCCGACCTGCTGCTGGAACGGCACGGCGTGGTGACCCGGGGCGCGGTGATGGCGGAGCAGGTGGTCGGCGGCTTCGCCGCGGTCTACCCGGTGCTGTCCGCGTTGGAGGAGCGCGGTGCGGCCCGGCGCGGCTACTTCGTCGAGGGGTTGGGCGCCGCCCAGTTCGCGGTGCCCGGCGCGGTGGACCGGATCCGGGCGCTCGCCGACCCCGCCGACGGGCGCGGGCGGGGCGGGCCGACGGTGGTGCTCGCCGCCACCGACCCGGCCAACCCGTACGGGGCGGCGCTGCCCTGGCCGGAGCGGGTGGTCGACTCCGGGGACGGGGCGGCCCCGGCGACCGGCCACCGGGCCGGGCGCAAGGCCGGCGCGCTGGTCGTGCTGGTCGGCGGCGACCTGGTGCTCTATGTCGAGCGGGGCGGCCGGACGATCCTCTCCTTCACCGACGACACCGACGCGCTGACCGCGGCCGGCAAGGCGCTCGCCGACGCGGTGCACTCCGGCGCCCTGGGCGCGATGTCGGTGGAGCGCGCGGACGGCGAGGCGGTGCACTCCTCGCCGCTGCGCGACGCGCTGACCGCCGCCGGCTTCCGGGCCACCCCGCGCGGCCTGCGGCTGCGCGGCTGACCAGCGCCACGGCCGACCGAGCGGCCGGCCCGGGTGCGGCGGGCGGCGGGCGGCGGGTCAGCCGAGCTTGGCCAGGATGTCGTTGTAGCGCTTCTGCTCCGCCACCGGCGTCCGGGTGCCCAGGTAGTTGAGCACCACGGCCCCCTTGCGGTACGCCTCCTTACCCCAGATGTCGGTCTGGTTGGTGGCGAGCGCCTCGTCCGGGAAGACGTACACCGCGACGGCGTCGGTGATCAGCAGCTGGGCGCAGCCCACGCCGAGCCCGTTCGGGCCGCAGTCGGCGGACCGGTCCCGCCGGTTGGCTGCCTTCAGGCCGCCGGCGGCGAACGCGTCGACCACCTTGGCCGCGGCGGGCGCGCCACTGGCCTTGGTGGGCAGCACGTACGGCGGGGTGGACGGGCTCTCGGTGGCCGCCGCCGGCCGGCCGCCCTTGGCGGTGGCGGCGGGCTCCTTGGCCGGGGCGGCCGGGCTGGTGGCCGGCGCCCGCTGCTTGCCGTCAGCCCAGGAGCCGCCGTCCCGCTCGTCGGCGGCGTCGCTGCCGCAACCGGGAAGGGCGAGCGCGAGGGCGAGGACGGCGAGTGTCCACCGGACACGAGGGCGTTTCGTCACCCCGGCAGTCTGCCCGATCCGGGCCGGGCGCGGGCACCGGCCGGTCGGCCGATCGCCGCCGCGCGGGGCCGACCCGGCGGTTAGCCTTCCGGGCATGACCCCGACCGCCTGGATCTCCCTGACCACCGACTACGGCCTGACGGACGGTTTCGTGGCGGCCTGTCACGGCGTGATCGGGCGGATCGCCCCGGCGGTACGGGTGATCGACGTGACCCACCAGGTGCCGCCCGCGGACGTCCGGCGCGGCGCGACGGTGCTCGCCCAGACCGTGCCGCACCTGCCGTACGGGGTGCACGTCGCCGTCGTCGACCCGGGCGTCGGCACCGACCGGCGGGGCGTCGCCCTGGTCGCCCCCGGTGGGCTGCTGGTCGGGCCGGACAATGGCCTGCTGCTGCCCGCCGCCGCGGCGCTGGGCGGGGTGACCGCCGCGGTGGAGCTGACCAACCCGGACTGGCTGGCACCCACGGTGTCCCGCACCTTCCACGGCCGGGACGTGTTCGCCCCGGTCGCGTCCCGGCTGGCGCTCGGCGCCCCGGCGGCGCAGGCCGGCCCGGCGGTCGACCCGGCCGCCCTGGTGGAGCTGCCCCCGCCGGTGCTGCGCGGGGAAGCCGACGGCTTCACCGCCGAGGTGCTGACCGTGGACCACTTCGGAAACGTCCAGCTGGCCGCCGGCGCCGACCTGCTCGCCGGGCAGCCAGAAACGGCCACGGTGGACGGCCGGCCGGCCGTGGTCGGGGCCACCTTCGCCGACGTGCCGGCCGGGGCGCTGGTGCTGCTGGTCGACTCGGCCGACCGGCTCGCGGTGGCGGTGAACGGTGGCCGGGCGGCGGACCTGCTCGGGGTGGCCCCGGGCGACCTGGTGACGGTGCGGTCCGGGCGGCATCCGGCGGGTCGGGACGGGCGTTCCACTGGGTGAACGCCGGCACCGGCCGGGGACCGCCGGTGTGGAATGCTTCTGCGGTGGGTGAAGTCGAGGTTCCCGTCGCCTGTCCGTGCTGCGCCTCCCGCACCGGTGGGGGCACCTGCCCAGTCTGCTTCTGGACCGACGACGGCCAGTCCGACGCCGACGCGGACGTGGTGCGCGGCGGCCCGAACGGCGACCTCAGCCTCACCGCCGCCCGGTTGAACTTCGCCGTCTACGGCGCCAGCCACCCCCGCTACCAGGAGATGGTCCGCCCGCCGCGCCCCGACGAACGGCCCTGAGCCACCCATCGGGGCGCTGCCGCGAAGGTCAGCAGCGCGGCACCGAGCCGCCGTAGACCGCCGACACGTACGCGTGGCTGAGGTACTGCCCGGTGGCCAGCCGGACAGATCGGGTAGGACTGGCAAAGGTCATCTCATTCTCCTCAGAACGCGCTGATAGTCCTGTTTCCAGCAATCAGGGGGAAGTCCGGCTACACATGGCGACACACGCGAATCGACCCCGTAGGGCAGGATGGAGCGGTGCCCGAAGGTGACACCGTCTGGAACACCGCCCGCGTCCTGCACCGGGCGCTGGCCGGCAGTCGGCTCACCGGCAGTGACTTCCGGGTGCCCCAGCTGGCCACCACCGACCTGACCGGGTGGACCGTGCGCGAGTCGGCCAGCCGGGGCAAGCATCTGCTGCTCCGCCTGACCGCACCCGCCGACCGTGCGCCCACCGCCGGACCGGGCAACGGGCCCGCCGGGCGGTCGGGCGCCGGATCCGGTGACGGACCCGCCGGGCGACCGAGCGCCGACGAGGGGCGACCGGAGCCCGACGGGCGGCACTGGACGCTGCACTCGCACCTGCGGATGGACGGCGCCTGGCGGGCGTACGCGCCGGGTGAGCGGTGGAGCGGCCGGCCCGGGCACCTGATCCGGGTGGTGCTGCGCAGCGCAGGCGCGGTGGCCGTCGGTTACCACCTGCACGAGTTGGCCCTGGTGCCCACCGCCGAGGAGGAGTCGCTGGTCGGGCACCTCGGCCCCGACCTGCTCGGCGCCGACTGGGATCCGGCCGAGGCCGTCCGCCGGTTGGCCGCCGACCCGGACGTCACCGTCGGCGAGGCGCTGCTGGACCAGCGCAACCTGGCCGGGGTGGGCAACCTCTACAAGTGCGAGGTGCTGTTCCTGCGCGGCCTCTCGCCGTGGACGCCGGTCGGCGCGGTGCCCGACCTGACCGGCACGGTGACGCTGGCGCAGCGGTTGCTCGCCGCCAACCGGGGCCGGTGGACGCAGAGCACCACCGGCTCGCTGCACCGCGGGCAGACCAGCTACGTCTACGGGCGGCGGGCCCAACCCTGCCGCCGGTGCGGCACCGCCATCCGCAAGGAGGAGCTGGGCGAGCGGGTCACCTACTGGTGCCCGACCTGCCAGCCGGAGCGGCCGCCGGCCGGAGCGACGGCGGACTGAGCGCCACCCTCTCGGCTACCGGGACGACCCCGAAGATCCGGACGATTGGGTAATTCCTATCCGGCCGCGCAGGTCGCATGCTGCGGTTGAGTGCTCACCGTTCGTCATCGCCGGGCGCGCTCGCCCGCCACGCCGGGGTGGTGGTCGTCGCGCCCCGTTCCCGGGAGAGCCATGGCCCTGTTCCGCAGACTGCTACCCCGCTGGACGGACCTCCCGGTCCGCGCCGACCAGCCGCGCACCGACCAGCCGCGCACCGACCAGCCGGCCGGCGCCGATCAGGACGATCGCGCCGACCGGCGGAGGGGCACCGACCAGCCGCGCCGGCCCGACCGGGCGGCGGTGCCGGCGGCCCGGTCCGCCGAGCCCGCCGAGCCGGCGCCACAGAGCCTGGACCCGGCCGCCGCGCCGCGCTGCTTCGGCCCGGTGCCGAACTTCGCCCTCAGCCCGCTGCCGGCGCTCGACGCCGCCGGGCGGGTGGTGGCAGGCACCGGCATCCGCAAGTTCGTCGACGCGCTGCCGCTGCCCGGGCCGGCCGGCCGCAACGGGCTGGGCGCCCTGCTGCCGGTCGCCGTGCCGGACACGATCAGCTACCCGGGCTGCGACTACTACGAGATCGGCCTGCGCGAGTACCGGCAGCGGCTGCACCGGGACCTGCCGACCACCCGGCTGCGCGGCTACCGGCAGCTCAACCTCGGCACCGACCCGGACGGCCACAACACCGTCGCCCCGCCCGACCGGCCCTACCACCTCGGGCCGATGATCCTCGCCCGGCGCGGCCGGCCGGTGCGGATCAAGTTCATCAACCAGCTGCCCACCGGCCGGGCCGGCGAGCTGTTCCTGCCGGTCGACACCAGCCTTCCCGGGGCGGGGGTCGGGCCGCTGGACGGGCCCGCGCCGTACCCGCAGAACCGGGCGGTGCCGCACCTGGCCGGCGCGCGGACCGGCTGGATCAGCGCCGGCAACCCCTGGCAGTGGGTCACCCCCGCCGGCGAGATCACCCCGTACCCGACCGGGCCGGCGCTGCGGCACGTGCCGGACATGCCGGCCCCCGGCGCCGGCGCCACCACGCTCTACTTCCCGAACGAGCAGAGCGGCCGGCTGATGTGCCTGCAGGACAACACCCTCGGGCTGTCCCGGCTGACCGTCTACTCCGGGCAGCTGGCGCCGTACCTGCTCACCGACCCGGTCGAGGAGGCACTGGTCGCCGACGGGCTGCTGCCCGCCGATCAGGTTCCGCTGATCGTCCAGGACCGCACCTTCGTCCCGGACGACGCCCAGCTCGCCGAGCAGGACCCGACCTGGGACCGGGAGCGCTGGGGCACCCGCGGCAACCTGTGGCACCCGCACGTCTACCAGCCCCGGCAGAACCCTGAGTCGGGGCACAACCCGACCGGCCGGTGGGACTACGGCCCGTGGCTGGCGGGCGCCGAGCCGACCGGGCCGGTGGCGAACCCGCACCACGACCCGGTGACCGCGCCGGAGGAGCCGACGCTCGCGCCGGGGGTGCCGCACCCGAGCGCCACCCCGGACGCGTACGGGGACACCCCACTGGTCAACGGCGCCGCCTACCCGTACCTGACGGTGGCGCCGAAGGCGTACCGGTTCCGGATCCTGAACGCCTGCGCGGACCGCGCCCTGAATCTGCAGCTCTACCGGGCGCGGTCGGACGGTCCGATGTGGCGGGCCGACGGCTCGCTCGCCGGGCCGGGCGCCGGGGAGGTGCCGATGGTCGAGGCCGTCCGCGCCCCCGGCCGGCCCGCCGGCTGGCCCACCGACGGTCGCGAGGGCGGGGTGCCCGACCCGCGCTCCGCCGGCCCCAGCATGATCCAGATCGGCAACGACTGCGGGCTGCTGCCCGCCCCGGTGGTGGTGCCGAACCGCCCGGTGACCTACCGGTACGACCGGCGCGACCCCACCGTGCTCAACGTGGACTCGCACGCGCTGCTGCTCGCCCCGGGCGAGCGCGCCGACGTGCTGGTGGACTTCTCCGCCCTGCCGCCCGGCGCCGTGCTGATCCTCTACAACGACTGCCCGGCGCCGCTGCCCCGCTTCGACCCCCGGTACGACCACCACACCGGCGCTCCGGACCGCACCGCCGAGGGCGGCCCGGCCGGCACCCGCCCCGGGTACGGCCCGAACACCCGTACCCTGCTGCAGTTCCGGGTGGCCGGCACCCCGTCCCCGCCGTACGACCTGGCCCGGCTGGCCGAGCGGCTGCCCGGGGCGTACGCGGCGAGCCAGCCGCCGCCGATCGTGCCGCAGCCCGAGTACGACGCGGCGTTCGACACCCACACCGCCCGGCGCACGCTGGTGCCGGCGCACGTCAGCTCGGTCGAGTTCACGCCGGCCGGGGCGGCCGGCCCGGGGACGTGGCCGATCGAGGTGAAGACGGTCGGCGAGGTCTTCGAGCCGGAGCACGGGCGGCTGGCCGGGCGGCTCGGCGTCGCCCACCCGTACGCCGGCCCGCTCGGCCCGGCCGCGTTGCCGCTCGGCCCGGCGGACCCGGCGACGGAGGTCCTGGTGGGCATCGACCCGGCGCTGCCGCCGAGCGGGCCGGACGACGGCACCCGGCTGTGGCGGATCAGCGGCACCGGCCGACGGACCCATCCGGTGCGGATCGACGGCTGCGACGTGCAGGTGGTCAACCGGGTGGGCTGGGACGGCACCGTGCGGCAGCCGATCGGCGGGGAGCTGGGCTGGAAGGACACCGTCCGGGTGGACCCGGCCGAGGACGTGGTGGTGGCGCTGCGCCCGGTGGTGTCGCCGCTGCCGTTCAAGATCGGCGACAGCGTCCGGCTGCTCGACCCGACCCGGCCGGCCGGGGCCCGGGTGGGCGCCACCGCGCTCAGCCCGCTGGACGGGCGACCGGCGACGGTGGTGAACCAGCCGGTCAACCTGGGTTGGGAGTACCGCTGGTCCAGCGCCGCCGCCGGGCTGCGCGACCTGGGCATGAGCCGGCCGCTGGTGCTGCGGGTCTCGCCCCGGGCGCCGACCGGGCTGACCGCCACCCCGGTGCCCGGCTCGGCGACCGCCCTGCCGGCGATCGCGCTGGCCTGGACCGGGAACGGGGGTCGCCCGCCGGCCACCAGTCACCTGCTGGAACGCGCCACCGACGCCGGATTCACCACCGGGGGTACGGCGATCACGGTGGCCGCCACCGCCACCCGGTACACCGACGCGACGGTCACCCCCGGCGTGATGTACCACTACCGGATCCGGGCGGAGAACGCGGTCAGCTGCTCCGCCTGGTCGAACGCGGTGCCGGCGGCGGTGCGGCTGACCGCGCCGGGCGGGCTGGCCGCGGCGGTGCCGCCGGCCGCACCGCTGCGGGTGGCGCTGCGCTGGGCCAACCGCTCGTTCGCCACCGGGATCGACGTGCAGCGGGCCACCAATCCGACGTTCACCAGCGGGCCGGGCACCACGGCGATCGGGGTGGCCGACAACCACCTGGACCCGGCGGTCGCGCCGGACACCACGTACTACTACCGGGTGCGCACCACGTACCTGGGCGCCGCGTCACCGTGGTCGCCGGTGGCCACGGTGACCACCCCGTCGAGGCCGGGCACGCCGACGTCGCTCTCGATCGCCGCCACCGCGCCGGGCCCGGACACCGCGACGGTGGTGCTCAGCTGGGCGTCGAGCACCCCGCCCGGGCCGGGCACCGGGTACGTCGTGCAGCGGGCCCTGGACCCGGCGTTCAGCCGGCAGCCGGCCAGCTTCACGGTCGCCGGCCGGGGCTTCACCAACACCGGCCTGATCCGCGGCGTGACCTACCACTACCGGATCCGGTCGTTCAACGTGGTGGGCAGCTCACCGTGGACCGGTGCGGTGCCGGTCCGCACCCCCTGACGGGTTCGGCGGGGTCAGCGGGCCTCGGCCACGCCGGCCCCGCCGACCGGGTGCAGCGGGTCGCCGACGGCGCGCAGCTCGGCCAGCGCCGCGGCGACCCCGTGCAGCAGGTCGGTGGCCTCCCGCAGCCGGGCGGCCGACGGGTCGGCCCCGCTCGGGTGGGCGTCCTCGGCGACGTACCCGGCCGCCGCGACGACCAGCCCCTCGTAGGCGGTCACCCCGGAGTCCAGCTGGTCGAGCAGGGCCCGCTGCGCCTCGGCGAGCCGGGGGCGGGCCTCGGCCGGGGCCAGGTTGAGGGCGCGTTCCACACCGGCCACCCGACCGGCCAGGTCGCGCAGCGAGCGGTCCGCGGCGGCGGCCTCCAGCACCGCCGGCTCGGCCAGCCCGGTCAGCCGGGGGGCCAGGCCGGCGAGGGTGAGCGCGGCCCGGTCCAGCCGGGCCCAGGCCGCGGCAGCGGTGGTGCCGCGCAGCGCCAGCCGGGACCGCAACCGGCGCGCCTCGGCGACCACGCCCGGGCCGACGGGCAGCCGCTCGACGGCCGCGACCAGCCGGGCTCGGGACCGGGCGGCGGCCTCGGCGGGGTCGAGCGCCGGTGGTGCCGGCCGGGCGGCGAGGGCACGCAGGTCGATCCAGCGCCAGGCGGCCAGCGCCACCGCGCTGCCCGCGGCGCCGGCCCAGGCCGCGTCCGGCAGGCCCAGCCCCGCGTACGGGGTCAGCACGGCGGCCGCCCCGCCCAGCCCGCCGGCCAGTACGCTCCACCGTCGGGCGGAACGCCGCAGCCGGTCCAGTCGACGGAAGTGTCGCGCTCGCTCGTCCGCCACCTGCGTACCTCCTCGTGCCGCGCTCAGCCGGCGGCGGTGGTGTCCCCCTGGCCACGGTCGCGGGCCATGCTGGCCCGCAGCTCGTCCAGCCGGGCGGCGGCGGCCGGGTCGGCCGCCGGCGCCGCCGACTGCGGGGTCTGCTGCTGCAACGCCGGGCGGTCCTGCCGGCCGGCGAGCTGCTCGCCGGCCATGCTGGCCCGGATCTGCTCCAGCCGGGAGGAGCCGGCGCTGTCCAGGGTGGACTTCTGGATCTCCAGCATCCGGCCCTCGACCGAGTTTCCGGCCAGCTCGGCCCGGCCCATCGCGTTGGCGTACCGCCGCTCGATGCGGTCGCGCACCTCGTCCAGCGAGGGGGTGTTGGTGGGCGCGGTGACCGCGGACATCGACTCCAGCGAGCGGGCCACGCTCTCCTGCATCTTGGCCTGCTCGAGCTGGCTGAGCAGCTTGGTGCGCTCGGCCAGCTTCTGCTGGAGGATCATCGAGTTGTTCTCGACCGCGCGGCGGGCCTGCGCGGCGGCGCCGAGCGCCTGGTCGTGCAGGGTCTTCAGGTCCTCGGTGGCCTGCTCGGCCGAGACCAGCTGGGTGGCGAGCACCTGCGCGGACTGCTCGTAGCGGGTGGCCTCGGCCTCCTCGCCCCGGGCCCGGGACTGGTCGGCGAGCACCAGCGCCTGCCGGGCGTTGCCCTGCAGCCGCTCGACCTCGGACATCTGCCGGGACAGCTTCATCTCCAGCTGGCGCTGGTTGCCGATCACCGCCGCCGCCTGCTGGACGAGCGCCTGGTGCTGGCGCTGGGCATCCTCGATGGCCTGCTGGATCTGCACCTTCGGATCGGCGTGCTCGTCGATCTTGGAGCCGAACAGCGCCATCAGATAGTGCCAGCCCTTGACGAACGGGTTCGCCATCTCCGCGGTATCCCCTCAGTAGCGTCGCTGCGCCTCGCCTCGACCGGTCGGCGGTGCGGGAGGCGGCCCCCATCGTCGCAGCCGGCCGCCAGTGCGGCGACCCCTACCGAGGGAGTGCTCCGCACAGCCTGGGATCAAGCCTACGCGGCGCCGGCCGGCCCGGCCACGAGCCGACCGCGCCGGGATCAGGCCGCGCAGACCACGTCGCGCTCGCCGCTGCGCACCCGGGTGCTGCGCAGGGTGGCCTTGAGCGGGGAGTCCTGGCGGACCGACACGGAGACCTTGCCGTCGGAGGTCACCTGGCGTACGCCCCGGGCGGACTTGCCCACCGCGCCGGCACCCACCCCAGCGGCCTCGACCGGCTCGTCCTGCACCGGCACCAGCACGCCCGGCAGCTGCTCGGCGAGGGCGACCGTGTCGCTGACCTCGCGCAGCAGCTCGGAGAGGCGGGCGCCGAGGGCGTCACAGATGGCGGCCAGCAGCTCGCTGGAGGGCTCCTTCTGGCCGCGCTCGATCTCGGACAGGTAGCCGAGGCTGACGTTGGCGGCGGTGGAGACCTCGCGCAGGGTGCGGTGCTGACCCTGGCGGCGCGCCCGTAGTGCGTCACCGATCACCCGGCGTAGCAGGACCATCGCACCTCCCCCTGGAAGTGAACACTTCACCGGCGGGCGGTCGCCCGCGCCGGCGGCGGGAATCCGCCTCCGGCGCCGACGTCGTGCGCCGGAGCCTTCCCGCAACCGTACCCGTTGCCAGGGCCCGCGACATCCCACCCCGCCCGTCGGATCCGATCACCCCGGTCACCGGCGGCCCGCCGGGGCCGGCGCCGGGTCGCTCTGCGCCGCCCGGTCGTCGCCCGCAGCGGCGTGGATCCGCTCGGCCAGCAGGCGCAGCGCCTCGATCACCGCGGCCGCCCGGATGTGGTCCCGGCCGCCGTCCAGGTCGAGCTGCCGGACGGCGGTGCCGTGCGGGCCGGCCGCCGCCACGTAGACCAGGCCCACCGGCTTGCCGTCCTGCGGCTCCGGGCCGGCCACCCCGGTGGTGGCCAGCCCCCAGTCGGCCCCGCAGCGCCGCCGGCCGCCCTCGGCGAGCGCCCGGGCGACGTCCGGGTCGACCGGTCCGCGCTCGGCGAGCAACGCCGCCGGCACGCCGGCCAGCTCGGACTTCAGCTCGGTGGCGTAGGTGACCAGGCCGCCCCGGTAGATCCCGCTCACCCCGGCGATCTCCACGATCGCGGCGGCGAGCAGCCCACCGGTCAGCGACTCGACGGTGGCCAGCGTGTCGTGCCGCTCGTGCAGCAGGTGCACCACCGCCGCGGCCGGGCTGCCGGCCGGTCGTGCGTGGTTCGCGTCCGTACCCATGCCCGATCTCCCTTCCCCGCCGGTCGCCCCCCCACTCATCCTGCGGCACCGCCAGCCGGTCACGGCGGCATTGCGCGGAGCCGGGGCGTGCCGGGCTCCCGGCGCGGCGCCGGACCCGGCGCGGGCCCGTCGGCGGCGGGTCAGCGGGCGGGGCGGCGCAGCCGGACGGCCTGGGCGACGTAGTCGAAGCCGGTGACCACGGTGACCAGCACGGCGGCGCCCATGATCCACGGACCGACCGGGGCCAGCGCGGCCGGCATCGGCCAGAGGTACCAGGTGATGGCCAGGATCTGCAGCGCCGTCTTGATCTTCCCGCCCCGGCTGGCCGCGATCACGCCGTGCCGGATCACCCAGAACCGCAGCGCGGTGATGCCCAGCTCCCGGACGAGGATCACCACGGTCACCCACCAGGGCAGCAGGTCGTACCAGGACAACAGCACCAGGGCCGCGCCGGTGAGCGCCTTGTCGGCGATCGGGTCGGCCACCTTGCCGACCGCGGTGACCAGCCCGAAGCGGCGGGCGATCCAGCCGTCGACCAGGTCCGTCACCGAGGCGAAGACGAAGATCAGGCAGGCCACCACCCGCCAGCCGGCGTGGGTCATGGCGGACACCACGACCATCGCGGTGAACACCGGCACCAGCACCAGCCGCAGCAGGGTCAGGGCGTTCGCGGCGTTGCGCACCGGCACCCGGGGCACCGCCGGCGCCGACTCCGTCGCGTCGGTCACGGCCGTGCCCCGGCCCGGCCGGCGTGGCGTACCTGGCACCGCACCACGTGGCTCCCCCGCTCGCTCCGGCCCGCCGTCACCGGTCCGCGCCGGGCGCCGCCGAGATCATCTCATCCGGCACGGCGAGCAGGTCGACGCCCTCGGTCGCGGTGACCGTGGCGCGGACCAGGTCGCCGGGGCGCAGCGCGGCCAGGTCGACCCCGCCGCCGACCGGCGCGACCAGGGTGGTCGAGCCGTCGACCTCGGGCGCCTGGTGCGCGGCCCGCCCCTCCACCACGCCGTCGTCGACCGTGTCGACCAGCACCTCGACGGTGCTGCCGAGCCGCTCCTCGGCCCGCTGCGAGCAGAGCTCGTCGGCGAGCGCGCTGAGCCGGTCGTACCGGCGCTTCACGGTGCCGGCGGAGACCTTGCCGGGCAGGCCGGCGGCCTCGGTGCCGTCCTCGTCGCTGTAGTCGAACATGCCGATCGCGTCCAGCCGCGCCTCGGTCAGGAAGCGGACCAGCTCGGCCACGTCCTGCTTGGTCTCGCCGGGGAAGCCGACGATGAAGTTGCTCCGCGCGCCGGCCTCCGGGGCCAACTCCCGGGCGCCGGCCAGCAGCTCCAGGAACCGGTCGGTGGAGCCGAAACGCCGCATCCGGCGCAGCACCGGCTCACTGGAGTGCTGGAAGGACAGGTCGAAGTAGGCCGCCACGCCGGGCGTGGTGGCGATCGCCTCGACCAGCCCGGGGCGGGTCTCGGCCGGCTGCAGGTAGCTGGCCCGCACCCGGACGATGCCGTCGATCGCGGCGAGCTGCGGCAGCAGCTTCTCCAGCGCCCGCGGGTCGCCCAGGTCCTTGCCGTACGACGTCGAGTTCTCGCTGACCAGCACCAGCTCGCGGACGCCGGTCCTGGCCAGCCACTCCGCCTCGGCGAGCAGCTCGTCCGGGGTACGGGAGACGAACGCGCCGCGGAAGGCGGGAATGGCGCAGAACGCGCAGCGCCGGTCGCAGCCGCTGGCCAGCTTCAGCGAGGCGACCGGCCCGGTGTCGAGCCGGTGCCGGAGCACCTGCCGCAGGTGCGCCGGGGTGTGCTCGTCGGTCTCCGGCGCGACCCGGGTCGGGGTGCCGTGGCCGGGCAGCGAGACGGCCGCCGCCTGCCGCTTGACCGGGGTCAGCGGGAGCAGCTCACGCCTGTCGCGCGGGGTGTGCGCGTCGATCGCCTCGCCGGCCACCACCGCGTCCAGCCGGGCGGCGATGTCGGGGTAGTCGTCGAAGCTGAGCACGGCCTGCGCCTCGGGGAGGCTGTCGGCCAGCTCACGCCCGTACCGCTCGGCCATGCAGCCGGCCGCGACCACCTTGGCGCCGGTGTCGGCGGCGGCCAGCAGGGTCTGGATCGAGTCCTGCTTGGCCTTCTCGACGAAGCCGCAGGTGTTCACGACCACCACGTCGGCGCCCTCGCCGTCGGTGCTGACCTGCCAGCCGTCGGCGTGCAGCCGGGCGGCCAGCTCCTCCGAGTCGACCTCGTTACGGGCGCAGCCGAGGGTCAGCAGGGCGACCCGGCGGCCGGGGTTGTCGGAAGGAGAGGTGGCAGACACGATCCGAGGGTACCGGGCGCGTCGGCGCGGGCCCGCAACGCACACCCGAGGCATCGGGCGGCTCACATCCCGCCGGCGTCAGACCGCCGCGCCGACCCGGACCAACCGGTCGAGCAGGGCCACCTCGGTACCGGCCAGGCCGGTGGAGCAGAAGACCGAGATCTGGTCCGCGCCGGTCCGGCCGGGGACCGCCCCGGCCAGCACCGCGCCCAGGTCGCGCAACCGCCCGGCGTACGGCGGGAGCACGGCCAGCATCGGCGGTGCGTACCCGGCCGCCTGGGCCGGTGAGTCGGTGACCAGCAGCGCGGCGGCGTCCAGCAGGTCGGTGCCGAACTCGTGCCGGTCGACCTGCTTGAAGCCGACCGCGTTGACGTGGGTGCCCGGGGCCAGATCGGCCGCGTCGAGCACCGGCGTGTGGCTGGTGGTGGCGAGCACCACCACGTCCCGCCCGGTCACCGCCGCCCTGGCGGTGTCCACCGCGCGGGCCGGCACGCCCAGCTCGGCGCGGACCCGGGCGGCGAACGCCTCCCGGCGGGCGGCCGACCGGCTGTGCACGGTCACCTCGCGCAGCGGGCGGACCGCGGCGGCCGCCCAGACCTGGGTCCAGGCCTGCCCACCGGAGCCGATCACCCCGAGCGTGGCGGCGTCCGGCCGGGCCAGCGCGTCGACCGCCACCCCGCCCAGCCCGCCGGTACGCCGGGAGCCCAGCTCCTCCCCCACCGCGACGGCCCGCACCGCGCCGGTACGCCCGTCGTGCAGCACCACCACCTGCTCGCCGCTGGGGTGACCGAACGTGTCGTAGCTGCGGTAGCCGTACCACTCGCCGGTCAGGTGGCCGGCGGTGAGCACCATCCGGCCGGCGCCCAGCGCGGCGGCGGCTCGGGGCGGGGCGACGAGCCGGCCGGCGTACGCGGCCAGCAGCGCCTCCCGCATCGCCTCGATGGTGGTGGCGGCGTCCAGGGTGGCGGCGACCTCCCGGTCGGTGACGAGCACGGTCATGAGGACCATGCTTCAACCTCAAGCAAGGTTCACCTCAACCAAAGGTGGGGCGGATCACCGTCTCTGGTTCCGGGCCGGTGCTAGCGTCGGCCGTGGCGGCCCCGGCCGCCCCGGACGAGCGGTGGGCGTACCCGGTCAGGACAAGACGCCCCGTGACCGACTCCGTCCCGGTCCCGACGCTTCGACGGGGACCGCTACCGCCGAGGTGATGCCCGATGGCCTGGATCGTGCTGGTGATCTCCGGACTGCTGGAGACCGCGTGGGCGGTGTCCCTGGACCGCAGCGCAGGCTTCAGCCGCCCCGTTCCCACGGCCACCTTCCTGGTCACGCTGGTGCTCAGCATGCTGGGCCTGGCCTACGCGCTGCGGGAGATCCCGGTCGGCACCGGCTACGCGGTCTGGGTGGGCATCGGCGCGGTCGGTACGGCGGTGGTCGGCATGCTGGCGCTGGGTGAGTCGGCCAGCCTGCCCCGGCTGCTCTGCCTGCTGCTGGTGGTCGCTGGCGTGATCGGGCTCAAGATCTACCACTGAACTTCCTGCCGCCGCGCGCGGGGCTTCACAACGCGGAGATTGTGATCCCCCGAATCAGCCATCGATCACGATGTGTCACCAGCGCGACGGATCACCGAGAGTAGCCGCGGAGAGCGGAGCCGTCCGCCGCCGCTTCCCGCTTTGCTCTGCCGCCATATACGCATCAGGGCTCTGAACTGCAGCGCTCGCGGATGGGCTAGTCCACGGTGGCGAAGGCTGCCACGACGCTGAGTAGCTGTCGCGTCGGTGGCAGCAGAGCAAAGTCTCCGGACGGGGCGATGTCTTGCCGTCGAGAAGAACACCGAGGGTGACGATTCGGCCGTTCCGCCGGCACCGCCACGGCCGATCGTCGCCAGGGACCCTACGCCCGCCGCCCGGTCAGTCGTCGCCGCCGCGCAGGCCGACCAGGACCTCCTCCAGCTCGTCCGGCTTGACCAGCACGTCCCGGGCCTTGGAACCCTCGGACGGGCCGACCACGCCCCGGGTCTCCATCAGGTCCATCAGCCGACCCGCCTTGGCGAAGCCGACCCGCAGCTTGCGCTGGAGCATCGAGGTCGAGCCGAACTGGGAGGTGACCACCAGCTCCACCGCCTGCACCAGCAGGTCCAGGTCGTCGCCGATGTCCTCGTCGATCTTCTTCTTGCTGTCCTGCGCGGGGGCCAGCACGTCTGGGCGGAACTCCGGCTCCCGCTGGCCCTTGCAGAACTTCACCACGTCGGCGATCTCGCGCTCGGTCACCCAGGCGCCCTGGATCCGCACCGGCTTCGACGCGCCCATCGGCAGGAACAGCCCGTCGCCGCGGCCGAGCAGCTTCTCCGCGCCCGGCTGGTCGAGGATGACCCGGGAGTCGGCCAGCGACGAGGTGGCGAACGCCAGCCGGGACGGCACGTTCGCCTTGATCAGGCCGGTGACCACGTCGACCGAGGGACGCTGGGTGGCCAGCACCAGGTGGATGCCGGCGGCCCGAGCCAGCTGGGTGATCCGGACGACGGAGTCCTCCACGTCGCGCGGCGCGACCATCATCAGGTCGGCCAGCTCATCCACGATCACCAGCAGGTACGGGTACGGCCGCATCTCCCGCTCGCTGCCGGGCGGCGCCTTGATCTCGCCGTTGCGCACCTTGCGGTTGAAGTCGTCGATGTGCCGGACCCCGTTGGCGGCGAGATCGTCGTAGCGCATGTCCATCTCGCGGACGACCCACTCCAGCGAGTCGGCCGCCTTCTTCGGGTTGGTCACGATCGGCGTGACCAGGTGCGGGATGCCCTCGTACCCGGTCATCTCGACCCGCTTCGGGTCGATCAGGAGCAGCCGCACCTCGTCCGGCGTCGCCCGGGTCAAAACGGAAATAAGGAGAGAATTCAGGCAACTTGACTTGCCGGCGCCGGTCGCCCCCGCGATCAGGATGTGCGGCATCTTCGCGAGGTTGGCCACCACGAAGCCGCCCTCGATGTCCTTGCCGAGCGCCACCACCATCGGGTGGTGGTCGCTGGTGGCGGCGCGGGATCGCAGCACGTCGCCGAGCGCCACGTTCTCCGGGTCGGTGTTCGGGATCTCCACGCCGACCGCGCTCTTGCCCGGGATCGGGCTGAGGATCCGCACGTCCGGCGACTTCACCGCGTACGCGATGTTGCGGGACAGCTGGGTGATCCGCTCGACCTTGACCCCGTGCCCCAGCTCGACCTCGTAGCGGGTGACGGTCGGGCCCCGGGTGAAGCCGGTGACCGCGGCGTCCACGTCGAACTGGTCGAACACGCCGGTCAGCGCGGCGATCACCTCGTCGTTGGCCTTGCTCCGGGTCTTCGGCGCGGCGCCGCCGCTCAACATGTTCGCGGGCGGCAGGGTGTAGTCGCCGTCCACGGCGGAGAGCGCGAGCTGCTCGGCGCGGGTCGGCGGCGGCGAGTGCTCCGGCGGCTCCACCGGCTTGCGGCTGGCCGGCACCCTTCCCGGCGGCTTGCGCGGCAGCGCGATGGTGTCCTGCAGGTCGACGCCCTCGTAGTCGTCGAAGTCGTCCGGGTCCGGCAGCGGCGGCGCGGCCTTGCGGGCCGGGCGCCGGCGGGCCGGCTTCTCGGCCACCGGCTCCTCGTCGGCGTCCTCGGCCTCGGGCGGCGCGACCAGCGTGCCGGTGAGCATCCCCAACCGCTCGGGGATCTTGTTGATCGGGGTCGCGGTGACCACCAGCAGGCCGAAGACCAGCAACAGCACCAGCAGCGGCACCGCCACCCAGGCGGTCACCGCCCGCTCCAGCAGGTCACCGACGCCCGCGCCCACCAGGCCACCAGCGTAGTCGCGCTGGACCTTGTCGACCGGGTCCTGCCCGATGTGCAGCATGGCGGCGGTGGCGATCAGCATCGAGCCCCAGCCCACCAGGCCACGGCCGCGGTGCTCCGGGTCGGCCGGGGTACGCAGCAGCCGCCAGGCGCCGATCATCAGCAGCACCGGCACCACGATCGCGATCGCGCCGAGGAACAGCCGCACGGTGTCGGCGATCCGGGCGCCGAGCGGCCCCGCGCCGGAGAACCAGATCGCCATCCCGCTGAGGATGGCCAGCCCGAGCAGCAGCAGGCCCCCGCCGTCGCGGCGGTGCTCGGGGTCGAGGTCCCCGGCCGAGACGACCTGCCGGCCCGCGCCACGCACCGCCCAGCCGACGCCGTGCGCCAGCCCCATCCACAGGGCACCGATGGCCCGGCCGACGTAGATCGCCGGGCCGGGCCGCGCCGCGGTCCGCCGCCGGGCCGGGGCCCGGGTGGACTTCTTCGCCGGCTGGCGGGCACGACTGTTCGTGGTACCGCGCGGCGACGCGCCGCGCCGCCGGCTCGCCTGAGAGGTACGGCCCGCCATACAGTCACCGTAACGGCGTCACCCGGGAGATCGCCGCTTTTCCGGGTCGTGTCCGCGCGTCGCAACGCGGACCACGCCTTCAGACGTGTTATTCGCCTCCTGCGAAGGGATGCCCGATGGCGTCGCCCGTTCCCGAGGACGCCCCCGACCCGCTGGCCGGGCATCCGCGGACCCTGCGGCCGCTGACCGGCGAGCTGGTCGCCGCGGTGCTGGCCAACCGGGGGTACGCGTACTCGACCGACGGCGACGGCGACCTGGTCGGCCGCTGGGGTGACAGCCTGATCTGGTTCCTGCGGCCCGGCGTCGCGGGCGAGCTGCTGCAGGTTCGCACCCTCGCGGCGCCCACCTTCGGCATCGACCACGTGCCGGCGCTCTACGCGTTCTGCAACTCCTGGAACCACGACCGGCTCTGGCCCAAGGCGTTCGTGCACGTCGACGACGACGGGCTGGCCCGGGTGTGTGGTGAGGTGATCACCGACCTGGAACGCGGGGTCACCCCGCACCAGCTCGACCAGCTGCTCGACTGCGCCATCTCCACCGGTTGTCAGCTCGCCGGCGCGGTCGGCCGGCTGCCCGGCGGGACGGTCGCGTGACCGGCCGGGGCGGGGATCCCGCCCGCGACACCGGCGGCCCGACCCGCGACAGCGGGCTCGCCGGCGGCCGCGACCCCGGCCTCGTCGCCGCGCTGGCCGAGGCCCGGGACCTGCCCGACGGCGAGCCGCAGCTGACCGAGCTGGAACGGATCGCCACCCGGGCCGACACGGTCGGCGACCCGCGCTCCGCAGCGGCGGCTCGGTTGGCGCTGGTCGAGGCGTACCTGCTGCACGGGGAGCGGTGGCGGGTCGTCGAGCCGGTACGCCGGCTGCTCGCCGCGGTCGACCGGCACCCCGGCCTGCTCGACGAGCGCGACGCCGCCCTGCTGCGCCGGCACCACCGGTACGCGGTGGAGGCCGCGATCGGCACACCCCGGATCGGCCTCGATCTCACCCGGGCCCTGCTGGACGACCTGGCGCTGCGCGCGGGCGAGGACAGTGGACTGGTGGCCCAGCTGCGCTGCCGGCTCGCCGACCACCTCGGCGACGAGCCGATCGCCCGGCACTGGCACGAGTACTGGGCCCGCGCCGAGCCCGATCCGGCGGCCGGTTGCCCCAGCTGCCTGCCGGGTAAGCGGGCCGAACTGCTGGCCGGCTGGGGCGACGACGCGGCGGCCCTGGAGACGCTGCGCCCGGTGCTGGACGGCCTGCTGGACTGCACCGACCAGCCGGAGCGGGCGCTCGCCGTGGCCCAGCTGCCATGGCTGCGTGGCGGGCAGCCGGCCCGCGCCGGGCGGGCGCACGTGCGGGCGTACCGGCGGCACCGGCGGGAGCGCTTCGCCTTCGGGTACCTGGCCGCGCACCTGCGGTTCTGCGCGTTGGCCGGGCACCCCGGTCGGGGGCTGGACCTGCTCGCCGAGCAGCTGCCCCGGCTGGACCAGCCGCACGACGACCTGTCCGCGATGGAGTTCGCCGCCGCCGGGGCGCTGGTCTGCGCGGTCGCCGCCGACGCGGGGCTGGGTGACCGGCGGGTGCGCCGCCCCGGGTACGCCGACCGGGCCGCCGCAGACCCGGACGTGGTGACGCTCGGCGCCGACCTGCTCGCCCTGGCCACCCGGCTGGCCGGCAGCTTCGACGCCCGCAACGGCACCGGTCACCAGTCCGGCCGGATCGCCTCCTGGCTGGCCGAGCGGCCGGTGGATGCCCCGGTGGTGCCGCTGCCCGACGGCGACCACGACGAGGGCGACCCGGCGGCGGAACCGTTCCTGCCCTCGGCGGAGGAGCTGGCGCCGCTGAGCGTGTCGATGATCGGCGCGGTGCTCGACCGCCGGGGAGACGTGTACGCGGTGGACGCCGCCGGCGTGCTGGTCGGTCGCTGGGACGAGGCGGTGATCCAGTTCCGCCGGGTCGGCCCGGCCGGGGAGATCCTGCACGCCCGGGTGGCGGCCACCCGTCGGCTGCCGGCCGGGCGGATCGCCGAGGCGTACGAGTTCTGCAACGCGTGGAACCATGACCGGCTGATGCCCAAGGCGTACGTGCACGAGCTGGACTCCGGCGAGCTGGTGCTGGCCGGGGACGTGACCACCGACCTGGAGCACGGGGTGGCCCCGGCCCAGCTGGGCGTGCTGGTGGACGCGGCGGTCGCCACCGGGGTGGCGTACGCCGAGGCGGTCGCCGCCCTGCCCTGAGGGCCGCGACGGTGAGGTCCGGAAGCCGCCGGACGGCGGTGGACCGGGACTGGTGCACTGGTCGCATGACCACGCCAGCTCAGCTCCGCGCCGCCCGCCTGCACGCGCTGCACCGACCCGGTGCCCCGCTCGTCCTGCCGAACGCCTGGGACGCCGCGAGCGCCCGGATCATCGAGGACGCCGGCGCGCCGGCGGTCGCCACCACCAGCGCCGGGGTGGCCTGGAGCCTGGGCGTCCGGGACGGCGGAGGGCTGGACCGGGACCGGGCCGTCGCCGCAATCGCCCGGGTCAGCGCCGCCGTCGCGGTGCCGGTCACCGCCGACGTCGAGGACGGTTACGCGCCCGACCCGGCCGGAGTCGCCCGTACGGTCGACGAGGTGCTGGCCGCCGGGGCGGTGGGGATCAACGTCGAGGACGTCGCACCGGGCGACCCGACGGCGCTGCGGTCCGTGGTGGACCAGCAGGAGCGGATCACCGCGGCGCGGGAGGCCGCTCGGCGGGCCGGGGTGGAGCTCTTCGTCAACGCCCGGGTCGACACGTACCTGCGGGCGGTCGGGGAACCGGCGGGTCGGCTGGACGAGACACTTCGCCGGGCCGAGGCGTACCTGGCGGCCGGGGCGGACGGCATCTTCGTGCCGGGGGTGGTCGATCCCGCCACGATCGCCCGGTTGGTGGCCGGGGTGGCCGGCCCGGTGAACGTGCTGGCCGGCCCGGGGGCGCCCGGCGTGGCCGCCCTGGCCCAGCTGGGCGTGGCCCGGGTGAGCCTCGGCTCGGCGCTGGCCGAGGCCGCGTACGGACTGGTCCGCCGGGCGGCCACCGAGGCGCTGGGCGGCGGGTCGTACGCGACGCTCGAGCCGGCGGTGCCGTACGGCGAGCTCAACGCCCTCCTCGGCTGACCGCGGACCCGCAAGCCGCCCCGGCCGCCGGGCGTCGGCGGTCGGGGGCGGCTCCGGACGGGGTCAGTTCGCGGTGACCAGGGTCAGGTTGTTGCGCTGGAGGATCTCGTTGACCGGCTGGAAGAAGGTGACCCCGCCGACGGTGCAGTCGCCGGACCCGCCGGAGGTGACGCCCTGCGCCTGGTCGCCGGAGAGCCAGGCGCCGCCGGAGTCGCCCGGCTCGGCGCAGACGTTCGTCCGGGTCAGCCCGGTGACCGTCCCCTCCGGATAGTTCACCGTGGCGTTCTTCGCCTCGACCACCCCGCAGCGGGCGCCCGTGGTGGAGCCGGACCGGCAGATCGACGCGCCCACCGGGGCCTCGGCGGAGCCGTTGACCGGCACCGCGCCGCCGTTGAAGTCGTTCACCGCGCCCTCCGGCGACCAGGCGCCGTTGACCTGGACGACCGCCCAGTCGTCGCCGGGGAAGGAGGACGCGGCGAAGGTGCCCTGGGGGACCTCGTTGGCGCCGGTGGTGCGGTCGCCCGGCCGACCGCAGTGCCCGGCGGTGACGAAGCCGCCGACCACCGAGAAGCCGACCGAGCAGCGGGCGACGTCGTTGATCAGGTACCCATCGCCGCCGCGCACGTCGAACAGCGGGCGCGGCCGCTCGGCCGACTCCCGCACCCGGACCGCTTCGGCGGGCACCCCGGTGGCGGCGGCGAACCGGCGGCCGGCGTTCTCGGCGCCCGGTCGGGCCAGCACCACCACCGAGTTGGTGGGGGCGTCGACGTACCAGCCGGTGATGTCCGGGGCGGCCTGCCGACCGGCCGAGTCGAGCCGGGTCTTCACCGCGTCCAGCTCGGCGACGCCCCGGTCGACCTGCTTGGGCACCGCGCCGGCGGCCCGTACCCGGTCGGCCTGGGCGGGGTCGGTGACCGCGACGGTCAGCGTGCCGCCGTCGGCGCTGAGCCAGCTGCCGCCGTAGTCGCCCCCGAGCGCGGTCCGCAGCCGGTCCACCGTGTCGGCGGCCCGGCGCTCGCCGGCCAACCGCCGCGCCGCCTGCTCGCGGGTGAGCGACAGGTCCCGGCTCATCGCGTCCAGCACCTCGGGGGTCGCGCCGCCGGTCGCGGTCGCCCCGGCCGCTTCACCGCCTCCCGGGGCGGCGGCGTTCTCACCGGCGAACGACGGCAGGGTCACCGCCGCGGTCAGGCCGGCCGCGGCGAGCACCACGCCGATGGCTGTCATCCGTCTGCGGTCCATCCCGGCACGCTCCTTCCGGCCGGCGCGGGGCACGCCTGCCGGATCGGAGTACGGAGACGATGGCCGATCGGTTGAACCAGCCGGGACGGTATCGGCGCAGCGTGTCGGGGCGTACCCGGAAAGCGACGACGCCGGCCCACCGCGAACGGTGGACCGGCGTGCGGAGCCGGTGGGATCAGACCTCGACGACCGTCGGGACGATCATCGGACGGCGGCGGTACTTGTCGTTGACCCAGCGCCCGACGGTCCGCCGGACGATCTGCTGGAGCTGGTGCGGGTCGGTGATGCCGTCCGCAGCGGCCCGGTTGAGCGCCTCGGTGACCAGGGGGACGACCGGGTTGAACGCCTCCGGGTCCTCGGAGAAGCCCTTCGCCGACAGGGTCGGGCCGGCCACCACCTTGCCGGTGACCGAGTCGACCACCACGGTGGTGGCGATGAAGCCGCCGTCGCCGAGGATCCGCCGCTCGGTGAGCAGCGACTCGCTGACGTCACCGACGGCCAAACCGTCGACGTAGACGTACCGGCTCTTCACGTGCCCGACCAGGGTGGCCCGGCCCTCGACCAGGTCGACCACGTCGCCGTCCTCGCAGAGCACCACCCGGTCCGGCGCGACGCCGGACTCGATGCCGAGCCGGGCGTGCGCGCGCAGGTGCCGCCACTCGCCGTGCACCGGCATCAGGTTGCTCGGCCGGACCACGTTGAGCAGGTAGAGCAGCTCGCCGGCCGGGGCGTGGCCGGAGACGTGCACCTTGGCCACGTCCTTGTGCACCACCACGGCGCCGGCCCGGGCCAGCCGGTTGATCACCCGGTAGACCGAGGTCTCGTTGCCGGGCACCAGCGACGAGGCCAGCACCACGGTGTCGCCGGGGGCGATGGTGATGTGCCGGTGGTCGCCGCTGGCCATCCGGCCGAGCGCGCTCATCGGCTCGCCCTGCGAACCGGTGGACATCAGCACGATCTGCTCGGGCGGGAGGGTGGTCGCCTCCTCGATGCCGATCACCAGGCCGGCCGGGATGTTCAGCAGGCCCAGGTCGCGGGCGATGCCCATGTTGCGGACCATGGAGCGGCCGATCAGCGCCACCTTGCGGCCGTGCTCGACCGCCGAGTCGAAGACCTGCTGCACCCGGTGCACGTGCGAGGCGAACGAGGCGACGATGATCCGCCCCTTCGCCTTGGCGAAGATCGAGTCGAGCACCGGCCCGATCTCCCGCTCCGGGGTGACGAAGCCGGGGATCTCCGCGTTGGTGGAGTCCGACAGCAGCAGGTCGACGCCCTCCGCGCCGAGCCGGGCGAAGCCGGCCAGGTCGGTGATCCGGCCGTCCAGCGGCAGCTGGTCCATCTTGAAGTCACCGGTGTGCAGCACCAGCCCGGCCGGGGTGCGGATGGCCACCGCCAGCGCGTCCGGGATGGAGTGGTTCACCGCGAAGAACTCGCACTCGAACGGGCCGAGCCGCTCCCGGCCGCCCTCCCGCACGGTCAACGTGTACGGCTGGATCCGCCGCTCGGCCAGCTTCGCCTCGACCAGCGCCAGGGTGAACTGGGAGCCGACCAGCGGGATGTCCGGCTTGTGGGCGAGCAGGTACGGCACCGCGCCGATGTGGTCCTCGTGCCCGTGGGTCAGCACGATGGCCTGCACGTCACCCAGCCGGTCCAGGATCGGGCCGAAGTCGGGCAGGATCAGGTCGACGCCCGGCTGCTCGACGTCGGGGAAGAGCACCCCGCAGTCGACGATCAGCAGCTTGCCGTCGTACTCGAAGACGGTCATGTTCCGGCCGATCGCGCCGAGCCCGCCGAGCGGGATGATCCGCAGGCCGCCCTCGGGCAGCGGCGGGGGCAGTTCACCCTCGATGTGGGCCTCGGTCACTCGTCCACCTCATTCTGCGACGCCGTAACCCGGCGTCCGTCGTGTCGTTCGATCATTCGGTCAGTTCCAGGCCCGCTGCCGCACAGTCCGCGCGCAGCTGGGCCAACTCGTCACCGGTGGCGTCGACCAGCGGGGGCCGCACCGGGCCGGCGGGCAGCCCGCGGGCCGCCAGGCCCGCCTTCACCAGGATCACTCCCTGGGTACGGAAGATGCCGGTGAACAGCGGCAGCAGCCGCCGGTGCAGGGCCAGCGCGGTGGCCGGGTCACCCGCCTCGTACGCCTCGATCATGCGCTTGGTCAGCGCGCCGGTGAAGTGCGTCGAGGTGCCCACCACGCCCACCCCGCCGACGGCGAGGGCGGCCAGGGTGAGCGAGTCCTCGCCGCTGTAGACGGCCAGGTCGCTGCGGCTGGTCACCCAGCTGGTCGCGGTCAGGTCGCCCTTGGCGTCCTTTACCGCCACGATCCGGCCGTGCTCGGCCAGCCGCACCAGGGTGTCGGTGGCGATCGCGGTGCCGGCCCGGTGCGGGATGTCGTAGAGCATCACCGGCAGGCCGGTGGCGTCCGCGACGGCGGTGAAGTGCCGCAGCAGCCCCGCCTGCGGGGGCTTGTTGTAGTACGGCGTCACCACCAGCAGGCCGTGCGCGCCGGCCTTCTCGGCGGAGGCGGCCAGCTCGATGGTGTGCCGGGTGTCGTTGGTGCCGACCCCGGCGACCACCCGGGCCCGGTCGCCGACCGCCTCGACCACCGTCCGGATCAGGCGTTCCTTCTCCGCGTCGGTGGTGGTCGGCGACTCACCGGTGGTGCCGTTGACCACCAGGCCGTCGTTGCCCTGCTCCTCGACGAGGTGCCGGGCCAGCCGGGCGGCGCCGTCGAGGTCGAGGGAGCCGTCGGCGGTGAACGGGGTCACCATCGCCGTGAGCAGCCGCCCGAAGGGGCGGGAGGGGCCCCGGTCGGGAGCGGCAGGATGGTCGTGCGTCATGTTCACAACCTAGCGGACGAGCACCGGAGCGCCGGTGGGTAAGGGCCTCGGCTCACTCGGCACAGGGGGTGGCGGCGACCTCGCTGCCGTCCGGCAGGGCGGAGATGGTGAAGTCGGCGAACACGTTCGGCGCCACCCGCTGCAGCTGGCGCAGGCACTCCACGGCCAGCTCGCGGATCTCCACGTCGGCGTGCTCGGTGGCCCGCATCTTGACGAAGTGCCGCCAGGCCCGGTAGTTGCCGGTGACCACGATCCGGGTCTCGGTGGCGTTCGGCAGCACCGCCCGGGCGGCCTGCCGGGCCTGCTTACGGCGCAGCGTCGGGTTCGGCTCGTCGGAGAAGCGCCGCTCCAGCCCCTCCAGCAACTCCGTGTACGCCCGGACGCTCGCCTCGGCCGCCTCGACGAACGTCTTGTGCAGCTCCGGGTCGTCGGCGATCACCGACGGCTCCACCATGGCGGCGTCCCGCTCCGGGACGTACCGCTGGGAGAGCTGGGAGTACGAGAAGTGCCGGTGCCGGATCAGCTCGTGGGTGAACGAGCGGGACACCCCGGTGAAGTAGAAGCTCACGCTCCCGTGCTCCAGCACGCTCAGGTGCCCGACCTCGAGGATGTGCGCCAGGTAGCCGGCGTTGGTGGCGGTCCCCGGGTTGGGCTTCTTCCAGCTCTGGTAGCAGGCCCGCCCGGCGAACTCGGCCAGCGCCTGGCCGCCGTCGGCGTCGGTCGACCACGGCACCCCGTCGGGGGCCTGGAACTGGGTCCACGCGATCAGCGTGACCTGGGGCTGCACCATGTCCGGCATTCCTGGGACTGTAGTGGTGGACGGGGTCCGCGCCCAAGCCAGCCTCACCGGATGCGACGTCGGTTACCGGACGGTCCCCGCGGTACCACTACGGGAAGTGGCGCCCGCGGTCAGACGTAGAGGGTGGTGAACGGCGCCCAGGGCAGATTGCGCAGCACCGAGAAGGCCAGCCAGGCGGTCAGGAAGCCGGCGATCAGCTTCGGCCCGACCCGCAGCTCCGGCAGCCGCCAGCCGAACGCCTGCTGCCCGGCCCAGGCGACGAAGAGGTACGCCAGGAAGGGCAGCGCGAAGACGAAGAGGAAGTGGTGCCGGGCGGCGGCGGGCAGGTCGCCGTGCAGCACGTACCAGAGCGCGCGGGTGCCGCCGCAGCCCGGGCAGTCCAGCCCGGTGGTGAGCTTGAGCAGGCAGCTCGGGGCGGCGTCCGGGTCGCTGGTGGTCGGGTTGCTGACCAGCGCGTACGCCATGCCCAGCCCGACGCAACCGACGGCCGCCAGCGGCACCGCCCAGCGCGGGGCCCGCGCGTGCACCCGCAGCACGAACCGGGTCAACCGGTCCGGCTCGACCGGTTGGTACGCCACCGGCGGGTACGCGCCGTCGTAGGCCCACCCGACCGGCGCGGCGGAGCCCGGCGCCGCGGACTCCGGCGACCCGTCCTGCCCGGGCTCGACCGCCGCCGGTGGCTGCCCCGGCCCGGCCGGCCCGTCCACGCTCGTCACACCGGTCACGGTACACCGGCGACACCCGCCAGCGCGGCGGCCAGCGGCATCGCCAGGTCCCCGGCGGCGGGCGGGGCCACGGCCGACAGCCCGAGCCAACCGGCGAGCCGGTACAGCTCGGCGGCGAGCGCCACGGCGGTCTCCCCCTCCTCGACGTCCGGCTCCCGCCAGGCCGCCGGCACCAGCAGCACGCCGGCCTTCCGGTCGGCCTTCAGGTCGACCCGGGCGGTGAACCGCTCCCCCTGCAGGAACGGCAGCACGTAGTAGCCGTGCACCCGCTGCGGGGCCGGCACGTAGATCTCGATCCGGTAGCCGAAGCCGAACAGCCGCTCGGTACGGGCCCGTTCCCAGACCAGCGGGTCGAACGGGCTGACCAGGGTGTTGCCCCGCACCCGGCGGGGCAGCCGGGCGTCGGCGTGCAGCCAGGCCGGCTGCCGCCAGCCCCGCACCGCCACCGGGCGCAGCTCACCGGCCTCGACCAGCTCGGCGATCGCCTGCCGGGCGCCGGCCAGCGGCAGCCGGAAGTAGTCGCGCAGCTCCGGCTCGGCGGCCACCCCGAGCGACCGGGCGGCCACCGCGACCAGCGTCCGGTACGCCTCGGCGTCGGTCGGCGTGGGCGCGTCCAGCGCGGCGGCCGGTAGCACCCGCTCAGGCAGGTCGTAGCGGCGGGCGAAGGAGGTGGTGCGCTCGGCGGCGGTGACCTCGCCGGCCCAGAACAGGAACTCCAGCGCCCGCTTCACGGCCGACCAGTTCCACCCCCAGTTGCCGGTCTCCCGGGGCGCGTCGTGCTCGATCTCGGCGGCGGTCAGCGGCCCCCGGGCGGCCACCTCGGCGCGGACCCAGGCGACCAGCTCGGGTTGCTCCTCGGCGATCCGCCGCATGCCGCCCCAGGCGTCATCGCGGGCCTTGGCCATCCGCCAGCGCAGCGCCGCGTGCAGCCCCACCGGCACCAGCGACGCCTCGTGCCCCCAGTACTCGAACAGCTCCCGCGGACGGCGGTAGGCGGCGTCGTCCAGCAACGCCGTCGGGTAGGGCCCGAGCCGGCTGTAGAGCGGCAGGTAGTGCGCCCGCTGCAGCACGTTGACCGAGTCCATCTGGATCAGGCCGACCCGGTCGAGCACCCGGCGCAGGTGCCGTCGGGTGGGCACCCCGGTGGGCGCCGGGTCGGCGAAGCCCTGGGCGGCCAACGCCACCCGGCGGGCCTGGGCGAGGGAGAGCGATTCCGGTGCGGCCATCGTCCGGCACCCTAATCCACGCCCCCGACACGGCGGGGAACGCTGGACCGACCGCCCGGTCGGGCATAGAACGGACACATGCTCACCATCCGCCGGGAGGAACCGGACGACGCCGAGGCGATCGCCCGGGTGCACATCCACGGCTGGCAGGCCGGTTACGCCGGGATCATGCCCGACGAGGTGCTGGGCCGGCTCAACCCGGTGGCCTGGGCGCAGCGCCGGCGGGACCTCGGCACCGCCGACCCGGAGCACCCGTTCACCACCCTGCTCGCCGAGGTCGGCGGCGTTCCGGTCGGGTTCACCACGTTCGGGCCGTACCGCAACGACCAGGACCGGGACGACCTGGACCACAGCCTCGGCGAGGTGCTGGGGATCCACGTCGAGCCGGCGCACTGGGGCGACGGCACCGCCCGCGCGCTGTTGGCCGCGGCGCGGGGGGAGATGGCCGGGCGTGGCTGGCGAACGTACCGGCTCTGGGTGCTGGCGGACAACGCGCGGGGCCGCCGATTCTGCGGGCGGGCCGGGCTGTCACCCGACGGCGAGCGGTGCACCTACCCGGTGCCGCTGGCCGGCGGCCGGCCCCCGGTCCACCTGGTCGAGCTGCGCTACGCCGGCCGGCTCGACGGCGGGCCGATCGACGGAGCCGGCCGGCTCGACGGCGGGCCGATCGACGGAGCCGGCCGGCTCGACGGCTGAGCCGGCGGGGCCGGTGGGGGTGCCCGGCCCGGCGGCGGTCGGGGCGGCGTGCCGGCGGATCGGCAGCAGCACCAGCAGCGCGATGCTGATCCAGACGTAGGTGTTGCTGCCCAGAAAGCCGTCCACCCCGCTGGAGTCCCGCTCCCAGGCCCAGACGATCCGGCTGATCAGCAGCCCGTAGGCGACCACCACCGACCCGATCAGCACCCGGCGCCGGCGGCTGCGGGCCGGGGCGGCGACCGCGTTGTCGACCAGCAGCAGCAGCGCCGGGATCAGCCAGACCAGGTGGTGCACCCAGGTGACCGGGCTGACCAGGCACGACACCGCGCCGGTCAGGGCCAGCCCGGTGGCCTCGTCGCCGGCCGCCACCGCGGCCCGGGACCGCCAGGCCCAGACCGCGAGCGCCGCCAGCACCAGGACCAGCCAGGCCAGCGTGCTCGGGTGCTCGGGGTTCAACCGGGCGACCATGCCACGCAGCGACTGGTTGGAGACGAACGACAGCTCACCGACCCGGCCGGTGTTCCACAGCGCGGAGGTCCAGAACTCCCGGGAGGCGTCCGGGAAGAGCGCGGCGGCGAACAGCGTCGCGCCCGCGGCGGTCGCCATCGAGGTGACCGCCGCCCACCAGCGCCGGGTGATCAGCAGGTAGATGATGAACACGCCCGGGGTCAGCTTGATCGCGGTGGCCAGCCCGATGCCGACGCCCGCCCAGCGGTTGCCGGCCGGCAGCAGCCGCAGCAGGTCCACCGCCACCAGGAACAGCAGCAGCATGTTGACCTGGCCGAAGTTGATCGTCTCGCGCATGGGCTCGTACGCGGCGGCCAGGCACAGCGCGATCGCCAGGGCGAACCACGGGGTCCAGCCGGCCCGCCGGGCGACCGGGCCGAGCAGCCACCAGATCAGCACCGTGCTCACCACGACGCTGGCGACCACGCTGACGGTGATCGCGACCGGCCAGGGCAGGTACGCCATCGGCAGCATCACCAGGGCGGCGAACGGCGGGTAGGTGAAGCCGTACTGGGTGCCGTACTTCAGGTAGTCGTAGATGTCCCCGCCGTCGTGCACCCAGAAGGTCAGCGCGCCGTAGTAGACCTTCAGGTCGAAGAAGCCATGCCGGACGGCGAAGAACAGCAGGAACACCGCCACCGCGACGGCGAGCGCCACCACCCCGACGACCTGCGTCGCCGTCCGCCTGGCACCCTGCGCCACCATCGTGTCTCCCGCCCTGCGTAGGCTTCCGTGCCATGGCCATGGGGTACGTCCGCCCGGCACGTCCCGAGGACGCCGGCGAGATCGCACGCATCCAGCTCGCGACCTGGCGGGTCGCCTATCGCCGGATCCTGCCCCGGCACGTGCTCGACAACCTGGACGAGGCGTTTCTGGCCCGGCGGTGGAGCGCGGCGGTGCAGGAGCCGCCCTCCGGCGCCCACCGCGTGCTGGTCGCCGTCGAACAGGCCGAGCAATCGTATCTGGTGGGCTTCGCCGCCTCCGGACCGGCGGACGCCGAGGCGCTGGCGCCCGAGGAACCGGCCGAGGCGCTGGGCGACGGGGTGGCGGCGGTGACCGACCTGCTGGTCGAGCCGCGCTGGGCCCGGCGCGGGCACGGCAGCCGGCTGCTGGCCGCCACCGTGGACCTGTGGCGCACCGACGGCTTCACCCGCGCCGTCGCCTGGGCGTTCGACGGGGACGAGGCGACCCGCCGCTTCCTCACCAGCACCGGCTGGGAGCCGGACGGCGCGGCCCGCGCGCTGGACGTCGACGACATGCTGGTCCCCCAGGTGCGGCTGCACGTCGCGGTCCCCACCGAGCCGGTACCGCAGGACTGACCACCGCGCGGACGCTCGTCGGTGTCGGAGGGTCCGCCTACGGTGGAGCCATGACCACCGTCACGGCACCGCCGGCCGTCGAGCTGGAGGAGTTCCGGGTCGAGTTGACCGGGTACGCCTACCGGATGCTCGGCAGCGTCTTCGACGCCGAGGACGCGGTACAGGAGACGCTGCTGCGGGCCTGGCGTGGTCTCGACCGCTTCGACGGGCGCTCCAGCGTGCGCACCTGGCTCTACCGGATCGCCCACAACGTCTGCCTGGACCAGCTCGCCGGGCGGGCCCGGCGCGCCCTGCCGATGGACGTCGGCGCGCCGTCGGCCCCGACGGCCGCCGCGCTGGACGGGCCGGCCGGCGAGTGGCTGGGTCCGGCGCCGGACGCCGTGCTGCTGACCGCCCACGCCGACCCGGCCGAGCTGGCGGTCGCCCGCGAGTCGGTCCGGCTGGCCTTCGTCGCCGCGCTGCAGCACCTGCCGCCCCGGCAGCGGGCCGTGCTGATCCTGCGCGACGTGCTGCGTTGGCGCGCCGACGAGGTGGCCGAGCTGCTCGACGCCAGCGTCCCGGCGGTCAACAGCGCGTTGCAACGGGCCCGGGCGACGATGGCCGACCGGGACGCCACCGGCCCGGCCCCGGCACTCGACCGGGAGCACCGCGACCTGCTCGACCGCTACGTGCTGCTGTTCGAGGCGTACGACGTGGACGCGCTGGTGGGGCTGCTGCGCGCGGACGCGGTGCACACCATGCCGCCGTACCGGATGTGGTTGCGCGGCGCGACCGACATCGGCCGGTGGATGCGCGGCCCCGGCGCCGGGTGCCGGGGCTCCCGGCTGGTCGAGGTGGCGGCGAACGGCGGCCCGGCGCTGGCGCAGTACCGGCCGGATCCGGCCGGCGTGCTCCGGCCGTTCTCGATCCAGCTGATCACCGTCGAGGGTGGTCGGATCACCCGCCTCGTGCACTTCCTGGAGCCCCGGCTCTTCGCCCGGTTCGGCCTGCCGGCCAGGCTCGATCCGTGAGCGCGCGACCGGCGCCGATGAGTTCCGGGCGGCGCGCCGGTCCACCCCTGGTACGCCGCGGACGCGGGTGGACGGCCACCCGGCGGGCCGCAGGCTCCGCACCGAGCGCGGCGACGCAGCGGAAGGAAAGGCGACGGACATGTTCACCGACACGGAGGCGTTCAGCGGATTCTCGGCGGACGACCCCGACCGCGCCGAGCGGTTCTACGCCGACACGCTCGGCCTGCGGGTGACCCGCGAGGGGGACCTGCTGAAGCTGCACCTCGCCGGCGGCCACACGGTGCTGGTCTATCCCAAGCCCGACCACGTGCCGGCGGCCTACACGATGCTCAACTTCCAGGTCGACGACGTCGACCGGGCCGTCGAGCAGCTGACCGCGCGCGGGGTGGAGTTCGCCCGCTACCCGGGCCTGCCGCAGGACGAGAAGGGCATCATGCGCGACAACGGGCCGACCATCGCCTGGTTCACCGACCCGGCCGGCAACATCATCTCGGTCATCCAGCGCGACTGAGCCGGTGGTGGTTCCCGGCCGGGTCGCCGGGAACCACCACCGAAGGCGGCTCAGCCCTTGTCGGCGCCCTCGTTGGCGCCCCTGACGAAGTACCGCTGGAAGATCATGAAGAGCACGGCCACCGGGATGGTGGCCAGCAGCGCCGCGCCCAGCTTGAGCGGATACTGGGTGCCCGTGCCGAGCGAGCCGCTGACCAGGTCGGCCAGCCCACGCGGCAGGGTGAACAGGCTCGGGTTCTGGACCGAGACGAGGCTGTGCGGGAACTCGTTCCAGGAACCCTGGAACGACAGGATGGTCAGGGTGATCAGCGCCGGCCGGGCCATCGGCAGCACCACCGACCAGTAGGTGCGGAAGACGCCGGCGCCGTCGATCCGGGCCGCCTCCTCCACGCTCACCGGGATCGACTCGAAGAACTGCTTCATGATGAAGACCCCGGCCGCGTCGGCGAGCAGCGGCACGATCAGCCCGGCGTAGCTGTTGTAGATGCCCAACTGGTTGAGCACCAGGAACTTCGGGATCAGCAGCACCACGCCGGGCACCGCCATCACCGCGATGACCGCGGCGAAGAGCCCCGCCCGCCCCTTGAACCGCAGCCGGGCCAGGGCGTAGCCGGCGAGCGAGTCGAAGAACACCCGGCCGAGCGTGACCAGCACGGTGACCAGCAGCGAGTTGCCGAGCCAGAGCGGGAAGTTGGTGCCCGCGAAGATCCGTTCGAAGCTGGCGGTGGTGAGCGGGTCGGGGAACGGCGACAGCGGGTTCGCCGTCGCGTCCGGCTCCGTCTTGAGCGCGTTGCTGAGCTGGATGACGAACGGATAGAGGAACACCAGCCCGAAGAAGATCAGGATGGCGTACCCGAGGAAGCGGTTGACCAGGGTGCGGGCCACGCGGTGGTCACGGCGGGCGGGCGCCGCCGGCACCGGACGATCGGTGAGCGCGGTCATGACGACGACCCTTCCGATCCGCGCCGACGCCACCAGCGACGGCCGGGCGCCGCGCCGTCCCGGTCGGCCATCACCCGCCGTTGCACCAGTGTGAGCACGATGATGATGAGGAACAGCACGAACGAGATGGCCGCCCCGCTGCCGTAGTCGAACTCGCGGAACGCGGTCCGGTACGACAGGTAGGCCGGCGTGAGCGTGGTCTTGGCCGGCGCGCCCTGGCTCATCACGTACACCTGGTCGAAGACCTGCCACGAGCCGATCAGGCCGAGGGTGAGCACCAGGAAGGTGGTCGGCTTGAGCAGCGGGAGGGTGACGTACCGGAACCGCTGCCAGCGGGACGCGCCGTCCAGGGAGCTCGCCTCGTCCAGCACCTCCGGGACGTTCTGCAGCGCGGCGAGGTACATCAGCATGAACGTGCCGGACGTCGTCCAGATGACCAGCGAGATGATCGTGATCATCGCGACGCTGGGACCGGAGAGCCAGTCCCACCAGCTCAGCCCGAACGGGCCGCCGTCGGCGAGCGCGGCCGGCGGCTCGTCCACGCCGAGGGCGCCGAACAGTAGGTGCAGCACGCCGCGGGAGTCGGCGAACCACTGCGGCCCGGTGATGCCGAAGAAGCCGAGCAGCTGGTTGACCGCGCCGGAGCTGGTGAACAGGAAGAGGAAGACCACGCTGATCGCCACGGAGCTGGTGACCGAGGGGAAGTAGAAGGCGCTGCGGAAGAAGCCCTTCCCTTTCAGCATCCGGTTGTTGACGATCAGCGCGAGGCCGAGCGCCAGCGCGGTCTGCACCGGCACCACGATCACCACGTAGTAGATGTTGTTCCGGATGCTGGTCATGAAGTCCCGGCGGGCCAGCCCCTCCTCGGTGAACAGCCGGGTGTAGTTGTGGGCGCCGACGAACGGCACCTTGGCGGTGAACGGGCTGCCCTGGCCGTTCCAGTCGGTGAGGCTGACCCAGAGCGCCATCAGGATCGGCAGCAGCAGGAACAGCCCGAGGATCACGATCACCGGGGCCACGAAGAGCCAGCCGGCGAGATTCTCGTTGCTGCGGATGCCGCCTCCGGAGCGGCGCCGGGGACCACCTGTCTCGGTGGCCGGCGCCGCCAGTGCGTCGGTTGTCATCTCCCTCTCCTTCGACTCGCGCGGAGCCGGTGCGGGGCGCCGCCGGTGCCGGCGACGCCCCGCGTACCGGGTCAGCCGCCGAGCGCGGCCTTGGCGTTCTTGTCGAAGTTGTTGAGGACGGACTTCGGGTCGGTGCTGTTGAGCTTCTGCAGGCCGGTGTCCAGGTCGGCCAGCACGCTGTCCATCTTCGGGGCGTTCACCGGGCCCTGGGCGTACTCGGCGCCGTCGATGAACGGCTTGTCCGCCGGGAACTGGGCGGTGTACTGCTCACGCACCGACTGGCGGGACGGCATCACGCCGAACGCCTTGGCGAAGGCCATCTGCTGGTCGCCGGCGGTCATCGCCTCGACGAACTTGATCGCCTGGTCCTTGAACTTGCTCTTGGCGGCGATGCCCCAGCACTGGGTGAAGGAGAGGGTGCCCTTGCCCTTCGGGCCGGCCGGCAGCTCGACGACCTTGTACTTCAGCTTGGGGTAGTCGTTCTGCAGGGCGCCCTTGATCCAGTTGCCCTCGATGGTCATCACGGCCTTGCCCTTGCCGAACGCCTCACCGGACCAGCCGGAGTCGAGCTGCTTCGGGTAGCGGGCCAGCCCCTCGGTGAGCATGGTCTTGACGTACGCCAGGGCGGCCTCGTTCTCCGGGGTGTCGGCGGTCGGCTGCTTGCCGTCCTTGCTGATCAGCCAGCCGCCGTTCTGCACCAGGAACGCGCCGATCCGGTCCCGGTTGTCGCCGAGCGCCAGCGGTACCTGGCCCTTGGCCTTGATCTTCCGGGCGGTGGCGGTGAGCTGGTCCCAGTTGGTCGGCACGTCCGCGTCGGTCAGCCCGGCCTTGGCCCACAGGTCGGTGTTGATCTGCAGGGCGAGGGTGGAGAAGTCCTTCGGCGCGCAGTAGAGCTTGCCCTCGTAGGTGAAGGCGGTGCGCAGGCTCTCGTAGAAGTCGTCCGGCTTGCTGACCTTGTCGCCGTACGGCTCCAGCGCCCCGACGCTGGCGTAGTCGGCGAACCGGGCGGCGTCGACGTAGAACACGTCCGGCGGGGTGCCGCCGGCAAGCGCCTGGCCGAGCTGCTGGGTGAGGTCCTGGGCCGGGGTGACGGTGGCCTGGTTGCCCGAGGACGACGCCCACTTGGCGGCGGCGTCCTGGACGGCCTTGGTCTCGGCGTCGCCGGACGAGCCGATCAGGATCTGCAGGTTGGCCGGCCCGCTGGACTGCTGGGCGGTGCCGGAGCTGTCGTCGTCGAAGCCGCTGCCACAGGCGGCGGAGCCGAACAGCGCGACGGCGGCGAGGCCGGCCACCGCCGCGCGGGTGAGGGATCGGTTCATCGGTTCTCTCCTGGTGGGGGAAGGGGTCATGCGGTGTGCCGCCGCACCAGCGAGGGCTGGAGCAGCACGGGGGTGGGGGGACGGCGCGGACCGTCCAGTACCGCGGTGAGCAGGTCGACGCAGCGGGCGGCGGCGTCACCGAGCGGCTGGCTGACGCTGGTGAGGCCGATCGCGGCGGCGACCGGGGTGTCGTCGAAGCCGATCACCGGCCGGGCCGGGTCGGTGTCCCGGGCGGCCTGCAGGGCGCCCAGGGCGAGGGAGTCACTGGCGCAGACCAGGGCGGTCGGCGGGTCGTCGGCCGCGAACAACTCGCGGGCGACCCGCTCCCCCGCGGCGATCCCGTCGGGGGTCTCCGCGTGCAGGCCGGTGGGGTCGAGACCGGCCGCGGTGAGGGCGCGCCGCCAGCCGGACCGGCGGTCGTCGCCGACGCCGGAACCGCTCGGCCAGCCGATCCAGCCGATCCGCCGGTGGCCTGCGGCCAGCAGGTGCCGGGTGGCCTCGGCGGTGCCGGCCGCGCCGTCCACGTCGACCCAGCAGTGCGCGTCCGGGTCGTCCCAGGGCCGGCCGAAGGTCACGAACGGCACCCCGCGGCCGGCGAGCCAGGCGGTACGGGGGTCGCCGTGGTCGGTGCCGGTCAACACGAAACCGTCGAGGTCGTACGAGCCGAGCAGGTCGTCGTAGCTGGCGATCTCCCGCTCGCGGTCGACGGCGGTGTAGAGCAGGGTGCGGTAGCCGGCCCCCTCGGCGGTCTCGGTGAGGCCGTGCAGGAAGCGGTCGAGGACGGAGCCGTTGATGCCGTCGCGGGTGGGTTCGATGCGTACCGCGATGAGCCGGGACCGGCCGGTGCGCATCTGCCGGGCGGCCTGGTTGGCGCGGTAGCCGAGGGCGTCGATCGCCGCCCGGACCCGCTGGCGGGTCTCCTCGCGCACGATGTGCGGCGCGTTGATCACGTTGGACACGGTCTGCCGGCTGACCTGGGCGCGCCGAGCCACCGTGGAGATGGTCACCTTTTCTGGCATTTCACCTCCCTCGCGGTCTTGAACGATCCAATTCGGATGGTGCAGGATTAGATCGTTCAAGTTTCTGGAATGTTTCGCACTTTGCACCGCGCCGGACGGCTTGTCAAGATGTCCGGCTCCCTCAGAATCTGGAGCCCCACCCGTGATCGAACGTCACCTGCAACCCCTGCTGCACGACCTGGTCGGAGTGGTCCTCGCTCCCACCAGCGCGCTGGGTGACCGGGCCGGGCAGATCCGCCCGGCCGGCGTCCAGGGTGTCTTCCACGCCGACGCCCGGGTGCTCTCCCGCGCCGAGCTACGGGTCGACGACCGGGAGCCGGAGTCGATCGGGCACGGCGAGGACGGCCCGCACGGCGCCCGCTTCGTCGGCCTGGCCCGCTGGCTCGGCGACCCCGGCCCGGACCCGACCGTCCGGGTCGAGCGGGCGCGCCGGGCCGGCGCGTACGGCGTGGACGAGGAGGTCCGCGTGGTCTCCACCGCCGCGGTGCCGGTACGCGCCACCGTGTCGGTCGACCTGGCCTGCGACCTGGCCCCGATCGACGTGGTCAAGACCGGCCGGCCGAGCACGCCGATCGAGCCGAAGTCCGGCCAGCCGGGCCAGCTCAGCTGGGCGGCCGACGGGGTGACGGTGACCGTCACCGGCGACGGCGCCCAGGTGCGCGCCGAGGGTGAACACGCCCGCGCGCCCCGGTTGTCCTGGCCGGTCGACCTGCCGCCCCGCGGCGAGGTGACCCTGCGCTGGCGGCTGCGGGTGGACGACCCGCGCGCGGTGGTGGCCGCGCCGGCCGGCGAGCCGGAGTGGGGCCGCCCCGAGGTACGCGCCGCCGACCGCCGGCTGACCCGGCTGGTCGACCGTTCGCTGGCCGACCTGCGGGCGCTGCGGCTGGTCGACACCACCGCGCCCGGGGACGTGTTCCTCGGCGCCGGCGTGCCCTGGTTCCTCACCCTGTTCGGCCGGGACAGCCTCTGGGCCGCCCGGATGATGCTGCCGCTCGGCACCGAGCTGGCCGCCGGCACGCTGCGGGTGCTCGCCCGCCGGCAGGGCACCCGGGTCGACCCGGCCAGCGGCGAGGCGCCCGGCAAGATCCTGCACGAGCTGCGTCGGCAGGAGCTCGCGCTGCCCGACGAGGGGGTGCTGCTGCCGCCGGCGTACTACGGCACGGTCGACGCCACCATGCTGTGGGTCTCCCTGCTGCACGACGCCTGGCGCTGGGGTCTCGACCCCGAGCAGGTCGCGCCGCTGCTGCCACACCTGGAGGCGGCGCTCGGCTGGCTCGGCGAGCACGCCGACCCCGACGGCGACGGGCTGATCGAGTACATCGACGACACCGGTCACGGGCTGGCCAACCAGGGCTGGAAGGACTCCGGCGACTCGATCCGCTTCCGCGACGGCCGGCTCGCCGAGCCGCCGATCGTGCTGGCCGAGGTGCAGGGATACGCGTACCAGGCGGCCGTGCACGGCGCCGACCTGCTGGACGCGTTCGGCCGGCCCGGGGCCGACCGCTGGCGCGCGTACGCCGGCAAGCTGGCCGAGACGTTCCGCGCCCGGTTCTGGGTCGACGGCGGCCCGGACGGCCCCCGCCCGGCGCTCGCCCTGGACCGGGACAAGCGCCCCGTCGACTCGCTGACCAGCAACATCGGCCACCTGCTCGGCACCGGGCTGCTCAACCGCTCGGAGGAGGCCCGGGTCGCCGAGCTGCTCGCCGGCCCGGCGATGGCCGGCGGCTTCGGGCTACGCACCATGTCGACCGACGACGCCGGGTTCAGCCCGCTGTCGTACCACTGCGGGTCGATCTGGGCGCACGACACCGCGATCGTGCTCGCCGGGCTGGCCCGGGGCGGCTTCCGGGCCGCCGCGCTCGACCTCGCCGAGGGGCTGCTCGGCGCGGCCGAGGCGTTCGACTACCGCCTGCCCGAGCTGTACGGCGGCGACGACCGGGCGCTGCTCGGCCGGCCGGTGCCGTACCCGGCGGCCTGCCGCCCGCAGGCCTGGTCCGCGGCCGCGGCGGTGCTGCTGCTCCAGGCCGCCACCGGCCTGCACCCGGACGTCCCCAACGGCCGGGTGGAGCTGACCCCCCTCGCCGGCCCCGAACTGGGCGCCGTGACGGTGACCGGTCTCCGCGTCGCCGGCTCCCCCGTCACCGTCGAGGTGGACCACCAGGGCCTACCCACCATCACCGGCCTGCCCCCGGCCCTCACCCCGCCCATCCCCGCCCCCCGATCCGCTGATCATGAGGTTGACCGCACCGATCGCGATCAACTTCGCCGGTGACCTCATGATCAACGCTCGACGGCGTCACGGGCGGGGGTGGTGTTCGGCGATCAGTTCGTCGTCGTCCGTGGCGCCGGTGGGGGTGAAGCCGAGCGCGGTGTAGAGGTGGGCGGCGGCGGTGTTGTCCGGGTGGTACGACAGCCGGACGATGCTGCCGCCGTCCTGCGCCGACAGCCAGTCGGTGAGGGTGCCCACCGCCGCCCGGCCGACGCCCCGACCCTGCTCGGCGGCGTCGACCACCATGCCGCCGATCCACCGGGAGCCGTCGTCCTCCACGCCCCACACCACGTGCCCGACGACCGCGTCGTCCGCGTACACGGCCTGCGAGGTCCACACCTCGGAGTGCATGCTCAGCAGCAGGTAGCGGGCGCCCATCGGGGCCACCCAGGCCCGCTGGTCATCGCGCGGGGCCACGTCGGCGACGGCCCGCCAGTTGTCCTCGTCGACCGCGCGCAACGTGACGCGCCGGCCCGCCCGGTCGTGCCTCTCGGAGTCGATCACCGGGTGATGCTAGACGGACCGCCGCCCGAGCGATGACGGGTTTCCGACCGAACCGGCGGAGGCCGGCCAGCAGCCGGCGGATAGCGGCCAGCAGCCAGCCGGGGGCGCTCAGTCGAGCAGGGCGTCCAGGCCGACGGTCAGGCCCGGCCGGGTCGGCACCGCGCGGACGGCCAGCAGCACACCCGGCATGAACGAGGCCCGGTCGTACGAGTCGTGCCGGATGGTCAGCGTCTCCCCGGTGGTGCCGAACAGCACCTCCTGGTGGGCGACCAGACCGGTGGCGCGCACGGCGTGCACGCGTACCCCGTCGATGTCGGCGCCGCGGGCGCCCGGCACCTCGTCCTTCGTCGCGTCCGGGGCCGGGCCGAGACCGGCCTCGGCGCGGGCCGCGGCGATCAGCCGGGCGGTGTGGGTGGCGGTGCCGCTGGGGGCGTCCAGCTTGCGCGGATGGTGCTGCTCGATGATCTCGACCGACTCGAAGTGCCGGGCGGCCCGGGCGGCGAACTGCATCATCAGCACCGCGCCGACGCCGAAGTTCGGGGCGATCACCACGCCGAGGTCGGGGCGGTCGGCCAGCCAGGTGCGCACCTGGTCGAGCCGCTGCTCGGTGAAGCCGGTCGTGCCGACCACCGCGCTGACGCCGTGCTCGACGCACCAGCGCAGGTTGTCCATGACCACGTCCGGGGTGGTGAAGTCGACGACCACCCGGGCGCCCGCGTCGGCGAGGGCGGACAGGTCGTCCCCCTGGTCGATCGTGGCCACCAACTCCAGGTCGGGCGCGGCGTCGACCGCCCTGCACACCTCGAGGCCCATCCGGCCCCGGGCACCCAGCACACCGACCCGGATCGGCTCGTCCCGCCCCTGCTCCCGCTCGTCACTCACGCGCCACAACCTATCCCAGCGGGCGCGCGACCATCCGGCGGGACCGCCGCGTTCCCGCGACCGTGCCGATCGCCCTGATGCACGGAAACAGTCGCCTCGGCGTCCGGTGAGGCCACTGTTTCCGTGAATCTGCGCGCAAGCGTGACGGGTGGGGCGGGGTGGGGGCGGGTTTCAGGCGGAGATCGAGAAGTGGCCCTCGTCGAAGGGGCCGACCACGGCCAGCGACATCGGCCGGCCGAGCAGCTCGGCGGCGAGGGTGTTGACCTCCTCGACGGTGACCGCGTCGACCCGGGCCAGCAGCTCGTCGACCGGCATCAGGTCGCCGTAGAGCAGCTCGCCCTTGGCCAGCCGGCTCATCCGCGAGCCGGTGTCCTCCAGGCCGAGCACGAACGAGCCCTTGCTCATCCCCTTGCCCCGGGCCACCTCCGCCTCGGTGAGCCCGTCCGCGGCCACCCGGGCCAGCTCGGCGCGGGTCAGCTCGAGTACCTCGTCCACCTTGCCCGGCGCGCAGCCGGCGTAGACGGCGAACAGGCCGCTGTCGGCGTACTGGCTGGCGTAGGAGTAGACCGAGTACGCCAGGCCGCGCCGCTCGCGGATCTCCTGGAACAACCGGCTGGACATGCCGCCGCCGAGCACGTTGTTCAGCACGCCGAGGGCGAACCGCCGGTCGTCGGTGCGGTCGATGCCGGGGCAGCCGAGGATGACGTGCGCCTGCTCGGTCTCCTTCGGCTCGACCACGGTGGTGGCGGGCTTGACGCGTACCGCCGGGGTGGCCGACCGGTGCGCGGCCGGCGTGGCCGGGTCGGTGTCCAGCGGCGTGCCGCGCAGCGCCTGGCGGACCAGCTTGACCACGGTCGCGTGGTCGAGGTTGCCGGCCGCGGCGATGACGATCTGGGGCGGCGTGTAGCGGCGGCGGTAGAAGCTCTCGATCTGCCGCCGGGTCATCGGGGTGACCGTCTCCTCGGTGCCGGAGATCAACCGGCCCAGTGGGTGGTCGCCGTAGACGGCGGCGGCGAACAGGTCGTGCACCTCGTCGCCGGGCTCGTCGTCGTGCATGGCGATCTCTTCGAGGATGACCCCGCGCTCGGTCTCCACGTCGGCCGGCTCCAGCACGGAGTCGGCCACCGCGTCACACATCACGTCGATCGCCAACGGCAGGTCCTCGTCCAGGACCCGCGCGTAGTAGCAGGTGTATTCCTTCGTGGTGAAGGCGTTGGTCTCGCCGCCCACCGCCTCGATCTCGCTGGAGATCTCCAGCGCGGTGCGCTTGTGGGTGCCCTTGAACAGCAGGTGCTCCAGGAAGTGCGCGGCGCCGGCCTGCGGGCCGGTCTCGTCCCGGGAGCCGACCGCCACCCAGATGCCGAACGACACGCTGCGCATCGCCGGAATCGCCTCGGTGAGCACCCGCAGGCCGCTGGGCAGCACGGTCCGGCGGACCGTACCGCCGAGCGGGTCGTCGCTGAGCGTCCGGGTGACCGCCCGCGACGGCGCGCCGGCACGGGCGGGCTGCCCGTCGGCGGCGTGCCGGACGGACGGAGCCGCCCCCCGTCGACCCGGAGGAAACGACGAACGCTGGGCCCGACTCACGGAAACCTGCTCTCACTGCGACGAGGGGTGGAGGAAACACACCGGCCGGGCGACGACGACGTCGTCACCCGGCCGGTCAGTGCTCAGCTGTGCCGGGTACGCCGGCGGGGACGCTCGCCGCCCTCGCCACCGTCGCCGCCGCCCTCGCCGCCACGGTCGCCGCGCTCCGGGCCGCGACCACCGCGGTCGCCCCGGTCCCGGTCACCGCGATCACGCGGGCCACGGTCGCCACCCCGGCCAGCCGGACGGTCGCCACCGGCGGCCTCGCCCGCGGCCGGCGCCTCGGCGCCCTCCGGACGGACCTTGTCCAGGTAGATCTTGCCGCGGGCGTCGATGTCCGCGATCTCCACCTCGACCTTGTCGCCGACGTTGAGGAAGTCCTCGACCTTGTCGACCCGCTTGCCGTCGCCCACCTTGGAGATGTGCAGCAGGCCGTCGCGGCCCGGCAGCAGCGAGATGAACGCGCCGAACGCGGCGGTCTTGACCACCGTGCCGAGGAACCGCTCGCCCGCCTTCGGCAGGGTCGGGTTGGCGATGCCGTTGATCCGGTCCACCGCGGCCTGGGCCGCCGGCCCGTTGGTCGCGCCGACGTAGATCGTGCCGTCGTCCTCGATGGAGATCTCGGCGCCGGTCTCGTCCTGGATGGCGTTGATGGTCTGGCCCTTCGGGCCGATCACCATGCCGATCTTGTCCACCGGGATCTTGACGGTGGTGACCCGCGGCGCGTGCTCGGACATCTCGGCCGGAGCCTCGATCGCCGCCTGCATCACGCCCAGGATGGTCTGCCGGGCCTCGTTGGCCTGCTGCAGCGCGGCGGCCAGCACGTCCGACGGGATGCCGTTGAGCTTGGTGTCCAGCTGCAGCGCGGTGACGAACTCCGGCGTGCCGGCGACCTTGAAGTCCATGTCGCCGAACGCGTCCTCGGCGCCGAGGATGTCGGTCAGCGTCACGTACTCGGTCTTGCCGTCGACCTCGTCGGAGATCAGGCCCATCGCGATGCCGGCGACCGGCGCCTTCAGCGGCACACCGGCCGAGAGCAGGCCCAGCGTCGAGGCGCAGACCGAGCCCATCGAGGTGGAGCCGTTGGAGCCGAGCGCCTCGGAGACCTGCCGGATGGCGTACGGGAACTCCTCGCGCGACGGCAGCACCGGGATCAGGGCCCGCTCGGCGAGCGCGCCGTGGCCGATCTCGCGCCGCTTCGGCGAGCCGACCCGGCCGGTCTCACCGGTCGAGTACGGTGGGAAGTTGTAGTTGTGCATGTAGCGCTTGCGGTTCTCCGGGGAGAGCGTGTCCACCATCTGCTCCATCCGGAGCATGTTCAGCGTGGTGACGCCCAGGATCTGGGTCTCGCCCCGCTCGAACAGCGCCGAGCCGTGCACCCGCGGCAGCACGCCGACCTCGGCGCTCAGCGGCCGGATGTCGCGCGGGCCACGCCCGTCGATCCGGACCTGCTCGCGCAGCACCCGGTTGCGCACCTCGGACTTGGTCAGCGAGCGGAAGGCGGCGGAGAGCTCCTTCTCGCGGCCCTCGAAGCGACCGCCCAGATCCTCGGCGACCTTGGCCTTGATGCGGTCCAGGGCCTCCTCGCGGTCGGCCTTGCCGGCGATCTGCAGGGCCTCGGCCACCTCGGCGCGGGCCAGGTCGGCCACCGCCTGGAACACGTCGTCCTGGTAGTCCAGGAAGACCGGGAACTCGGCGACCGGCTTGGCGGCCACCTCGGCCAGCTCGCTCTGCGCGCGGCACAGCTCACGGATCGCCGGCTTGGCGGCCTCCAGGCCGCTGGCCACGATCTCCTCGGTCGGCGCGGTAGCGCCACCGGCGATCAGCGCCACCGCGTTCGGCGTCGCCTCGGCCTCGACCATCATGATCGCCACGTCGCCGTCGTCCAGGGCGCGACCGGCCACGACCATGTCGAAGGTGGCCCGGGCCAGCTCCTCCAGGGTCGGGAAGGCCACCCACTGGCCGTCGACGTGGGCCACCCGGGTCGCCCCGATCGGGCCGGAGAACGGCAGGCCGGACAGCTTGGTGGACATCGACGCGGCGTTGATCGCGACCACGTCGTACGGGTGCTGCGGGTCGAGCGCGAGGACGGTCTCGACGACCTGGACCTCGTTGCGCAGGCCCTTGACGAACGACGGGCGCAGCGGCCGGTCGATCAGCCGGCAGGTGAGGATCGCGTCCTCGCTGGGCCGGCCCTCGCGGCGGAAGAACGAGCCGGGGATCCGGCCCGCGGCGTACATCCGCTCCTCGACGTCGACGGTCAGCGGGAAGAAGTCGAACTGCTCCTTCGGCTGCTTGCCGGCGGTGGTGGCGGAGAGGACCACCGTCTCGCCCAGCTGGGCGACCACGGAGCCGGCGGCCTGACGGGCCAGCCGACCGGTGGAGAAGGTGATCTCACGGGTGCCGAAGGCCCCGTTGTCGATCACGGCGGTACGGGATTCGGTGCCGAGGTTGGTCTCGGTCATGTGCTGTCGTGCTCCTTCGCGTCGTGGGCCCACGACACGGGAACTGCTCAGACGGCCGGTCTTCGATCGAAGCGCCCGGGTGGCCGGCACGAGGCCGGGATGCCCGGGGGCCACTACCGGAGACCGGTACGCTGACCGGCTCCCTCTCAGGTGGTCGCGCGGCCCGGTTCTTCGGTGGAACCGCGAGCGGGGGAGCGGCCGGTGCGGCCACTCCCCCGTCACGTCATCGGCGCAGGCCGAGCCGCTCGATGAGCGACCGGTAGCGGTTGATGTCCTTCTTCTGGACGTAGTTGAGCAGCCGGCGGCGACGGCCGACCAGCAGCAGCAGCCCGCGGCGGCTGTGGTGGTCGTGCTTGTGCACCTTCAGGTGCTCGGTGAGCTCCGCGATCCGCTTGGTCAGGACCGCGACCTGCACCTCCGGCGAACCGGTGTCGCCCTCGGCGGTCGCGTACTCCGCGCGGATCTTGGCCTTGTCTTCCTGGTCGAGCGCCATGTTCTCCCTGTTTCGTGGGTTGATCAGTGATGTCCGCCGGACCGGTCGGACGACCGGGAAACGGACCGGCACCTCGCACCCGCGGCGTCGTGCAGGCACGCGAGGCCCCACGTCGGTCAGCCGACGTCCCGCAAGACTACCAGCCCGCGCCGGTCCCGCCCGGCAAGGGCCACGACACGGGCCTCGGAGAGCGCTTACCCGACCGCCCGGCGGGTGCGCTCGACGTCCTCGGCGATCTGCGCCACCAGCGGCTCGATCGAATCGTAGCGACGCTGCTCACGCAGGTGCGCCACGAGGTCCAGGGCCAGCCGCTCGCCGTACAGGTCGCCGGTGAAGTCCAGCGCGTACGCCTCCACCCGCCGTTCCCGGCCGGAGAAGGTGGGGTTGGTGCCGATCGACACCGCCGCGGCCAGCGGTTCGGGGTGACCGCGGCGGATCAGCCGGGCGGCGTACACCCCGTCGGCGGGCACCGCCGCGTACCGGTGGGTCAGCAGGTTGGCGGTGGGGTAACCCAGCTCACGTCCGCGCTGGTCACCGCGGACCACCACGCCCTCCACCCGGTGCGGGCGGCCCAGCGCGGCGGCCGCCGCGCCCACGTCACCGGCGTCGACGCAGGAGCGGATGTACGTGGAGGAGAACACCGTGCCCGAGCCGGCGATCAGCGGGGCGTCCTCCACCCCGAAGCCAAAGGTGCGGCCCAGCCGGGTCAGCAGGGCCACGTCGCCGGCGGCCCGGTGCCCGAAGCGGAAGTTGTCCCCCACCACCACCAGCGCCGCGTGCAGGTGCTCGACCAGGATGTCGTGCACGAACTCCTCGGCCGGCAGCCGGGAGAACTCCGGGGTGAACGGCACCACGCAGAGCACGTCCACGCCGAGCGCCTCGATCAGCTCCGCCTTGCGGGCCGGCTCGGTGAGCACCGCCGGGTGCGAGCCGGGCCGGACCACCTCGGCCGGGTGCGGGTCGAAGGTGACCACCACCGACTTCACGCCCAGCTCCCGGGCGCGGGACACGGCGTGCCCGATGGTCGCCTGGTGCCCCTTGTGCACGCCGTCGAAGACGCCGATGGTGACGACCGACCGCCCCCAGCCGCCGGGCGCCGCGTCGTACCCCCGCCACCGCTGCATGCCGCTCCTCCCCCTGCCTGCCCCGCGCCGCCCGCGAGGATCCTCCGCCGGCCGCGCCGGCGACCCCCGGCGGTCAGGCCGGGGCGAGCACGATCTCCGCCCGGGCCCGGCCGTCCCGCTCGCTGACGATAGCGATCAGGCCGCCGTCCGGCCCGAACACGGCGTACGGCCCGACGACGCCGGTCGGGTCGAGCGGGCCGCCGTGGGAGAGCACCTTCGCCTCGTCGGGGGTCGCGTCCCGGCGGGTGAAGTACCGGTCGGCGGCGGCGTCCAGCGGCAGGTTGACCACGTCGGGCGCGCGCTGTTCCAGCTCGTCCAGGGTGGCCGCCTCGGCGAGGGTGAAGTTCCCGACCGCGGTACGCCGCAGCGCGGTCAGGTGCCCACCCACCCCGAGCGCCAGGCCCGCGTCGCGCGCCAGCGCCCGGATGTACGTGCCGGACGAGCAGGTCACGTCGATGTCGACGTCCGCCACGTCCGGGGCGTCCCGGCGGATCGCCAGCACGTCGAGCCGGGACACGGTCACCCGCCGGGCCGGCAGCTCGACGCTCTCCCCCTCGCGGACCCGCTTGTACGCCCGCTCCCCGTTGATCTTGATGGCGCTGACCGAGCTGGGGACCTGGTCGATCTCGCCGGTGAGCGGGGCGAACGCCGCGCGGACCGCGTCATCGGTGAGCGTGCCGGCCGGGGCGGTGGCGATCACGTCGCCCTCGGCGTCGTCGGTCACGGTGGCCTGCCCGAGCCGCACGGTCGCGGTGTAGCTCTTCCCGGCGCCGATCACGTAGGTCAGCAGTCGGGTGGCCCGGCCGACCCCGATCACCAGCACGCCGGTGGCCATCGGGTCGAGGGTGCCGCCGTGCCCGACCCGGCGAGTCTTCGCCAACCGGCGGATCCGCGCCACCACGTCGTGCGACGTCATGCCGCCGGGCTTGTCGACCACGATCAGACCATCGGTGTTCACGACCGCCAAGCCTGCCAGACCCGGTCCCGCCGCGGGCCACCGGTCGACGCCGCGCCGCCCCTGCCAGGCCGCCAAGTCTCAGCGGACCGCGCCGACCACGGCCCAGCCTCCTGAGCGCAGCCGTAGCAGCAGCGCGACCAGCCGGATCGCCACGAACAGGCTGAGCCCGGCCCAGATCCCGCCCAGCCCGAGGTCGAGCACGTGGGCCAGCCAGATCGCCGGCAGGAAGCCGCCGAGGGCGGCGACGATGGTGAGGTTGCGCAGGTAGCGCACGTCACCGGCGCCGATCAGCACCCCGTCGAGGGCGAACACCACCCCGGCCAGCGGCAGCATGGCCACGAACCAGGGCCAGGCGACCATCGCCTGGGCGCGCACCTGCGGGTCGGAGCTGAACCAGGACGGCACCACCCCCGCGCCGGCACCTACCAGCACCGCGAAGCCGATCCCGCAGACGCCGCCGAGCAGCGCGAACCGGCGGGCCAGGGCGCTCGCCCCGGCCTCGTCGCCGGCGCCGAGGGCGGCGCCGATCAGCGCCTGCGCGGCGATCGCCAGGGCGTCCAGCACCAGGGCGGTGAAGAACCACAACTGCAGGGCGATCTGGTGCGCGCCGACCGCCGCCGCGCCGAACCGGGCGGCGACCGCGGTGGCGGACAGGAAGCTGGCCTGGAACGCCAGCCCCCGGACCAGCAGGTCGCGACTGAGCACCAACTGCTGACGGATCAGTCGTGGCCGGGGGCGCAGCGGCACCCGCTCCCGGATCAGCGCGGCGGCGAAGAGCGCGCCGGAGAGCGTCTGCGCGACCGCGTTGGCCACCGCCGAGCCGACCAGGCCGAGCCCGGCGGGATAGACCAGCAGCGGGCAGAGCAGCGCGGAGAGCAGGTTGGGCGCGAGCACGAACAGCAGCGGACGACGGGTGTCCTGCACCCCGCGCAGCCAGCCGTTCCCGGCCGCGGCCAGCAGCAGCCCGGGGGCGCCCAGCGCCGCGATCCGCAGCCACTGCGCGGCGGCGCCGGCCACGTCGCCGCCGGCCCCGGCGAGGGTACGCGCCAACGCCCCGCCGCCGACCTGCATGGCGAGCGCCACCAGCACCCCGGCGCCGAGGGCCAGCCAGGAGGCCTGGACGCCCTCGGCCACCGCGGCGGCCCGGTCGCCGGACCCGAACCGCCGGGCCGCCCTCCCGGTGATCCCGTACGCCAGCACGGTGCCGAGCCAGGCGGTGAGGGTCATCACCGTGCCGCCGACCGCCAGCGCGGCGAGCGGCACCCGGCCGAGGTGCCCGACCACCGCGGTGTCGACGAGCACGTAGAGCGGCTCCGCGGCCAGCACCACCAGGGCGGGCAGCGCGAGCGCGGCGATCCGTCGCGCGGGCACGGTCGGCGTCGCTGCGGTGGCGGTGGCGGGCTGACTCATCGCCGTTGATCCTGACACGGCCTCGGTAAGGATCACAACAGCACTGGTCGCTTACGTACGGCTGCCGGGAGGCGCGGTCGCCCGGGAGATGCGGTTGCCGGAAGGCGCCGATGCAAGCTTCGCCGCGCCGCGCCGCGCCGCGCCGCGGTCGGGCGGCGCGGGCGCGCTCGCCGTTCCGGTTGCGCCGCCCGGATACGGGCTGTCATCTGGACGCTTTGGACCTGATGACGCAAACGATTCAGACCGGCCGGTCAGGTCCCGCCCCGCTCCCGATCATCCTGAGTCGTTCACGACATCAGATCCAAAGGAAGCCGAACAGGCAGCGGCCGGGGCTGCCGGCCGCTTAGGCCGAGGGGCCAGGGCCAGGCCGGTGCCAGGGCAGGGGCCAAGCCGGGCCGGGGCCAAGCCGGGCCGGGCCGGGCCGGGCCGGGCCGGGGCCAAGCCGGGCCGGGCCGGGGCCAAGCCGGGCCGGGGCCAAGCCGGGCCGGGGCCAAGCCGGGCCGGGCCGCGCCGGGGGCTGCCGGCACGTCCTCCAGGCAGACGGGCGGTGACGCCGGGCGCGCGGGCCCGGCGTCACCGCCCGTCCGGCGGCGTTACTGGCGGGTGTCCATCGAGGTCTGCAGGGCGCGGCGCATCTGCTCGCGCGCGTCGTCGGTGGTCTCGGGCTTCTGCTTGGTCTTCGCCATGGGAGTTCCCTTCCAGGGTGTGGGCCAGCACGGTGGCCCTGCGGGCGGTCCTGCTGAGCGCCCGGAGAGCGGTCCGGGATCACCGGAGCGGCTCGCCTGGCAGCGTGAGCCCGGGTCGGTCTGACCCTGGAGGGAGGCGGCGCCAGGTGCGGCACCACCGCCCACGACCTGTGCCGCGGGTGCGACACCGGCCGATTCCCAAGTTAACGTTTACTTTCCACATGCTGTCCACCGTTCCCGCGATGTGGACCATTCGTGGAGGGCGGGCGAGGCCGCACGGCCTCAGCGGGCCAGGAAGTGCCAGCCCAGCCACCACCAGAAACCGAACACCCCGATCCGGCCCACCGGCACCACGCCCACCTCGTAACGCATCACGTAGGCGCAGACGTCGCCCAGCGACGGCACTCGGGAGTCCGGGCGACGGGACGCCCATCCGACGGCGACGAAGAGGCCCAGCGCGCCCACGAAGCCGATCACTGCCAGCGTCCGCATCATCGACGCACCAGCCCCCAGAACGCGGCCAGCCAGCCGAACCAGGCGGCCGAGCGGACCAACTCGTCGCGCAGCAGCGGATCGGCCAACCGGGAGAAGGTCGGAAAGTCGTCCCCGGCGGACATCACGAACGTCGCGCCCTCGAGCACACCGAAGACGGCCACCGGCAGCACCCACCAGGCCGCCCCCGGGCCCAGCCGGCGTGGCGGCGGCCGGCGGGCCACCCGGTTGCCCAGGCCCAGCCAGATCAGCGTCCCGCCGGTGCCCACGATCCACAGGTTGGCCGCGGCCGAGAAGGAGGGGAACTGGCCACCGACCAGCGAGAGGCAGGCCAGCACCGGCGCGGTCACCACCGGCCGGTCCCACCCGCGCGACACGTCGACGGTGAGCTCGTGCGGCTGTTCCATCCTGGAGATTCTGCCCGCGTTCACCGAACGTGGGAAGGCCGACACCCACCGCGATGGGTCTCGGGAGTCAGGACGAGATCAGCGCGCCGTCCAGCTCGGCCCGGATCATGCCAGCCACCTCGTCGGCGGTGCCCCGACCGGTGAAGCCGGCGGCGAACCGGTGCCCGCCACCACCGAGCGCCACCGCGACCCGGCTGACGTCGACCGCGCCCTTGCTGCGCATGGAGACCGCCCACTCGTCGGCGCCGACCTGCTTCAGCACGCACGCCACGTCGGCCTCGGCGGTGCACCGGACCGAGTCGATCAACGCCTCCAGCACGTACGGCCGCTGGTCGTGCCGGGCCAGGTCGTCGCGGGTGGCGTACGTCCAGACCAGGCCGTGGCCGGCCGCGGCGGCCGGCTCCAGGCGGGCCCGGCCCAGCACCTCGCCGAAGAGCCGCACCGCGCCGAACGGCCGGGTGTCGAAGACCCGGCGGGACACGTCGCCCGGCCGGATCCCGGTTTCCAGCAGCCGGGCCGCCAGCTCGTGCACGGCCGGCGTGGTGGCCTCGAACCGGAACGAGCCGGTGTCGGTGGTCAGCGCGACGTAGAGCCCGGTGGCGATCTCCACGTCGAGCGGCACCCCCAGCCGGGCCAGCAGCTCCGCCGCCACCACCGAGGTGGCCGCGGCCGCCGGGTCCACCAGGTGGATGTCGCCGAAGCCGGTGTTGGAGGCGTGGTGGTCGAGCACCAGCACCCGGGCGTCCCCGGCCAACCGGTCCACCAGCTCGCCCAGCCGGGATTCGCTCGCCGCGTCGAAGCAGACCACCAGATCCGGATCCGGGTACGCCCCGGACGCCGGCACCAGCAGGTCGAGCCCGGGCAGCCAGCGGTACGGCTCGGGCAGCTCGGGCGGCCCGGGGAAGGTCGCCTGGAGCTGTCGGACCCCCAGCCGGCGCAGCCCCAGCCCGAAGCCGAGCATGCTGCCCAACGCGTCGCCGTCCGGGTTGACGTGACAGATCAGCAGCACCCGGGCGTCGGGCGGCAGTTCGCGTACCGCCGAGACCGCGGCGGACCAGTCCGCCTCGGTCGGACCGGCCGGGGCGGAGCCAGCCAACAACCCTGCCGCGACGCCCGGGGAGCCGCTCACCGCCGGTCCGCGGCGGGCGGGGTGGCGTCGTCCTCGTCGTCGTCCGCGAGCTCGTCGTCGTCCTCGTCCAGCCGGTACGGCTGGGCGTCGCCGGCGTACTTCGCCTGGGCGGCCATCCGCTGCACCTCGGCGTCCGCGGTGCGCGCCTGGGCGAGCAGGTCGTCGATCTGCTTGACCTGATCCTGGACGTCGTCCAGGACGAAGGTCAGCGACGGCGAGTGGCGCAGGCCGAGCGCCTTGCCCACGGTGCTGCGCAGCATGCCCTTCGCGCTCTCCAGCGCGGCGGCCGTGCTGGCCTGCGCCGCCGCGTCACCCAGCACGGTGTAGAAGACCGTGGCGTCGCGCAGGTCGGCGGTGATCCGGGCGTCGGTGATGGTGATCATCCCGAGCCGAGGGTCCTTGATCTGGCTCCGCACCACCGAGGCCACGAGTTCGCGAATGCGCTCCGCGTGCCGGCGTACCTTGGCCGGATCCGTCATCTCCCCCACCTCCAGGGCATCCCGCTCCCGGCCGGAGCGACGGCGCGGAGGCGCCGCCGGGCCCGACCGCCCAACATCCGAAGACTACCCGCGGGGCGGGGCCGGCCGCGCGGCCCCGGCGGTGGCGAGGGCCACCCGCTCAGTCGTCCTCGCCGTAGAGCCGGCGGCGGACCGACAGCAGCTCGGCCTCGGGACGGCCGGCCACCAGGCGCTCACAGGAGTCGAGCACCTCGCGGACGTGGGCCGCCTCGGCGGCCACCACGGCCACCGCGATCTCGGCGCGGCCGTGCAGGTCGAGCGCCCCCACCTCGGCGGCCGAGACCTCGAAGCGGCGCAGCGCCGCCACGATCGGCCGTACATATGATCTCTTTGCCTTGAGCGACCGGGAGTCGCCCGGCAGCAGCAGGTCGAAGACCGCGGTTCCGGTGAACATCATCCCGGACGTTACGGACACCCCCCGACATGATCAAGGGGTTTACGCCGATCGGCGTAAACCCCTTGATCACTGTGTCTCAGCCGGGATCAGGCGCGCGCCTTCTCCCGCATCTCGAAGGTCTCGATGACGTCGCCGACCTGGACGTTGTTGTAACCACCCAGGGTCAGACCACACTCGAAGCCCTCGCGAACCTCCGTGGCGTCGTCCTTGAACCGCTTGAGCGAGCTGATCGTGAGGTTGTCCGCCACGACCGTCCCGTCCCGCAGCAGCCGCGCCTTGGAGTTGCGGCGGATGATGCCCGATCGGACGATGCAGCCGGAGATGTTGCCGATCTTGGACGAGCGGAACACGTCGCGGATCTCCGCGGTGCCGAGCTCGACCTCCTCGTACTCCGGCTTGAGCAGGCCCTTGAGCGCCGCCTCGATCTCCTCGATGGCCTGGTAGATCACGGTGTAGTACCGGATCTCCACGCCCTCGCGGTCGGCCATCTCGCGGACCTTGTTGGAGGCCCGCACGTTGAAGCCGATGATCGTGACCGGCTCGGACGACGCGCTGGCGAGCATGACGTTGCTCTCCGTGATCGCGCCGACACCCCGGTCGAGGACCTTGAGCTGGACCTCCTCGGGGATGTCGAGGTTGAACAGCGCGTCCTCCAGGGCCTCCACCGAACCGGAGACATCGCCCTTGAGGATGAGGTTGAGCGACGTCTTCTCGCCCTCCTTGAGCTGCTCCATGAGCGTCTCGAGGGTGGCCCGGCCACGGGAGTTGGCGAAGGACGCCGCCCGCCGCCGCGCCTGGCGCTGCTCGGCGATCTGCCGCACCGTACGGTCGTCCGCCGCGGCCAGGAAGGTGTCGCCCGCGCCGGGCGGCGCGGTGAGACCGAGCACCATCACCGGACGGGCGGGACCCGCCTCGGCCAGCTGGTTGCCGTTCTCGTCGAGCATCGCCCGGACCCGGCCGTGCGCCCCGCCGGCGACGATCGAGTCGCCCGCCCGCAGGGTGCCCTTCTGCACCAGCACCGTGGCGACTGCACCGCGGCCCTTGTCCAGGTGCGCCTCGATGGCCACACCCTGCGCCGGCCCGTCGATCGGAGCGGTCAGCTCCAGCGACGCGTCGGCGGTCAGCAGGACCGCCTCGAGCAGCTCGTCGATGCCGATGCCCGGCTTCGCCGCCACGTTGACGAACATGGTCTCGCCGCCGTACTCCTCGGCGACCAGGCCGTACTCGGTCAGCTGCTGGCGGACCTTGTCCGGGTTGGCGTCCGGCTTGTCGACCTTGTTGACCGCGACCACGATCGGCACCTCGGCCGCCTTGGCGTGGTTCAACGCCTCGATCGTCTGCGGCATGACACCGTCGTCGGCCGCGACGACCAGGATCACGATGTCCGTGACCTGGGCACCACGGGCACGCATGGCGGTGAACGCCTCGTGACCCGGGGTGTCGATGAAGGTGACCGCGCGGTCCTCGCCCTCGTGCGGGACGTGGACCTGGTACGCGCCGATGTGCTGGGTGATGCCACCCGCCTCACCGGCCACCACGTTCGCCTTGCGGATGGCGTCGAGCAGCTTGGTCTTACCGTGGTCGACGTGACCCATGACGGTCACCACCGGCGCACGGCTGACCAGGCGCTCCTCGGCCACCTCGGCGTCGAGGTCGATGTTGAACTGCGCGAGCAGCTCACGGTCCTCGTCCTCCGGACTGACGATCTGCACGTCGAAGCCGAGGTGCTCCCCCAGCAACTGCAGCGTCTCGTCCGAGCAGGACTGGGTCGCGGTGACCATCTCGCCCAGGTTGAACATCTCCTGGACCAGCGAACCCGGGTTGGCGTTGATCTTGTCGGCGAAGTCCGACAGCGAGGCGCCACGGGAGAGCCGGACGACCTGACCCTGACCCCGGGGGGCACCCGAGCTCATGGTCGGGGCCGACAGGTTGTCGAACTCCTGTCTGCGCTGCTTCTTGGACTTGCGACCGCGCGTCGGCCGGCCACCCGGACGCCCGAAGGCACCCGCGGCGCCGCCGCCACGGCCACGACCGCCACCACCGGGACGGCCACCGCCGCCGGCCGGGGCACCCGGGCGGAAACCGCCACCCGGCGCACCGCCGCCGCCACCGGGACCGCCGCGGTAGCCACCGCCACCGCCGCCGCCACCGGGACCGCCGCGGAAGCCACCGCCACCGCCGCCGCCACCGGGACCGCCGCGGAAGCCGCCGCCACCGCCACCGGGACGACCCGCGCCGCCACCGGGGCCGCCACGACCGCCACCGGGACCACCCGGGCGACCCGTGGTGGGCCGCTGGGTCGGCATCGACGCCGGGCTGGGCCGCGGCGGCATGGAGGCCGGGCTCGGCCGCGGCGGCATGCCCGCCGGGCTGGGCCGCGGACCGCCCGCACCGGCGGCCGGGGGCCGCTGCTGCTGGCCGCCCTGGATACCGAACGGGTTGTTGCCGGCGCCGCGCGCCGGCGGACGGCCGCCCGGCCGGGCACCGGGGCCCGGGGTCGGGCCACCGGGACGACCGGCGGCCGGGGTGCCCGGACGCGGCGGAACCGCGTTCGGACCGGGCCGCGGGCCGGGACGGGGGCCACCCTCGGTCGGGGGCTCCCGCCGGACGTTCTCTCGCTGCTGCTGGCGGGCGGCCTGCGCGGCCTTGACCGCGGCCTCCTGCTCAGCCTTCAACGCGGCGGCACGCGCCTCGGCGGCGGCCACCTCGATGTCGTGTGCGCTCGCCGGCTTGGCGACCGGGGTCGCCGGCTGCGGCGGGCCGGGGACCGGGCCCTTGGGCTTCGGTCCAGGGGTCGGCGCGGCCGGCCGCCGGGGCGGCATCGGACGGGCCGAGACCCGGGGGGCACCCGGGGTCGGGGTCGGCGTCGGGGTCGGAGCCGGTGCCGGGGTCGGAGCGGCCGCCGGCGGGGCGGCCGGCGCCGAGGAACCTCCGGCGGACGCGACGAACGCGCCCCGCAGTCGCCGGGCGACGGGCGCCTCGACGGTGCTGGACGCGGACTTCACGAACTCGCCCATTTCCTTCAACTTGGCGAGAACGGTCTTGCTTTCGACCCCGAGCTCCTTAGCAAGCTCGTGTACGCGGGCCTTACCTGCCACTGCACTCCTCACTCCGAGGTCGTGCGGGCAGCACCCGCAGCGACCTCACTCGTGCACTTGAAGCCTGGTCATTTCAGGGACTTCATCGTGTGCTCATGTCGGTCGTCCTACCTTGCTAGCGACCCTCGCCCGGTCCGGATGACCGGGCGTAGTGGTTGGCGCATCGAGATGCTCCGCGAGCGCACCGTGATCGGGGACCCCGGTGAGGCGCAGCGCGCGCCCGAAGGCGCGGCGGCGCACCGCCAGCGCGAAGCAGGCCGGATCCGGGTGCATGTTCGCTCCCCGACCCGGCAGGCTGCGAGTCGGATCGGGGCGAAGGCTGGAACCAGCCTCGTCCGCGACCGCGACGACCCGCAGCAGTTCGCTGGCCGGCGCCCGCTCCCGGCAGCCCACACAGGTGCGCTCCGGCTGCGTGCGTCGTACCACTGCCAAGAGTCTACCCCTAGCCGCCCGAGATCGCGCCGCCCGGTTCCCGGACGTGATCACCGGCGCCCCGCGCAGCCGGCGTGGCCTGCTCCGCGTCGGACCGGATGTCGATCCGCCAACCGGTCAACCGGGCGGCCAACCGGGCGTTCTGCCCTTCCCGGCCGATCGCGAGCGAGAGCTGGAAATCCGGGACGGTGACCCGGGCGGTCCGGGTGGCCAGGTCGACCACCTCGACCCGCAGCGCCTTGGCCGGCGACAACGCGTTGCCGACGAAGGTCGCCGGGTCGTCCGACCAGTCGATGATGTCGATCTTCTCGCCGTGCAGCTCGCTCATCACCGCGCGGACCCGCTGGCCCATCGGGCCGATGCAGGCGCCCTTGGCGTTCACGCCCGGGACGGTCGACCGGACCGCGATCTTGGTGCGGTGACCTGCCTCACGGGCGATCGCGCCGATCTCCACGGTGCCGTCGGCGATCTCCGGCACCTCCAGCGCGAACATCTTCTTCACCAGCGCCGGGTGCGACCGGGAGAGGGTGATCTGCGGCCCGCGCATGCCCTTGGCCACGTGCACCACCACGCAGCGGATCCGCTCGCCGTGCTCATACCGCTCGCCGGGCACCTGCTCGGACTGCGGCAGCACGCCCTCAAGCTTGCCCAGGTCGACGCTGACGATGCCCTTCTCCCGGCGGATCTCGTGCGCCTGCACCACGCCGGTGACCAGGTCACCGTCGCGGCCGACGTACTCGCCGAAGTGCACCTCGTCGGTGGCCTCCCGCAGCCGCTGGAGGATCACCTGCTTGGCGGTCATCGCCGCGATCCGGCCGAAGTCGTGCGGGGTGTCGTCCCACTCCCGCACCACACTGCCGTCCTCGTCCAGCTCCTGGGCGTAGACCAGGGCCGCGCCGGACTTGCGGTCGATCTCCACCCGGGCGTGCGGCTCGGCGCCGTCGGTGTGCCGGTAGGCGGTCAGCAGCGCGGTCTCAATCGCCGCGAGGATCGTGTCGAACGGGATCTCCCGCTCGCGCTCGAGTGCGCGCAGCGCCGCGAGGTCGATGTTCACCTCTCCTCGTCCTCCACATCATCGTCGTCGTCGGTCTCGTCGGTCTCGTCGCCGAACTCGTCGTCGGCCACCTCGTCCAGGCGGCTGAACTCGACCTGCACCCGGCCGGGGCCGAGCTCGGCGTAGGAATGCTCCGCGCGGCCGGACCCGGTCTCCAGCACCACGCGCTCGTCGTCGGCCGCCACCACCCGGCCGGTGACCTGGCGGTCCCCCGTCGGCGCGGCGTCGCGCTGCTCCGGCAGGGCGGCGCCGGGCCGGACGGTCACCTTGACCAGCCGGCCGACGTTGCGCCGCCAGTGTCGGGGCAGGGTCAGCGGGCGGTCCACGCCCGGCGAGCTGACCTCGAGCTGGTACTCGCCGGCCACGATGTCGCCGCCGGCCTCCTCGGCGGCGTCCAGCGCCGCGGAGACGGCCCGGGACACGTCCGCGACGGCGTCCAGGTTGATCCCGCCGTCGGCGTCGACGATCACCCGCACCACGTGCCGGCGGCCGGCCCGGGAGACCGAGAGGTCCTCCAGGTCGTACCCGGCGGCGGTGATCACCGGCTCGATCACCTCGCGCAGCCGGGCCCGCCGGGCCGCCAGGTCGCCCCGGGGTGCGCCCGCGCGGTCCCCGCCCCGGGGCCCATCGGCACGACGGGGTCGACCCGCCGGTCCGGTCGGCCTGGTGGCACGGCCACGCTGCGTCATCTGGCGCACCCTTCTGCTGGAATCGGCGGCCACGGAAGCCGTGCACGCCGGCACGCCACCGGGGCGGACGCGCCGGTGGCTGCGCAGAGCGTAACGCGCCGACCGGGCGGCGGCCCGGGCGGCGCACCGACGTGGTCACCCACGCCCCGGGGCGGATGGTGTTGACTTGTCCGGTGGCGACGGGCAGAACGACGAGGCAGCGCGACGGATCGGGACGATCCCGGCGTGCGGTGCTGCGCGCGGGAGCGCTCCTGGTTGCCGGTGGCGCGACCGTACCGCTGACCGGCTGTGATCTTTTCGACGGCGACAAGCCGCCGCCGGCTCCCGACCCGCTGGAGCCGCTCGCCGGTGAGTCCGGCGCGCTGGCCGCCCGGCACCGGGCGGCTATCGCCGCCGACCCCGGCCTGGCCGACCGGCTCACCCCGATCGCCGAGGCGCACGCCGCGCACGCCGCCGAGCTGCGCCGGGTGATCGGCCGCCCGGAGCCCTCCGGCTCGACCACCCCGGCCGGCACGCCGCCCCCCGCCGGCCGGGACGCCATCCTGGCCGACCTGCGCGGGGCGGAGCAGCGGGGCCGGGACGCCGCGGCCCGGGCCTGCGCCGCCGCGCCCGGGGACCGCGCCGCCCTGGTCGGCTCGATCGCCGCCGCGCGGGCCAGCCACCTGGAGGTGCTGAAGTGATCCGGCGACCGCCCGGCACGCCGGTGGAGGCCGTCTCGGCCGCGCTGAGCGCCGAGTACGCGGCCATCTACGCGTACGGGCCGATCGGGGTGCGGCTGGACGGGGCGGAACGGCAGGCCGCCCGGGCCGCGGAGGCCACCCACCGGGCCCGGCGGGACGCCCTGGTGCTGCAGCTCACCGCCTCCGGCGCGCCGGTACCGGCCGATCGGGCCGGCTACACCCTGCCTTTCCCGGTGAACGACCGGGCCGCCGCGCTGCGGTTGGCGGTGCAGGTGGAGGAGCGCACCGCGGGCCACTGGCGGGCCGCGCTGCCGGTCACCACCGGCGCCGACCGGACCCGGGCGCTCAACGCGCTGACCGACTGCGCGGTCCGGGCCACCCGCTGGCGGCGGGTCGCCGGGATCGTCCCGGCCACCGTGCCGTTCCCCGGCCGCCCGGCCTGACCGCGGGCCCGGCCGAGGGCCGCCGGCGGCGCTGGCGGCGACCCCGACCGGGCCGCCGGTTGCGGGCCGCATACCAGGTATGCATACTCCGGTGCCATGTCCATCCGCCACGGCCTGCTCGCGCTGCTCGAGCGCGGCCAGATGTACGGCTACCAGCTACGGGCCGCGTTCGAGGAGTCGACCGGCTCGACCTGGCCGCTGAACATCGGGCAGGTCTACACCACCCTCGGCCGGCTGGAGCGCGACGGCCTGGTCCGGCCGCTGCCGGAGAACGAGGGCGGCCAGCGGCCGTACGAGATCACCGACGCCGGGCGGGCGGAGCTGGCGGGCTGGTTCGGCACCCCGATCAGCCGGGCCGACCGGCCCCGCGACGAGCTGGCCATCAAGCTGGCGCTGGCGCTGACCACCCCCGGCGTGGACGTCCGGGCGGTGGTCCGGACGCAGCGCACCGCGACGATGCGGACGCTGCAGGAGCTGACCCGGTCGACACAGGCCCACGACAGCCCGGCGGACCTGCCCTGGCGGTTGGTGCTGGACGCGATGCGGTTCCAGGCCGAGGCCGAGATCCGCTGGCTGGAGCACTGCGAGAGGACGCTCGCCGGGTACCGGCCCGGCGACCGGCCGACCGCGGCGACCGCCGCCCCGGCCGACGGCACCCCGGTCGGCGCCGAGGCGCCCGCCCACAAGGGACGCTGATCCGGCCCACCGGGGGGTGCCGTCCGGGGCCGCCGCGGGGCAGACTGGCGACATGTCCGCACTGGGAGGTCTCACCCGCCGGCTCGGGCACCACGCCTGGTTCGGCGCCACCATGCGCCTGCTGGTCCCCGCCGACCGGGCGGTCGGCCGGCTCACCCGCGGCCGGGTGGTCGCCTTGGGACTGGTGCCGTCGCTGGTCATCACCACCACCGGCCGCCGCTCCGGCCGGCCGCGCAGCAACCCCCTGGTGTACGTCCCGGACGGCGAGGGCTACGTGGTGGTCGGCTCCAACTGGGGGCAGCAGCACCAGCCCGGCTGGGTGATGAACCTGCTGGCGAAGCCGGAGGCGGAGCTGGACGTCAGGGGGCGCCGGGTGCCCGTGCGCGCCGAGCTGGCCACCGGCGCCGAGCGGGAGCGCCTCTGGGGGCTGCTGGTCACCGAGTGGCCGGCGTACCGGACGTACGCGCGACGGGCCGGCACCCGGCCGATCCACGTCTTCCGGCTGGTCCCCACCGGCGGGTCCTGACGCCGGGCGCGGCGGCCCGGGCCGGCCGACCCCGCCGACTAGGGTGTGAGCGGCCGGTGCCGTTGGGTGACCGCGCGGCGCCCGGCGGCGACGCGAGCGCGGGACGGGAGTGACGAGTGGACGGCAGCGGCACGCAACCCGGGGTCGACGCGCGCCTCGACGATCCCCGGTGGCGGGTCGCCGAGCGGGTGGCCGACGCCGCCCGGCGCCGCTTCCCGGCGGACATCCTGGCGGTCGCCGTGCACGGCCCGCTGGCGCACGGCGACGACGACGGCGGTGGGGACGCCGAGCTGGGCCTGCTGCTGGTCACCTACCGGCCGGGCAGCGGGCCGGCGCCGGCCACCCGGCGGGTGGACGGGGCGCTGGTCGACCTCACCGTGGCCGGCGCCGACGACTACCTGCGGCAGGCCGACACCCTCACCGCGCTCTGGCCGCTCACCGCCGACCGGTACGTCACCACCACCGCCCTGTACGACCCCACCGGCTGGCTGCGCACCCTGCGCGACGCCCACCTGGGCCGGCTGGCCCGGGCCCGGCCGGCGGAGTTCAGCACCGCTGCCCGGCGGGCGTGGTACCGGGGCTGGGCGGCGCACGCCCGGGCGCTGCGGCTCGCCGAGTGGTACGAGACGGACCAGGCGCTGCTGATGCTCGGCGAGGCCCGGTTGGCGGCCGCCACGGTGACCGGGCTGCTCACCCGCACCTACTTCCGCGACCCGGGCGACGCGGTCCGGCGCACCGGCCTGGCCGGCGCGGACATGACCGAGGTGGGCACGGTGCTCACCCGGCAGGCGCAGGAGCTGGCCGCCCGCGGCCGGCCGGTCGACGGCACGGTCGACGACCTGCTGGCCGGGTGAGGAGTCAGCCCACCCCGCCCTGGATGCCGATCAGCGCGCCGACCAGGTACGTCGCGGCGGCGGCGGCCGCGCCGAGCAGCAGCTGCCGCAGGCCGCTGGTCCACCAGGGCCGATGGGTGAACCGGGCGACGATCGCGCCGGCCACGAAGAGCCCGACCCCGCCCAGGCCCAGCGCCAGCCACAGGCTGGTGAAGCCGAGCAGGTAGGTCAGCAGCGGCACCAGCGCGCCGACGGAGAAGCACAGGAACGAGGAGATCGCGGCCGCCCACGGGCTGGGCTGTTCGTCCGGGTCGACGCCCAGCTCCTCCCGGACGTGCACCCGCAGCGCCTCCTCCGGGTTGCGCCGCACCGCCTCGGCCACCTGGGTGGCCAGGTCGCGGGGCAGCCCGCGGGCCACCCAGGCGTCGGCCAGCTCGCGGGCCTCCGCCTCCGGGTGCCGCTCCAGCTCCCGGCGCTCCTTGGCCACCTCGGCGGCGACCTGCTCGTTGGCCGAGCGCACGCTGGTGTACTCGCCCAGCCCCATCGAGATGGCGCCGGCGACCAGGCCGGCGGCGCCGGTGAGCACCACGCTGCGCGGCGACACCCCGCCGCCGCCGACGCCGGCGATCAGGGCGATGTTGGTGACCAGTCCGTCCATGGCGCCGAAGACGGCCGGCCGCAGCCAGCCGCCGGAGACGTCCGCGTGGTGCGCCTCGCGCAGCGCCGCCGGGGTGTCGGTCACCGGGCCCGCCCTTCGTTCGCGACTGCGGTACTTCGCTTCGCTGCGTTCCTCGCGCTCACCAGGCCCGCCCTTCGTTCGCGACTGCGGTACTCCGCTCCGCTGCGTTCCTCGCGCTCACGGGAGGGTCAGGATCTCTGCGCCGTCGTCGGTGACGACGAGGGTGTGCTCGAACTGGGCGGTCCACCTGCGGTCCTTGGTCACCACGGTCCACCCGTCGTCCCACATGTCGTACTGGTAGGTGCCGAGGGTGATCATCGGCTCGATGGTGAACGTCATGCCGGGCTCCATCACGTCGGTGGGGCGCGGGCTGTCGTAGTGCGGCACGTAGAGGCCGCTGTGGAACGCCTCGCCGATGCCGTGGCCGGTGAAGTCGCGGACCACCCCGTAGCCGAAGCGCTTGGCGTACGACTCGATCACCCGGCCGATCACGTTGATCTGCCGGCCCGGCCGGACCGCCTTGATGCCCCGCATCATCGCCTCGTGGGTGCGCTCGACCAGCAGCCGGGCCTCCTCGCTCACCTCGCCCACGCAGAAGGTGGCGTCGGTGTCACCGTGCACCCCGTCGAGGTAGGCCGTCACGTCGACGTTGACGATGTCGCCGTCGGTGATCACGGTCGAGTCGGGGATGCCGTGGCAGATCACCTCGTTGATGCTGGTGCAGCAGGACTTCGGGAAGCCCTTGTAGCCCAGCGTCGACGGGTAGGCGCCGTGGTCGACCAGGAACTCGTGCACCACCCGGTCGATCTCGTCGGTGGTCACGCCGGGCTTGCAGTGCTCCCCGGCGAGCTGCGTGGCCCGGGCGGCGAGCCGGCCGGCGGCCCGCATCTTCTCGATGGTCTCCGGGGTCTGCACGTGCGAGCCGGTCCACTGGCGCGGCCGCTCCCTGCCGACGTACTCCGGGCGGGGGATGTGGGCGGGCACCGCTCGCCACGGGGAGAGCGTGCCGGGGGTCAGCGGCGCACGGACGGTCATGCGTCAAGCCTATCGCCGGGGCTGCGGTGACCCTCGCCACGGCCGCTGTGCAGCGGTTGTTGCCGTGGCAAACGCGCTGTGCCATTGTGACTGACGTGGATCAAGGGGGCCCGCCCGCCGTCTTCTCCGCGAGCGCGGAGCTCGACGGAGACCACCTGCGCGTCGTGGTGACCGGCGAGGTGGACATGGCCACCGCCGACACGATGCTGCGGACCGCCCTGCGAGAGCCCGCCGAGCGGGTGGTGCTGGACCTGCGCGGGGTCACCTTCTTCGACTCGGCGGCCATCCACGCCGTGGTACAGCTCGCCCAGCGCCTCCCGCGGGGGCTGACCGTGCTGCCGTCCCGGCAGGTCACCCGGGTGCTGGAGATCTCCGGCCTGGCCGAGCAGGCCTGGCTGCACCGGGACTGACCACCAGCCGGATCGCCCCGCCCGACCGCGCCCGGGGCCGGATCGCCGGCGGTCGGGCTCAGTCCGCCAGCCGGCGACGCAACGTCACTTCCGTCCCCGATCCGGTACGGCTGACCGACAGCTCGCCGAGCGCCTGGATCAGCGCCAGCCCCCGGCCGCGGAAGCCGGCCCCGGCCGACTCCCGCCACAAACCGCTGTCGCGGACCGTCACCTCCACCGTCCGGTCCTCGATCGTCACCTCGACGTCGATGCTCGGGTCGGCCGGCGACACCGGGTGCTCGATCGCGTTCGCCGCCGCCTCGGAGACCGCGACGGTCAGGTCGAACAGGTCGTTCTCCCCGACGGCGTGGGCGACCAGGAAGTCCTCCAGCCGGCGGCGCAGCACGCTGAGCCGGGTCGGGTCGGCCGGCAGCCGCATCGCGAACCGGTTCAGCTCGGCGGCCTCCAGCGCCAGCACCGCGACGTCGTCGTGCCGGGTCCGCGCGGCGACCCGGTCGACGACCGCGTCGACCAGGTCGGTCACGTGCGCCCCGCCGTGCCCGGCGTCGGCGCGTAGCTGCGCCAGGGCGGCGTCGATGCCGGAGTGCCGGTCCTCGATCAGCCCGTCGGTGTAGAGCAGCAGCCGGCCGCCGACGGCCAGCTCGGTCTCCACGGTGCGGTAGTCGCTGCCCGGGATGGCACCGATCGGCGGGCCGAGCGCCCGCTCGTGCAGGAACGCCACGTCGTCTCCTCGGATCAGCAGGGGGGACGGGTGCCCGGCGCTGGCGTACCGCAGCCGGCCGGTGCGCGGGGAGAACGAGAGGCAGACCACGGTGGCGAACGACTGCCGCTCGGTGGAGTCGACCAGCCGGTTCAGCCGGGTCAGCGACTGCCCGGGGTCGTACCCCTCCAGCAGGTACGCCCGCAGCGCGTTGCGCAGCTGGCCCATGGCCGCGGCGGCGCGGACGCCCTTGCCGACCACGTCGCCGATGACCAGCGCCACCTCGTCGTCGGGCAGGCCGATCACGTCGTACCAGTCGCCGCCGACCTCGACGTCGGTGCTGCCGGGCAGGTAGCGGCTGGCCACCACGGCGCCGGGCAGCTGGGGCAGGGACCGCGGCAGCAGGCTGTGCTGCAGGGTGGTGGCGATCCGATGCTCGGCCTCGTAGAGCTGTGCGTTCTCCAGCCGTACGCCGATCAGCCGGGCCAGCTCGGTCAGCGCGGCCGGCTCCACGCCGTCCCCGTCGTGCCGCCAGACGGTCAGCTCGCCGAGCCGGGTGCCGGCGGTGCCGGTCAGCGGGAGCACGTGCGACGGTTCCGCCTCGGCCGCGCCGCCGCCGTCCGCCTCGTACCGGGCGCCGGTGGTGCTCACCACCACCCGGCTCGCCTCGGCGAGGCCGAGCGCGTGCTCGGCGGCGACCCGCACCACGTCGGCGGTGGAGCGGGCGGTGTTGACCGCCACCGCCGCGTCGGCCAGCGCCCGCAGCTGCCGGATGACCTGGCCGCGCAGCTGGCCCAGCTCGACGTTGGCGCGGACCCGGGCGATCAGCTCCTGCCCGGAGAACGGCTTGGTGAGGTAGTCGTCGGCGCCGACGGAGAGCCCGGCGACGGTCTCGGCGGAACCGGCCCGGGCGGAGAGAAGAACGATCGGCACGTGCCGGGTACGCGGGTCGGCGCGCAGCGCGGTGACCAGGCCGAAGCCGTCCAGCCGGGGCATCATCACGTCGGTCAGCACCAGGTCGAACGGCTTGTCGGCGGCCTGCTCCAGGGCGACCAGCCCGTCCGGCACGGCCACCACCTCGTACGACGGTGCGAGCAGTCGGGTGACGTGCTCACGCAGGTCGGCGTTGTCGTCGGCGAGCAGGATCCGGCCGGCCGGCTCGGCGGCGGGCCGGACCAGCGGATCGGCGCCCTCGCCGCCGTTCCACAGCGCGATCTCCGCCAGGTAGAGCGGGGCCCGCTGCGACGGGGCCGGCGGCAGCGGATCGGCGGCCGCCACCCGCTGCGGCGGCAGGTGGCCGGAGCCGAACGGCAGGGTCACCGTGAAGGTGCTGCCCTCCTCGACCCGGCTGCGCACCCCGACCCGTCCGCCGTGCATCTCGGCCAGCTCGCGGACGAGCGCCAGCCCGATCCCGGTGCCCTCGTGGGTGCGCGAGCGCACCCCGGGAACCCGGTGGAACCGCTCGAAGACGTGCGGCAGCTCCTCGGCGACGATGCCCACCCCGGTGTCGGTGACCTCCAGCTGCGCCATGCCGTCCACCGCCCGCAGCCGGACCCGGATCTCGCCGTGGAAGGTGAACTTCAGCGCGTTCGACAGCAGGTTGAGGACGATCTTCTCCCACATGTCCCGGTCGACGAAGACCGGGCCGGGCAGCGGCGGGCAGTCGACCACCAGGCGCAGCCCGGCGCGTTCGCACGCCGAGCGGAAGGTGCTGGCCAGCCGGGCGGTGTAGCCGGACAGGTCGGTGGGCTGGTGGTGGGCCGCCAGCCGGCCGGACTCCAGCCGGGAGAAGTCGAGCACCGTGTTGACCAGCTTGAGCAGCCGCAGCGCGTTGCGGTGCATCACGGTCAGCCGGTCGGTGTAGGGGGCCGGCAGCGCCGGATCGGCGAGCATGTCCTCCAGCGGCCCGAGCACCAGGGTCAGCGGGGTGCGGAACTCGTGGCTGACGTTCGCGAAGAAGTTGGTCTTGGCGCGGTCCAGGGCGGCCAGCTCGGCGGCGCGGGCGCGTTCGTGCTCGTACGCCTGTTGCTGGCCGATGGCCCGGGAGATCTGCGCGGCGACCAGGTCGAGGAAGTCGCGGTAGTCGTCGCCGAGCGGCAGCAGCCGGGACACCCCGACCACCAGCACCCCGGCCGGCTCGTTGGTGGCGGTGAGCGGCAGCACCAGCGCCCGCGCGGCGGCGTCCGGCGGCACCGTGCCGAGCAGCTGCGCCACGTCCACCTCGCCGGCCGCGCCGCCGGCGGCGACCCGGTGCAGGTCGGCCGGCAGGTCGGCCGCGACGGTGGCGGGGTCGACGCCGCTGGCGCCGGCCAGGGTGAGCCGGCCGTCCCGGTCGTGCAGGTGGATCAGGGCGAACGGCACGTCGGCCCGGTGGCCGTCGAGCACCGCCGCCGCCGACCGGCCCAGCTCCGGCATGCTGCCGGCGTCGCCCAGCCGGCCGCCCAGCTCGGCCAGGGCGCGTAGCCGGCGCTCGCCGACCACCCGGCCGGTGGTCTCGTTGACCAGGCAGAACACCCCGGCCACCGCGCCGTCGTCGCCGCGGACCGGGTCGTACGAGACGTCGAAGTAGACCTGCTCCAGGTAGCCGTGCCGGTTGAGCAGGAAGGGGTGGTTCTCGCCGCGGTACGCCTCACCGGTCAGCCGGACCCCGTCGAGCAGCGGCCGCAGCACCTCCCAGGTCTCCACCCAGTGCTCGCGGGCGGGTTGGCCGATCACCGCCGGGTGCTTGTCACCGATGGTGGGGCGGTAGGCGTCGTTGTAGAGGGCGAGCTGATCCTCCCCCCAGAACATTGCAATCTGGGAGCGGGAGGTGAGCATCATGCTGACCGCGTGGCGCAGCGCGGTCGACCAGGTGTCGGGGGTGCCGAGCGCGGAGCCGGACCAGTCGAACTCGCCCAGCCGCCGGCCCATCTCGCCGCCGGCGGCGAAGGCGTTGGCCAGCAGCGGCGGGACGGCCGGCATGCCGGACCGCAGGGAGGGGCCGCGCCCCTCCTCGCCCACCTGGGCCGAGTTCATGCATCCTCCCCGCTCCGGCCGTGACCGCGACGTCGCGCCGATCACCGGTCGCGCCCGCCTCCTACCCAGACGAACCCGCAACGTAACGCATCAGGGCCGGGCGGCGCTGTTTCAGCTGGACCCCATCCTGCCCTCCTCGGGCGGTTGCCGCTCGTCCGGCCTGCCCGCGCAGGTGGACGGCGCCGGACGGCGGTCGCGGCGCACCACCCGGCCGCCGTCACACTAGGTCACTTATCCGACACCGAACGCCAGGGTCCCGCCGCGTCCGTCACAGGGGGGTGACGTAGGCGCCGGTGATCCCGCCGTCCACCACGAACTGCGCGGCGGTCATGAATGAGGCGTCGTCGCTGGCCAGGAACGCCACCGCGGCGGCGATCTCCTCCGCCTGGCCGAACCGGCCCATCGGCACGTGCACCAGCCGGCGGGCGGCCCGCTCCGGGTCGGCGGCGAACAGCTCCAGCAGCAGCGGGGTGGCGACCGGGCCGGGACAGAGCGCGTTGACCCGGACGCCGTCGCGGGCGAACTGCACCCCCAGCTCCCGGGTCAGCGCCAGCACCCCGCCCTTGCTCGCGGTGTACGCGATCTGCGAGGTGGCCGCCCCCATCAGCGCCACGAACGAGGCGGTGTTGATGATCGAGCCCTTGCCCTGCCGGCGCATGTGCGGGATGACGTACTTGCAGCAGAGGAAGACGCTGGTGGTGTTGACCCGCAGCACCCGCTCCCAGGCGTCCAGCCCGGTCTCCAGGATCGAGTCGTCGTCGGGCGGGGAGATGCCGGCGTTGTTGAACGCCACGTCCACCCGGCCGTGCCGCTCGGCCACCCCGTCGAAGAGGTCCCGCACCGCCGTCTCGTCGGCGACATCGGCGGCCACGAACTCTCCGCCCACCTCCGCGGCGGCCCGCTCCCCGGTCTCGGTGTCGATGTCGACGCAGACCACCCGGGCCCCCTCGGCGGCGAACCGCCGCACGGTGGCCAGCCCGATCCCGCTGCCCGCGCCGGTCACCACGGCGACCCGGTCGGCAAGTCGTCCCTGCACGCTCGTCACTCCTCGGTAGCGATGAACACGTTCTTGACATCCGTGAAGGCGTGCAGCGCGTCCGGGCCCAGCTCGCGGCCCAGCCCGGAGCGCTTCATCCCGCCGAACGGCGTCCAGTAGCGCACCGAGGAGTGCGAGTTGACGCTGAGGTTGCCCGCCTCGACGGCCCGGGCCATCCGCAGCGCGCGGCCGACGTCCCGGGTCCAGATCGAGCCGGAGAGGCCGTACTCGGTGTCGTTGGCGAGCCGGATGGCGTCGGCCTCGTCGTCGAACGGCAGCACCGAGACGACCGGCCCGAACACCTCCTCGCGCCAGTGCCGGTCGGCCGGCGACTCGGCGAGCAGCACGGTCGGGGCGTACCAGAAGCCGGGGCCGTCGGGACGGGCACCGGTGAAGGCGACCTTCGCGCCGTCGACGTACCCGGCGACCCGGTCGCGGTGGGCGGCGGAGATCAGCGGGCCCATCTCGGCGGTGTCCAGGGCCGGGTCCTCGACCCGGACCGCGCGTACGGCCGGTTCGAGCAGCTCCAGGAACCGGTCGTACGCCGGGCGCTGGACCAGGATCCGGGACCGGGCGCAGCAGTCCTGGCCGGCGTTGTCGAAGACCGCGTACGGCGCGGTGGCGGCCGCCCGCTCCAGGTCGGCGTCGGCGAAGACGATGTTCGCCGACTTGCCGCCCAGCTCCAGCGTCACCCGCTTCACCTGGGCGGCGCAGCCGGCCATGATCCGGGCGCCGACCTCGCCTGAGCCGGTGAAGCAGACCTTGCGCACGGCCGGGTGGGTGACGAACCGCTCGCCCACCACGCTGCCGGCACCGGGCACGACGGTGAACACGCCCTCGGGCAGGCCGGCCTCCAGGGCCAGCTCGGCCAGCCGCAGCGCGGTGAGCGGGGTCAGCTCGGCGGGCTTGAGCACCACGGTGTTGCCGGCCGCGAGCGCGGGGGCGAAGCCCCAACCGGCGATCGGCATCGGGAAGTTCCACGGCACGATCACCCCGACCACGCCGAGCGGCTCGTGGAAGGTGACGTCCCAGCCGCCCGGCACCGGGATCTGCCGCCCGGTCAGCCGCTCCGGCGCGCCCGCGTAGTAGTCGAGCACGTCCCGGACGTTCCCCGCCTCCCACCGCGCGTTGGAGACGGTGTGCCCGGAGTTGCGCACCTCCAGCCCCGCCAACTCCTCAAGATGCGCGTCCACCACCCCAGCGAACCGCCGCAACACCCGCGCCCGCTCCCCCGGCGCCACCTTCCGCCACACCTCGAACGCGGTGGCAGCCCGCGAGATCGCCGCATCGGTCTCCCCGACCGAAGCCCCCGCAACCTCCCCCACCACCGTCCCGCTGGCGGGATTCACCACCTCACTCACCCGCACCACCGCCCCTCCCTGGCCGATCTTGCAGTTGCTGCCCCGACAAGAGCCGCCCCTCACCACAGAACGCGGGCACAAAGTGCAAGATCGCCGAGGAGAGCGGGGAGGGCGGGGTGGGGTCAGAGGCGTTCGAAGCCACGTCGGAGTTCCCAGTCCGTTACGGCGGCGTTGAAGGCGGTCAGTTCGACCTGGGCCTGATTGGCGTAGTGGGCGTGGACCTCGTCGCCGAAGGAGTCGCGGGCGACCGCCGACTTCTCCCAGAGGGTGAGGGCGTCGCGGAGGGTGCTGGGGACTCGCTCGGCGCGGCGGTCGTCGTACGCGTTGCCGGTGCACTCCTCGCCCAGCTCCAGCTTGCGCTCGATGCCGTGCACCGCCCCCGCCACCAGCGCGGCGATCGCCAGGTACGGGTTGACGTCCGCGCCGGGCACCCGGTTCTCCACCCGCATGCCCTGCCCGTGCCCGACCAGCCGCAGCGCGCAGGTGCGGTTGTCGGTGCCCCAGCGCAGCGCGGTCGGGGCGAACGAGCCGGGCTGGTAGCGCTTGTAGGAGTTGACGTTCGGCGCGAAGAAGAGGCTCAGCTCCCGCATGGTGTCGAGCAGCCCGGCCAGCACGTGCTGCCCGGTGGCGCTGAGGTGCGCCGGCCCGTCACCGAGCATGGCCGAGCGGCCGTCGGCGTCGCGCAGCGAGAAGTGGATGTGGCAGGAGTTGCCCTCCCGCTCGTTCGGCTTGGCCATGAAGGTGATCGACACGCCCTCCTGGGCGGCGATCTCCTTGGCCCCGTTCTTGTAGATGACGTGGTGGTCGGCGCAGGCCACCGCCTCGTCGTACCGGAAGGCGATCTCGTGCTGGCCGAGGTTGCACTCGCCCTTGGCGCTCTCCGGGGTGAGCCCGGCGGCGGCCATCTCGGTGCGGATCCGCCGCAGCAGCGGCTCCACCCGGGCGGTGCCGAGCAGCGAGTAGTCCACGTTGTACTGGTTGGCCGGGGTCAACTCGCGGTAGCCGCGCCGCCAGGCCTCCTCGTACGAGTCGCGGTAGAGCACGAACTCCAGCTCGGTGCCGGCGTACGCGGTCAGCCCGTGTGCCGCCAGCCGTTCCAGTTGGCGGCGCAGGATCTGTCGGGGCGAGGCGACCACCGGGCCGGCGTCGTCCAGCCAGGCGAGGTCGGCGATGACCAGCGCGCTGCCCGGCTGCCAGGGGACCCGCCGCAGGGTGGCGAAGTCGGGCACCATGGCGAAGTCGCCGTAGCCCCGCTCCCAGCTCGACATGGCGTACCCGTCGACGGTGTTCATGTCGACGTCCACCGCGAGCAGGTAGTTGCAGCCCTCGCTGCCGTTGGCGACGACCTGGTCGAGGAAGTAGGGGGCGTGGAACCGCTTGCCCTGCAATCGGCCCTGCATGTCGACCAGGGCGAGGACCACCGTGTCGATCTCGCCATCGGCGACGGCGACCCGGAGCTGTTCCAGCGTGAGCGGAGCTGTTCTCATCGGCTCGCCTCCTTGCCCAAGGTCTACCCGCAGTCGCGATCATCGTCAATGGGTGCCGCCCGGGAGCCGGGGGCGGAAGCCGGGACACGCGGCGGCGACATCCCCGCCGTTGCGCGACTCGGGCCTAAGGTGGCTTTTGTCCGTTGTGGCGGTGCAGCCGCCGCTCGCCCGTCGCCCGGGAGTCCCGATGCGGAAACGCGCGATCCTGACCGCCGTCGTCCTCGCCCTCGTCCCGGCCGTCCCGGCCGCCCACGCCGGCCCACAACCGCCCCCCGACGTCACGCCGACCCCGACCGCCGCGCCGACACCGACCGTCGCGCCCACACCAGGGTACGTCCACCGGTACGACTTCGCCCACCCGCAGGTCCTCGCGACCGGGCTGGAGGTGCCGTGGGGCCTGGCCTTCCTGCCCGACCACAGCGCCCTGGTCGCCCAGCGTGACTCCGGCACGGTGCTGCGGATCCGGCCCGGCCAACCCCCGGTGCAGGTCGCCACGGTCCCCGGCGTGGTCGCCGGCGGTGAGGCGGGGCTGCTCGGGCTGGCCGTCTCCCCGGGCTACCGCCGGGACGGCCTGGTCTACGCCTGCTTCACCACCGCCACGGACATCCGGGTGGTCCGGTTCCGGCTGGACGCCCCGCAGCGCCAGCAGGTGCTCCTGTCCGGGCTGGCCCGCAACACCTTCCACGACGGCGGCCGGATCGCGTTCGGCCCCGACGGCCTGCTCTACGTCGGTGTCGGCGACGCCGGGGTGCCGGCCCGGGCGCAGGACCTCGCCAGCCGCAACGGCAAGATCCTGCGGATCCGCCCGGACGGTTCGGTGCCGGCCGGCAACCCGTTCCCCGGCTCGCCGGTCTACAGCTACGGCCACCGCAACGTGCAGGGTCTCGCCTGGGACGGGCACGGCCGGCTGTTCGCCACCGAGTTCGGGCAGAACACCTGGGACGAGCTGAACCGGATCGTGCCGGGCGGCAACTACGGCTGGCCGGTGGTCGAGGGCCGGGCCGGTGACCCCCGGTTCCGCGATCCGCTGGTGGTCTGGCCGCCCGCCGAGGCGTCCCCGAGCGGCCTCGCGTACGCCCACGGCACGCTCTTCGTCGCCGCGCTGCGCGGCCAGCGGCTGTGGGCCGTACCGGTGGACCGCGACGGTCAGGTCGGCACGCCGGTCGCCGAGCTGGTCGGCGCGTACGGTCGGCTGCGGACCGTGGCGCGGGCCTTCGACGGCTCGCTCTGGGTGACCACCAGCAACCGGGACGGTCGGGCCACCCCGGCCCCCGACGACGACCGCATCCTGCGGTTCACCCGCGCGCCGCGACACGCCCAGCCGCGCTCCACCCGCTCCTGAACCCGCCACGCGTACCGGCGGCTACGCGAACCGGTCCGCGATGGCGGTCAGCTTCTTGACGTACGCCGACCAGTCGTAGCCGTCCGGGACGCCGGTGCCCTGCTGGTGCCAGCCGACCACGCCGTCGTGCTGCTCGCGCAGAATGTCGGCGTGGCCGGCGTGCTGGGTGACGTCGGCTATCACGTGGACGATGACCAGGTGCAGGGTCACCGCCTGACGGCCCGGCCGCCACCACGGCACCTCCCCCGGCGCGTCCAGCGGCAGCTGCGCGATGGTCTCGTCCGCGAACGCGGCGACCCGTCGGTACAGGTCGATCAGGCCGTCCTTGGTCTCGTCCTCGGTCGCGTAGAAATCCGCCTGCGGGTTGGCCTCCTGCTCCTGGTCGGACACCAGCTCGGCCTGGTTCGGGAACTGCCGCCCGAAGGTGGGTCCGAAGTAGCCGGCCTCGACGTTGAGGCAATGCTTGACGATGCCGAGCAGGTTCGTGCCGGTCGGGGTGCGGGGCAGTCGTACCTCGCGCTCGGTGAGCCCGTCGAGCTTCCCGATCAGGTCCTCGCGGCTGGACCGCAGGTAGTGGAGCAGCACCTTCTTCGGGTCCGTCATGTCAGCCATGCCGGCCAGTCTGGCGGATTCCCGCCGGCCCTTGGGGGCACCGACCCGACCGTGGCCGTACTAGCCTGCACGCCATGGCCCTGTCTCCCGAGCGGTTCCACGACCACGCGATGAGCGTCGCGGACGACGAGCGGCGGCTCCCGCTGGCCCGGATGACCGGATGGGACATCAGCCCGTTCGAGCAGGACGGGCTGCGCGTCGCGCCGCTGCGCCCGCCGGTGCTGCCCGAGCCGGCCCGGCACGGCGAAGACCCGGCGGACTGCCGGCCGTGCCGGGAGCGCGACGCGGGCATCTGGTTCAACGACAACTGGCGGCTGGCCCGGGTGCCGGGGGTGGGCGTACCGCTGGTGTTGATGCTGTACCCGCGCGACCACCATGACCTGGCCGACCTGCCCGACGAGCTCGCGGCCGAGCTGGGCCTGCTGACCACGCGGATCGCCCGGCACGTCCAGGCGGTCCCGCACATCTCCCGGGCGCACGTCTACCGCATCGGCGACGGCGCCGCCCACCTGCACATCTGGTTCTTCGCCCGGCCGGCGGGCCAGGCCCAGCTCTTCGGGTCGTGGCTGCCCGTCTGGGACGACCTGCTGCCGGAGTACCCCGCCGAGGTCGCCGAGGCGGACGCCGCGCTGGTCGCCGACGCGCTGGTCGCCTCGCACGGCGGCCAGCGGTCGGCAACCGCCGCGCCGGTCAGCTAGTCCACTCCGGGTCCCGGCCGATGAAGCCGAGCATCCGGCTCTGCGGATCGGCGTCCTCCTTCACCGGGACGCGGGGGCCGTACTGCCCGGACGAGCGGATGATCTCCTCCATCGGCTCCATCCCGGCCAGCAGTTGCGCGCAGAACTCCTGGTCGAGGCGGTCGTCCTGGCCGGTGGCGCGGGCCAGGTCCCAGGTGTGCATGAACACGTCGCTCGTGTAGAACTGGTCGATCGCGCGATCCAGCGGCAGCTCGCCGATGTGCGGGTTGGACAGGCGGCGGCCGGCGGTGGCCGGATCGTCGAGCAGGGCCTGCACCGCGTCGCAGTGGGTCTGCCACGCGCCGACCGGGTCGTCGTCGACCGACGGTCCGGCGGGCAGCCGGACGTCGGAGCCGCCGGCCAGGAACGGCGGCAACCATTCGGTGAGGTGGCGTACGACGTCCCGCGCGGTCCACCCGGGGACCGGCGCGGGCGCGTCCCACACCTTGGTGCCGCGCACCCGGTCGGTGAACCCGCCGGCGATCTCCCGGTGCCGCTGCGCGGGCAGGTCAGACAGTGCCATCGGTGATCATCCCGTCCAGCTTGGCGTAGCCCTCGTCGACCCCGACCTCCATGCCGCTGGCGAGCCAGGCGTCGCGCGCCTCGAAGCTGTCCACCAGGGACTGGATGCGCAGCAGCGTCCTGCCGTCGCCGAGGTCGTCGAACCAGAGCGTCTCCAGCGCCACGCCGTCGGGTTGCCCCTCGAAGGTGAAGGTCTGGACGATCCGGTCGGGTCGCACCTCGTGGAAGCAGCCCCGGAACGCGTACTCCTGGCCGTCCCGGACGGCGACGTAGCGCCAACTGCCCCCGGAGCGGGCGTCCCACTCCTCGATGCGGTTGCGCATCCTGTCGGGCCCCACCCACTGCGCGAACAGCCGCGGGTCGGTGTGCGCCCGGAACAGTTGCTCGGGGGTGGCGTCGAACTCCCGGCTGATCCGGATGACCGGCAGCTTGGGGTCGGCCTCGATCGTGGCCTGGGTGTGGGTTCTCATGCCGCGCTTCCCTCCTCGGTCTCGTCATGGTTCATCTGCGCCAGCACGGCGTCGAGACGGCGGTACCGCTCCTCGGCCTCGCGCCGGTATCGCTCGATCCAGGTGTCCATCAGGTCGAAGACGTCCGTCTCCAGCCGCACGAGCCGTGGCTGCGGCCCGGCCGGCCGGCTCACCACTCCGGCGTCCTGCAGCACCTTGAGGTGCTTGTAGACCGCCTGAAGCGTCATCGGGTATGGCTCGGCGAGCTGACTCACGGTCGCGTCGCCCGCCGCGAGCCGGGCCACCATGTCGCGCCGGGTCTCATCGGCGAGGGCCGCGAAGACCCGGGACAGCGTGTCCGCCCCCATCGAAAACTCCCCTCGACGATTCAACCTTCCAGTTGAAAACCACGCTAGCGGCACCCGCGCCCGCCGTCAACCGATTGGTTGAAAGTCGAGGTGACGAGCGGTCAGGAGCGAGCGCGCGCCCACGCGATGAACCGGTCGTGCAGGTCCGGCGCGTGCTCCGGGTTGAGCTGGGCGAGCTGGCCGCGCGCCTCGACCAGCAACCCGCCCAGGTAGAGCAGCAACGCCGTGCGGTTCCCCCGGTACTCCACCAGCAACGCGAGCCGCGCCGGCTGGCACGGCCACTCGGCGCCGCAGTTGCGGCACCGCCACAGCGGCCGCATCGGCACGTGCGGGACGACCCGCCGCCCCATCAGCGCGCCCCGGGGGCGGTCACCGGCGGCCCCCGTTCGCCCGCCACTCCTGCGCCGGCGTCAGCCGGCCCGGGCGGCCGGGCTGCACGGTGGGAAACACGCAGGTCGGCTGCCGGGTCCAGGCCGGTGCGGCGGCGCCGGGCTCGCGCCGGGGCAGCGCCGGCACCTCCCGGGTACGACACCAGAACCATCGGGTACGCACATCGTCCTCCTCATCGTCGCTGGAGGGGGCCGCCCCGCATCGGGGGGCGGGGCGGCCCCGGGCTGGAACCCGCCCGGTTTTCGGCCACCGAGCGGATCCGCTACGTGACAGTCTGCTGAGGACACCGCTACGGTCGATACGCGCTCGCCCCATCCGTGCAGCTCATGGGGCGAGATGAGCTGTCTAGAGCTGATCGTCATCAGAATCGAGCGGAGATTGGGGAGCCGATGGGGATCGCCACCACCTACGTGCTCGGGGAGCTACGTCGGTTCCGGGCGTCCGTCAAGCTGAGTCAAGACGAGTTCGGGCGAAGGATCGGATACTCCGGATCTCATGTCAGCTCGGTCGAAACAGGCTGCCGCCCGCCTACCCAGGAGTACATGAAGGCCGTCGATGGGCACTTCGACACCGATGGACGCTTCGGTCGAATGCTCAGTGAGCTGGCACCCCTTGACGTGAATCCCACCTGGCTGCGGGAATGGGTGGAGTTCGAGCGGGAGGCGACCACACTGCGCTGGTTCGAGTTGGCCTACGTGCCGGGTCTGCTGCAAACGGAGCGATACGCCCGCGCAACGCTGACCGGTGGACGCTTCGCCCCTGACGAGGCCGAGCGCATCGTGGCATCTCGCATGGAACGCCAGTCGGTCCTGACGAAACAAGCGCCGCCCCAGCTCATTGCGGTGCTGGACGAAGGGGTCCTCCGCCGTCCCGTACTCGATCAGCCCGGCCTGATGGTCGAGCAGTGTGAACATCTGGCGGAGGTGGCCAGACAGGAGCACATCCAGATTCACATCGTGCCCCTGGATGCCGGAATGTACCTGGGGTTCGGTGGTCAGTTCATCATCGCCGAACTCTCCGACGGCACCCGGGTTGCGTACGCGGACAACCAGTTGGACGCGCAGGTCGTCGACGGCCCGGCCGACGTCGCTAAGCTGTCGAAGACGTGGGAGATCATCCGAAACGAAGCACTCCCGCGTAGACCTTCCATCGAGTTGATCAGGGAAGTGGCAAAGTCATGGACGTGATGGCCCCCCAGTGGCGCAAGTCGACCAGGTCGGGCGGCAACGGCGGCGCATGCGTCGAGGTCGCCGACAATCTGCCCGATGTCGTGCTGATCCGTGACACCAAGGACCGCGACGGCGGCACCCTCCACGTCAACCCCGCGGCCTGGCAGTCCTTCGTCGACCTGGCGAAACGAATCGGCCCAGCGAGCTGATCAAAGGAAGTGGTGAAGTCGTGGACGTTATTGCCCCTCAGTGGCGCAAGTCCACCAGGAGCGGCAACAACGGCGGGTCATGCGTCGAGGTCGCTGACAACCTGCCCGGTGTGGTGCTGGTCCGTGACACCAAGGACCGCGACGGCGGCACCCTCCACGTCAACCCCGCGGCCTGGCAGTCCTTCGTCGACCTGGCGAAGCAGATCGGCCCGTCAGCGCCGTAACCACGACCGTTCACGGCACCGACCGCCGCGCCGTCGGTCCGCCGTACGGCACTTCGGCGGTCAGGCTGCGGCGCCGGATCCCGTACGCGTGAGACGGCCGAGCCGCCGGGGTCACCCCGCCACCCGGGCAGCCTGACCCCGGCGCCTCAGACTTTCGCCGTTACGGCTGGCGCAGATGCCGGGCGAAGAACCGGGCCGCGTCCTCCCCCGCGAACGGCGGGACACCGGTGTGTCCGCCCATGTTGGCGTGCAGCGTCTTCTCCTCGGAGCCGAAGGCGTCGAACAGGTCCAGGGCCGCCTGCCGGTCGTTCCCCTCGTCATCCCACTGCAGCAAGACGTGCAGCGGAATGGTGACCCGCCGGGCCTCCTCGAACATGACGCGGGGCACGAGACTCCCCGCGAAGAGGCCGGCCGCCAGGATGCGCGGCTCGACCAACGCCAGCCGGATGCCGATGGAGATCACTCCCCCCGAGTACCCGACCGGGCCGCCGATCTCCGGCAGCGACAGCAGGGCGTCCAGGGCGGTCTGCCATTCCGGGACCGCCCGGTCGACGAGCGGTAGGACGAGGGCATCGATGATCTCGTCGCTGACCGGCTCGCCGGACTCCAGCGCTCGCCGCAGGTCGGCGCGGGCCTGCTCGGCGGCGGCCCAACGAGGCCGGTCACCGCTGCCGGGCAGCTCGATGGTGGCCGCGGCGAAGCCCTCCGCCGCGGCCTGCCGGGCCCGCACCAGCAGACGGGGGTACATCTTGCGCAGTCCGATCGGGGGGTGGCCGAGCAGGATCAGCGGGACCGGTGCCGTTGCGGATCCGGGCGTCCACAGGATGCCGGGGATCTCGCCGATGGTGAATTCGCGTTCGAGGACCTCGTCGTCGAGGCGCTGCTCGGTGGTGAATCGCATGGTCGTGCCTTTCGGGAGTGCTCGCGAACGGCGCTCCCGGACGACCTATCGCCCGACCGTGACCCCGGAGGGGAGCACCCATGTCGAAACGTTCACGGGTACCACCTCCTCGGTCTCTCGCACGGCCTCCGGAAACTAGCAGTGGCCACGTGATCCGCCAACCGTTTTCCGCGCAGGCTCCGTAGCCGGCGGTGGCAGCTCACCGGTCGCGTCCGACGCCCTGGGACGGGTCGGGGGCGAGCGCCTTGGCCAGGAGGCCGGAGAGTTGGCGCTGCTCCGCCTCGGTCAGCCGGCCCAGTCGGTCGGACGGGAAGTCGAAGGCCCGGCGCACGCCGCGGCGTACCACTTGGCCGGCCTCGGAGATCGACACCTGCTTGACCCGCCGGTCGGCCGGGTCGGCCGTACGGCTCACCAGGCCGCCGCGTTCGAGTCGGGAGACGAGCTGTGTGACGTTCGAGGCGTCGCAGAGCAGCTCGGTGGCGAGTTCGCCCATCGAGCGGGCCTCCCGCGACACGGCGTCGAGCAGGCAGGCCTGCGCCGCGCTCAGCCCGACCGATCGCGCCGCGCGGTCGTACGCCGCGTCGTAGGCGTACACGAAGTCCCACACCTGCTGCTGAAGCCGGTCCGCCAGCTCGCTCATGAGCAGAGATTAGTTGACTCACTCAGGTATCGGTGCTTAGGTGGGTCCTGAAGCTTTAGTGTCTCAAGTAATGGGGAGGGGTTCCACGTGACGTATCCGCACAACGCCGAGGCGCGGTCCACCCGGGTGCTGGTGACCGGGGTCCGGGGCAAGACGGGCGTACCGCTGGCGGGGCTGCTCGCGGCCCGGCCGGCCGTCGAGGTGCTCGGCGGCAGCAGCGACCCGACCCTGGTGGACCTCGACGGCGTCCACCCCACCGCCTTCTCCTGGGACGACCCGTCCGGGTGGTCGGCCGCCACCGACGGCGTCGACGCCGTGTACCTGGTCCGGCCGGACCGCGCGGACGCGCCGGAGCTCATCGCCGCGCTGCTGGCCACGACGCCCCCGCAGACCCGGATCGTCCTGCTGTCCGAACGCGCGGCGGACCAGCCCGGACCCGACGGCTGGGCGTCGCGCGCCGAGCAGGCGGTACGCGACGGCGATCGGCCCTGGGTGATCCTGCGGCCGAGCTGGTTCATGCAGGTCTTCACCGACCCCCGCTTCTACCGGGACCCGATCGCCGACGACGGGGAGCTGGCCTTCCCCGCCGACGGCGCGCAGGTCGCCTGGATCGACGCCCGGGACATCGCCGCCGTCGCCGAGCGGGCGCTGCTCGATCAGGGACACACCGGCCGGGTGTACGAGCTCTCCGGCCCGGAGTCGCCGACCCTGCCGGACACCGCGCGGCAGCTCACCACGGCCGCCGGCCGCCCGGTGACCCACCGGGAGGTGACCATCGACGAGGCGGTGGCCGGCACCGAGGGGTTCGAACGGGAGCTCACCGTGCTGACCTTCGAGCGGGTCCGGGCCGGCGCCTTCGCCGGCGTGACGGACACCGTCGAGCGGGTGACCGGCCGGCCAGCGCGGACGCTGCGGGCGTTCCTCGCCGACACCGGGCCGGCGCTGCGCGGCGCCCGACGATGAGCCCAGGCACCATGGCGTACGCGCTGCTGGCATTCGCGATCGCGGCGGAGGTCGCCGGCACCAGCCTGATGAAGGCGACGGAGGGCTTCACCCGGCTGTGGCCGACGCTCGGCGTCGCCACCGCCTACCTGATCTCGTTCTACCTGTTCTCCCAGGCGGTACGCACCGTACCCGTCAGCATCGCGTACGCCGTCTGGTCCGGCGTCGGCACCGCGGCGATCGCGGCGGTCGGGGCGGCCTTCCTCGGCGAGCCGCTGAACCTCATGAAGCTGGCGGGCATCGCGCTCGTCGTCGGTGGCCTGGTGGTGCTCAACCTCGGTGGGGGGTAGCACCTGGCTGGTGACCGTTCGTTCGGCGACCTCGCGGCCCCGGCCTATCTCCGGCCGACCCTCTCAGCCACGCAGGTAGGCGGTCAGCCGGTCGGCGAGTTGCCGCGGGTGGCTGAGCGCCACGGTGTGACCGCCGTCGACCTCGTCCGGGACGATGTCGAGCCGGTCGGCGGCCACCCGACGCAGGAAGTCCGCCGGGAAGAACCGGTCCTCTCGGGCGATCAGCACCTTCGTCGGCACGGCCGGCCAGGCGTCCAGCGGCCACGGCTGGCTCCCCTCCGCGCTGACCTGATCGCGGGTGTGCGCGGCGGCCTCCGCGACGATGTCGGCCGGCACGCCGTTGTAGAACTGCTGCTCCTCGGTGAGCCCATCGGGGCTGCGGTAACCGGTGTTGTCCCACCAGTCGCCGGGCCGTTCACCGGGCCGCGGGATCATCGGGGTGAGCAGGACGAGCAGCCGCACCGGCAGCTCGGCGGCGACGAGCGGCGCGGTGAACGCGCCGTACGACTGCCCGACGACCACCAGGTCGCTGCGGCCACCGATCGCGTCGACGACCGTGTCGCGGAACTCCGGGAACCCGGCCGAGCTGTCCCCGATGGGCAGCTCGGGCACCACCACGTCGTGGCCGCGGCCGGCCAGCTCGGGGACCAGCAGGTGCCAGTCCCAGGCGCTGCCCCCGCCGCCGTGGATCAGAACAAAGGTCGCCATGCCCCGCACCCTCGCACCGGGGTACGACAACCTGCGATGGGTGCGGACAACCGCACCCGTACCGTGCGGGCCGCCCGGCTGTGCGGGCGGCCCACAACGTCGAGGCTGGACCGCATGGACAACGTGGTGGAACTCGACGGGGTGACCCGTAGGTACGGCTCACGCCGGCGGCCGGTCGCCGCCCTTCGCGACGTCTCGCTCGCGGCGGCGGCCGGCACCTTCGTGGCGGTGATGGGCGCGACCGGGTCGGGCAAGAGCACCCTGCTGCACTGCGCCGCCGGGCTGGACCGGCCGACATCGGGCCGGGTCCGGCTGGCCGGCCAGGACGTCACCCGGATGCGCGAGGGCGCGCTGACCCGGCTGCGCCGCGCCCGGGTGGGGTTCGTCTTCCAGTCGTACAACCTGCTGTCGGAGCTGACGGTACGGCAGAACGTGCTGCTGCCCCGGCGGCTGGGCGGGCCACGCCTGCGCCCGCTGGACGAGGTGCTGGCCGAGGTCGGGCTGGCCGGGTTCGCGGACCGGCCGGTCGGGGAACTCTCCGGCGGCCAGCGCCAGCGGGTCGCCATCGCCCGCGCGCTCGCCGGTAGCCCGGCCGTGGTGTTCGCGGACGAGCCGACCGGGGCGCTGGATCCGGCCACCGGTGAGCAGGTGCTCCGACTCCTGCGGGCGGGCGTGGAACGGGCCGGCGTGACGGTGGTGATGGTGACCCACGACCCGATCGCGGCGGCCTGGAGCGACCGGCTGATCCTGCTGCGCGCCGGCGAGCTGGTGGCGGACTGCCCGACACCCGACGCGGCGACCATCGCCCAGCGGCTGCGCGCCGAGGCGAGCGAGCCGGCGGTGACCCGGTGAACGCGGGGCTGACCCGGCAGGCGCTGCGCAGGCAGCCGTGGGCGTTCGCCGGTCCGTTCGTCACGCAGTGCCTGGCCGCCGCGCTGGTGTCCGGCGCGCTGGGCGCCAACTCGTCGCTGTCCGGAGCGCGGTTGGATCCGTCCGCCCGGCAGGCGCTGACCGACAGCGGCATCCCCGAGATGGCCGCGCTGTTCGTGGTGCTGGCGGTCTACCTGACCGCGCTGATCGTCGGGCTGACCATGACGTCCTCGATCGCCCGCCAGGCGCGGGACATCGCGCTGGTCCGCGCCGTCGGCGCCACCCCGGGCCGGGTGTGCCGGGCGGTGGCGGCCCAGGCCGCCGTGGTGGCGGTGCCGGCGACGCTGCTCGGCGTGCCGCTCGGGGCACTGCTCGCCCGCGCCTGGCTGGCGGGGCTCACCGGGCACGCGGTGATCCCGCCCGGGGTCACGTTCCACCCGTCGGCCGCGGCGCTGCCCGCCGCGCTGGCCATCACCGTCGGCACGTCGCTGCTGGGCGCGCTGGTCGCCGGCGTCCGGCCGGCCCGGGTACGCCCCGCGACGGCGCTGACCGAGACGGCCGTCGCGCGGCGGCAGGTCAGTCTGGTGCGTACCGCGGCCGGGGTGTTGTTGGTGGCCGGCGGGGTGGCGTTGGCGGTCCGGATCGCGAGCGGCGACCTGGCGAAGGCGGACGGGGCGAGCTTCCTCACCATGCTGGCGATGTGCGTCGGGGCCGGCTTTCTCGGTCCGGTGCTGATGCGGTTGACCGCCCCGCTGGCACGCGTGCTCGGCGGAACCGGCGTGCTGGCCGCGGAGAACCTCGCGGTGCGCGCCAGGGCGCTGTCCGGTGCGCTGGTGCCGCTGGTCCTGGCGATCGCGTTCGCCACGGTGAAGGTGGTCGTGCACACCACCTCCGGGCGCGTGCACGGCACGCCCGACCGCGCGGCCGAGGTGTGGACCGACTACTCCGGGACCGCGGTCTACGTCGCGTTCGCCGCGGTGGCCGCCGTCAACACGCTGGTGACCGTGCTGCTGGCCCGGCGCCGGGAACTCGCGGTGACCCGACTGGTCGGGGCGAGCCGGGCACGGGCGCTGGCCGTGATCGTCTGCGAGGCCCTGATCGTCACGGTGACCGCCGTGCTGGTGGGTACGGTGGTCGCGATGGTCACCATGGTGCCGATGCTGCACGGCATGCTGGGCACGTGGACGCCGTACCTGCCGCCCGGGCAGCTGACCCTCGGCCTGGCCGCGGTGGTCGGGCTGGTCCTGCTGGCCACGGTGGTGCCGGCGCTGATGGCGATGCGCCGGCCGCCGGTGGAGTCGCTGGCCGTGGACCCGTGAGGTCGGTCGCCGGCGCGATCGTGCGCGCGCCGGTGGCCGCCCGCACCTGGCGCGAGGTCGGGTACGCGGTCACCGGCACCGTGCTGGCCGTGCCGACCTTCGCGCTCGCGCTGCTGGGCCTGGTGTTCTCCGCGCTGTCCCTGCTGACCATCGGGCTGCCGCCGCTGACCGGGGTGCTGGTGCTGGCTCGGCTGACCGTCCGATACTTCCGCGGGCCGGCCCGGCTGTTCCTCGGCTGGAGCTGGCCCGACCCACCGCCGGTACGCCGCCGGGGGCCGGGCCCGGTGCGCTGGGCCGGGGCGGTGCTGACCGACCCCGTCGCCTGGAAGGCGCTCGCGTACTGCTTCGCCCGGCTGCCGTTGATGACCGCGGCCGCGTACCTCGGCGGAGTCCTCGTCGTCGGCGGGGTGGTGGGGGTCAGCTATCCGGTGTGGATGCACCGCTTTCCCGACGAGTCACCGTGGGGCGGCACCTGGGGACTGTTCGCTCAGGGGTTGGCCGCGCTGCTGGTGTTCCCGTGGTACGTCCGGCTCATCGTCTGGCTGGACCGGCGGTTGGTGCGAGCGCTGCTGGAGCCGAGCCCGGAGCGGTCCCGGATCGCGGCGCTGGAGTCGAGCCGGGCGGCGCTGCGGGCGGACGCGGCCGCCCTGCTGCGGCGGGTGGAGCGGGATCTGCACGACGGCACGCAGGCCCGGCTGGTCGCGTTGGGGGTGACGCTGTCCCGGATCGAGCGGCGCGCCGACGAGCCGGAGCTGCGGGCGATGGTGACGCAGGCCAAGGGAACGGTGGTGGAGGCGTTGACCGAGCTGCGGGACATCGTGCGCGGCATCCACCCGCCCGCCCTGGACGCCGGCCTGGGCACCGCGCTGGAGACCCTGGCCACGCGTAGCGCGGTGCCCGTGGACGTACGCCTCGATCTGCCCCGGCGGCCGACGCCCGAGACCGAGTCGGCGCTCTACTTCAGCGCCGCCGAGCTGCTGACCAACGTGGCCAAGCACGCCGGGGCCAGCCGGATCCGGCTGGACCTGCGCGCGCGGGCCGGCGCGCTGCGCCTGAGCGTCACCGACGACGGGCGCGGCGGGGCACGACCCTCGGGCACGGGTACGGGTCTGACCGGGCTGGCCCGGCGGGCCGAGTCACTGGACGGCACGCTGCGGGTGGACAGCCCGCCGGGCGGGCCGACGACCGTCATCGTGGAGCTGCCGTGCGAGTGGTGATCGCCGAGGACAACCCCTTGCTGCGCGACGGGATCAGGTTGCTGCTGGCCGACCACGGGATCACCGTGGTGTCGACCGTCGACAACGGCGACGCCCTGCGCGCGGCGGTCGCCGAGCACCGGCCCGATGCGGCGGTGGTCGACGTACGGATGCCGCCGACCTTCACCGACGAGGGCCTGCGGGCGGCGCTGGCGATCCGGGCGGCCCACCCGCACACCGGCGTGCTGGTCTTCTCACAGTGGGTGGAGACCCGGTACGCGCGGCGGCTGATCGCCGAGCATCCCGAGCGGGTCGGCTACCTGCTGAAGGACCGGATCGTCAGCACCGACGAATTCGTCGACGCGCTGCGCCGGGTGGCCGCCGGCGGGACCGCGCTGGACCCAGAGGTGGTCCGGCAGTTGCTGGCGGCGCCGGCGGTGGACGCGGGCCTGGCCAGGCTGAGCGACCGGGAGCGGGAGGTGCTGGGGATGCTGGCCGAGGGCCGGTCCAACGCCGCCATCTGCGAGGTGCTGCACCTCGCTCCGCGCAGCGTGGAGAAGCACGTGACCGCCATCTTCACCAAGCTTGACCTCCTCCAGGCGCGCACCGACCACCGGCGGGTGCTCGCCGTGCTGCGCTACCTGAGCGCGACGGGCTGAGCCCACCGCGGAACTCCGTGGGAAGCAACCTCATGCGCTTCCCGAGGACAATGCGGCGACCAGGGCGGGCAGGTGGCCGAAGGCGCGAGCGCCGGCCACGTGGTCGACGTAGTCCCGGGACTCGACGATCTCGCCGTCGCGGACCCGGACCACGAAGACGCACGGCAGCGCGAAGGCGTCGCCGCCCATCACCCCGGCGTACCGGAACTCGAAGATCACCACCTCCGGGTCGGTCGTCGCGTACACGTGGTCGTCGACCACGTCGTAGCGTTCGACGTCGGACGGGGGGCCGCCGGCGGCGAAGTGGGCACGCACCTCGGCCCGGGTGCGCAGCGGCGTGTCGCCGAGCGGGTTGAACGGGTGGCGCACGTCGGTGCGCTCGGCGTAGCAGCCGGCCAGCTCGTCGATCTGTGCCGCCTCCTGCGCGGCGGTCAGGCCGCCGCGCATGAGGCGACAGACGCCGGCGGCCACGGCCCGGACGGTTTCCTCTGGCGTACGCATGGCACCCTCCCCTACCGAAGTCTGGACTCCGCTTACCGTAGCGAAGTCGCGGCTTCGGTTAAAGTCCTCGCATGCGTCAGGATGCTCGGCAGAACCGCGAGCGCATCCTCGCCGCGGCCGAGCAGGTCTTCGGCATGCGCGGCGAGGCCGGCTCCACCGAGGAGGTGGCCCGGCTGGCCGCCGTCGGCGTCGCCACCGTGTTCCGGCACTTCCCGACCAAGGAAGCGTTGATCGAGGCCGCATTGGTGCGGCACTTCACCGGCCTGCTCGACCAGACCCGGGACGCGGCCGTCGCGCCCGACCCGGCGGCCGCCCTGCGCGCGCTGGTCCGCGAGATGATCGAACGCGGCGCGAACAAGCTCACCCTGGCCTCGATGCTGGGGGACGCCCCACCCGCCGTCGTCGCCGTGGCGGAACAGGTGAAGGCGGCGGTGGACGTGGCCCTGCGACGAGCCCAGGCCGCGGGCGCCGTCCGGCCGGAGGTCGGCGTCGAGGAGCTCTACCTGCTGATCCGGGGTCTGGCGCAGGTCACCGCCGCCTCCCCCGTCCCGGCGGCGGTGCTCGAACGCGCCATCGACGTCGTCCTGGACGGCTTCTCCACCCGATAAACGGCGGCCCGGGCCGACCGCCGGGTCCGCGCACTATCGTTCGGGCGTGCACATTCGTTTCGACGTTCCCGCCGATCCCGCGTACCCCGGTCGGCTGGCCGCCGCCCTGAGCAGCGTCCGGCTGCGCCGGTTCGGCTACGTCGGCGGGGTGCTGGTCGCGGCCGGCGTGCTCGGCTTCGCCGTCTTCCGGAGCGATCGGTTCTCCTCGCTGTACACGACGCTGGTGGTGGCCGGCCTGCTGTCGCTGCTGTACCCGCCGTGGGTACGGTGGCGGGCCCGGCGACGCTCCGGCGGGTACGCCGTCGAGGGCGGCTACGAGATCACCGACGAAAACATCATGATGCGCAGCGGCTCCGAGACCAGCGGCATCGCCTGGGAGGGCGTCACCCAGGTGCGGGACACCGCCGAGTTCTGGATCGTGTACGTGGGCCGGATGCCGGCCACGGTGATCCCCCGCCGGTTGATGTCCACTGAGGACGCCGAGACGTTGCGGGCGTTCCTGGTCGACCGCGGGCTGCTGCCGGCGCGCTGAAACCGGTGCAAGCTTGGCCGACACCGATCCGGCTCTGGTGGGCGAGCTCCAGGCCGTCTACCTGCTGCCCGGGCCACCGGGGACGGGGCGCCGGGCGACTGCTGATGGACGAGCAGTGGAAGGGCATCTCTCAGGCAGTTGCCGCTGCGAAAGGGACCCCGCCGGCTGGTCGAACGCGGGGGACGATCGCGGGGTCAGCAGGTGGTGATGAGGCGTTGAAGGGCGGCGTGGGCAGGTGGTCCCCAGGTAGGCTTACCACCGGACCTGCGGCGGACGCCGTTGTCCCCGATGAGGATGCCGCCGAGAGCACGCGCCATGGCCCAACCACGGGCGCGGCGAATTGTGGCAGTGTCCGGGGTCGGCTGGTAGGCCGCGTGGAAGTGGTCGGCGGTGTCGTCCGGTAGGAGGAGCCACCCGGCGGCGAGGTCATATGCCGGGTCGCCCGCGCAGAGGTCACCGAAGTCGATCACGCCGCAGAGGGCGCCATCCGCAGTGAGGACGTTGGCCGGGTGCAGATCGGCGTGGAGCCACAGTGCCGGGCCCGACCATGCGGGTGCGTTGACCGCGTCGTGCCAGACGGCGTGGACAGCGTCCGGTTCGTGGATCAGCCTGCGCTCCGTGGCGGCGGCGAGGCCTGCGTCGAACTGGTCGGCGTGGTCGGTGAGTTTCCCGCCGCGGTCCCGGCCGACAGGTGCACCGACGGGAGCGGGTTGGTGAAGAGCCGTCAGGAAGGCGGCCAGGGACTCGGCCGCGTCGGAGGTTAGCGTGACAGGGGCCCGGTCGGCGGGTGTGCCCGGAACCCAGGTGGTGATGAGCCAGGGCCGGGGGAACCGCGCGGAGGGCTGGCCGAATCGCAGCGGGACGGGGATCGGCAGCGGGAGGCGCGGGGCGAGCGTGGGCACCCAGGCGTATTCCTTACGCAGCAGCCCGTCTGCGGTTCCAGTCGCCCATGGAAGCCGGACGGCGAGATCGTCACCGAGCCGCCACAGCTGGTTGTCCCATCCCCGAGCGCCGAACCGAACCGGGTGATCAGCGAGGTCTGGGTGCTGGTCGCGAACCAGGTCCCGGACCAGCTCCGCGGTAATTCTGATCCCACCATGGGTCATGCCGACCAACGGTAGTTCGCCAGCCGGATCGTCGCCGCCGCCCACGGCCTCTTCTGGTCGCTACTGGTGCCGAGGGTGGCCACGCTCGCTGCGAGCGGCGTGAGGTGTCAGTCGTGCCGGTACGTCGACGAGGTGATCGAGGACGCCGCCTCGCGTTCCTGCTCGGCGGCGTACGCGGCGTCCAGCCGCTCGAAGGGGCCCGGGCCGGTGCGCGGCTTCGGCGGGGCGTCCAGGTGGCGTACCCGGAGGTCGTCCATCAGCTCTTGCACGAACGCCGGCCCCTCGTCGCGCATGAACCGCTGCCGGCTGCGCAGCTCGTCGGTGCCGGGACGCCAGTCGAGGGCCCAGTTGCCGAGCGCGTACAGGACCGGCAGGGTCTGGATGCCGGCCTCGGTGAGGCTGTAGCGGGCGCGCTGCCCGCGGGCCGCGGTGCCGCGGGTGAGCAGCCCCGCCTCGACCAGCCGGACGAGGCGGTCGGCGAGGATGTTCGACGCGATGCCCTCGACCGACCCGGTGAGCAGCGCCCGGAAGTAGCGGCGGTCGGCGAAGACGACGTCCCGGAGCACGAGCAACGACCAGCGATCCCCGAGCACCTCGACGGCGGCGTTGATCGGGCACCCGGACCGTGGTTCCACACTTCCTCCTTGACACGTAAGACGCCCACAATATAGTGGTTGCAAACCGCAACCACTAAAGGAAGAGGGGATGATGGGCCGCTTTCTCTACTGGATGAACGTGTCCCTCGACCTGCGGATCGAGCAGGTTCCCGGGGACGACGGTGCCGGCGAGTGGCTGCGTATCGACGAGGAGCTGCACCGCGAGTTCAACGCCCGGGCGCGCGGGCTCGCCGCCATGGTCCAGGGCCGGGTCATCTACGAGACGATGGAGGAGTACTGGCCGCGGGCCCGCGAGGACGCGTCGCTGCCGGAGGTCATGCGGGATTACGGCGAGATCTGGACCACCGCCCCCAAGGTGCTCGTCTCCCGCACCCGGCACACCGCCGACCACGACACCCGGATCATCGGCGGCGACGACGCGATCGATCAGCTCGCCGCCCTGCGGGCCGAGACCGACGGCACCATCGGGGTGGGCGGCGCGACGCTGGCCACCCAGCTGCTGCGGGCCGGCCTCCTCGACGAGCTGCTGCTCTTCACCCACCCGGCGATCCTCGGCTTCGGCAGGCCGCTCTTCGACGACTACGACCGGCCGATCGACCTCAACCTGATCGAGCACCGATCGTTCAGCCAGGGCGTCACGATGCACCACTACGCGATTCTCGACGCGAAGGAGGCCGGCCCGTGCTGAAGCCGATCGCGGACGGAGTGCTGGTCCACCAGAGCGATTTCATCGAGAGCAACGCGACCGTCGTGCAGGGCCACGCCGGGGTGCTGCTCGTCGACCCAGGCGTACGCGGCGACGAGCTGACCTGCCTGGCGAACGACCTGACCACGTCGGGTCAAACCGTGGTGGCGGGCTTCTCGACCCATCCGGACTGGGATCACCTGCTGTGGCACGCGCGGCTCGGCGAGCCGCCCCGCTACGCCACCGAGCGCTGCGCGACCGCCGCCCGCGAGCAACTGTCCGACCCGGACACGAAGGCCCGCATCACCGAGCACCTGGCCGAGACCGAGGTCGCCGGGCAGGTGCCGCTGGACCGGTACGGCCTGGTCACCGCCCTGCCCACCGGGGCCACCCGGATTCCCTGGGACGGGCCGCCGATCCGGATCATTGAGCACCGGGCGCACGCGGTGGGTCACGCGGCGCTGCTCGTCGAGGACCGCCGGGTCCTCGTCGCCGGGGACATGCTCTCCGACGTACTGGTGCCGATGCTCGACCTCGACGGCGCCGCCGACCCGGTCGAGGACTACCTCACCGCGCTGCGGCTGCTGGAGGAGGTCGCCGACGACGTCGACGTCGTGGTTCCCGGTCACGGCTCGGTCGGCGGGGCCGGTCAGGCGCGTGAGCGGATCGAGCGCGACCGGGCGTACGTGCTCGCCCTGCGCGACGGCCGCGAGCCCGACGACCCGCGGATCGGCCGGTCGGCCCGCCCCGGCTGGGAGTGGGTGACCGACGTGCACCGCTGGCAGGCCAAGCACCTCGCCGACAAGCGCCTCGCCCACCCGAACCCGGCCGGCTGACGACGCGGACCCTGCCGTCAGTCGGCGGGCTGGTCGACGGTGCGGCGGGGGCCGGTGAACCACCTGCGGGCCGACACCCACCACCACACCGCCACCCCGAGCAGCACCCCGCCGATCGCGAGCGGCGCGTAGTTCACCGCCGACCAGCTGAAGTCGGCGTGCCCGGGCACCCCGGCCGGCACGATCGGCAGTAGGAAGTAGACCGAGATGACCGCGATCTCCACCACCGCGATCCAGCCGAGCACCTTGTACCGCCGGCCCAGGGTCCACGGCCCGGGGACGAACCGCTCCCCCATCCGCAGCCGCAGGAAGATCGGGATCAGGAACGACAGGTACAGCCCGATCACCGCCACCGAGACCACCGCGTAGAACGCGACCGGGATGCCGCCGGACTGGTACAGCGCGGGCAGGGTGAGCACCAGACCCGCCACGGTGGCGCCGATGATCGCGTTGACCGGGGTGCCGTTGCGGTCCACCGTGGACCAGAGCCGCCAGCCGGGCACCGCGCGGTCCCGACTGAACGCGTACGCCATCCGGCTCATCGACGTCACGCAGCTCATCCCGCAGAAGAACTGGCCGATGGTGGAGATGATGATGACCGTCTTGAAGAAGAACGGGCTCAGCGCGGACTCGAAGATCGCCCCGGAGAAGCCGCCCGCGGAGTTGATCGCGTCCACGTCGGTGGCGGCGAAGAGGAACGCCAGCAGCAGGATCCAGCCGCCGACCGCGGAGTAGGCGATCGACCGCCACAGCCCCTGGGCGGCGGCCTTCGACGCGCCCCGGGTCTCCTCGGACACGTGCGCGCAGGCGTCGAAGCCGGTGATCGTGTACTGGGTGAGCAGGAAGCCCAGCGGCAGCACGTAGAACCAGAAGGTCGGCCCCCCGGTGCCGCCGTCGCCGAAGCCGGAGTTGTTGAACCGCTCGGTGAAGACGAACCGGAAGCTCTGGTGCTCGTCCGGCACCAGCAGCAGGATGACCACCACCGCGGCCGCGCCGGCCACGTGCCACCAGACCGAGACGTTCTGGAGTACGTCGATGATGCGGTGCCCGAAGATGTTGATCAGCCCGTGCAGCGCGAGGATCACCACGAAGAGCCCGAACGCCTGGGTGAGCGTCCCGGCCCAGCCGTCGACGAGCGCCGACAGGGTCAGGTTGAGGAAGGTCGCGCAGCCGTAGTCGACCGATGCGGTGACCGCGACCAGCCCGATCAGGTTGAGCCAGCCGGTGAACCAGCCGTGCACCGGGCGGCCCATGGTCGCCGCCCACCAGTAGATCCCGCCCGCCGTGGGGTACGCCGACACCAGCTCGGCCATGCAGAAGCCGATGATCAGGATGAACAGCGAGATCAGCGGCCAGCCCCAGGAGATGGCGACCGGGCCGCCGTTGTTCCACGCCTGCCCGAAGGTGGTGAAGCAGCCGGCCAGGATCGAAATGATCGAGAACGAGATGGCGAAGTTGGAGAAGCCGCTCCACTTGCGGTGCAGCTCCTGCTGGTAACCGAGTTCGGCGAGCCGTCGGGCGTCGTCGTCCATCGGTTGCTCGGCGGTCGGCGTGGGCGTCGTGGCCACTGCGCACCTCCTCGAGGCGATCCCCGGTACGAGTGCGCCCGAGTCTCGTCCCGCCGATCACGTCGGTCAATCCGTCGCGCGGGCCGACCTCGCGAAATCGCGTTGCCGGAAGTCCCACCCGGGCCGCATCCTGGAGCCCGTGACCGGCCCGATCGCGACGGGCCCTCCGCCGGGCGCTCGGCAACGCCCGGCCCGCGGCGGCGCGCGGCGTCCACCTCTCTCTCACGTACGGCGGCATCCGCCGTACCCGACGGACGCCCGCGCCGCCGCCACCGACCCCACCGCACCGGCCTCCTCGGGCACCATGGGGTCAGGCCCCTCGACCCGGAGGAACAGTGCGGCGCTCACCACGGACCACTCCGACGCTGGCCGACGTGGCCCGGGCGGCGGACGTCTCCACGGCCACCGCGTCCCGGGCGCTCAGCGGCCGGGGCCCGGTGTCCGCGCGGGCGCGCGCCGACGTCCGTCGGGCGGCGGCCGATCTGGCGTACGTGCCGAATCCGCTCGCCGTGTCGCTGGCCCGCCGGCGGGGCACCCGGATCGTCGTCGGCGTGGTCGCGCCCCGGGCGGCCATGCTGACCGACCAGTACGTCACCCGCCTGGTCACCGCCGCCGCCCGCGCGGCCGACGAACACGATCTCGGGGTGTCCGCGCGCCGGCTGCGCCTCGGCGACCCGAGCGCCCTGGCGGACTGGGCGCGGGACCGGGGCGTACACGGTGTCCTGCTGGTCAACCACGACGCGGCGCTGCTGGCCGCGCTGCCCCGGGCGCTGCACGGCCGGGTCGCCGCGGTCGGGCCGGGCTTCGGCCACGCGCCCTCCTACGACGTGGACACCGGGGCGGCGATGGGGGCGAGCGTGCGGCACCTGATCGCCGCCGGCCGCCGCCGGATCGTCATGCTGACCGGGCCCGGCTGGGTGGCGAGCATGCGCCAGCCGGTCGAGGCGTACCGGGCGGTGCTGCGGGCGCACGGCCTGCCGGCGCGGACGCTGGTGGGCGGGCTGAGCACGGCCACCGGCGCGGCCGCCACCCGGCGCGCGCTGAACCGCTGGCCGGAGACCGACGCGATCGTCGCGATCACCGACGTGACCGCGCTGGGCGCGCTGCGGGCGGCCCGGGCCGGCGGCCGGCGGGTGCCCGACGACGTCGCCGTGATCGGCTTCGACGACATCCCGCTCGCCGCGCTGGGCGAGCCCGCGCTGACCACCGCCACCCATCCCGTCGAGCGGATCGCCGGACGGGCCGTGGGTGGTCTGATCGCCGGCGCCGTCGCCGACGAACGCGTCGTGCTGCCCTCCACCCTGGTCCGGCGGGCGAGCGCCTGAGCGGGGCTTGCGGTGCAAGCGGTTCCACCACGTACCGTCCCGTCATGCGCAACGACACGGCGGGGAGCCCGCCGACGACGGCGATCCGTCGGTACCGGGACGACGACCACGACGCGGTCTACGACATCTGCGTACGCACCGCGGACGCCGGTGGGGACGCCCGCGGCCGGTACGCCGACGACGACCTGATGCCCGACCTCTTCGCCGGGCCGTACCTGCACCTGGAACCGGAGTTGGCCTTCGTGCTGACCCACCGGGACCGAGCCGTCGGGTACGTGCTCGGCACCGCCGACACGCCGGCGTTCGTGCGGGCGTACCGGCGGGTCTGGATTCCCCGGCTGGCCGACCGGTACCCCGTGCCGACCCGGCCGCCGACCACGCCGGACGAGGAGATGATCGCGCTGCACCACCGGCCGGAGCGGATGCTGCTGCCCGAGCTGGCCGACCACCCGGCCCACCTGCACATCGACCTGCTGCCCGATTTCCAGGGCGCCGGGCACGGGCGGCGGTTGATCGACACGTTCCTGGCCGCCGCCGCCCGGGCCGGCGCCCCCGCCGTCCACCTCGGCATGGACCCCACCAACGTCAAGGCCCGCGCCTTCTACGACCGCCTCGGCTTCCACGAGATCCCGGTCCCCGACCCCGGCCCGGTCACCTACCTGGGCCGTCCCACCACACCCCCGGCCGACGACTCGCGGGCGGCCGACGGGGTGGGGCCGCGATGAGCGGCGACCCCACCGCGGTCACCGGCCCCGCCCAGCCGGCCGACGGATGGCAGCGGGACCCGCTCGGCCTCGACGCCTATCTCGGCCGCGTCGGGGTGCGCCGGCCGCTGCGGGCGGACCCGGAGACGCTGCGGACGCTGCACCGGGCGCATGTCGCGGCGATCCCGTTCGAGAACCTCGACATCCCGCTCGGGCGCGGGGTCAGCGTCGACCTGGCCGACGTGCAGGCGAAGCTGGTCCGGCGGGAGCGGGGTGGCTACTGCTTCGAGCACGGGCTGCTGTTCGCCGCCGTGCTCGACCAGCTGGGCTTCCGAGTGACCCGGCTGCTCACCCGCACCGGCGACCCGGCCGAGCGGCCGCACCCCCGCGCGCACCTGGTCCTGCGGGTACGACTCGGTGACACCGACTGGCTGGCCGACACCGGCTTCGGGTCCGGCCTGCTGGAACCGGTGCCGCTGACCGAGGCGGACCTTCCCGCCCAGGGCAGCTGGCGCTACCGCTGCCGGCGCGGCGCCGACACCGCGTGGCGGCTGCAGGCATGGCGGCAGGACCGCTGGGAGACCCTCTACACGATCGCCGAGGAGGCGACCTACCCGGTCGACGTCGACGGCGCCAACCACGTCACCGCCACCAGCCCCGGCTCGCCGTTCGTGCGCCAGCCCGTCGTCGTACGGCTGGACGACGACCGGATACGCCGGCTGATCGGCCGGCAGTACACCGTGGAGCGCCCCGACGCCCCCACCGAAGAGCGCACCGTGACCGACGAGGATCTCGGCGAGGTCCTCACCGACCTGGGCGTACACCTGTCCCCGGCCGACCTCGCCGCCCTGCTCGCCCTCCGGTGACCGGCCACCGCGACGCGGCGCCGCACCGCCTCACCCGAGCGTTCCGAACCTGAAGGGGGACCCGTGTCCGTACCGCCGATCCGCGTCGTCGTGATCATCGGCAGTGTCCGTGCCGAACGCTTCGCCCCGGTGGTGGCGAACTGGTTCCTCGGTCGCCTAGAGCCGCACGACGACCTCGACGTGGACGTCGTCGACCTCGCCGGGCTGACCCTGCCGAACGAGCTGGACGGCACCGGCGACACCGCCGCGTTCGCCCACCGGATCGCCCGCGCCGACGCCTTCGTCGTGATCACCCCGGAGTACAACCATTCCTTCCCGGGCCCGCTGAAGACGGCGATCGACAGCGCGTACGAACAGTGGTGGGCCAAGCCGGTCGGCTTCGTCTCGTACGGTGGCACCTCGGGTGGACTGCGCGCCGTCGAGCAGCTGCGGCTGGTCTTCGCCGAGCTGCACGCCGTCACCGTGCGGCACAGCGTCACCTTCGCCCACGTCCACGACCTGTTCGGCCCCGACGCCACCCCACGCGACCCGCACCACGCCGAACAGGCCGTCGAGGCGCTCCTGAGCCAGCTCACCTGGTGGGCCGCCGCCCTGCGGTCGGCCCGCACCAGCACCCCCTACCCTGGCTGAGCCCGTCGGCCCCGCGCGGCCGGGCACGGTCAGGTCAGCAGGAGGCCGGCCACCCACAGGGCGGCCACGGTGAGGCCGGCGAGGAACTCCACCAGCATGGACAGCCCGGCGGCCTTGAGGGCCTGCACGGTGGAGGGCCAGGCCAGCCGGTTGCTGCCCAGCCGCAGCCGCTCGGCACCCCAGATGCCGCCCACGAAGCCCAGCACCAGACCCACCACCGGGATCACGAAGAACCCGACCAGCCCGAGCGCGCCGCCGGCCAGCAGCGAGGACGTCGGCACCCCGGTCCGCTTGAGGTTGCGCCCGGGCCAGAGGTACTTGACCACGGTGCCGCCGGCGGCGACCACGGTGGCCGCGGCGAGCACCGCCCACCGGCCCGGCCCCGCGCCGCCGAACACCGCCCAGACCAGCACCCCGCCCCAGCACAGCGGCAGCGCCGGCAGGCCGGGCACCACCACCCCGGCCAGCCCGGCGACGATGGCGATCGCCGCCACCGCCGACACCGCAGCCTGGGAATCCGTCAGCCCCATCCGAACGCCTCCGCCCACCGGCCGTCGTCGCGCACGAGGCCACCCCCGGCATACCCGGTGGTACGCCGGGTCACGCCGCCGCCTCGCCGCGCAGCCGGGCGGTGATCGCCTCGGCCGGGGCGGGCGGGCCGAACCAGCGGCCCTGCCCGGTGTCGCAGCGCAACGCCCGCAACCGCTCGGCCTGCTCCCCGGTCTCCACCGCCTCGGCGGTCACCGACAGCTCCAGGGCGTGCGCCAACCGCACCAGCGCGTCCACGATCCGCTCGTCGCGGTGGTCGGCCGGGGTGTCCGCGCCGGAGCGGATGCCCTCCACGAACGGGCCGGCCAGCTTGAGGCAGTGGATCGGCAGCCGGCGCAGGTACGCCAGGTTCGAGTACCCGGTGCCGAAGTCGTCGATGGCCAGCCGTACGCCCAGCCCGGCCAGCCGGTGCAGCGACCGCAGCGGCTCCCCGGCGCTGCCCATCACCGCGCTCTCGGTCAGCTCCAGCTGCAACAGCCCGGCGGGCAGCCCGGTGCGGGCCAGCGCCTCGGCCACGGTGTCCACGATGGCCGGGTCGTCGGCCTGCCGGGCGGCCAGGTTCACGCTCACCACCAGCTTGGCGTCCGGGAAGTCCCGGTGCCAGGCGCGGGCGTCCCGGCAGGCCTGGCCCAGCACCCACTCGCCGAGCCGGACGATCAACCCGGTCTCCTCGGCCAACCCGATGAACCGGTCCGGCCCGACCAGGCCGTGCTCCGGGTGGCGCCAGCGCACCAGCGCCTCCACGGCCAGCATCGAGCCGTCCAGCAGCGACACGATCGGCTGGTAGTGCACCACGAATTCGCCCCGGTCCAGCGCCGCCGGCAGGCCGGCGGCGAGCGCGGAGCGGGCGATGTCGGCGGCGCTGCGCTCCGGGTCGTACACCGCCCACCGCCCACGGCCCTCCGCCTTGGCCCAGTAGAGCGTGCTGTCGGCGGCCTTCATCAGCTCGGAGGCGTTGGTCTCCCCGGCCGGGCAGTCGACCACGCCGACGCTGGCCGACACGACCAGCTGCTGGCCGCCGACCAGCGCCGGGGCGGAGACCGCGGCCAGCGCCAGCTCGGCGACGCCGACCGCGTCGTCGATGCCCTCGGCGCCCTGCACCAGGATGACGAACTCGTCGCCGCCCATCCGGGCCACCAGGTGCCCCTGCCCGGCCACGCAGTCGGCCAACCGACGGGCGATGGTGACCAGCAGCCGATCGCCGAGGTCGTGGCCGAAGCTGTCGTTGACCGCCTTGAAGCCGTCCAGATCGAGGAAGCAGACGCCGATCCGCTGCTCCGGGCGGGCGGTCTCGAACAGCTGCCCCAGCGTCTCGAAGAACAGCGTGCGGTTGGGCAGCCCGGTGAGCGGGTCGTGCAGGGCCTGGAAGCGCAGTCGCTGCTGCAGCTCGTACCGCTCGGTGATGTCCTCGATCATCGCGACGGTGAACCGGGGCCGGCCCTCGTCGTACCGGATCAGCGAGACGGCCAGGTCGGTCCAGACGATGCTGCCGTCCTTGCGCAGGTAGCGCTTCTCCACCCGGACGCTGTCATGCTTACCCTCGATCAGCTCCTGGTAGAGCTCCCACATGCCGGCCGCGTCGTCCGCGTAGAACAGCGACGCCACGTTGATCTCGCGCAGCTCGTCCGTGGTGTAGCCGAGCATGTCGGCGAAGGACTGGTTGACCTCGATGATTCGGCCGTCGATGGCCGCGATGCCGATGCCGATCGCCGCGCCGGTGAACACCGCCCGGAACCGGGCCTCGCTGTCGCGCAGCGCCTGCTCCACCGCGTCCCGGGCCTGCCAGGCCGAGCGGGCGATCCGTTCCTGCTGGCTGAAGGTCCGGTCCCGCAGGGCGCGGGCGAACCCGGCCCCGAGCGCGCCCTGCAGGGCGGCCACCCGGGCCACCGCGTCCGGCCGGTCGGCGCGCACCGGCAGCACCGACGCCAGGAAGCGCCCACCGAGCGCGCGCACCGACCAGTCCAGCACGGCGGGCTCGGTCAGGTGGGCCTCGACGAGGGCCCGACCCACGTCCGCCGCCGGCCCGGCGTCGAACTCCTCGGCCGACACCGCCACGGCCAGCCGTACGGTGTGCGCGAGCAGCAGCCGCTCGGTCTCGTCCGCGCTGAGCGGCACGAAACCGAGACGGCGGACCGCGCGCGACCACTCGACGGCGTAGCCGTGGGCGCCGGGACGGCTGAGGTCGTCCCCGTCGGGATCCGGGACGGCGGACATGGTCGGATCAGCCGCCGGACTGGTCGTACCGGGCGACGCCGCCGAACGCCCCGAACCGCTCGGGGTGCTCGTCCACGTCGGACGGTGAGTCGGGCCGCCACAGCGGCATGTGCACCACGCCCGGCTCCAGCACCGTCCAGTCGCCGAAGAAGCCGGTGACCTCGGCCCGCGAGCGCAGGGTGATCTCGGTGGCGGTACGCGCCGACAGCCGCTGCGCGTCCAGCATCTCCTGCGGCTGGTCCTCGAAGGTGGAGTGCGAGATGACCAGGAAGCTGCCCGGGGCGGCGGCCGCCCGCAGGGTGGCCAGGATCTCGCCGGGCCGGTCGGCGTCCGGGACGAAGTGCACCACCCCGGCCAGCAGGATGCCCATCGGCCGGTCGAAGTCGATCAGGCCGCTGGCCCGGGCCTCGTCCAGGATCAGCTTGGGGTCGCGCAGGTCGGCGTGGATGGCGGTGGCCCGGTCGTTGCCGGCGAGCAGCTCGCGGCTGTGCGCCACGGCCACCGGGTCGATGTCGACGTAGACGATCCGGGCCTCCGGGTTGGCCGCCTGGGCCACCTCGTGCACGTTGCCGACGGTCGGGATGCCGGAGCCGATGTCGAGGAACTGGTCGATCCCGGCGGCGAGTAGCACCCGGACGGCCCGACGCAGGAACTCCCGGCCGGAGCGCATGGTGGCGGCCAGGTTCGGGGTCATGCCGGCGATCTGCTCCGCGAGCTGCCGGTCGATCTCGAAGTTGTGCGCGCCGCCGAGGAAGTAGTCGTAGACCCGGGCCGCGCTCGGCCGGCTCAGGTCGATCTCGGCGGGGATGTCGTCCGGCTTCTGCATCGCGTCTCGCCCCAGTCTCGTCGCGGCGGCGGGGCAGCCAGAGCGGGCGTGCCCGGGCACGCGACGCCACACCGGTCGACCCGCGAATCGTGTGTTCCACACCACTCTATGCGCGTACCCCGCCCGGCGGGAGATCCACTTTCCGCGACCGGCCCGTCACTCCCGCCCCTGGCCGCCCGCCCGGACCGCCGGCCGCCACCCGACCAGCGGCGGCCGGCGGCCAGGATCAGGCGGCGGACTCCAGCAGCAGGGAGATGCCCTGGCCCACGCCGACGCACATGGTGGCCAGCGCCCGCCGGCCGCCGCGCCGGCGCAGCTCCAGCGCGGCGGTCAGCGCCAGCCGGGCCCCGCTGGCGCCGAGCGGGTGGCCGAGCGCGATCGCGCCGCCGTTGGGGTTCACGTGCTCCGCGTCCTCGGGCAGGCCCAGCTCGCGCAGCACCGCGATCCCCTGCGCCGCGAACGCCTCGTTCAGCTCCACCACGTCCAGGTCGCCGACCGCCAGGCCGTGCCGGTCGAGCAGCTTGCGGGTGGCCGGCACCGGGCCGATCCCCATGATCCGCGGCGGTACGCCGGCCGCCGCCGCGCCACCGATCCGCGCCAGCGGGGTCAGGCCGTACCGGGAGACCGCGTCGGCGGAGGCGACCAGCAGGGCGACCGCGCCGTCGTTGACCCCGGAGGAGTTGCCGGCGGTCACCGTGCCGCCGGCCCGGAACGGGGTGGGCAGCGCGGCGAGCTTCGCAAGCGTGGTCTCCCGCGGGTGCTCGTCGACCTCAACCAGCTTCGTCTCGCGCCTGCCGGCCGGCACGGTCACCGGCGCGATCTCCTCGGCGAACCGGCCGTCGGCCTGCGCCTTCGCCGCCCGCTGCTGGGAGCGCAACGCGAACTCGTCCTGCGCGACCCGGTCGACACCGAACTCGGCGGCCACGTTCTCCGCCGTCTCCGGCATCGAGTCGATGCCCCAGCCCTGCTGCATCAGCGGGTTGACCAGCCGCCAGCCGAGGGTGGTGTCGTACACCTCGGCGGTGCGGGAGAACGGGGTGGCCGCCTTCGGCATGACGAACGGCGCCCGGCTCATGCTCTCCACCCCGCCGGCCACCACCAGGTCGGCGTCGCCGGCCACGATGGAGCGGGCGGCGGTGGCCAGCGCGTCCAGGCCGCTGCCGCAGAGCCGGTTCACCGTGCTGCCGGGCACCGCCTCGGGCAGGCCGGCCAGCAGCGCCGCCATCCGGGCCACGTTGCGGTTGTCCTCACCGGCCTGGTTGGCGCAGCCGAGGACCACGTCGTCGGTGCGGGCCCAGTCCACCGACGGGTGGCGGGCGACCAGCTCGCGGATCACGTGCGCGGCCAGGTCGTCGGGGCGCACCCCGGCGAGGGCGCCGGCGTACCGGCCGATCGGGGTGCGGACTCCGGCCACGAGGTATGCCACGGTCATCTTCAGACGTCCTTCGGGGGTGGGAAGGGGCTGTCGGTGGCGGCGTCGCCCGGGTCCCGGGGGCGCCCGGCGCCAGGATATCCGCGCCCGCAGCGGTTAGGTTGGTGGCATGGCTCGGGCCCAGTTCAGCGCAGAGACCGCCGGCAGCGGAGCGTTCGTCCGCCAGGCCAACCGGTTCACCGGTCGGGTCACCCCGCACTCCACCTCACCGGAGGGCGGCGGCCCCGACGAGCAGGACCGCTGGCCGCTGGAGGCCGGCCGCTACCGGTTGATCTGGTGCCGGGCCTGCCCGTGGGCGCACCGGGCCCGGATCGTGCGCGGCCTGCTCGGGCTGGACGAGGTGATCTCGCTGGGCACCGTCGACCCGATCCGGGACGAGCGCGGCTGGCGCTTCGCCATGGACCCGGACGGCTTCGACCCGGTGCTCGGCATCGGGTTCCTGTCGGAGGCGTACCTGGCCACCGACCCGGACTACTCCGGTCGGGTGACCGTGCCGGCGCTGGTGGACACGCTCACCGGGCGGGTCGTCACCAACGACTACCCCCAGCTCACCCTGGACTTCTCCACCGAGTGGCGGCGGTTCCACTCCCCCGACGCGCCGGATCTCTACCCGGTCGAGCTGCGCCCGGAGCTGGACGCGCTGATGGCCGAGATCCACCGGGACGTGAACAACGGCGTCTACCGGTGCGGATTCGCCACCAGCCAGGAGGCGTACGACGAGGCGTACACGGCGCTGTTCGCCCGGCTGGACGCGCTGTCGGAGCGGCTGGCCGGGCGGCGCTACCTGATGGGCGACGCGATCACCGAGGCGGACGTGCGGCTGTTCACCACCCTGGTCCGCTTCGACGTGGCGTACCACGGGCACTTCAAGTGCAACCGGCAGAAGCTGACCGAGCTGCCGGTGCTGTGGGCGTACGCCCGGGACCTGTTCCAGACCCCGGGGTTCGGCGAGACGGTGGACTTTGACCACATCAAGCGGCACTACTACGCCACCCATCGGGAGATCAACCCGACCGGCATCGTGCCGCTCGGCCCGGACACCGCCGGCTGGACCACGCCGCACGGGCGTGGCTGAGCCACCCGGCGGCACCACCGCGCCACCCGGCACGACCGCCCGGGCGGTCGCCGCGTCGGCCGCCGCCGGCTGCCTGGTCGCCGGCACGGTCGCAGTGACCGTCGCGGTGGTCGCCGGTCCCGGCCCGGGCCTGACCGGGTACGTCAGCGAGGCCGGCGTCACCACCAGCCGGTACGCCCCGGCGTACCGGATCGGGATCTTCGCGGTGGCCGCGGCGCTGCTGCTGCTCGCCACGGCGCTGCCCCCGGCGGCCCGGATCGCCGCCGGCCTGCTCGCCACCGGCAGCCTGTTCACCCTGCTGTCCGGGGCGGTGACCTGCAGCGCCGGCTGCCCGCTGCCGCCGTTCGAGGCGGCCACCGTGGCGGACCTGGTGCACGGCGGCGCGAGCATCGCGGCGGTGGCCGCGGTGGTCTTCGCGATGCTGGCGCTCCGGCTGCGGCCGGTGGCGTCGCCCGCGCTGTGCCGCATCGGGACGCTCGGCGCCGCGGTGGCGCTGCCGTTGTCCGGGGCGATCGCGGTGGCGCTGGTGACGGTGGGGCGCGGTGGGCTGGTGGGCGGGCTGGAACGGGTGTTGCTGGCGGTGGCCGTCGGCTGGGGGCTGCTCACCGCGACCCTGCTCGCCCTGCCCCGGACGCCCGCCCCCGCGCCGGCCCGACCCGACGGCGCCGGCCCGGGCGGTCGGGCCGCGCCCGCCGCCCGGACGGACCGGCGGCTGTAAGGAGCCTCACGACGACCGCCCCTTCCCGGCGAGTAGCCGCCGGGAGTAGCGTGGGCAGGCGATGACCAATGTCTGGCACCTGACCGTGCGCCTGTACGTCGACCTCCGACTGCAGGCCAGCGGCGTCTGTCCGGCGCAGCCTCGCTCCTGACGCTGCCCCCGACCGCCCTCAGACAGACCTTGGACGCATCCTCATGGCTTCCGCCCTGCGCAGATTCCCCTTCTCCCTGCAGATCCTGCTCGGCCTCGTGCTCGGTGTGGCGCTCGGCTTCCTCGCCCGCGCCAACGACCTCGCCTGGCTGACCAGCACCCTCGACACCGTCGGCGGGCTCTTCGTCCAGCTGCTCAAGCTGGCCGTCCCGCCGCTGGTCTTCACCGCCATCGTGGTCAGCGTGGTCAGCCTCCGCGGGGTGGCCAACGCCGCCCGGCTGGCGCTCAAGACGCTGCTCTGGTTCGGCGTCACCGCGCTGATCGCGGTGAGCATCGGCATCGGCCTCGGCCTGCTCACCAACCCGGGCCGCGGGGTGACCCTGGACGTGGGCGGCGCCGCCCCGCCGAAGACCACCGGCTCCTGGACGGACTTCCTCACCGGCATCGTGCCCACCAACCCGGTCGGCGCGTTCGTCGAGGGCAACGTCCTGCAGATCGTCTTCCTCGCCCTGGTGGTGGGCGCCGCCGCGCTGCTGATCGGCGAGGCCGCCGAGCCGTTCGTGACGCTCAACCGCTCGGTGCTGGCCATCGTGCAGAAGGCGCTCTGGTGGGTGATCCGGCTCGCTCCGATCGGCACCCTCGGCCTGATCGGCAACGCCGTCGCCTCGTACGGCTGGGACCTGCTGGCCCCGCTGGCCAAGTTCACCACCGCCGTCTACGTCGGCTGCGCGATCGTGCTGTTCGTGGTCTACCCGCTGGTGCTGGTCGCCGCCGGTCGGCTCAACCCGGTGCGCTTCTTCGCCGGCGCCTGGCCGGCCATCCAGCTGGCCTTCGTCTCCCGCTCCTCGGTGGGCACCATGCCGGTGACCCAGCGCTCCGTCGAGCGGCTCGGCGTCCCCCGCGAGTACGCATCGTTCGCGGTGCCGTTCGGCGCCACCACCAAGATGGACGGCTGCGCCGCGATCTACCCGGCCCTGGCGGCGATCTTCGTCGCCCAGGTCTTCGGGGTGGACCTGGGCGTCGGCGACTACCTGCTGATCGCCTTCGTCTCGGTGGTCGGCTCGGCCGCCACCGCCGGCCTGACCGGCGCGATCGTGATGCTCACGCTGACCCTGAGCACGCTGGGCCTGCCGCTGGCCGGCGCCGGCCTGCTGCTGGCCATCGACCCGATCCTGGACATGATGCGTACCGCCACCAACGTGGCCGGCCAGGCCCTGGTGCCGACCGTGGTCGCCGCCCGCGAGGGCATCCTGGACCGGTCCGCGTACGACGCCGCCGGCCGGCGTGACCTGGTCGACGACGTCGACGAGACCGAGCGCCCGGCCGACCGGCTGGAGCCGGTCCCCGCCTGACGATCGACGGGTGCGTTTCCGGTCGCTCCGGCGACGGGAGACGCACCCGTTCGCGCAACCGGGCCCCGGACCGGGGCCTGTTCGCCGCTGAAGGAGAATCGCCGCATGAGCGCCTTGTTCACCCCGCTGGCCCTGCGGGCCGTCACCCTGCCCAACCGGGTCGCGATGGCCCCCATGTGCCAGTACAGTGCCGGCCCCGACGGGCTGCCCACCGACTGGCACCGGGTCCACCTGGGCTCGCGGGCCGTCGGCGGCGCGGGCCTGATCGTCACCGAGGCGACCGCGGTCGTGCCGGAGGGGCGGATCAGCCCGCAGGACGTCGGCCTCTGGTCCGGCGCGCACGTCGACGCCTGGCGGCCGATCACCGGGTTCCTCGCCGCCCAGGGCGCGGTGCCGGCCGTGCAGCTGGCGCACGCCGGGTTCAAGGCGTCCACCTACCGGCCGTGGGAGCCGCGGCGCGGCGGCGTGCCGGACGCCGAGGGCGGCTGGGCCCCGGTCGGCCCGGGCGCCGAGCCGTTCGTGGCCGACTATCGGCAGCCGACCGCGCTGGACGAGGCCGGCATCGCGCACGTGGTGGCCGCGTTCGCCACCGCGGCCGGCCGGGCGCTGGACGCCGGCTTCGCCGCGGTGGAGATCCACGCCGCGCACGGCTACCTGCTGCACGAGTTCCTCTCCCCGCTGACCAACCACCGCACCGACTCCTACGGCGGTGACCGGAGCGCCCGGATGCGGCTCACCCTGGAGGTGGCCCGGGCGGTCCGCGCCGCGGTCGGCGAGGACGTGCCGGTGCTGACCCGGATCTCCGCCACCGACTGGGTCGAGGGCGGCTGGACCGTGGACGACAGCGTGGCGCTCGCCGCCGAGCTGGCCGCCGCCGGGGTCGACCTGGTGGACGCCTCCTCCGGCGGGGCCGCGGCCCGGGCGACCATCCCGGTCGGCCCCGGCTACCAGGTGCCCCTGGCGGCCCGGATCCGCCGTGACGCCGGCGTGCTCACCGGCGCCGTTGGCCTGATCGTCGAACCCGAGCAGGCCGAGCAGATCGTCGCCGACGGCGAGGCGGACCTGGTCCTGCTCGGCCGCGAGCTGCTGCGCGATCCGTACTGGCCGCGCACCGCCGCCGCCAAGCTCGGCGCCACCCCCGACTGGCCCGCCCAGTACGCCCGCGCCCACTGACCTGCCCCCGCGCACTTCCCTGGAAGAGTGGCCATCCGACGGCGGATGGCCACTCTTTCCGTCAGCGCCTCGCAAGGGCTCGGGTCAGCCGGCCAGGTGGGACCAGGCGTGCTCCAGGTCGTGCCAGGGGCCCTGGGCGGCGACGGTGCCGCCGGTCAGGACCACCACGTGGTCGGCGCGCACCAGGGCCGCCCGCTTGGACGTGGACCCGACCACGGTCACCCCGTGCTCGCGCAGCGCGGCCCAGAGCGCCAGCTCGGTGGTGACGTCCAGCGCCGAGGAGACGTCGTCGGCGACCAGCAGCTCCGTCCGCGGCGCCAGCGCCCGGGCCAGCGCCAGCCGTTGCAGCTGCCCGCCGGACAGCCGGGTGCCCTTGTGCCCGATCAGCAGCCCCAGCCCGCCGCCGGCGGCGGACAGGTCGTGCTCCAGCTGGGCGGTGGCCACCGCGGCGCCGGCGTCCACGTCGTGGCCGAGGGCGATGTTGTCCACCACCGTGCCGGACAGCACCCGGGGCAGCTGCCCGACGTAGCCGACCTGCTGCGGGCGCAGGAACAGCTCCGGCTCGGTGACCGGCTCGCCGTTCCAGCGCAGCGAGCCGGTGTGGTGCACGATCCCGGCCAGCGCCCGCAGCAGCGACGACTTGCCCGACCCGACCGGCCCGACCACCAGCACCAGCTGGCCCCGCTCGACGGTCAGGTCGACGTCCCGGACGGCCAACGTGCCGTCGGTGTGCAGCGCCCCGAAGCCGGCCAGCTCCAGCCGGCGCAGCGGGTGTCGCGGGGGCGGCTCCGGCGCCGGCGCGGTGCCGGCGGCCAGGTCCAGCCCCGGCACCGGCGCGGAGTAGGTGCCCAGCCCGGTCATCGCCACGGTCCGCCGGGTCCACACCCGCGCGGACGGGTACTGCGACACCAGCGCCGCGGTGGTCCACGCGAACCAGCGGGCCGCGCCCAGCGTGGAGACCGCGACCAGGGTTGCGCCCGCGGAGAGCCCGCCGGCCAGGTAGAGCGCCCACGCCCCGATCGGCAGCAGCCCGCTGGCCACCGACGGGGTGGACCGGGCCCACACCTGCATGGCGATCTCGCGGCGTTGCCGCTCGCTGCGCACCGCGTCCAGCCGGGCCAGGTGGCCCAGCACCGGGCCGGTGGCGCCGGCCAGCTTGACCGTACGGGCGGCGGAGAGCGCGGAGACCAGCGCGGTGGCGAACGCCGCCCGCGCCTTGACGGTGCCGGCGGCGGTGCGCTCCAGCCGGGGCCCGAAGAGGGTCGCGGCCAGGCCGGAGACCACCATCGTGCCGACGAAGAACAGCGCCGGCACGAGGCTGCCGGTGACCAGCGTCATGGCGAGCACGATGGCCACCGAGATGAACTGGTCCATCAGGTTGTCCGCGAGCTGCACCACCCGGTCGGTGTCGCCGCCCTGCGCGACCACCTCGGCCGGGGTGTGCCCGCTGACCCGGCGCGCGCCGGTCTGCCCGTGCACCAGCCGGGCGCTGATCCGCAGCATCTGCCGGATCCACCAGTGCGGGAACCACACGTTGGTCAGGTAGGGCAGCGGCAGCACCACCAGCAGCGCGGCCGCGATGCCCAGCGCCGGCAGCCACGGGTCGCCGCCGCCGACCACCTCGGCCCAGAGCCAGGGCAGCACCGAGCCGTCCAGCCCGAGCAGGGTGAGCACGACGAACAGGCCGATCGCCGCCAGGCCGTACCGGGGGTCGTTGAAGCCGAGCCGGAGGATCTCCCGGATGGTCCGCGCGGGCGGCACGGGGGGCGCCGGCGGCGGTTCGGCGCGCGCCACCGCGGCCGGCGGCGCGGGCGTGGCGCTCGGAGCGGGCTCGTCGGCCCAGCCGGGCGCGTCGAGCAGTTCCACGCCGCCGCGCCGCGGGCCGGTGCCGGCGTACGCCCCGGCGTGGCTGGTGGCGAGCAGCTCGGCGAAGTGGGCGGACTCGCGCAGCGGGCCGGCCTCCAGCACCGCGCCGTCGGCCATCACCACCACCTCGTCGCAGCGGCGCACCGAGGAGAGCCGGTGCGCGATGACGATGCCGATCCGGTCGGTGAGCAGCCGTTCGGTGGCCTGCCGGACCCGGTTCTCGGTGACCGGGTCGAGCCGGGCGGTGGCCTCGTCGAGGATCACCACGTGCGGGTCCCGGACCAGGATCCGGGCGAACGCCACCAACTGCTCCTGGCCGGCGGAGAGCACGTGCCCACCCTCGCCCAGCCGGGTCTGCACCCCGTCGGGCAGCTCGGCGATCCAGCCGGCCAACCCCAACTCGAGCAGCGCCCGTTCCGCGTCGCCGAGCAGCTCAGGGTCGAACAGGGCGACGTTCTCGGCGAGCGTGCCGGCGAGGATCTCGGTGCGCTGCGGCACCACGGCGATCCACCGGCGCAGCTGTTCGACGTCCAGGTCGACCAGGTCGGTCTCGCCGAGGAACACCGTGCCGCGGGGCACCTCCACCGCCCGGGTGAGCACCTTGGCCAGCGTCGACTTGCCCGAGCCGGTGCGACCGACCAGCGCGTACGACCGCCCCCGGGCGAAGTCGAGCCGGACGTCCCGCAGCGCCGGGCCACGGTCGTCCCCGGTCGCCGGGTAGCGGAAGGTGAGCCCGCGGACGGTCAGGTCCCCGTCGGCCGGGGCGGCGCCGCCGACCGGCTCCTGCCGCGACCCGGCCAGCAGCTGCACCCGGGCCCACGCGCCGAACGCCTGCTGCAGGTGCGGCACCCAGCGGGCGATGTGCTCCACGGTGGCGCCGAACGCGATGGCGAGCAGCCAGACGGCGGTCAGCCGGGCGGCGTCCACCCGGCCGGTGGCCAGCGCCCAGGCGCCGCCCAGCACCACGCCGGCGATGCCGACCCGGACACCGCCGGTGGCCAGCGCGGTGACCCGGCCGGAGAGCCGGAACACCCGGTCCCCCCGGGAGATCACGGCGGCCGCCCGGCGCGCGTAGAGCCGCAGCACGTACGGCCGGGCGAGGCTGGTGCGCACGTCGTCCTGGCCGTGCACCGCCTCCTCCATCACCGCGGCCAGGTCCGACCAGGCCTCTTCCTCGGCCACCCGGGCCGGGGAGATGCGGGCGGTGGGCCGGCGCAGCACGACGGCGAGCAGGACGGTGAGCAGCACCATCCCGACGCCGGCCGGCCACCAGACGACCAGCGCGCTGACCGCCGACAGCACGCAGACGGCGATGCCCCAGGCCAGCCGTACGCCGGTGTTCCGCAGCTCGGCGGCGACCTGGTAGACGTCGTTGTCGATCCGGTCGAGCAGCTCGCCGACCGGGGTGGTCTCCAGCGCCGGCAGCTCCTGCCCGAGCGCGATCCGGCAGAGCCGGCGGCGCACGTCGGCCGACCAGTCGGCGGTGAGCCGGGCCATGATCAGCCCGATCAGCAGGTCGGTGAGGACCGCGGCGACCAGCGCCACGGCCAACGCCAGGAACCAGCCGGACGAGCGGTGCACCAGCACCGGCCCGGCCAGCGCGGAGGCGGCGGCCTGGCCACCGGCGCCCAGCACGGTCAGCAGCAGGACCGCCGCCAGCCGACGGGGCGCGGTGACCCAGAGGTCGCGGAGCAGGCGCATGGAACGGTCCTCCGGACTCGGGTGGTGGGGGCGGTGACCCCAGCCTCGTCGTTCCGGCCCGGCAACTCAACGTAATTACGTCTGGGCGACCCGGCGGACGATGCCCAGCAGCGCCTCCTGCACGTCGGTGATCGGCCGCTCGGGCTGGAACACCAGCCAGTCCACCGCCACCACCAGGCCGACGCCGAACAGCGCCGACGAGGCGGTCCGCACGTCCAGGTCGGCGGGGAGGTCGCCGCTGTCCACCCCGGCCCGGACGGTCTCGGCGATCACCTCGATCGCCTCGCCGCGCAGCAGCCGCAGGGTCTGCTGCCACTCCCGGTTGGTCCGCCACATCTCCGACAGCAGCAGCTGGGCGAAGGCCCGGTAGCGGCGGATGTACTCCAGCTCGGCCCGGACCAGCGCGGCCAGCGCCTCCCGCGGCGGCAGGCCGTCGACGGCGGCCCGGAAGTCGGCGGTGAGCAGCCCGATGCCGTGCCGCAGCAGCTCCTCGAAGAGCACCGTCTTGGACTCGAAGTTGTAGTAGACGGTGCCCTTGGCCACCCCGGCCCGGGCCGCGATGTCGTCCACCGTGGTGGCGGAGAAGCCCTGCTCGGCGATGAGTTCCACCGCCGCCACGAAGAGCCGCTGCCGGGTGTCCTCGCGCCGCCGCGACCGTCCGTCCGTCACTGGTCCTCCCCCGTGTTCCCGCCCGCCGGCCACCGGCCGGCGGGCGTGCCGTTCCGCCTGCATCCTCACATGGTCAGCTCGGGGTGCAGCTTGGCCGGGGTCAGCCGACGCGACCGCCGGGTGGCGGCCACGGTCAGCGACAGCGCTCCGGCGCCGAAGGCGGCGAGCACCAGCGCGCCGGTGACCACCGCGTCGGTCGGGCCACCGTTGACGGTATGCCGCAGCCCCTGCACCACATAGGACATCGGCAGCCACGGGTGGACGGTCTGGAAGAAGCCGGGCGAGGTCTGCACCGGGTAGGTGCCGCCGGACGAGGTGAGCTGGAGCATCAGCAGGGCCAGCGCGGCGAGCCGGCCGGCCGGGCCGAGCTGGGCGCCGAGCCACTGCATGATCGCGGTGAACGCCAGCGAGGTCAGCGCGAGCAGGCCGAGCGTCGTGGCCGGGTGCACCGGGTCGAGCCCGAGCACCAGGGTCACCACCGCGAAGAGCACCCCGGCCTGGGCCAGCCCGATCGCCGCGGCGGGCAGCCAGCCGGCGAGCGCGACCCGCCAGGCGGCCGCGTCGGACATCACGTTCCGCCGGTTCACCGGCCGCAGCAGCATGTACGTGATCATCGCGCCGACCCAGAGCGCCAGCGCGAGGAAGTACGGGGCGAAGCCCACCCCGTACACGCCCGCCGGGTGGTGCGACTGCCGGTCCAGCGAGACCGGGTCACCGAGGATGCCGGAGCGGGCGCTCGCGTCGTCGTACCCGGGGATCTTCTTCTCCCCGGCGGCGAGCCCGTCGGCGAGCTGGCCGGCCCCGCCCTCCAGCTTGGTCAGGCCGGCGGCGAGCTTGTCGCTGCCGCCGGAGAGCTGCGCCAGGCCGCCGTCCAGGTCGCGGGCGCCGGTGGCGAGCTTGAACAGGCCGTCGCGCAGCTGGCCGGCGCCGGTGTCGGCGGCGCCGATCCCGTCGCGCAGCTTCGCGTTGCCGTCGGCGATCTTGTCCAGCGCGTCGGCCAACTGGTCCACCTTGGCCCGGGCGCCGGCCACGTCGTCGGCGAGGTGCGGGGCGGCGGCGGCCACCTCCCGGGCGGTGTCGGCGGCCTTGGTGATCCGCGCCTTGAGCGCCGGCAGGTCGGTCCGGTCCAGCGCGGTGGCCACGGACTTCGCGCTGGCGACGGCCTTGTCGGCGGCGGACCGGGCGGCCACCATGGCGGGGTCGTCGGCCAGCTCCGGGTGCGCCTTGACCACGGCGTCCAGCCGGTCACGCACCTGCTGCGCCGCGTCCACCGCCTCGTCGGCCTTCGCCGGCAGGGTGTCGAGGCCGGCGGCGAGCGCGTCGGCGCCGGCCGCGATGGCGGTGGCCGCCTTGCCGATGGTGTCGGCGTTCTCCCGCAGCACCGGCTCGTAGCGGTCCACGGCGGCGTCGACCTGCCGGGCGGCGGCCCGGGTCTGCGCGGCGGCCTGGGCGCTGCCGTCGGCGAGCTGGACCGAGGCGGTCCGCAGCCGGTCCAGCCCGGTGGCGAGGTCGTCGGCGCCGGCGGCGGAGCGGTCCAGCCCGTCGGAGATCTGCCCGGCCCCGGCCGCGGCGCGGTCGAGCTCGGTCGCCAGCCGGCCCGCGCCGTCCTGCGAGGTGCCCAGCCCGTTGGCGAGCTTGCCCGCGCCGTCGGCGGCCCGGGCGGTCTCCGCCTTGGCGTCGGTGAAGCCGACCAGCATCTTGTCGAAGTAGCCGGTCGCGGTGCTCTCCGCGGCGGCGGCCCGGATCTCGCTGAACGCGGAGCGGGCGAGCAGCCCGGAGAGGTAGTTGGTGGCGTCGTCGTTGACCACCTTGAGCTCGCCCTGCCGGGCCGGCCGGTCCGGCTCCGGGCTGGCCACCAGGGTGGCGGAGAAGTCCGCCGGGATCGAGAAGACCAGGTGGTAGCGGCCGGTACGCAGGCCGGCGTCGGCGTCCTCGGGGTCGGTCACCGTCCAGCCGAACACCTTGCGGTCGAGCAGCTCGTCGGTGAGGTCGTCGCCGGCGTGCACCACGGTGCCGTCGCCGGCGGTGGCCGGCCGGTCGGAGTTGACCAGGGCCACCGGGATCCGGTTCATGTTTCCGTACGGGTCCCAGAAGGCGTACAGGTAGAGGGCGCCATAGAGCAGCGGGATGACGGTCAGCACGGCGAGCGCGGCGCGCGGCAGCCGGCCCCGGGTCATCCGGCGCAGCTCGAAGCGGGCCAGGCGCAGGACACTCATCGGGTCACCTCTGCGGTGTCGGGGGTGGACGGTTCGTCGGCGGGGCCTCGGGGGGCGGGGGCCGCCGGGAGGGTCAGGTCGGTGACGGAGGGCAGCTGCGGGTCGCCGATCCGGTGCACGATCGCCCGGGCGCCGGGCTCGACCGCGCGGGCGCTGGCGATGACCGCGTACCCCTGGTCGGAGAGGCGGGCCAGGGCGTCCCAGAGCCAGGCCCGCTCGGCGGCGTCGGAGCCGGTGTCGACGTCGTCGGCGACGATCAGGCTGGGGCCGCTCAGGGTGGCCAGCACCAGGCCGAGCACCTGCCGCTGCTGCGGGGTGAGGTCCCGGCCGCGCAGGTCCGGGTCCAGCGGTACGTCGGAGAAGCCGGCGCCGGCCAGCGCCGCGGCGTACGCCTCCCGGCGGTACGCCCGACGCGCCCGGACGGCGGCCACCGGCACCAGCTGCCGGCGACGCCGCGGCACCGGCCCGAGCAGCAGCAGCCGCTCCTGGATGTGCTCGGCGACGGTGAGCGCGGGATCCGGCTCGTGCACCCCGGCCACCTGGCCGAGCGCGGCCGGCCCCCGGGTGTGCAGGGTGCCGACGTTGTGCGGGAAGCGACCGGCCAGCGCCAGCAGCAGCGAGGTGCGCCCGCTGCCGGGCGGGCCGGTCACCGCGTGCAGCTCACCGGCCTCGGCGGTGAGGTCGACGTCCCGGTACACCCAGCCGCGCCGGGTTCGCAGACCCAACCCGACGGCCTCGACGATCACCATGCCCCATCCCGACTTCACTAAACTGACTGGTCAGTACAAAAACATGACCAGCATAACGCCGGACGTCCGGTTCGATACGCGTGGGACGACGTGATCCCCGCCATGACCGCGCCGCGCTCTCGGCGACCACTTCGCCGCATCTCGCGCAGTTTCCTGGATGTGGTGGCCTCGCGGGCGAGGCGATGGCACTACATCCAGGATCGAGCGGCGATCTTGCCGACTGACGGCGGAGGCGGCGCGGGCGGAGAGCTAGAAGAGCACGGTGGCCAGGGTGCCGACAGGGCGGAAGCCGCAGCGCTCGTACACCCGGCGGGCCGGCCGGTTGAAGTCGTTGACGTAGAGGCTGACCGTCGGCGCCACCCGCAGCAGCGCGTCCCGCACCACCGCCGCCATCGCCGCGGTGGCGATCCCCCGCCCCCGCCACTCCGGGGCCACCCAGACGCCCTGGACCTGGGCGGTCCGCCGGGTCACCACGGCCAGCTCGGCCTTGAACACCACCCGGCCGTCGACGAACCGGGCGTACGCCCGACCGGCCCGGACCAGGTCGTTCACCCGGCGCCGGTAGGCCCGGCCGCCGTCCTCGGCCAGCGGCGAGACGCCGACCTCCTCGGTGTACATGGCGACCGCCGCCGGAAAGAGCCGGTCCACCTCGCCGGCGCGCACCAGCCGCACGTCCGGGTCGGCGGGCACCTGCGGCAGCGCGTCGGTGGCCAGCAGCGGCTGATTGGCCCGGACGTCCCGGGCCGGCCCCCAGTGCTCGGCCAGCCGGTCCCAGAGGCCGAGCACGGCGTCCGCCCGACCGACGATCGAGGAGCAGATCCGTTCCTCGGCGGCGAGCTGCTCGGCGAAGGCGGCGACGGCCGGCTCCGAGGCGAGCACGGGGGTGAGGTTGCCGCCGAGCCAGCAGAGCGACTCCAGGTTGCGCCGGGTGCCGTACCCGAGCACCCGGCCCTCGGCCCGCCACCAGGCCAGACCGCGCGCCGCCACCCGCTCGGCGACCTGGGCGCCGGCGAACGGGTCGCAGTCGAGCAGCCGCTCGACCGCACGACGCTCGGACTCCCCGATCTGGCGTACCGGCACCGTCAGCACGGTTACCAGCCTGCCAGATCGACCGGGGGGCGCGCCGGGCAGCCACGCACAACTTCCGTCGCAGCCTTGTCGGCGACCGCTTGCCGATATATCGTTGATGCATCAGCGACACGATAAGGAAGGATCAGATCATGGGATTCCATCGACAGGTCCACGCGCTGCGCGAGGCCCGGCACCGCGGCTTCGGCTTTCCACCCGTCCCGCCCGGCGGTCCCGCCGGCTGGGGCGGCGGGGGCTGGGGCGGCGGCCGGGGCGGGCGCGGGCGTGGCCGGGGACGCCGGCCGAACGTCCGGGCCGCCGTGCTGGCGCTGCTCACCGAGCGGCCGATGCACGGCTACGAGATGATCCAGGAGATCGACTCCCGCACCGGCGGGGCCTGGCGGCCCAGCCCCGGCTCGATCTACCCGACCCTCCAGCTGCTGGAGGACGAGGGGGCCATCGTCGCCAGCACGAACGAGGCCGGCGGCGGCCGCAAGCGGTTCGACCTGACCGACGCCGGCCGGGACGAGGCCGTGACCGCGGCGCAGACCCCGCCGTGGGCAGAGTTCGCCGAGGAGACGGTCAACAGCTGGCACGACGTCCGGGACGCCGGCTTCCAGGCGATGCACGCGCTGCGGCAGGTGATGGCCACCGGCACCGACGACCAGCGGGAGCGGGCGGTCCAGGTGCTCGACGAGACCCGCCGCAAGCTCTACGCCATCCTCGCCGAATCCGAGTGAGCGTCCCGGCGTACGCGAAAGGGCGGCCTTCCCGCGTGGGAGGCCGCCCTTTCCGACGAGCCGGTCAGTGCACGGTGACCGTGGCGCCGCCGGGGACCAGGGCGCGGAGCTCCTCGGGGAGGTCGGCGCCCATCTCGTCGGCGATCCGCAGCGCCTCCTCGATCAGGGTCTCCACGATCTGCGCCTCGGGGACGGTCTTCACGACCTGACCCTTGACGAAGATCTGCCCCTTGCCGTTGCCGGAGGCCACGCCGAGGTCGGCCTCGCGGGCCTCGCCCGGGCCGTTCACCACGCAGCCCATCACGGCCACCCGCAGCGGCACCGGCAGGCCCTCCAGCCCGGCGGTGACCTCCTCGGCCAGCTTGTAGACGTCGACTTGGGCGCGGCCGCAGGACGGGCAGGAGACGATCTCCAGGCCGCGCTCGCGCAGGCCCAGCGACTCCAGGATCTGGTTGCCGACCTTGATCTCCTCGACCGGCGGGGCGGACAGCGACACCCGGATGGTGTCGCCGATCCCCTCGGCCAGCAGCGCGCCGAAGGCGACCGCCGACTTGATGGTGCCCTGGAACGCCGGGCCGGCCTCGGTCACGCCGAGGTGCAGCGGGTAGTCGCACTGCTCGGCCAGCTGGCGGTACGCCCGGATCATCACCACCGGGTCGTTGTGCTTCACCGAGATCTTGATGTCCCGGAAGCCGTGCTCCTCGAACAGCGAGCACTCCCACAGCGCCGACTCGACCAGCGCCTCGGCGGTGGCCTTGCCGTACTTGGCGAGCAGCCGCTTGTCCAGCGAGCCGGCGTTGACGCCGATCCGGATGGGCACGCCCGCGTCGCCGGCGGCCTTGGCGATCTCCTTGACCTTGTCGTCGAACTGCCGGATGTTGCCGGGGTTGACCCGGACGGCCGCGCAGCCGGCGTCGATCGCCGCGAAGACGTACTTCGGCTGGAAGTGGATGTCGGCGATCACCGGGATCTGCGACTTCTTCGCGATCGCCGGCAGCGCCTCCACGTCGTCCTGGCTCGGCACGGCGACCCGGACGATCTGACAGCCGGACGCGGTCAGCTCGGCGATCTGCTGCAGGGTGGCGTTGACGTCGGAGGTGAGGGTGGTGGTCATCGACTGCACGGAGACCGGCGCACCCCCACCGACCGGCACCGAGCCGACCATGATCTGGCGGCTGGCCCGGCGCGGGGCGAGCGGCGGGGGCGGCACGGCGGGCATACCGAGACTGACAGCGGTCACTTCAGGCACTCACCTTGTGAAGAGCGTGATCGGATTGATGACATCCGCGGTGACGGTGAGCAGCGTGAACGCTCCACCGATCAGGATCACCGCGTACGTGAGGGGCATGAGCTTCATGTAGTCGACCCGACCCGGGTCGCGGCGACCGATCCGGGCGTACAGCCAGGAGCGGGCCCGCTCGAACCAGGCGATGGCGATGTGGCCGCCGTCCAGCGGCAGCAGCGGCAGCAGGTTGAACACCCCGACGAAGAAGTTCAGCGAGATGAACAGCAGGGGCAGCATCTGCCAGAAGCCGGCCGCCAGCGCCTCGCCGCCCAGTCGGCTGGCGCCGACCACGCTGATCGGGGTGTCCTTGTCCCGCTCGCCGCCGGTGACCGCGGTCCACAGGGCGGGCACCTTCTCCGGGATCCGCTTCATCGCCTCGTAGGTGCCGACCGCGAGATCCTTGGTGTAGCCGGCGGTGGCCGGGATCGCCTCGATCGGGCCGTACTTCACCGTGGCCGGCACGCCCGGCGGCAGCGACGGGCCGGCGACGCCGAGGGCGGAGACGGTCTTCGGCGCGCCGTTCGGGTCGTCCAGCGGCCTGCGCTGCACGGCGGCCAGGGTCACCTGGGCGTCGTTCTGCACGCCGTCGCGCTCGTACCGGATGGTGGCCCTGCCCGGCGGCAGGTCGCGCACCTTCTTGACCAGCTCCTCGTAGTCGGCCACCGGCGTCCCGTTCACCGCGACGATCTTGTCGTCGTCGCGCAGCCCGGCCTGCTTGGCGGGGCTGGCCGGGTCGCCTGCGGCGCACTCGCGCTGGGCGTCGGTGGGGATGACGCAGTCGACGATCTTGACGTGCGCGGGCAGCGGGTTGGGCAGGTCCTTGTTCGGCATCCCGACGAACATCGCGAAGAGCCAGATGGCGACGACGGCCAGGAGGAAGTGCGTCACCGAGCCGGCGGACATCACGATCGTCCGCTTCCAGACCGGATAGCGCCACATCGCCCGGGGCTCGTCGCCCGGCTCGACGTCGTCGTCCTGGGGCGTCATACCGACGATCTTGCAGAACCCACCCAGCGGGACCGCCTTCACGCCGTACTCGGTCTCGCCGCGCCGGAACGACCAGAGCGTCGGGCCGAAACCGACGAAGTAGCGGGTGACCTTCATCCCGAAGGCCTTCGCGGTCAGCATGTGACCGGCCTCGTGCAGGCTCACGGAGACGAGGATCGCCAGGGCGATCGCCACGATCCCCAGTACGTTGAGCATCAGGCTTCCCTCTCCGATCCCGCGATGATCTCCTGCGCGTGCGCGCGCGCCCACGACTCCGCCGCGAGCACGTCCTCGACGGTACCTGGTTCGTCGAAGTCGGGAGCTCCGTCCAGGACCCGCTCGAGGGTGTCGACGATGCCGAGGAACGGCAGCCGGCCGGCGACGAACGCCGCGACGCACTCCTCGTTCGCCGCGTTGTAGACCGCCGGGCGGCAGCGGCCCGCCTCGCCGGCCGCCTTGGCCAGCGCCACCGCCGGGAACGCCTCGTCGTCGAGCGGGGCGAACGTCCAGGTGTGCGCGGTCGTCCAGTCGACCGCGGACGCCGCGTCGGGCACCCGGTCCGGCCAGCCGAGGCCGAGCGCGATCGGCAGCCGCATGTCCGGTGGGCTCGCCTGGGCCAGGGTCGAGCCGTCGACGAACTCGACCATCGAGTGGATCACCGACTGCGGGTGCACCATCACGGTGATGTCGGCGTACGGCACGTCGAACAGCTCGTGCGCCTCGATCACCTCGAGCGCCTTGTTGACCATGGTGGCCGAGTTGATCGTGACAACCGGGCCCATGTTCCAGGTGGGATGCGCCAGGGCCTGCTCCGGGGTGACCTCGGTCAGCTCGTCACGCCGCCGGCCCCGGAACGGCCCGCCGCTGGCGGTGACCACCAGCCGCCGCACCTCACCGCGCGTCCCACCGCGCAGGCACTGCGCCAACGCCGAGTGCTCGGAATCCACCGGGACGATCTGCCCCGGCCGCGTCACCGCGGCCTTCACCAGCGGGCCGCCGGCCACCAGCGACTCCTTGTTGGCCAACGCGAGGGTACGACCACCGCGCAGCGCGGCCAGCGTCGGCGCGAGCCCGAGCGAGCCGACCACCCCGTTGAGCACCACGTCGCAGGGCCACTGCGCCAGCTCGGTCATGGCGTCCGGGCCGGCGACGATCTTCGGCAGCTTGAAGTCCCCGGTGGCCCAGCCGCGCCGGCTCGCCTCGGCGTAGAAGGCAAGCTGGAGATCCTGCGCGGCGGACGCCTTCGCCACCCCGACGGCCTCCACGCCCAGCTCCAGGGCCTGCGCGGCGAGCAGGTCGACGTTGCCGCCACCGGCGCCGAGCGCGACCACCCGGAACCGGTCCGGGTTGCGCTTGACGATGTCGATCGCCTGGGTGCCGATCGACCCGGTCGAACCGAGCAGGACGAGATCCCGGGGAGTTGTCACGCCGCCATTCTGCCCCGCCCTAGCTGTGCCCCCGCTGGGAGCCTCAGCCCTCGGCGTCCGCCTCCTCGTCGAGCAGGTCACCCGGGTCGACGGAGAACTCGAAGGGCTCACGCATCGCGAAGGTCGCCCCGGCCGCGGCGGCGCAGACAGGTCGGTACTCCCCCTCGACCAGCTCGTAGAGCGCCATCGCGGGCACCCGGTTACGCAGGTCGACCCGCAGGAAGAACGGCACCCCGGCCGCCGCGTACTCCCGGGGACGGTCGATGACGTCCTTCCGGCGATTGCCCGGCGAGACGATCTCGCCCAGCAGCACCGCCTCGCGGATGTCCATCGCCACCCGCCCCCATCCCGAGGAACGCAGAACGGCGATGTCGGGAATGAACAGATCATCACCGGAGACGATGTTGACCTCGTGGTAGAGCCACAGCTTGGCCCCGCCCACCCCGCCACAGCACACCCGGTCCGTCCCCACCGCACCCTGGCCCGATCCGCCTCGTTGATCATGGGGTTACCGGTGGTGTGGATCTCCACCGGCGCCGTCAATCTCATGATCAACCAGCGCTGGGGGGTTGTGCTACGCGGGTGGCGAGGGTCGACGCCAGGAGGGCCACCGGGCGGTGGGGGTCGTTCGTCAGGTGGTGCAGGAGGGGGAGCGCGAGCTGGTCGGGCAGCTCGGCGAGGGCCTGGGTCAGGCGGATCCGGACTGCGGGGTCGCTAGCGTGCGTGACGAGTGCGTCGGCCAGAGCGCGGAGGATGCGGTCCGCCCACGCCGGGTCCCGGGCCAGCGCGCCCAGCGCCTCGGCCGCCTCCACGTCGTTCGTCCCCTCGACCACCATGCCGAGGAGCGTCGGCACCGCCCGCGTCTCGCCCCGCGCGCCCAGCGCGAGCGCGGCCTGCCGGCGGATCGCCGGGTCCGGGTCCCCCAGCGCGTCGGTGAGCGCCGCGGTCGCCCGGTCGTCGGGCAACCGGGCCAGCGCCCGCACCGCCCGAAGTCGGACGTCCACGTCGGTGGAGGCCATGCCGGACGCCAGGCTCGCCACGCCCTCGCCGCCGGCCCGTTCCAGGGCCCACCGCAGGGCACCGGCGACGTGCGGATCCGCCTCGGCCAGCAGCGCCTCGGCCAGCAGCTCGCCGGGCGGCTGCTCGATCGGCGCCAGAACGGCCTGCTGCCGCCGCGCGGCACTCGGCGAGCCGAGCCCGTGCAGCAGCTCGACGATCCGCGCGACGTCCTGCCACCCGGCGGGCTCGGCGGCACCGACCGCCCGGAGCCGGTCGAGCAGTTCGCGCTCCCGGTGCAGGCGTTCCTCGGTCCGGCGGATCAGATCATCCACCAGCGCGAACGGGGCGAATTCCGGATCGTCGAGCGTGCGGGCGACCTCGCGCAGCGACAGTCCCAGTGACCGCAGGGCCTCGACGTGGAAGATCCGTCGGACGTCCGCCGGGGTGTACTCGCGGTAGCCGCCGACGGTACGCCCGGTCGGGCGTACCAACCCGAGGGAGTCGTAGTGCCGGAGCATCCGGGCGCTCACCCCCGACCGGTGCGCCACCTCGCCGATCAGCACGTCGCCGTACCCACCTCGTCGGGACCGCGCGCGACGACCCGCCTCGCCTCGTCGAGGGCGAGGTCGAAGCCGGCCTCCGGGTCGCGCAGCAGCCGGTCGGTGGCGACGGCGTGCGCCCGCACCACCGGGTCGTCGGACGTCGACGCCGTACCCAGGATCGGCTCGACCACGTCGCCGAGCGCGACGAGGGCCCGGCTCAGACTCCGCCGTACCTCCCGGTCTCCCCTACCGAGTTGCCCGGCGAGGTCGGCGGCGAGCGTTGCCCGCTCGCCATCGGGGACCAGGACGACGGCGGCACGCCAGGCGGTGCGCGCGACCTGGTCGTCGGCGTCGCGCAGCAGCGCCGGCGTGATCGCGGGCCACGTGCTCCGGTCCCCGATCTTGGACAAGGTGTGCAACGCCTGACTGCGGGCCTGCGCGTCGGCGGATCGCAGCTCCGCGAGCAGCCTCGGCACGGTTATCTCCGCCGGCAGCCGGGTCAGCGCCCAGGTGAGCGTGTCGCGCACGAAGAAGTCCGGTTCGATCGCGCACCGCGCCACCAGCGTGTCCACCAGGCCGGGCTCAGGCCGCGTACCGATCGCCAGCGCTGCCTTGAGCCGCGTCGAGACGCTGCCGGCGGCCAGCGCGTCGCGCAGCCGAAACTCCGGCGATTGCCCGTCTGTAGAGTCCACGGTCGACCACCCCCGACGCCCAGTGAAGACCCTGCCACAGTGACAAGGTCAAGAGCCGGGGATGGATCAGGCGGCAGGCTGACGAAGCTTTCCCACTCCTCGCCACCGCACCGGTCGGTGCGCCGGCCGCACCGCCTCGACCGACCAACGCGGTCACCCGGCATCCGTTCCACATCGCAACCGTTGCCTCGCCCGACGCAGCGCCCATTGACCCGCCATGATCAAATGTCACTCATGAACCGACAGCGCGTCCTTGCCGTCGTCCTGCTACTCGTGGCGTTCCTGGCCCTGGTCGCCTCGCGCGCCTTCCCGTTCCTGGACGACCTCTCTGGCGTGGCGAAGGTCGGCATCGCGGTCGCAGGAGCGGCGTTCGCCCTGGCGGGCGTATGGCTGTGGCTGCGCAAGACGCCCGAGTCCGAGGGCTAGGGCGCACCCGCCCCGGCGGCCCATCCTGCTGGCCTCCGGCCTGGCCGCCTAGCCTCGCCGGTCCCGGTACCGCACACCCGTCAGCCTCGGGTCAACTGCCGGCGTGGTGTCGACGGCGGAGAAGACGCCCTGCTGGTCCAGCGCGTCCTCGTAAACCCCGACCTTGAAGTTGATCAGATCCAGGCACTTGCGGAGCTGGTCCATCTGGCCCAGGACCCGCTCCCGGTGCTCCCGCAGCAGGATCAGGCGTTCCGCTTCGGTGCCGCCGCCGGCGCGGACCAGCTCGGTGTAGTGCCGGATGACCGGCAACGGCATGCCGGAGCCGCGCAGGATGACGCAGACGGTGAGCCAGCCCACGTCGTCCTCGGAATAGACCCGGCGCCCACCGGGATCGCGCTGGACCGCGTTGGCCAGCAGGCCCTCGCGCTCGTAGAACCGCAGCGTGTGCACGCTCAGCCCGGTGCGCTCGGCGACCTCGCCGATGCTCAGGCCCCGGACGACGTCGGACACGAGGCTCACCCTAAGGGTTGACCTAGAGTCTGCTCCAGCTACTACCGTGCGGATCAGCGGGCCCACCACTGGTGCCCGACGACCACAGGGAGCACCACATGCGGTATCGCGTCCTCGGCCGTACCGGCATCGAGGTGAGTGTGCACTGCCTCGGCACCATGATGTTCGGCTTAGTGGGCAACCCCGACCACGACGACTGCGCGCGGATCATCCACGGCGCCCTCGACCAGGGAATCAACTTCGTGGACACCGCGGATGTGTACTCCGCCGGCGAGTCCGAGACCATCATCGGCAAGGCGCTGCAGGGCCGCCGCGACGACGTGGTGCTCGCCACCAAGGTGCACTTCCCGATGGGCGAGGGACGCAACCGCGGCGGCAACTCCCGGCGCTGGATCGTCCGGGAGGTGGAGGAGAGCCTGCGTCGGCTGCGCACCGATTGGATCGACCTCTACCAGGTGCACCGGCCGGACGCCACGACGGACATCGAGGAAACCCTGTCCGTGCTCACCGATCTGGTTCGGCAGGGCAAGATTCGCGCCTTCGGCTGCTCGACCTTCCCGGCCGAGCAGATCGTCGAGGCGCACCACGTGGCGGAGCGGCGCGGCCTGCACCGGTTCCGGACCGAGCAGCCCCCGTACTCCCTGCTCGCCCGAGGGATCGAGACCGACCTGCTCCCGGTGGCCCAACGCTACGGCATGGGCGTCCTGACCTGGAGTCCGCTCGCCTCCGGCTTTCTGACCGGCCGCTACCGCAGGGGGCAGCCGGTGGACATGTCCGCCGGCCGCGCCGCGCTCACCCCGGCCCGGTTCGACCCGTCGATCGAGGAGAACGCGCGCAAGCTGGACGTGGTGGAGCAGCTCGTCGAGCTGGCATCCGACATCGGGTGCACGCTGCCCGAGCTGGCCCTGGCCTTCCCGCTGGCGCATCCCGCGGTCGACTCGGTGATCATCGGGCCGCGCACCATGGCGCAGCTCGACGCGACGCTCAAGGGCGCAGCACTGACCCTGGACGACGCCGCGCTCGACCGGATCGACGAGATCGTTCCGCCCGGTACCGATCTGTACCGCGCCGACGGTGCCTGGCGCCCGCCGTCGCTGACCGAACCCGCGCTGCGCCGTCGCCCGGTGGCCGACCGCGCCGCCGCCTGAGGGCGGCACTCGGGCTCGTCGACGTGGCCGGGCCGCCCGGATCATCCCGGGCGGAGGGACCCCGGCCTGACGAGTTCACGGTGCCGGCGCCGCCCGGGCCGCCTCGGTGGCGTACCCGTGGCCCCACTAGTCAGGGTGCAGGTGCCAGCCCACCGCTGGCCACCGCGAGCCAGCGGGTGACCTCGGTACGGGAGTAGCTGTCGTAGATCCGTGCCAGGTCCGTCGGCGCGTCCGTCCAGTCCCGGACGACCAGCCGTTGCGTGCTGAGCACCGTCATGACGCGGGATCGTAATGCGTGCGCCGCTCCCGGAGGGGGAAGGAGATCGCGATGGGCCACGCATGGCAGCGCACGAAGCGGATCACCAGCGGCGCGTTCCGACCGGTACGCGGCCGGGACCTGTCCCTGCACGCCGCCGCGATCACCTTCTACGGGGCGATCGCCGTGGTGCCCGTCGCGCTGCTGGCGATCTGGCTGACCGCGCTGCTGGCCGGCGGGGAACGGGTGCGCCGGCTCACCTCGTACGCGGTGCACACCCTGCCGGACGCGATCGGCGCCCCCCGGGCGGTGGACGCGCTGGTCAACGCCGGGGTGGAGTTGACCCCGGTGCTGGCGTTGGCGTCGCTGCTGCCGGCGTCGCTCTACGGTGAGGGGCTGCGCCGGGCGTTCGTCTCGGTGGCCCGCTCGGGCACCGACGAGAGCCTGGTGGGTTGGCGCGGCCGGTTGTTGCTGCTGCCGCTGCTCGCCCCGGCGCCGGCCCTGCTGCTGTCCATCCTGATCGCGCTGCCGACCACCACCGGGCTGGTCCGGCAGGGCGGCTGGGTGGGTTTCTTCGGCATCGTGCTGTCGTTCCTGGCGGTGTGGTTGGTGCTCACGCCGGTGCTGATGTGGGTGTTCCGGGTGGTCGGCCCGGCCTCGCCGGACTGGGTGTCGACGCTGGGGGTGGGCTCGTTCACCGCGGCGAACCTGTCCGGCTTCCTGCACGGTTTCGTGCTGTTCTGCTCGCTGCCGCTGAACCTGGGCGTGCCGTTCGGCGGCTTCGACGCGATCGGCGGCGGGGTGGCCGTCCTGCTCTGGCTCTACCTCTTCCACGTGATCGTGCTGGCCGGCTACTCCGCCACCCTGGCCCTGTCCAACTGGCGCGCCGCCCGCGCCCGATCCGCCCCCGCGACGAGTTGATCAAGAGGTTTGCGTCTTCCCGAGGCGGAATCGCGACGCAAACTTCTTGATCAACAGGTCGGCGGGTGGGCGGGGTCAGCGGGTTAGTGCGGGGGTGGGGGTCGGGGCGGGGGTGGGATCGGGGGTCGCGTCGTCGCTGTGCTCGCGGAGGCCGTGGCGCTGCCAGAAGCGGGCCAGCGGGCCGGGCGCCCACCAGTTCCACCGGCCGAGCAGCCGCATGGTGGCCGGCACCAGCAGCGCCCGGACCAGGGTGGCGTCCACCACGATGGCCACGATCATGCCGACCCCGATCAGCTTGATGTAGGACATCCCGCCGGTGGTGAAGCCGGCCACCACGATGATCAGCAGCAGCGCCGCGGCGGTGATGATCCGGCCGGTGTGCTGCAGGCCGGTGGCCACCGCGGCGGTGTTGTCGCCGGTCCGGTCCCACTCCTCGCGGACCCGGGACAGCAGGAACACCTCGTAGTCGGTGGCCAGGCCGAACAGCACGGCCAGCATCAGGATCGGGTTGCTCGGCTCGATGAACCCGGTCGGAGTGAAGCCGAGCAGGTCGGCGAGGTGGCCGTCCTGGAAGATCCAGACCACCACGCCGAACGAGGCGCCGATGGAGAGCAGGTTCATCAGCACCGCCTTGACCGGCAGCACCACCGAGCCGAAGGCGAGGAAGAGCAGCAGCAGGGTCGTCCCCGCCATCAGCAGCGCCATCCACGGCAGCCGGTCGCCCAGGCTGTCCAGCAGGTCCCGGTCGGCGGCGGGCCGCCCGCCGACCAGCACCTCCGCCCCGGCCGGCGCGGGCAGGTCGCGCAGCTCACGCACCACGTCCTGGGCGACGTCGCCGGTCGGCTCGCCCGGGTAGGTGACGCTGAGCAGGGTGGCGTCGCCCCGGTTGGCCGTCGCCCGCACCGAGGTCACCCCCGGCACCGCCGCCGCCCGATCGGCGAACGAGCGCACCGCGTCCGCCGGCGCCCCGGTGACCAGCACGTCGATCGGCGCGACCGTGCCGCCGGGGAACTCCGCGCCGATCCGCTCGGAGACCACCCGCGGGGCGGCGTCCGCGGGCAGCACCCGCTCGTCGAAGCCGCCGAAGGTGATCCGCAGGAACGGCGTGGCCAGCACCGCGAGCAGCACCACCACCCCGACCAGGTAGGGCACCGGCCGGCGCATCACGCTGCGCGCGATCCGGGCCCAGGCGCCGCCGCCGGCAGCCTCCGCCGGCCGCCCACCGCGCGTCCCCCGCCGCCATGGCAGCGGTACGCGGACAGCGTCGATCCGGTGGCCGAGCACCGCGAGCAGGGCCGGCAGCACGGTGAGCGCGGCCAGCATGGCGACCAGCACGGCGGCCATCCCACCGAGCCCCATCGAGCGCAGGAACGCCTGCGGGAAGATCAGCAGGCTGGCCATGGCGAGCGCGACGGTGAGGCCGGAGACCAGTACGGTGCGACCGGCGGTGGCCATGGTGCGGCGGATCGCCTCCGGGGTGTCCCGCCCGGCGGCCAGCTCCTCGCGGAACCGGCTGACCACGAAGAGCGCGTAGTCGACAGCCATGCCGAGGCCGATCAGCGTGATCACGTTGATCGCGAAGATCGACACGTCGGTGACCAGGTTGACCAGCCGGACGGCGACGAAGGCGCCCAGGATGGCGAGCCCGCCGATCAGCAGCGGGGTGGTGGCGGCGACCAGGCCGCCGAAGATCAGCACGAGCAGGATCAGCAGCACCGGCATGGAGAGCGTCTCGGCCCGGGTGATGTCCTTCGTGGTCTGGGTGTTCGCCTCGTGCTGGAACGCCACCGTGCCGCCGACCTCGGTGCGTAGCCCGGGCGCGTCGAGCGCGGGTCGCAGCGTCTCGAAGGCGGTGGTACGCGCGTCGTCGTCGGCGCCCTTGAGCTGCAGCACCACGTACGTCGCCCGTCGGTCGGTGGCCACCAGGCTCGGGTCCGGGGTGTCGTACCAGCTGGTCACGCTGGTCACCTCGGGGCGCTGGCGCAGCGTCGCCACGGCGCCGGTGGCCGGGCCACGGAAGGCCGGCTGGTCGACCGTCGCGGTGTCGCTGGACCAGAGCACGATCACGTCGGCGCCCTGCCGGCCCAGCTCGGCGGTGGCCCGCTCGGCCGTCCGACTGGACTCGCTGGCCGGGTCGTCGAAGCCGCCCCCGGTCAGCTGACCGAAGACCCCGGCGCCCCAGGTCGCGCCGAGCACGACCAGCGCCGCAGCGGCGGCCAGCACCGCCCAGCGGGCCCGCACCACCGCCCGCCCCCACCAGGTGAACATCGCATCCCCCTCACCGGCCGGCCAGGCCGTAGGATGTAATCACGAATCATTTGAGTGAACGCCGTTAACTATCGCAACGTCGTTCGCTCCGGTCAAGGGGGTTTGCCGATGAGCGCACCGACCCGCCGGGAACGGCTGCGAACGGCGACCGTCTCCGAGATCAAGGACGGGGCACGGCGGCTGCTCGTGACCGGCGGGGTGGAGGCCGTCTCGCTGCGCGCCATCGCCCGCGACATGGGCATGACCGCGCCGGCGATCTACCGCTACTTCCCCAGCCTGGAAGCGCTGGTGTTCGATCTCGCCGGCGACCTCTACGACGAGCTGCGGCAGCGGATCGAGGCCGCCCGGGACGCCGCCGGCCCGGAGCCGACCGAGCAGCTGCGGCAGATGTGCCGGGCGATGCGCCGCTGGGCGGTCGAGCACCCGGCCGAGTTCACCCTGATCTTCGGCAATCCGGTGCCCGGGGTCACCGACTTCACCGACCAGTGCGTCGACCCCGAGCATCCGGGGGCGCGCTTCGGCGCCGTCTTCCTCGTCCCGTTCGTCGCGCTGACCCGCCGCGCCGCGCTGCCGCCACCCCCGCCCGACCTGCACGAGCTGCGGCAGCGGCTCGGCACGCACCTGGGCCCGCTCGCCGCCAGCCACGGCGAGCTGCCGATCGAGGTGGCGTACGCCTTCCTCTCCGCCTGGACCCGGCTCTACGGCCTGGTGGCGATGGAGGTGTTCGGGCACCTCAGCTGGGCGGTGGACGAGCCGGAGGCGCTGTTCGAGACCGAGCTGGCCGCCCTGCTCGCCCAGTACGCCCCCGCCGACGCCCTCCCCGGACGGCCGGCGGCGCACTAGGCTGCCCGGACATGAGCGAGCGGAGTGACGGCATGAGCGAGCGCATCGAGCTGCCCAGCCGGGCCGACGTGGTGATCGTCGGGTCGGGGCACAACGGGCTGGTGTCGGCGATCCTGCTGGCCCGCGCCGGGCTGGACGTGCTGGTGCTGGAGGCGGCCGAGGTGATCGGCGGGGCCACCCGCACCGAGAATCCGTTCCCGAAGGTGCCCGGGCTGCGCCACTCCACCGGGTCGTACCTGCTCGGGCTGATGCCGCCGGAGCTGCTCGCCACGCTCGACGTGACGATCCCGGTGCTGCGCCGCGACCCGCACTACTTCCTGCCCACCCCGGGCGGGCTCGGCTCGCCGTACCTGCTGATGGGCAGCGACCAGGCCGCCACCCGGCGGCAGCTCGCGGAGTTCTTCTCCCCCGCCGACGCGGCCGCCGACGACGCGCTCCAGGCCGAGCTGGCCCAGCTCCGCGCGGACCTGGCGCCGGCCTGGCTGGCCGAGCCGCTGCCGGTGGAGGAGACCGCCGAGCGGTACGTCCGCCCGGCGCTGCGGCAGGTCTTCGTGGACCTGGTCCGCGGCTCGGTCGCCGACCACCTGGCCCGCTTCGACTTCCGCTCCGAGCTGCTGGTCAGCATGTACGCGGTCACCGACGGCCTCTCCGGCCTCAACGCCGGCCCGGACGACCCGGGCACCGGGCACAACTTCCTGGTGCACAACATGTGCCGGCTGCCCGGCGCCGACGGCACCTGGATGATCGCCGAGGGCGGCATGGGCACCGTCTCGCGCACCTTCGCCGAGGCGGCACGGGCCGCCGGGGCCACCATCTCGACCGGTACGCCGGTCACCGCGATCACCCTGTCGGGCGGCGCGGCCAGCGGGGTGGTGCTGGCCGACGGCCGGGAGGTGGCCGCCTCGGTGGTGCTCGGCGCGTGCGACCCGTACCGGCTGATGGAGCTGGTGCCCGACGGCGCGCTCCCGACGGCGCTCGGCGAGCGGATGGCGGCGGTCCGCCGGCCCGGCACCACGCTCAAGCTCAACCTGGCGCTCACCGGGCTGCCCCGGTTCGCCTGCCTGCCCGAGGGGGCGCCCAGCCCGTTCGGCTCGACGATCCACCTGCTGCCCGGCTCGTCCTCGCTGGTCGGCGCCGGCGGCGGCGAGTCGCCGATGGCCGCGCTGCGGGCGATGTGGGCCGACGTGCGGGCCGGGCGGCTGCCCGAGGAGCCGACCATCGAGTGGTACCTGCACACCACCGTCGACCCGTCGTTGCAGGACGAGGCCGGGCACCACTCGTCGGCGCTCTTCGTCCAGTCGGTTCCGTACGAGCTGACCGGCACGACCTGGGACGCGGCGCTGCCCGGCTACGTGACCCGGCTGATCGAGATCTGCGAGCGGTACGCCCCCGGCACCGCCGACCTGATCGCCGACGCGGTGCCGCTGCCCCCACCCGGCATCGAGGCGCACTTCGGCATCACCGGCGGGCACATCCACCACGTCGACAACACGGTCAGCTTCACCGACCGGATGCCCTACGCAACGGGAATCGACGGCGTCTACGCCGGCAGCGCCGGCTGCCACCCCGCCGGCAGCGTGATCGGCGCCGCCGGCCACAACGCCGCCCGCCGCATCCTCACCGACCTCGCCCACTGACCCGCCGAACACCGGCGATCTTGCACTTTCGGCCCCTTATACACGGCCTTCGGGGCTTTTGCCGCAAGTGCAAGATCGCCGGAGTGGGCGGTGCGGGTCAGGTGAGGGCCTCGCCAGCGGGGGCGGGGGTGTCGGCGTCGACGCGGTGGGCGCGGACCTTGTGGCCGACGCTGGTGAGGCAGCGGCCGCTGGGCAGGTCGAACTTCCAGCCGTGCAGCTGGCAGGTGAGCTGGTCGCCGTCGACGATGCCGAACCGGGTCAGGTCCGCCTTGAGGTGCGGGCAGCGGCGCTGCACCACCCAGTCGCCCAGGGTGATGTCCTCGGCGTCGCTGGAGCGCTCGTGCTCGTCGTACCAGCCCTCGGCGTACTGCAGGCGCTCCTCGGAGAGGCACTTGAAGAAGGCGTAGACGAACTCGTTGTACTGGCCGATCCGGGCCGCCGAGAACCGGCAGGAGAGGAAGAGCGAGTTGACCCAGTCCACCTCGTCGATGTGCAGCAGGTGCTCGATCAGCGCCCGCTCGGTCCGGAACCGGTAGCGGACCTTCTCGTCCGCGTACGGCCGGACCTCCTTGCCCGGGAAGTCCACCACGATCGACTCGACGCTGGTGCCGTCATACCCGACCAGGTCGAAGCGGACCGGGCCGCCGACCCCCTTGGCCAGGTAGATCGACTCGTCGAGCAGCGGCTCGATCCGGCGCTTCATCTCGGCCAGCACGTCGATCTCCGGGTGCCGCCAGGACGCCTTCTCGGCCTCGATGACGCCGCGCTTGCGCTCCCGCATCTCCTCCAGGTGGGCGACCTTGTTCGCGAAGAACTCCTCCACCGGCTGCGGGTGGGTGGTGGTCGCGCCCTCGGTGGTGATCTCGGTGACGCTGCCCGGCAGCAGCACGATGCCGTTGTCGCCGCCGACCTTCGCGTACTCGGCCAGGAAGACCGACTGGTCGGGGAAGATGTTGCCCTCGTCGCCGAAGATGTCGTTGAACTGCCACAGCTCGTCGTCGAGGAAGCAGGGCGGGCCGGCGATCGGGAAGACGTGGTCGGCCTTCAGGTCGTCGATGTAGCGCCAGGTGCGGTCGAACTGCCGGTCCCGCTTCTGCTTGCCGAACGCGGTCTTCGCCGACTGCGGCAGCTCGTAGACCATCGGGTACCAGATCGCGCCGGAGAACTGGAGCATGTGCGCGTGCACGTGGCCCAGCTCGGCGAAGACGGTCAGGTCGGTGGGGCGGGCGTCGTTCTGGTTGAGCAGCCGGACGCCGTCGTACTCGACCCAGAGCGACGAGTCGCCGATCGGGCCGTCGGTCGGACTGGTCAGCGCCTGGATCATGATCTTCAGGCCGCCGTCGAGCTCCACCACCTGCTCGTTCGGCGCCTTGAGGAACTTCGTGAAGCCCAGCGCCCGCAGCTCGTCCTCCATCTCCGAGGTGGGGAACTCGGGGAGCAGCACGGTGGCGTCCTTGGAGACGAAGTCACGCAGGTGCTTCGCGTCGAAGTGGTCCCGGTGCAGGTGCGACACGTACAGGTAGTCGACCTGGCCCAGGGTCTCCCAGTCGAGCAGGGAGTTGTCCGGGAAGGGGAACCACGAGGCGAAGTAGGCGGGATTGACCCACGGGTCGCACAGGATGCTGCCCGCGGCCGTGTCGATCCGCATGCTGGCATGGCCCGTACCGGTCACTCGCACCGCAGTCCCCCTCAAAACGACAAGCAAGGTGTACGCAAGAACGCTACCGGAGGCAGTCTGGCGACCTGCCCGCGACGCCGGTAGTGCCGGGCGGCCCCGGGCGAGGACGGGACCAACGGCCCGAGTCGTCGTACCCCGGGACGGGCCGGACAGTCCCCCGGCGCCCGACGGCCGGCCGCCCGGGTGACCTGTCGTGGAGCGCGCGGTCGCCGTCCCGGCGGACCCCGCACCAGGCCCGGCACGGGGCGTGCCAGACTACTCGGAGATCCGATCGCGAGGGAAGGACCGACAGTGGCAGGAAGCGAGCCGGTAACCGCGCCAGACCAGCACAAGCCCGGGCACCGGAAGTCGGGCCGGATCGGCGCGGTGCTCTCCGCGCTGGTGCTGCTGGCCATGCTGTGCGGCAACCACGAGGGCAAGGTCGAGGACATCTGGCTGGTCGGCCTGGCCGCGCTGCTGCTGGCGATCGTCGTCGGCGACGTCGTGCTGCGCCGCAACGGCCTGCGGTCCTGACCCGGGCCATCCCCCGACGTCACGTACGAGGGCCCACCCCCGCCCGGGGGTGGGCCCTCGTCGCGTCGATCGGCGTCCGGGTCGCCCCGGTCGGTCGCCGGGGCGCGGCGGTCAGCGGCCGAAGAGGATGTCCTGCACGTCCTTGAGCGCGGCGTCCACCTCGGCCTCGAAGTAGCCGCCCGGCACCAGCCCGAAGCGCAGGGTGTCCAGGTCCTTCGGGTTCACCGGCATCTGGTTGCGGCCCTGCATGCCACCGAGCAGGCTCTCGAAGAACCGGTCGACCTGGTCCGGGTCGTACCCGCTGCCGAAGCGGCGGACCTGGAAGCTGCGGCGGATCTGGTCGACCCGGTAGAGGTCGCTGCCGGGCGGACCGGCCATCGGCGGGCCCACCATCGGCGGCCCACCCGCGGGCGGGCCGGCCATCGGCGGCGGGCCGGCCATCGGCGGGCCGCTGAGCGCCTGCGGCGGCGGGCCCTGCGGGCCACGGCCACGCAGGTCGCGCAGGTCCCGCTCGGGCATCCGGATCTCGGCGGTCATGTCCGTCCGGCCGTGCCGACCGGCCTCGAAGCCGTCGAACCGCGGCTCGTCCTGGCCGTACCCGCCACCCGCCGGGCCGGGCTCCGGACCGTAGCCACCCGGGCCGGTCTCCGGGCCGTAGCCACCACCCGCCGGGCCGGGCTCGGGGCCGTACCCACCCGGGCCGGAGTCCGGGCCGTAGCCGCTCGGGCCGGCCGGCAGGCCGCGCGGCGGCGGCCCGCCGTGCCCCATGCCACCCGGGCCCATCGGGCCGGGACCCACCGCCCCGGGACCCATCGGGCCACCCGGGCCCATCGGGCCGGCCTGAGCGCGCGGGGCGTCGTAGCCACCGCGGGGAGCGTCGTAGCCACCGGCGAACGCGCCGGTCGGCTCGTCGTAGCGGTTGCCGTAGCGGTCCTGCGGCACGGGCTGCGCCGGCATCGCGCGCGGGGGCATCGGCTGGGGTACGGGCGGCATGCCGCGGTCGTCCCGCATCGCCGGGCCGAGCCGGTCCATCCCGCGCGAGTCACCCACCCGGCCGCCGAGGCCACCGCGCTCCTCCAGCTCGGCGAGCTGCCGCTCGACCCGGTCGAGGTGCAGGTCGACCTGCCACTCGTCGTAGCCGTTGAAGCGGACCCGGAAGACGACGTCGTGGACCTCCTGGGAGGCCACGGGCGCGCCGACCGGCTGGCCGGCGAGCGTCGCCTCGACCCGGTCCAGGAAGGCGTCCACCTCGTCGACCTTGTATCCCCGGCGGAGCGCCTTACGCCGGAAACGCTGACCCTGACTCGCCACTATGTCTCCTGGTCTCGTTCGCTACGCCCGGTCACGCCCGCGCGGCGCGTCGGTGTCCCTGTCCCCGGCGGCGGCCAACTGCCCACACGCGCCGTCGATCTCGCGGCCCCGGGTGTCCCGCACCGTGGTGGAGACCCCGGCCTCGCGCAACCGCCGGACGAACTCCCGCTCGACCGGCTTGGCGCTGGCGTCCCATCGGCTGCCGGGTGTCGGGTTGAGCGGGATGAGGTTCACGTGGGCCAACCGACCGGCCAGCAGCCGTCCGAGCAGGTCGGCGCGCCACGGCTGGTCGTTCACATCCTTGATCATCGCGTACTCGATCGACACGCGGCGGCCCGTCGTGGCCGCGTAGTCCCACGCTGCGTCCAGCACCTCGGCTACCTTCCAGCGCTGGTTGACCGGCACGAGTTCGTCGCGCAGATCATCATCGGGGGCGTGCAGCGACAGCGCAAGGGTCACTGAGAGGTCTTCGCTGGCCAGTCGGCGGATGGCCGGAACCAGGCCGACCGTGGAAACGGTGATGTGCCGCTGCGACAGGCCCAGCCCCTCGGGCGCCGGCGCGACCAGCCGGCGGATCGCCGCGATCACCCGGGCGTAGTTGGCCAGCGGCTCGCCCATGCCCATGAACACCACGTGCGACAGCCGCGGCGGCGACCCGGCCACCGCGCCGGAGGCGGCCACCCCGGCCAGGTAGACCGCCTGGTCGACGATCTCGGCGGTGGACAGGTTACGGGTCAGCCCGGCCTGGCCGGTGGCGCAGAACGGGCAGGCCATGCCGCAGCCGGCCTGGCTGGAGATGCAGACGGTGACCCGGTCCGGGTAGCCCATCAGCACGCTCTCCACCAGCGCCCCGTCGTGCAGCCGCCAGAGCGCCTTGCGGGTGGCGCCGTCGTCGCAGGCCAGCTCGCGCACCGGGGTGAGCAGGGTGGGCAGCAGCGCGCCGGCCAGCCGCTCCCGGGTCGCCGCGGGCAGGTCGGTCATCCGCTCCGGATCCCGCACCAACCGGCCGAAGTAGTGGTTGGAGACTTGCTTGGCCCGGAAGGCCGGCTCACCGAGCTCGGTCACCAACGACTGCCGGCCCGGCAGGTCCAGGTCGGCGAGGTGGCGGGGCGGCATCGCGGGGCGTCGCCCGGGGGCGTCCGGGTCCAGGGGGATCATGGGGAGACTCGTCATGGCGGGTCCAGTCTGTCACGCCGAAAGTCGCGGACCGCCGTCCGGAGGTGCCGAATCGGCCACCGGCGGGCGGTCGTCGCGGTCCGCCGGGCGTGATTCATGCCTCACCCCACCACCGGCACGAACACCGCCAGCAGCAGGTACGCGGTGGGCACGGCGAACAGCACCGAATCCAGCCGGTCCATCAGGCCCCCGTGCCCGGGCAGCAGGTTGCTCATGTCCTTGACGCCCAGGTCCCGCTTGATCATCGACTCGGCCAGGTCACCGAGCACCGCGGCGACCGAGACCGCCACCCCGAACAGCGCCCCCCACCAGGGCGCCACGTCGAACAGCAGCCAGATCAGCAGCGCGCTGCCGAGCGCCGCCGCGGTGACCGAGCCGGCGAAGCCCTCCCAGGACTTCTTCGGGCTGATCGACGGGGCCATCGGGTGCTTGCCGAAGGTCACCCCGGCCGCGTACCCGCCGGTGTCGGAGAGCACCACCGCGACCACGGTGACCAGGACGCGCAGCGGCCCGTCGCCCGGGGCCGCCGCGAGCAGCGCCGCGAAGCCGGCCAGGAACGGCACGTAGACGGCGATCAGGGTGGCCGCCGTGAGGTCGCGCTGGAACCCGGCCGGGCCGTCGCCGATCCGCCAGATCATCGTGCCGAGCACGGTGACCAGCAGGCCCAGGCTCAACGCGTCCGGGCCGGCGAACCAGGCCAGCCCCAGGGTGAGCAGGCCGCCGGCGAGCAGCGGCACCAGCGGCGGGTGGGCACCGCTGCGGCGCACCGCGCGGGCCATCTCCCACGTGCCGATCGCTACGGCGGCGGCCAGCACGGCGAGGAACGCCGGCGGGTAGAACACCAGCGGCACCACGATCGCGGCGCCAAGCCCGAGGCCCACCCCGATCGCGGCCGGCAGGTTGCGGCCGGCCCGGCCGGGCGCGGCCTGCTGGGTGGCCGGCCGGTCGGCGCTGGCCCGTCGACGGCCGCGCTGCCGCCGGCCGGACGGCGCCCGCTCGGGCTCCGCGCGCACCGACGGGAACTGCTCGGTGGCCGCGGCGTCGGGAACGAGCGGCCGGAACGAGGCGTCGTCCCGGATCGGGGCGAACTGCGAGGTGGGCACGTCGTCGTCCCGGCCCGGCCGCCCAGGGCCGCGATTGTCCCGGCTGAGGCCGCGGTCGTACCGGTCGTCGTGGGCCGGGCGGTCGTCGTACCCGGGATGGCTCCGGTCCGGGCGCTCGGCGCCGCGGTTCGGGTGCCCTGGCCGCTGGTACGGGTCACCGTGCCGGTCGGCCGGCGGCGCGTCGAACGGGTCGACGTCGGGCTGGTCGCGGCGCAGCGGCTGCGGGCGGGCGTACAGGTCGGGGCCGGACTGCCGGCTCCACGGCTCGACGTCCCGCTCGGGCCAGGGCAGCGCGGTGGGGCGGTCGGGACGATCCCAACCGCGAGGCTCGGTGCCGCCGTACGGGTCGAGGTCGGTCATCACACACCGAACGGCAACGGCGCGGGTGCCACCACTTGACGCAAGACCACAACCATCCCCTACCCGCGTGACTGTTCCGTCCGGTTGACCGGCGCGACGGCCGATCGATCCCCGCCGTTCACCGCGTGGTGGCCGGGAATCGTGCCGAGCCTACTGCACCCGCCCGGCCTTCATGGCGCGACGACGGCCGCCGGTGACCCGCCGGCTCGGATCGGCGGGCGGGCGGCCGGTACGACAGTGGCACCGGGTCCACCGCCTCGCGGGCGGCGGCACACCGGTGCCACGGCAGGATCTCCGGGTACGGCCACGTCGGCCGACGCCGCTCAGACCTCGAGCAGCTCGGTCTCCTTGTGCTTGATCATGTCGTCGACACCGGCGACGAAGCGCTGGGTCAGGTCGTCCAGGTCCTTCTCCGCGCGGCGGCCCTCGTCCTCGCCCACCTCGCCGTCCTTGACCAGGCGGTCCAGCTCTTCCTTGCCCTTGCGGCGGATGTTGCGGACGGCCACCTTGGCCTCCTCGCCCTTGTGCCGGGCGATCTTGATCATCTCGCGGCGCCGCTCCTCGGTCATCTGCGGGATCAGGATGCGCAGCTGGTTGCCCTCGTTGTTGGGGTTCACCCCGAGGTCCGAGTCACGGATCGCCCGCTCCATGGCGGCGATCTGCGAGGTGTCGTACGGCTTGATGATCACCATGCGCGGCTCGGGAACCGCGATGGACGCCATCTGGGGCAGTGGGGTGGGGCTGCCGTAGTAGTCGATGACGACCTTGGAGAACATGGCGGCGTTGGCGCGACCGGTACGGATGGCGCCGAACTCCTCCTTGGCGTGCTCGATGGCACGCTCCATCTTCTCCTCGGCCTCGAGGAGGGTGTCGTCGATCACCGGTCTCCTCGCCTCCTTCTGTTGCTCGTCGTGGGCTGTCGCTGCTGTCTGGCGGAGGACCGCTACGGTGGTCGGCCGGTCAGGCGGTGATCAGGGTACCGATCTTGTCGCCCCCGACGGCGCGGATGATCGTGTCGTCGCCCTGCGCGCCGAAGACCAGCATCGGCAGGCCGTTCTCCATGCACAGGCTGAACGCGGCGGCGTCGGCCACCCGCAGGTTGCGCTGCAGCACCTCGGAGAAGGTGATCGAGTCGAACTTGCTCGCGGTGGCGTCGATCCGCGGGTCGGCGGTGTAGACGCCGTCAACGCCGTTCTTGCTCATCAGCACCACGTCCGCGCGGATCTCCAGCGCGCGCTGGGCGGCGACCGTGTCGGTGGAGAAGTACGGCATGCCGGCGCCGGCGCCGAAGATGACCACACGGCCCTTCTCCAGGTGCCGGATCGCCCGCAGCGGGATGTACGGCTCGGCGACCTGGGCCATCGTGATCGCGCTCTGCACACGCGTCTCGATGCCCTCCTTCTCCAGGAAGTCCTGCAGCGCGAGACAGTTCATCACGGTGCCGAGCATGCCCATGTAGTCGGCCCGGGCCCGGTCCATGCCGCGCTTCTGCAGCTCGGCGCCGCGGAAGAAGTTGCCGCCGCCGACCACCACGGAGACCTGCACGCCGCGGCGCACCACGGTGGCGATCTGCCGGGCGATGGCCTGTACGACGTCGGGGTCGACGCCGATCGCGCCGCCGCCGAAGACCTCACCGGAGAGCTTCAGCACCACCCGGCGGGCCCGCCCGGGCGGCGGCGCCGTCGGGTCGTCCGCCTCGCGGCTCCGGTCACTCACAACCTGCGTCATCCGCCCCGCCCTCTCCGCGCACGTCGAGCGTGCGTACCGCGTACCTGCCGTCGCCGACCCTATGCGACGAGGAGGTCGCGGTGCCTGTCACGTACACCTGCGACCTCCTCGTCTCTCGTTGCGTGCCCGGGCGCCGGGCGCCCGGCCCGGCGGATCAGGCCTGGCCGACCTCGAACCGCAGGAAGCGGGTCACCTCGATGCCGGCGTCGGCCAGCACCTGCTTGACGCTCTTCTTGTTGTCGGCGACCGAGGACTGCTCGAGCAGGACGTAGTCCTTGAAGAACGAGTTGACCCGGCCCTCGACGATCTTCGGCATGGCCGCCTCGGGCTTGTTCTCCTCGCGGGCGGTCTGCTCGGCGATGCGCCGCTCGGACTCGACCACCTCGGCCGGCACCTCGTCCCGGGTGAGGTACTTCGGCCGCATCGCGGCGATCTGCATGGCGGCCGCGCGGGCGTCGGCGTCCGCCGCCTCGTCGCTCTTGCCGGAGTACTCCACCAGCACGCCGACCGCCGGGGGCAGGTCCTGGCTCTTGCGGTGCAGGTAGACCGCGACGGTGCCGTCGAGCTTGGCGAAGCGGTTGAGCACCAGCTTCTCGCCGATCTTGGCGGACTGCTCCTGGATCAGGTCGGCGACCGCCTTGCCGTCCAGCTCCGAGGCGAGCAGCTCCTCGGCGTTGCTGACGCCGCTGCGCTCGCCGTGCTCGACGAGCTGCTGGGCCAGGGCGACGAACGCCTCGGTCTTCGCGACGAAGTCGGTCTCGCAGTTGAGCTCCAGCAGGGCCTTGCCGGAGTGGGCGACGAGGCCGTTGGCGGCGGTCCGGCCGGCCCGCTTGCCCACGTCCTTGGCACCCTTGACGCGCAGGATCTCGACGGCCTTGTCGAAGTCGCCCTCGGCCTCGGTCAGCGCCTTCTTGCAGTCCATCATGCCGGCGCCGGTGAGGTCGCGGAGCCGCTTGACGTCCGCGGCGGTGAAGTTGGACATGACTCTCTCTTCGATCTCGGAACTGCGGGTGGATGGTCTGAGGTGCCGGTTTACCCGGTACGCGGCCGGGTCATCCCGGCGTACCCACCGCCTCCCGCCGCCGGCGAACCGGCGGCGGGGAGACGGCGTGCGGTCACTCCGCGGAGGCGGCCGCGGGCTGCTCGGCGGCCGGCTGCTGCTCGGCGGCCGGCTGGGCGGCGGCGGGCTGCTCGGCGGCGGCCGGCTGCTCGGCGGCGGCGGGCTGCTCGGCGGCGGGCTGCTGGGCGGCGGCCTTCTTCGGGTCCTCGAGCAGCTCGCGCTCCCACTCGGCCAGCGGCTCGTCGGAGCCGACCTGGCCCGGCTCGGGCTTCTCGTCGGTGCCCCGGCGACGGCCGGAGCGGGCGATCAGACCGTCGGCGACGGCGGCGGCGACGACCTTGGTCAGCAGCTCGGCCGAGCGGATCGCGTCGTCGTTGCCCGGGATCGGGAAGTCGACCTCGTCCGGGTCGCAGTTGGTGTCGAGCACCGCGATCACCGGGATGCCCAGCTTGCGGGCCTCGTCGACGGCGATGTGCTCCTTCTTGGTGTCGACGATCCAGACCGCGGCCGGGATCTTCTGCATGTCCCGCAGGCCACCGAGGGTCTTGGTGAGCTTGATCTTCTCGCGGGACAGCTGCAGGGTCTCCTTCTTGGTGTAACCGGCGGCGGTGCCGCTCAGGTCACCCAGGGCCTCCAGCTCCTTCATCCGCTGCAGCCGCTTGTACACCGTCTGGAAGTTGGTCAGCATGCCGCCGAGCCAGCGGTGGTTGACGTACGGCTGGCCGACCCGGGTCGCCTGCTCGGCGATGGCCTCCTGGGCCTGCTTCTTGGTGCCGACGAACAGGATGCTGCCGCCCTCGGCCACCGTGTTGCGCACGAAGTCGTACGCCTTCTCGATGTAGTCGAGGGTCTGGCGCAGGTCGATGATGTAGATGCCGTTGCGCTCGGTCATGATGAAGCGCTTCATCTTCGGGTTCCAACGCCGGGTCTGGTGCCCGAAGTGGACACCGCTCTCCAGCAGCTGGCGCATGGTCACGACGGCCATGGTGGGGTACTCCTCAAGATCCCTGGTTGTCACGCCCGACCGGTGGCCGGGCGTCCTGGCGCCTGGTCGCCGGCCATGGTGTTCCCGATCAAGATCGGGACCAGGGAGGCCGTCGCTCCACGACGAGACGTGAAGAGGGCGCGCGAGGTCGACCGCGCGAGGGCGGTCGCCAGTCGACCAGTGTACGCCCCCGCTCCGCCGCACGGCCCCGGGGTGCGCGAACCCCGCCCCGTCCGCCGGTCATCGCCTCGTCGGCCTCGGCCGGCGGAGGGAGCCCCGGAACGCCGCCGGTCAGCGCGACGGGTCCCGGGGCGCGCCCGTCTGGGCGACGGCCCCAGGGGCATCGCCGGTCAGCGCGACGGGTCCCGATCGTCGCCGGTCAGCGGGCGGCGAGCGCGGCGGCCAGGAACAGCACCAGGCCCACGGTCAGGTACGCCGTGGGCGGGCGCAGCCAGCCCCGGCCGCCGTCGGCCATCGCCAGACCGCCGGTGCGCAGCCCGTACAGGCCGGCGGCGAAGATCGGCAGGCCGCCCACCAGGAAGGTGCCCACCACGACGTGGGAGGCGGAGACCGGGTCGCCGGTCAGCCCGTGCAGCAGCACCCGCAGCGCGGGCAGCTCGAAGACCAGGGTCAACGCGCCGAGGATCACCGCCAGGGCGGGCCGCCGGGTGCGGTAGACCCCGTCCGACGGGGCACCGCCCGCCCGGTACGCCCCGTCCGGTCCGGCCACCCCCTCGGGGCGGGCCAGCATCACCGGCGGCATCGGCCCGGTCGGCATCTCCAGCGGATGCGGGGCATCGGCGGGCCGGTTCGGCTCGATGATCGGGTACCCGCCGAACGGCGACGGCCGCGTCGGCTCGCCACGGTCCGCCGCCCCCACGCCGACCGGCGAACCCTGGCCGGGTCCCGCTCCGGTCGGCGCGCCCGGCTCCGCGCCGGCCGGCGCGGTGGCACCGAACCCCTGGCCGGTCGACCGACCCGCCCCGGAGCCGGCGAGCGCACCGGCGCCCGTGCCGCCCAGCGAGCCTTCTGCGGCGCCCCCGAGCGGGCCGGCGCCGGTGCTGGTCAGCGGGTCGACGCCGGAGACGTCGAGCGGACCGGCGCCGGTCTCCCGGGCGGCCCGCCGGCCGGTGCGCTCCGCCGGCAGCTCACCCGAGACGTCCGCGTCGTCGGGAGCGGCGCGGCGGGCCCGGGTCGGGCGGTATCCATCGGAGTCGCCGCGATGGTCACCGAACGGGTCGACCGCCCCGAAGCGCCCGGAATCGTCGTACCGGCCGGTCGAGTCGCCGTACCGGCCCTCCTCGGGTGCGCGTGGGCCGGGGATCCGGTCCTCGGCGCGCGATCGGGGGTCACCCCCGCCCGGCCAGTCCGGCTCGCCGTAGCCGCGGTCGTGCCCGGCCGGATACCAGCGCGACTCCTGATCTTCGGGGTAGCTCCGTCGTGCGTCCACGTCCGGCACCGTATGCGACCGCTCTGACGTTCGCCATTCGCCCCTCGACCCGGCCCGGCCGCAGGTCGGCGCCGCCCCGGGTGGTCGCTGCGGGCACCGGCAGAGTCACTTTCCGTAACCGATGGATGGTCGTCCGGGGCGGTGGTGGCGCCGGAGGCCAGGACGGCTGGCATCCGAGCCGGGGCGAGTGGCGCCCGGAGCCGGGCGGGGTGCGGCGGAGCCCGGACGGATGCGGCTCAGTCGGCGGCCACCAGCCGGTCCAGCTCCGCGACGAGCTCGGCGCGCAGCACGTCGTGCCGGGCGGCCAGGCCGTGAGCCGGGTCGCGCCACACCTCGGCCGGGTAGCCGTACACCGGGCCGCGCCGCAGGTCCGCCGGCTCCCAGCCGTACCGGGGGCGCACGTGCGCGTGCAGGAAGGCGTCCAGGTTGCCGAGGATCTCGTAGTTGATCCGCAGGAAGGCCGGATCCCGGCGGCCGTAGACCCGCTGCACCGCCGCACCCAGCAGGTCGACGTCGGCGAGGAACGCCAACCGACGCTCGCGAGGCAGGTCGGCCAGCCGGTCGGCGCGCGGATCATCCGTCATCAGGACGCAGTAGCCGGGCAGGAACTGGTTGTCGCCGATCACCGCGAACCCGGCGGAGAGCCGCCGCAGCACGGTCGGGTTCTCGCCGCGCAGGGCGGCCCCGATCCGGTCGTCCCGCCAGTCTCCGGTCATACCCGGGACGCTAGCGCGCCCGGTCCGGCGCCCGCCGCCCCGGCCTCGCCGGGGCGGCCGTCCATAGCACGACCGAGGCATGATCGTCCGCTCGTCCACAGGCTGGTCCGTCGTCCACAGCCGGGGCGTCGGGAGCAACCCGGAACACCGCCGGTACCCCACCGTGGTCGCCATGACGAAGCGGAGCCAGGCGGTCGGCGCGTACGGCGAACGGTGTGCCGTCCGGCACCTGATCGGGGCGGGCCTGCGGCCGGTGGCGCGCAACTGGCGCTGCCGGGAGGGCGAGATCGACATCATCGCCTGGGACGGCCCGGTCCTCGCCTTCTGCGAGGTGAAGACCCGCCGCACCGAGGACTACGGCACCCCGGCCGAGGCGGTCGTGGCGGCCAAGGCACGCCGGCTGCGCGGGCTCGCCGCGCGCTGGCTCGCCGAGACCGGCACCACCGCCGACGAGGTGCGATTCGACGTCCTCTCGGTCCGGCTGCCGGTCGTCGGCGCGGCCCGGGTCGAGCACCTCAAGGGCGCGTTCTGATGTCGACCGCCAACCGGAGGGAGGCTGTCGGGTGAGCTACGCCAAGGTGTTCTGCGTCGGGCTGGTCGGGGTGACCGGCCACCTGGTGGAGGTCGAGGCCGATCTCGCGCCCGGCCTGCCCGCGGTGGTCATCTCCGGCCTGCCGGACACCGCCCTGCACGAGGCGCGCGACCGGGTGCGCGCGGCCATCGTCAACTCCGGGCAACGCTGGCCCAACCGGCGGATCACGCTCAACCTGCTGCCCGCGACCATGCCGAAGTACGGTTCGTCGTTCGACCTGGCCATCGCGGCGGCGGTGCTGGGCGGCTCCGGGGAGTTGCCGCTCGCGCCGCTGGAGGGCGTGGTGGTCCTCGGCGAGCTGGGCCTGGACGGCACGGTCCGCCCGGTCCGCGGCGTGCTGCCGATGGTGGCGGCCGCCGCGCGGGCCGGGCGGGAGCGGGTGATCGTGCCGCTGGACAACGCCGCCGAGGCGGCGGTGATCCCGGGGATCAGGGTGCGCGCCGTGGACACCCTGCACCGCCTGGTCGCCTACGTCCGCGACGGCAGTCCGCTGCTGGAGCCGCCCGCCGCCCCGCCGCCGCCCGGCCGGGACGGGCCGGACCTCGCCGACGTCGCCGGCCAGGGGCTCGGCCGGCGCGCGCTCGAGGTCTCCGCGGCCGGCGGACACCACCTCGCCCTGCTCGGGCCGCCCGGGGCCGGCAAGACCATGCTTGCCGAGCGACTGCCGTCGATCCTTCCCGAGCTGGACGACGACGCCGCGCTCGAGGTCACCGCGCTGCACTCCATCGCCGGGTTGCTTCCCCCGGGCGGTCGCCTACTGCGCCGGCCGCCGTTCCAGGCTCCGCACCACACCGCGACCGTGCCGTCGCTGGTCGGCGGCGGCTCCGGGCTGGCCCGGCCGGGCGCGGTGTCCCTCGCCCACCGGGGCGTGCTCTTCCTCGACGAGGCGCCGGAATTCAGCAAGGGTGCGCTGGAGGCGCTGCGGCAGCCGCTGGAGCACGGCCGCATCCAGCTCACCCGCAGCGGCGGCGGCACCGAGTACCCGGCCCGCAGCCAGCTGGTGCTGGCCGCCAACCCGTGCCCCTGCGCCAAACCCGCGGGCGACGCGTACTGCGAGTGCACGCCGCTGGCCCGCCGCCGCTACCTCGGCCGGCTCTCCGGCCCGCTGCTGGACCGGATCGACGTGCAGGTGAAGCTGCTGCCGGTCCGGGCCGCCGAGCTGATGGAGGCGGCCGGAACGACCGAGTCGTCGACCACGGTGGCGGCCCGGGTGGCGGCGGCCCGGCAGGCGGCCGCCACCCGCTGGGCCCCGATCGGTCGGAAGCTCAACGCGGAGGTCCCCGGACCCGACCTGCGCCGGCCGCCGTGGCGACTGCCCGCGCGGGACACCGCGGAGCTGCGCGGTCGGCTGGACTCGGGGGCGATCTCCGCGCGCGGCTTCGACCGCGTGATCCGGCTGGCCTGGACCGTGGCCGACCTCGACGGCCGGGACCGCCCGCACCGCGACGACGTACGGGAAGCCACCCAACTGAGGACGGGGGAAGGGGCATGACCACCAGCGAGGAGCGCATGTTGGCCCGGGTGGCGCTGACCTGGCTCACCGAGCCGGGCACCTGGGCGGTGTACGACCTGGTCAAGCGGCTCGGGCCGGTGGCCGCGCTCGACCAGCTGCTCGAGGGTCGGGTCGGCGACGATCGGGTGCGGGCGGCGGTCGCCGCCCGGACAGCTCAGGGCGACGCCCACGCCGTCGCCGCCGGGGCGCTCGCCCGCACCGAGCGGGTCGGTGCCCGGATCATCACCCCCGAGGACGCGGAGTGGCCGCCGAAGGTCGCCGACCTGCGCCAACTGACGGACCGCGGGTCGGGCCGCCGGGTGGACCGGGAGACCGCTCCGCCGCTCTGCTTCTGGGTGCGCGGCGGGTGGCCGCTCGGCGAGGCGCTGGACCGGTCGGTCGCCGTGGTCGGGTCCCGGGCCGCCACCGGGTACGGCGTCCACGTCGCCACCGAACTGGGCTACGGCCTCGCCGAGCGGGACTGGACCGTGGTCTCCGGTGGCGCGTTCGGCATCGACGCCGCCGCGCACCGGGGCGCGCTGACCGCGGGCGGAGTCACCGTCGCGGTGCTCGCCTGCGGGGTGGACCGGCCGTACCCGATGGGGAACGCGGCGATGTTCGACCGGATCGCCGAGACCGGCCTGCTGGTCAGCGAGTGGCCGCCCGGCGCCGATCCGCTGCGCCCCCGGTTCCTCATCCGCAACCGGGTGATCGCCGCCGCGACCAAGGGCACGGTGCTGGTGGAGGCCGCGTCGCGCAGCGGCGCCACCCAGACCGCGAAGCGGGCGCTCGCCCTGCACCGGCCGACCATGGTGGTGCCCGGCCCGGTCACCTCGGCGATGTCGGTCGGCGCGCACGAGGTGCTGCGGGAGCACCAGGACGCCCGACTGGTCACCGGGATCGCCCACGTGCTGGAGGAGGTGGGCCGGATCGGCGACGACCTGGCGCCGCCGGCACGCGGCCCCGAACGCCCGACCGATCAGCTCGATGACGAGGCCACGCTGGTGCTGGAGTCGTTGCCCCGTCGTGGGGTGCTGGGCCTGGACGCGCTGGCGGCCCGGGCGGGGGTGGACGTGCGGACGGCGATGCGCAAGCTCGCCCTGCTCGAGGAGCTCGCGATGGTGGCCCGTCGCGACGGCGGGTACGCCCTGACGCCCGCCCGCAGAGCCGACCGGGGCGCACCGGCCCCCGGTCCCGGTGCCGAGCGGTGAGGCCGGGCGGGCTCAGTCCCCCTCGAAGCGGATCTCCACGTCCCGCTCCCGGACGCACCGCTGCACGAGCTGCGTCACCCGGCGCAGATGGGCCGTCTCTCCCGGGCTACCGGCGGCCTCGGCCAGGCGGCCCAGCTCGGCGAGCAGCCCGGGCACCGAGTCCGCGCCCACCACGGACTCGCCGAACGGATCGATCCGGTCCAGCATCGGGGTGCGTCCGCCGCCGCGAACCCGGGCCATCAGGCCCAGCAACACGTCGTCGGTGTCGGACACCACCTGGGCGGCCACATTCACCGGCCGGCGCCCCGGGCCACCGCGGATCCGTCGATAGAGGACGACGTCGAGGCCCATCAGCGGTCCCTTCTCCCGTTGACGGCGTCCGCCACGGCATGGCGTCCGGCACGTCCCGCTCCGAGCACAAGTCTCCCCCGCCGCAGGGGCCGGGAACAGGGCCGATACCCCCCGATCCGGCATTCCGGCGGCGTACTCACGGGCCTACGCTTGGACCGTGCCTGTCGGAAGTGATCACGGCGGCGGACGTCCCTCCGCCGGTAGGCGGCCGGGCACCCGGGCGGTGCACGAGTCGCTGCCGCATCCGATGCGCGAGGCGGTGGACGACTTCGCCGACCACCTCGCGGGGGTGCGTAACCGCTCGGCGCACACCATCCGGGCGTACGTCGCCGATCTGGTGTCGCTGCTCGACCATGCGGTGCGGATGGGCTGTTCCGAGCCGGCCGACGTCGACCTGACGGTGCTGCGCAGCTGGCTGGCGAGACAGCGCACCTCGGGCGCCGCCCGGACCTCGCTGGCCCGGCGGGCGGCCACCGCACGGACGTTCAGCGCCTGGGCCCACCGCGGTGGCCTGCTCGCCACCGACGTGGCCGCATCGCTGTCCAGTCCGCGGGCCCACCGGGAACTGCCCACCGTGCTGCGCGTCGACCAGGCCGCGGCCCTGATGGACGCGCCGTCCCGGACCGAGGACGGCGAGACCGCGGGCCCGACCCACGGGCGCGACGCCGAGACCGCGGGCCCGACCCACGGGCGCGACGCCGAGACGGCGGGCCCGACCCACGGGCGCGACGCGGCGGCAGCCGGCGGCGCCTCGACGGCGAACGATCCGGTGCGGCTGCGCGACCGGGTGCTGCTCGAACTGCTCTACGGCACCGGGGTGCGGGTGGCCGAGGCGTGCGGTCTGGAGATCGCGGACGTCGACCACGGGCGCCGGGTGATCCGGGTGTTCGGCAAGGGCGGCCGGGAACGGGCGGTCCCGTACGGCATGCCGGCACAGCGGGCGGTGGACGCGTGGCTGCGCCTCGGCAGGCCGGCGTTGGCCGGCCCGGCGTCCGGTGACGCGCTGCTGCTCGGCGCCCGCGGTGGACGACTGAATCCGACCACCGCGCGACGCATCGTCGCCGGGTACGCCCGCGCGCTCGACCTGCCCCGGGTCGGCCCGCACGCGTTGCGGCACTCGGCGGCGACCCACCTGCTGGAGGGCGGGGCCGACCTGCGGGCGGTGCAGGAGCTGCTGGGGCACTCCTCGCTCGGCTCGACCCAGATCTACACCCACGTCTCGGTCGACCGGCTCCGGGCGGCGTACCGGCAGGCCCACCCGCGCGCCTGAGCCGACGCCCGGGCGCGTGCGGGCACCACGCGCCCGCCCGAGCCGCCAAGCGGGGACGCCCCGCACCACCCGCGCGCCCGAGCCGCCGCCCGGAGGACGCCTGCGCGCCAATCGCTCGACGCCTCCGTCGGCGGGCCGACCGCTCGCGGCGCGAACCCGAAGGGCGGGCATCGATCAACCGATACGATCACCCGGTGACCGTCGCCCGGCCGCCCGAGCCGATTCCCGGGGCCCGCCTGCTGTTCTCCCTCGACCCGTCGGTCAGCCATCTCAACCACGGCTCGTTCGGCGCGGTGCCGATCGGGGTGCAGCGGGCCCAGCAGCGGCTGCGCGACGAGATGGAGGCCAACCCGCTGCGCTTCTTCAGCCAGGGCCTGGTCGACCGGATCGGCCACACCCGGCGGCACCTGGCCACCTTCCTGAGCGCCGACCCGGACGGCACCGCGCTGGTCGGCAACGCCACCACCGGCGCGGCGGTCGTCCTGCAGTCGCTGGGGTTGCGACCCGACGACGAGATCCTCAGCACCGACCACGAGTACGGCGCGGTGAGCCTCTCCATCGCCCGGGAGTGCCGCCGTAGCGGGGCGGTGTCGCGGGTGCTGCGGGTGCCGCTGGACGCCGGTGACGAGGCGGTCGTCGAGATCGTCCGTTCGGGTCTGCGGCCGGGGCGCACCCGACTGCTGGTGGTGGACCAGCTGACCTCGGCCACCGCGCGGCTCCTGCCGGTCGCGGCGATCGCCCGGGCGGCCCGGGAGCAGGGCGTGCCGGTCCTGGTGGACGCGGCGCACGTGCCGGGCATGCTGCCGGTCGACGTGGCCGCCGTCGGCGCCGACTTCTGGGTGGGCAACCTGCACAAGTGGGGGTACGCCCCGCGGGGCACCGCGGTCCTGGTGGTCGCGCCGGCGTGGCGGGACCGGATCGAGCCGCTGGTCGTCTCCTGGGAGCAGGGCACGGGCTTCCCGGGGAACGTGGAGTGGCAGGCGACGCTGGACTACACGGGCTGGCTGAGCGCGCCCGCCGGGCTGTACACGCTGCGCAGTCTCGGGCTGGATCGGGTGCGCTCGCACAACGCCGCGCTGGCCGCGTACGGGCAGCGGGTGCTGGGCGACGCGCTCAGGGTGCCACCGGCCGACCTGCCCGACCCCGGCGGCCCCGGGGTCGCCATGCGGATCGTGCCGCTGCCGGCGGGAGTGGCCACCACCCTGGAGGACGCGCGCGCCCTGCGCGCCCGGATCGCCGAGCGGCTCGCCACCGAGGTGGCGGTGATGGCCTGGGACGGCCGGGGCTGGCTGCGCGTGTGCGGCCAGGTGTACAACGCGCCGCAGGAGTACGAGCGCCTGGCGGCCCGGCTGCCCGCCCTGCTGGCCGAGAGCTGACCGGCCCGCCACGGATGGGCCTGCCACGCGAGCCGGGCCTGCCGCGCCAGCCGACATGCTGGGCGCCGGTCGGCCGGGCACCGTCCGACCGGCAGGCGGTCACCCCGACCCACGCCCGCTGAAAGCCACCACCGGTCGGCGGGCGCCGCAGCGGCAGGCCGGTCGAGCTCTCCGGCCACCCGTCCACACCGCCTCGTCGAGGCCGTCGGGGCGAGGCAGCGGCGGCGGTCCGGAGGCGCCCACCGGCGACCGGGCCACGGCCGCGGCGGTGATCGGCAGCAGCCGGACCGGGCCGAGGCCGATCAGCGCCAACGGATCGAGGTACTCCACACCGCGGCGCAGGCCCCAGTGCAGGCAGGCCGGCACGGGACAGCCCGGATGCCCGGCGAGCAGCTCACCGAGCCTCGCCCCGACCGCCACCGGGTCGCCGGGGCGTACCCGGGGGAGCACCGGCTCGTAGGTGGTCCGCAGGCCCGCGGCGTGGCCGACGGTGACCACCGGACGGCCGGCCACCATGCCGGCGAAGAGGACGGTCCCGGCGCCGGCCGCCCGCACGGTGCCGCCCGGCGTGCCGGCCAGGTCGACGCCACGGTGGCCGGGCAGCCAGGGCCGCGGTGGCGGGTCGAAGCCGCGTACCGGATGCGGTGTGCCGTCGAGCGGCCACCGGAAGACCGGTGGCACCGCGGCGCCGACGACCGTCGCCGGCCGGTCCCTGTCGCTCACCGGTGAGATCCCGCCGGCGGGGCCGGTGGACAGGTTGAGGGTGAGCACCACCGCGCCCCACACGGTGGACCGCCGCCACGCTGTTCGCATGCCCGCAGCGTCCCGGCTCCGCCCACTCGCCGCGGCCGGTCGGCGCTCCGCTGTGGATGGATCCGCCGCCTGTGGACGAACCCCGCGCGGCGAGACGATCTGCTATGCGAAGCGCCGCTGATCCCGGTGTTGGCGCGGCACCCCCGCGGCCGGGACGTCTCGGCGCGCCTGGTCGAGTGCGATCCGCGTAACGCGGAGGTGGCCGCGGTCGCGGTACGTGCCACCGGCCTGACCGGCGTCGAGGTGTTGCTCGACGACGCGGCCCGTACCGGCCTCTACCGAGACCTCGCCCCGGCCGATCTGGTGCTGCTGTGCGGCATCTTCGGCAACATCTCCGACGCGGACGTGCGGGCCACCGTCCGGCACAGCGCGGCGCTCTGCGCGACCGGGGGAACGGTGCTCTGGACCCGGCACCGCGACACCCCCGACCTGGTGCCGACCATCTGCGACTGGTTCACCGAGGAGGGATTCACCCCGGTGCGGGTGAGCTCGCCCGCACCCGGGGTGGGCGTGGGCGCGCACCGGCACGTGGGAGCGACCCGGCCGCTGCCCGCGGGTGTGCGGATGTTCGAGTTCCGATCCGGGCCCCGGCCGAGCGCCGACGGCGACGCCGTCCGCCGGTCGCCAGCCGGCGACGCCGACGGGCGGTCACGAGGCGGCGACGCCGACGGCACCGCCGACTAGGCTGGGTCCACATGTGTGGCAGACACCGGGGAGGCCGTCATGACCACCGTCGACGAGGTGAGCCGGCCCGCCCGGGTGGCCGAGCCGGACGAGGCGATCAGCGCCGAGGAGCTGCAACTGGCCGCCCGCAACCACGGCATCCCGCTGGAGGCCCTGCGTTACGACGTCACCCCGGCCGGGCTGCACTACCTGCTGATCCACTACGACATCCCGGAGACCGACCCGGCCAGCCACGCGCTGGCGGTGGGCGGCGCGGTCCGGGCGCCGCTGGCGCTCGACCTGGCCGCGCTGCGCGAGCGCCCTCGGGTGACCCGCCAGGTCACCCTGGAGTGCGCCGGCAACGGCCGGGCGCTGCTGCGGCCCCGCCCGGTCAGCCAGCCCTGGCTGGTCGAGGCGGTCGGCAACGCCGAGTGGACCGGTACCCCGCTGGCGCCGCTGCTGCGCGAGGCGGGGGTCTCCGCCGAGGCGGTGGACGTGGTGTTCACCGGCGCCGACCACGGGGTGGAGCGCGGCGTCGAGCAGGACTACCAGCGGGCGCTCCCGATCGCCGACGCGCTGCGCGACGAGGTGCTGCTGGCGTACGAGATGAACGGCGCTCCGCTGCTGCCGCAGCACGGCGCCCCGGTACGGCTGATCGTGCCCGGCTGGTACGGCATGGCCCACGTCAAGTGGCTGCGCGACATCACGGTGCTCACCGAGCGGTTCGACGGCTACCAGAACGGGGTGGCCTACCGGCTGCGCGCCGACGCCGACGATCCCGGCGTGCCGGTGACCCGGATCGAGCCGCGCGCCCTGGTCCGCCCGCCCGGTTTCCCGGATTTCATGTCCCGCGTCCGGGTGCTGCGGCCCGGGCCGTGCACGGTGGACGGTCGGGCCTGGTCGGGCCACGCGCCGGTCACCTCGGTGGAGGTGACCACGGACGGCGGCGCGAGCTGGGCGCCGGCCACCCTGGACCCGGCCGCCGGCGGCGACTGGGCGTGGCGGCGCTGGCGGTACGAGTGGTCGCCCGGCCCGGGCCGGTACACGCTGGGCGCCCGGGCCACCGACGCGTCGGGGCGGACCCAGCCGGTGGAGCAGCCGTGGAACCGGGGTGGCTTCGCCAACAACCTGGTCCAGCGGGTCGAGGTCGTGGTGCCCGCGGAGTGACCGCGGGAGGGCCGGCTGGCGCGGCGGGGGGACGCGCCGGCCGGGTCAGCTGCCGAAGCCGGAATCCGCGGGCAGCGAGATGTCGGGCTTCTCCAGCTCCTCCACGTTGACGTCCTTGAAGGTCATCACCCGGACGTTCTTCACGAAGCGGGCGGGACGGTACATGTCCCACACCCAGGCGTCGTGCATCTCGACCTCGAAGTAGACCTCGCCGTCGGAGTTGCGCACGTGCAGGTCCACCTGGTTGGCCAGGTAGAAGCGGCGCTCGGTCTCCACCACGTAGGAGAACTGGCGGACAATGTCGCGGTACTCCCGGTAGAGCTGCAGCTCCATCTCGGTCTCGTACTTCTCGAGATCTTCCGCGCTCATCGCACTCCGCCTTCCATGACCACATCTTCCCCCACCGGCGCCGGGGGCCGAGCCTGCTCGCCCAACGCCACGCCGACGGTACCCCCTGACGCGCCCGAACGCTCCATCGGATCGGCAGCCGGTCCGCCGACCGGCCGCCGGGACCGGGGCGGGGTGCCCGCCCGGCCGGACACCGCGGCCACGTTGACGTACGAGAAGCGGTGCTCCACGCACGGCCCGCGCTCGCGCAGCGCCTCCGTGTGCTCGGGCGTGATGTACCCCTTGTGCTCGGCGAACCCGTAGCCCGGGTGCCGCCCGTCCAGCTCCACCATGATCCGGTCCCGCACGACCTTGGCCAGCACGCTGGCCGCCGCCACGCAGGCGGCCACCCGGTCGCCCTTCCACACCGCCAGCCCCGGCACGTCCAGCCCGTCGACGCCGAAGCCGTCGGTCAGCACGTACTCCGGCCGGGTGGTCAGCGAGGCGAGCGCCCGGCGCATCGCGGCCAGGTTGCACACGTGCAGCCCGCGGGCGTCGACCTCCTCGGCCGGGATGATCACCACCGCGTACGCCAGGGCCCGGGCCACCACCTCGTCGTGGATCCGGTCCCGGCTGGCCGGGGTGAGCAGCTTGGAGTCGGCCAGCCCGTCGATCTCGCCGCGCCGCCCCTCGGGCAGCACCACCGCGGCGGCGACCAGCGGCCCGGCGCAGGCGCCCCGGCCGGCCTCGTCCGCGCCGGCGACGTGCCGGAACCCGCGCCGCTGCAGGGCCCGCTCCAGCGCGTACAGCCCGGCCTCGCGGCGCACCACGGTGCGCGGAGGGGTCAGCACGCGGCACCGCCGCCCAGCGCGCGGGCCAGCACCGCGGGCAGGTCGGGCGGGTAGTACCGCTCCTCGGTGGCGGCCAGCTCGACCGGCGACCACCAGCGGTGGCCGCGGATGCTGGCGCGCTCGATCGCGTCGAAGCCCGTGGTGTCCACCTCCCAGGTAGCGACCCGGAGCAGGAAGAACTCCTGCTCCTGGCGGTACCAGACGCCGTCGAACGGGAACTCGACCGTTTCGGCCCACACCGGCTCGCCCAGCTCGGCCGGGGGCACGCGCAGCCCGGTCTCCTCGGCCAGCTCCCGGGTCGCCCCCTCGGCGGGGCTCTCCCCCGGGGCGAGCCCGCCGCCGGGAGTGAACCAGTACCGGTGCCCGGGGCGGGCCGGGTCGGCGCCGTCGAACAGCAGCACCCGGCCGCCCGCGTCCACGAGCAGCACCCGGGCCGCGCGGCGAGGGGTGTAGACGGTCACCGCCCCAGCCTGCCAGACACCGGCGACAATCGGCCACGCCCCCGCGGCCAGGCGCTCGGTCAGGGAGCGGGAATCCCGTCGAACTGCTCCGGCACGGTCAGCCACTTCGCCCGGTTGACCGGCCAGAACACGGTGAACGCCCGACCCACCACCTCCTTCTCGGGGATGGTGGCGCTGTCGATGTTCCGGCCGGACTGCTGCCAGTGCTCCAGCGAGTCGCCGGACGCCGACCGGTGGTCGCCCATCACCCAGAGCCGGCCCGGCGGCACGGTGATGTCGAAGTCCTGGTCGGCCGGCTTGTCCTGCTGGCCGTTCGCCGAGTAGATGTACGGCTCGTCCAGCGACTTCCCGTTGATCGTGATGCGGTCCTGCGCGTCGCAGCAGACCACGTGGTCGCCGCCGACGCCGATCACCCGCTTGATGAAGTCCTCGCCGTCGGGGTTGCCGCTCCACTCGGTCGGCGCCTTGAAGACCACCACCTCGCCCCGGTGCGGCGAGCGGAAGTCGTAGACCAGCTTGTTGACCAGCACCCGGTCGTCGATGTCGAGCGTGTGCTCCATGGAGGGCGACGGGATGAAGAAGGTCTGCAGCACGAATGCGCGGACCAGCACCGCCACCAGGATCGCCACGCCCAGCAGGATGGGCAGCTCCTTCCAGAAGGAGCTGCGGGGCTTCTCGGTCTGCTCGTCAATCACGGGAGGAGCCTACGTTGCCCGGCGCGAGCGGATCGTCCGGAACGCGCGACAACCGCGACGACGCCGGTGAGCGGCAGGAACAGGTCGATCTCGCCGCCCGGCGGTGGTGCGACGGGGGCGGGCCCGGAGGCGGGGGCGGCGGCCGGCCGGGCCAGCGGGGAGAAGGTGTCCGGCACCGGCAGCGACGCCCAGCGGGCCGACGGCCACACCACCGCGAACGCCCGGCCGATCACGTTGTCGATCGGCACCGGCCCCTGGCAGCGGGCGTCCTGAGAGACCAGCCGGTGGTCACCCATCACGAAGATCTGCCCCGGTGGGACGACCACCTCGTCGAAGCGCCGGGAGCGGCACTCCCGCGGGTTCGGCGGCACGTCCAGCGGCGAGTTGCGGATCACGTACGGCTCGTCCAGCGGAATGCCGTTGACCAGCACCCGCCCCTGGTCGTCACAGCACTTGACCCGGTCACCGGGCAGCCCGATGACCCGCTTGATGAAGTCCTTCTCGCCGGGGCGACCGACGCCGACCAGGTCGCCCAGGGTGCGCCCGACCTTGCCGGCGAGGCCGGCGGGCGGGGCCGGGCTCTCCTGGGCCACCCAGCGGTCGGTGCCGCGGAAGACCACCACCTCGCCGCGCTGCGGATCCCGGACGTCGTAGACGACCTTGTTGACCAGCACCCGGTCGCCGATCAGCAGGGTGTCCTCCATCGAGCCGGAGGGGATGTAGAACGCCTGCAACAGGAAGGTGCGGATCAGCACCGCGAGGCAGAACGCCACCACCAGCAGCAGCGGCAACTCCTGCCAGAGCGGCATCTGCGGCCGGGTGCGGCGGGTACGCCGGCGCCACGGATCGACTGTGCCGTCCTCGTCAAGCACCCGTACCACGTCACTCCCCCGGTCCGCAGAAACGACACTACCGCCCGGGAGCCTCGGCGAGGCCCCACGGGCGGTAGTGGACAACCGTCGTCGCCGCGACCGAGGCCGGCGCCCGTACGACCAGAGTAATGCGCTCCGGTCGATATGACATCCGGCCAGCTCGGACGGCGTGGCGAGGAGGTCAGCTGGGCAGCTTCTCCCGCTTCTCCTTGATCTTCGCCTTCTTGCCGCGCAGCTCGCGCAGGTAGTAGAGCTTGGCGCGCCGCACGTCACCGCGGGTCACGACCTCGATCCGGTCGATGCCCGGGCCGTTGAGCGGGTAGGTCCGCTCGACGCCGACCCCGAAGCTGACCTTGCGGACCGAGAAGGTCTCGCGCAGACCGTCACCCTGGCGGCGGATGACCACGCCCTGGAAGATCTGGACACGGGACCGGTTGCCCTCGACGACCCGGGCGTGCACCTTGACGGTGTCACCGGCCCGGAAGTCGGGAAGGTCGGTCCGCTTCGACTGGGCGTCAAGGGCGTCCAGGATGTTCATCGCTGTGTCCTCGTGAGGCTCACGGCGCACCGTCACTCGGTGCGCGGATGGGTGATTCTGATCCCCGGGTGGTGGCCGGCGGACCGACCCCGGTCGGGGATCCTCGCAGCCTCCCGCGGGTGCGGGCGGATGCGGCAACCCCTCTACTTTGCCACATCCCCCGGCGGCAGCTGAAATCCGGCCCGGTCCAACGCCGCGACGTCCCGTTTGTCCAGGCTCGTCGGGTCGAGCGCGGCGAGCAGGTCGGGCCGCCGGGCGGCCGTCCGGGTCAGCGCCTCGTCCCGCCGCCAGCGGGCGATCCGGCCGTGATCGCCGGAGCGGAGCACCTCCGGCACCTCGTGCCCGCGCCAGCTCGCCGGCTTGGTGTACATCGGGGCCTCCAGCAGCCCGTGCGCGTGCGACTCCTCGTCCAGCGAGCCGGCGTTGCCCAGCACCCCGGGCAGCAGCCGGGTGACCGCCTCCATGATCACCAGCACGGCCACCTCGCCGCCGAAGAGCACGTAGTCGCCGAGGGAGACCTCGGTGACCCGCATCCGGGTCGCGGCGTGGTCCAGCACCCGCTGGTCGATGCCCTCGTACCGGCCGCAGGCGAAGAGCAGGTGCGACTCGCCGGCCAGCTCGTGCGCCAGCGCCTGGGTGAACGGCACGCCGGTCGGGGCGGGCACCAGCAGCCGGGGCAGGGTCAGGCCGCCGGGGCTCAGCTCGTCGGGGGCCAGGGCGTCCAACGCCTCCCCCCACGGCTCGGGCCGCATCACCATGCCGGGCCCGCCACCGTACGGGGTGTCGTCGACCGTGCGGTGCACGTCGTGGGTCCAGTCCCGCAGGTCGTGCACGGTCAGCCGCAGCGTGCCGCTCTCCCGGGCCCGGCCGATCAGCGACAGGTCCAGCGGAGAAAAGTACTCGGGAAAGATCGACACGATGTCGACGCGCATGAGGGGCCGCTCCAGCGGTCTAGAGGTCGAGCAGTCCGGCGGGCGGGTCGACGACGACGCGACCGCCGGCCAGGTCGATCTCCGGCACGATCGCCTTGACGAACGGGATCAGCGCGGTACGCCCCTCGGGCCGACGCAGGACGAGCAGGTCCGACGCGGGGGCGTGATCGATCCGGGCTACCTCGCCCAGCCGTTCGCCGGCGGGGGTGACCACGTCGAGGCCGACCAGCTGGTGGTCGTGGAACTCCTCCGGGTCTTCCGGGGGCGCGACGTCGGCGCTGTCCACGCCGAGCAGGGTGTTGCGCAGCGCCTCGGCGACCTCGCGGTCCAGCACGCCCTCGAAGACGACCAGCAGCCGCCCCTGGTGCCAGCGAGCCGACTCGACGGTCAGCTCCGCGGGAACCCGGAACGGCACGCCGGGCCCGGGCGCGGGGTCGGCCGGCGGGTTCGCCCCCGGCTCGGTGCGCGGCACGCTGCCGCTACGCGCCGACTCAGCCGGAGGCCTCGCCCCCGGTTCGGTGCGCAGCACCGCACCGGGGGCGAAACGTGCCTCGGGCTCGTCGGTCCGCACCTCCACGGTGACCTCACCGCGGATCCCGTGCGGCTTGCCGATCCGACCGACGATGAGCAGCATCAGTACGAGTCGACGATGTCGACGCGTACGCCGCGTCCACCGATGGAGCCGATCACCTGGCGCAGCGCCTTGGCGGTCCGGCCGGACCGCCCGATCACCGTGCCGAGGTCCTCGGGGTGCACGCGGACTTCCAGCCGCTTGCCCCGACGGGAGTCGACCATCCGGACGCGCACGTCGTCCGGGTGATCCACGATGCCCTTGACCAGGTGCTCCAGCGCGGGACGCAGTGGCATGTCAGGCCTGCTCACCGGCGTCGGCGGCGGGGGCCTCGGCCGGAGCCTCGGTCTTCGGCGCCTCGATCTTCGGCGCCTCGGCGGCCGGGGTCTCGGCCTTCTCGGCGGCCGGGGCCTCGGCCTTGGCGGCCTTCTTGGCCGGCTTGGCCGGGGTCTCCGGGGCCAGGCCGGCGGCGGCCTTCGCCTCGGCCTCGTACGCCGCCTTGCGGTCGACGCGCTCGGCGGCGACCTTCAGCGGCGGCGGGGCCGGCAGGCCCTTGAACTTCTGCCAGTCACCGGTCAGCTCCAGCAGACGCTGCACGGCCTCGCTCGGCTGGGCGCCGACCGAGAGCCAGTACTGGACCCGCTCCGACCTGACCTCGATGATCGAGGGGTCTTCCTTCGGCTGGTACACGCCCACGAACTCGATCGCGCGACCGTCACGCTTGGTGCGCGAGTCGGCCACGACGATGCGGTACTGCGGGTTGCGGATCTTGCCCATCCGCAGGAGCCGGATCTTTACGGCCACAGTTGTTTCGCTCCTGTTGCGATCTCACCGACCCGGTACGGGCGGTGCACGGGTGAGCGCCACCCGGCACAGTGGGGTTGGGCCGGAGACTGCTCGGTGGACTGGCGACGCGCCCGGGTTAGAGGGCGCCGGACGCGCGCCGGATACCAGCGACCCATTCTGCCAGATGCGGCGCCGATCCCTCACATCGGACCCGGCCGGGCCGGCCGTTCGGCGACAAAGGTGACGCGGGACACCCTCAGCGCACGGGCGGCCGGTCCCATCCCGGCGGCAACGCGTCCGGTACGCCCCAGTCGGCGGGTGGGGTGAAGTCGCACCAGGTCCCGTCGAACGGGAACGCCCCGGCCTCGGCCAGCGCGATCACCCGCTCCCCCTCGGCGCGGACCGCCTTCTCGTCGGTCACCCAGTAGTGCTCCGGAAAGGCGAGGCGCTCGGCGAACTCGTCCTCGTCCTTCCACGCCCAGGTGTGGTCGGGCCGGACCACCACGTCCAGATCCTGGTCGACCATGTCCACCCCGGCGACCGGGCCGTCGTCCCAGCGGACGCCCGGTTCCTCCAGGTTCACGTACCACTCGGCGAAGCGGCCCCGGGCGTCCCGGAACCACCAGACCGAGTGGGCCGCCCCGGTGGGCAGGAACTTCAGCACCGGCGGCCCGTTCCACCGGCCCTGGGCCAGCCGGTACGACGAGGTGATCCACTCGGCGAACGGCATGGCCCGCATGCCCAGCCCCGCCTCGGTGACCTCGTGCGCCACCGGCGTGTCCCGGGCGACCCAGAGCAGCAGGCCCCGGTCGTCGTCGAGCACCACCCGGGCCGGCCGAACCCAGCCGATCCGGCCGTGCCGCACGTTCCGGTGCATGATCAGCCGACCCGGCTCGAACGTCATGCCCGGACCCTATCGAGCGCGGAAGCCGGGCCCGCGGGGCGGGACCGGCTTCCGGGGGTACGACGGGTCAGTAGGCGCGGGCGAGCACGGCCACCAGGTCCGGCTCGTCCTCGGAGTCCGGCACCGAGCCGTCGGCGCGCAGCAGGCAGCGCACGGTCACGCCCTGGCCGTTGGCCTCGGCCTCGCCCTTGACGCCGACCGCCGACCACGGCACCTTGGCCCAGCCGGTGGCCGCCGCTTCGATCGCCTCGGCCAGGGTGGCCACCTCGACCGTGCGCGACTGCCGGTGGGCCAGCGCCTGGTCGTGCAGCACCTGCTGGTCCGCGTCGAGGGCCGCGAGCACCGCGCCCACCACGTCCGCCACCGGCGTCGGGGCCTTGGAGCCGTCCGTACGCCGGACCACGACCGCGTTGCCGGCGGCCAGGTCGCGGGGGCCGACCTCGACGCGTACCGGATAGCCGCGCAGCTCGGCGTCGACGGCCCGGCGGCCGAACGCGGTGTCGGTCCGGTCGTCGAGCGCGACCCGGACGCCGGCGTCGCGCAGGCCGTCGCGGAGCTTGGCCGCCGCCTCACGCACGCCCTCGCCGTCCTTGACGATCATCACGTACGCCTGGATCGGAGCCAGCCGCGGCGGCACCCGCAGGCCGTTGTCGTCACCGTGCGCCATGATCAGACCGCCGAGCATCCGGGTCGAGGTGCCCCAGGAGGTGGTCCAGGCGTGCTCCCGGCCGCCCTCCTTGGCGGAGTAGGAGATGTCGAACGCCTTGGCGAAGTTCTGCCCCAGCTCGTGGCTGGTGCCGAGCTGGAGCGCCTTGCCGTCGCCCATCATGCCTTCGCAGGTGTAGGTGGCGGTCGCCCCCGCGAAACGCTCCCGGGCGGTCTTCAGGCCGACCACCACCGGAATGCCCAGCACGTTGACCATCAGGTCCTCGTACGCCTCGTGCAGGATCCGCCGCGCGTAGGCGCGGGCGTCCTCGCGGGTGGCGTGCGCGGTGTGCCCCTCCTGCCAGAGGAACTCGCTGGTGCGCAGGAAGATCCGCGGGCGCAGCTCCCAGCGGACCACGTTCGCCCACTGGTTGAGCAGCAGCGGCAGGTCCCGGTACGAGTCGATCCACTTGGCCATGAACTCGCCGATCACCGTCTCGCTGGTGGGGCGCACCACCACCGGCTCGGCGAGCTGCTTGCCGCCACCGTGGGTGACCACCGCCAGCTCCGGCGAGAAGCCCTCGACGTGCTCGGCCTCGCGCTTGAGGTAGCTCTCCGGGATGAACAGCGGGAAGTACGCGTTCTCCGCGCCGGCCGCCTTGATCCGGGCGTCCATCTCGGCCTGCATCCGTTCCCAGATGGCGTAGCCGGCGGGGCGGATGACCATGGTGCCGCGGACCGGGCCGTTGTCGGCCAGCTTCGCCTTGGCGATCAGGTCCTGGTACCAGCGGGGGAAGTCCTCCGCACGGGGAGTGAGCACGCGTGCCATGACCGCACATCCTATGCGGCGCCGCAGGAGGCAGGATGACCGCCCTAGACTGCAACCACCATGGGTGAGCGGAACAGGCTGCGGGACGCCATCGTGGACGCGGCCCGCGAGCAGACCGTGACCGCAGGCTGGGACGCGGTGCGGATGGGCGGCGTGGCCACCGCCGCCGGGGTGAGCCGGCAGACGGTCTACAACGAGTTCGGCAGCAAGGCGGGCCTGGCCGAGGCGCTCGCCCGACGCGAGGTCGACCGGTTCGTCGCCGAGGTGCGCACCGCCCTGCGCTCGCACGGCCCCGACGTCCGGGCCGGGGCGTACGCGGCGATCCGGCACAGCCTCGCCGCAGCGGCCGACAACCCCCTGGTCAAGGCGATCCTGACCAGCGCCCGGGGCGGCTCGGACGAGCTGTTGCCGTACCTGACCACCCGGGCCGAGCTGGTGCTGACCGAGGCCTCCGCCGCGCTGATCGGGTGGGCCGGTGAGCAGCTGCCGTCGGCCGACCCGGCGGCGCTGTCCTTCGCCGCCGACAGTGTGGTCCGCCTGGTGGTCAGCCACATCGTGCTCCCCCGGTCCCCGGTGGACGACACCGCCGACCAACTGGCCGACCTGGCCGTCCACCTCTTCCTCACCGCTGCCACCCCGCACCCGTGACCCCGCGCCGGCGGGTGCGCACGGTCAGCGCAGGACGCGGCCGCGCAGGATGATCCGGGCGGGGGCGCGGACGACCCGCAGATCCGCGCGCGGGTCCTCGGGGTAGACGGTGAGGTCGGCCAGGCCGCCCTCGACCAGGCCGGGGAAGCCGAGCCACTCCCGGCCCCGCCACGAGGCGGCGGCGAGCACGTCCACGGCCGCCATGCCGGCCCGCTCGTGCAGCAGCAGCATCTCCTCGGCGGCCAGCCCGTGGTCGATGCCGCCGCCCGCGTCGGTGCCCACGTAGATCGGCACCCCCGCCTCGTACGCCGCCCGCACCACCTCGGGGAAGCGGTCGCGCAGCGCGAGCATGTGGTCGGCGTACCCGGGGAACTTGGCCCGGGCCGCGTCGGCGATGCCGCCGAAGGTGGCGATGTTGATCATCGTGGGAACCAGCGCGGTGCCCTGCCGGGCCATCAGGTCGATCAGGTCGAGGCTCAACCCGGTGCCGTGCTCCACCGAATCCACCCCGGCCCGCACCATGATCTCCACGGCCGACTCGCTGAAGGTGTGCACGGCGGCGCGTACCCCGGCGGCGTGCGCGGCCGCGACGGCCGCGGTCATGGTGTCCGCGTCCCAGGCTGGGGCGAGATCCCCGACGCCGCGGTCGATCCAGTCGCCGACCAGCTTGACCCAGCCGTTGCCGGCGGCGGCCTGGTCGGCGACGGTCGCGGCCACCTCCGCCGCGCCGACCTCCACGCCGATGTCGCGCAGGTAGCGCTTCGGCGGGGCCACGTGCCGGCCCGCGCGGGCCAGCCGCGGCAGGTCCGCCTCGTCGTCGAGCTGGGGGTACGGGTACGGCGAGCCGGCGTCCCGGATCGCCAGCACCCCGGCGTCCCGGTCGGTACGGGCCAGCTCGCGGGCCTGGTCGAGCGAGGTGATCGGGGCGCCGCCGCGGGCGATGCCGATGTGGCAGTGCGCGTCGATCAGGCCGGGCAGCACGAACCCGCCGTCGACCACGGTCTCGGCGTCGGCGACCGGTTCGAAGGTGACCCGGTCGCCGACCAGCCAGAGATCCCGGACCTCGTCGTCGGGCAGGAGCACGCCACGCACATGCAGAGCCATGTGCACAGTCCTACCCGATCACTCCCCGCCCGGGGCGAGCAGGTCGTTCTTGCGGGCGGTGAGCGCCGGCAGGTCGACGGAGACCTTCCACGGCGTCTCGGTCACGAACAGGTCCTCGGTGTTGCTGACCTGCTCGTAGTCGCGGTTCACGCCCCGGACGTACTCGGTCAGGGCGATCCGCTCCTGCAGCGGGTCCACCACCCAGTAGGAGCGGACCCCGGCGTGCGCGTACACCTTCGCCTTGTCGTACATGTCGCGGAAGGTGGAGGTCGGCGAGACCACCTCGACGGCGAGCAGCGCGTCCTCGACCGGCACCGGTGACCGGCCGGCGTGCTTGCGGCGGATGACCACCACATCGGGGCGGGGCTCGTTGCGCCGGTCGACCCGCATCGACAGGTCGATGCTGACGAGGAGGTCCGGCGGGCAGTTGACGCGAAGCGCGAGCAGCAGCTCGACGCACAGTTCTTGATGCAGGGCAGTCGGCGACGGCACGATCAACCTTCCGTTGATCAGTTCGTACGGAAGGTCCTTCGGCAGTTCGCCGAGGTCGTCGACCGTCCACTCGTGCCGCTCCGGCAGGATCGGGGCCGCGGTCATTGACATCTCCTTCCCAGGGGGCGACATCACCCTAGGAGAGGATGGCGTCGCCCGCCGTCACCGACACGCGTCAGCGGGGTCGCTGGTCGCCCTTGCCGAGCTTGTTGAAGTCGATCTTCGGGAGCTTGAAGCCCGGCGGCAGGCCCTGCCCGCCGGCCAGGTCGCCCGGGTCCATCCCCGGCGGCAGCTGCGGCATGCCGCCCGGGAAGCCGCCCGGCATCCCGGCGCCCGCCCCGGTACGCGGCCGGTTGCCGCCCTTGGTGCCCTTGCGCTTGTTCTTCGGGGACTTGGTGGCCTTGCGCCGGCCGCCGCCGGGCAGGCCCATCATGCCGCCCATCTGCTTCATCATCTTCTGCGCGTCGGCGAAGCGGTTGAGCAGCTGGTTGACGTCCATCACGGTGACCCCGGAGCCGCTGGCGATGCGGGCCCGGCGGGAGCCGTTGATGATCTTCGGGTTGGTGCGCTCGCCGGGGGTCATCGAGCGGATGATCGCGGTGACCCGGTCGAAGTGCTTGTCGTCCAGCTCGGAGAGCTGGTCCTTCATCTGCCCCATGCCGGGCATCATGGCCAGCACGTTGGCGATCGGGCCCATCCGACGGACCGCGATGAGCTGGTCGAGGAAGTCCTCCAGGGTGAACTGCTCGCCGCCCATCAGCTTGGCGGTCATCTTCTCCTTCTGATCGGAGTCGAAGGCCTGCTCGGCCTGCTCGATCAGAGTGAGGACGTCGCCCATGCCGAGGATCCGGCTGGCCATCCGGTCGGGGTGGAAGACGTCGAAGTCCTCCAGCTTCTCGCCGGTGGAGGCGAAGAGGATCGGCTGCCCGGTGACCTCGCGGACGCTCAGCGCGGCGCCACCGCGGGCGTCACCGTCGAGCTTGGACAGCACCACGCCGGTGATGCCGACCCCGTCGCGGAACGCCTCGGCGGTGCGCACCGCGTCTTGGCCGACCATCGCGTCGATGACGAAGATGACCTCGTCCGGGTCGACCGCGTCGCGGATGTCGGCGGCCTGCTGCATCATCTCGGCGTCGATGCCGAGCCGGCCGGCGGTGTCGACGATGACGATGTCCCGCGCGGCGCGCTTCGCGTGCTCGATCGAGGCGCGGGCCACCTGCACCGGGTCGCCGGTGCCGTTGCCGGGCTCCGGGGCGTACACCTCGACGCCGGCGCGACCACCGAGCACCTGGAGCTGCCCGACGGCGTTGGGACGCTGCAGGTCGGCGGCGACCAGCAGCGGCTGGTGGCCCTGCGCCTTGAGCCAGCGGGCCAGCTTGCCGGCCAGGGTGGTCTTGCCGGAACCCTGCAGACCCGCCAGCATGATCACGGTCGGCGGCTGCTTGGCGAACTGGAGCCGCCGCCCCTCGCCGCCGAGGACGGTGATCAGCTCCTCGTTGACGATCTTGATGATCTGCTGCGCCGGGTTGAGCGCCTCGGAGACCTCCGAGCCGCGGGCCCGCTCCTTCACGTTCGCGATGAAGCCCTTGACCACGGGCAGCGCGACGTCCGCCTCCAGCAGCGCCATGCGGATCTCGCGCGCGGTGGCGTCGATGTCGGCGTCGGTGAGCCGACCCTTGCCGCGGAGCTTGGTGAAGATTCCGGACAGGCGGTCACTCAAGGTGTCAAACACGCGAACATCCCGTTTGTCGTTTTCCGGCGGGCACAACGCGGCCGGGCAGGAGTCCAGCCACCGCTAGGGTAGCCCGCCGCCCGCACCCGCGCTCCGGCCCGGCCACCGCCCACCCGCCGGGCCCGCGCCGGGTCAGGACGTGACCAACCCCGACTGGTACGCGAAGACCACCAGCTGGGCCCGGTCCCGGGCGCCGAGCTTGATCATCGCCCGGCTGACGTGGGTACGCGCGGTGGCCGGGCTGACCACCAGCCGCTCGGCGATCTCGGCGTTGCTCAGCCCCTCGCCGACCAGGCCCACCACCTCCCGCTCCCGGTCGGTGAGCGAGTCCAGCCGGGGGTGCGGCCGGGGCACCCGGGCCGGGCGGGTGGCGAACTCCCGGACCACCCGCCGGGTCACCGACGGCGACAGCAGCGCCTCCCCCTCGGCCACCAGCCGCACCGCGCGCAGCAGCTCGGCCGGCGGGGTGTCCTTGGTCAGGAAGCCACTGGCCCCGTGCCGGAGCGCGTCGAAGACGTACTCGTCCAGCTCGAAGGTGGTCAGCACGATCACCCGGGTGCCGGCCAGCTCCGGGTCGGCGACGATCCGCCGGGTCGCCTCGATGCCGTCCACCCCCGGCATCCGGACGTCCATCAGCACCACGTGCGGCCGGTACGCGCGGGCCAGCTCCACCGCGCGCAGCCCGTCCGCGGCCTCCCCCACCACGCCGAGGTCGTCCTCGCTCTCCAGCAGGGCACGCAGCCCGATCCGCACCAGGTCCTGGTCGTCGGCGAGCAACACGGTGATCACTGGGCCTCCTCCACCGGCAGGGTCGCGTACACCCGGAAACCGCCACCGGCGTGCGGCCCGGCGGCGAAGGTCCCGCCCAGCGCGGTGACCCGCTCCCGCATCCCGGCCAGGCCCGTCCCGCCGCCGGGGCCGGGCACGGCCGGCGTGCCCCGACCGGTGTCGGTCACCTCGACCGCCACCTGGGTGGGGGCGTACCGCAGCGCGACGGCGGCGGTGGCCGGCCCGGCGTGCCGCAGCACGTTCGTCAACGACTCCTGCACCACCCGGTACGCGGCCAGGTCGACCGCGACGGGCAACGGACGCGGCTCCCCGTCGACCGCGACGGTGACCGGCACCCCGGCGCCGGCCAGCCGCTCGCGCAGCTGGGGCAGCTGGTCGAGCCCGGGCGCCGGGGCGCGGGGGGCGGCGCCGTCGTCCCGCCGCACCACGGTCAGCGTGACGCGCAGCTCGTCCAGCGCCTCCTTGCTGGTGCGGCTGATCGCCCGCAGCGCCGTCTCGGCCTGCTCCGGCCGCTTCGCCAGCAGGTGCAGCGCGACCTCCGCCTGCAGGTGGATGGCCGCCAGCCCGTGCCCCACCACGTCGTGCACCTCGCGGGCCACCCGCAGCCGTTCGGAGTCGGCCAGCTCCCGGGCCTGCTCGGCGCGGGTGCGGGCGGCGGTCTCCCGACTGGTGCGGACCGCCACCCCGACGGCGAACGGCACCACCGCCCAGGCCGAGCCGGGCAGCAGACCGGCCAACCCGGGCGCGTTCGCCGGGGAGGCGAACAGGTGGGCCAGCAGCACCAGCAGCGCGACGACGGTCGCCGCGGCGGCCGGCCGGACGGGCAGCCGCACCGCCACCGTGTAGACCGCGACCATGAAGGTGAGCAGCACCGGCCCGTACGGGTAGCCGAGGACCAGGTACGCGGAGACCACCACCGCGACGACGCCGAGCGTGGTCCGGGGGGCCCGGGTCCGCCCGGCCAGGACCAGCGAGGCCACCCCGACCAGGCACAACGCCGTCGCGCCGACCGGCGTGCTGCCGGGCTGGTTGCGCCCGGCCACAGCGGTGGTGAGCAGGCCGAAGGCGAGCAGGAACAGCGCCAGCGCCAGGTCGGCGACCGCCTGCCGGCGGCGCTCGGTGCGGGGTTCGGCGCGCATGCCGGTCATTCTGCCCACGCGGTGGCCGCCCGGCGTGCTCCCACGAGCGACTGTCCCGCTACGTCGCGGGACGTACGGCCTCAGACCGCCGCCAGCACGGCCGCCTCCAGCCGGGCCCGCTCGGCGTCCGCGGGCCAGCCGCCGACCAGGTAGAACACGTCCACCACGTCGCCGCCGAGGGTGGAGATCCGGGCCGCCCGCACCTGCGCGCCGGCCTCGTCCAGGGCGCAGGTGACCCGGTAGAGCAGCCCGACCGCGTCGGCGGCGCGCAGCTCCAGCAGCACCGCGTCGGTGGCCGCCTCCCGGTGCCAGACCACCCGCGGCGCGGCGCCCTCACCCCGGGCGGCGAGCGCCCGGCCGCGCAGCCGCTGGGTGACCGAGACGTCTCCGGCGACCGCCCGGCGCAGGTCGGCGGTGAGCGCGATCGGATCGGGCGCCAACCCGTAGCGCGGTCGCACCCGGCACTGCACCAGGGCCCGGCCGTCGACCGTGGCGGCGTCCGCGGCGAGCACCTCCAGCCGGTGCATGGCCAGGCACCCGGCGACCGTCGCGAGCAGGCCGCGCCGGTCCGCCGCGGCCACCGCCACCGCGTCGTCGGCCAGGTGTACGGCCGGCAGCGGCCCGGCGACCAGCGCCGGGTCGGGCGCCGGCGGGGCGGGCAGCACGCCGGTTTCCAGCGCCGTGCGCACCCGGTCGACCAGCTCGGCGACCAGCCGCCCCTTCCAGTCCGACCAGGCGGCCGGGCCAGTCGCCGCCGCATCCGAGCGGACCAGCGCGTGCAGCAGGTCGAGGGTGGCGCCGTCGCCGATCCGCTGCGCCACCCCGGCGATGGTCCTCGGGTCGGACAGGTCCCGGCGGGTCGCCACGTCGGGCAGCAGCAGGTGCTGCCGAACCAGCGTGCCGATCAGCGCCACCTCGGGCGTGGGCAGGCCGATCCGGGTGGCCACCGCCTCGGCCAGCGGCGCCCCCACGACGCTGTGATCGCCCGGGAGCCCCTTACCGATGTCGTGCAGGAACGCGCCGAGCAGCAGCAGGTCTGGGCGGTCCACCTCGCGGGTGTGCCGGCTGGCCTCGTACGCGGTCTGCACCAGGTGCCGATCCAGGGTGAACCGGTGCACCGGGTTGTGCTGGGGCAGGCTGCGCAGCCGGGTCCACTCGGGCAGCCAGCCGTCGACCAGCCCGTACCGGTCGCAGGTCTCCCAGGCGGGCACCAGCCCGGGGCCGGCGCCGAGCAGGGTGACCAACGCGTCCCGGGCGGCCGGCGGCCAGGGCGCGGGCAGCGGCGGGCAGTACGCGGCGAGCCACTCGCAGGTGGCCCGGGCGATCGGCAGTCGGGAGGTGGCCGCGGCGGCGGCCACCCGCAGCGACAGGCTCGGGTCGGGTCGCGCGCCGATCGCCGTCCGGGCGAGCACCAGCTCGCCGTCGTGCTCGACCACGTCCCGGGCCACCGGGCGGCGCTGCGGTCGACCGTCGGCGCCCCGGCGGCGGCCGGACCGGAGCCGGTCGGCGGCCCGCCAGGCGTCGTCGAGGGCGTGGCTGACCGTACGGGCGTCACCGGCGACCCGGCGCAGCAGGGCGTCGCCGTCCCGGGCGGGGGCCCCGGCTCGCTGGCCGGGGTCGGACTGCGGTTGCCGGAGGCCGAGCAGCGCGGCGACGCCGTCGCGTTCCTGCGCGACGAGCCGGTCCACCCGGCGGCCGACCTGCTGGTGCAGGGCGTCCCGGGTGTCCAGCAGGCGCAGGTGGGCGGCGCGGACCGCGGGACGCAGCGCGTCGGTGACGCCGGCGGTGGCGATGGCCCGCAGGATGCCCACGTCGCGCAGCCCGCCGGCGGCCTCCTTGAGGTCGCCCTCCAGCAGGAAGGCCAACTCGCCGTGGGCGCGCCAGCGGGCCTCGGTGAGCTCCCGCAGCGCGGGCAGCCGGCGCACGGCGGTGCGTCGCCAGTGGTCGGTGGCGGCGCGGGCAAGCAGGTCGGCGAGCGCCCGGTCGCCGGCGACGAACCGGGCGTCCAGCAGGGCCAGGGCCACCTTGACGTCGTCCTGGGCCACCGAGAGCGCCTCGGCGACGGTGCGCACCGAGTGGTCCAGCCGCACCCCGGCGTCCCAGATCGGATACCACAGCGAGCCGGCCAACTCGTCCACGCCGGGCACCCCGGCGTGGAGCAGCACCAGGTCGAGGTCGCCGTGTGGCGCGCACTCCCGCCGCCCGAGCCCGCCCACCGCGACCAGCGCCACCCCGGGCCGCCCCGGCAGCAACCCGCCCAACCACTCGTCGTACCCCTCGGCGCGCCCCCGCCGGGCGGCCTCTCCGACGCCACCGACCTCGTTGATCAAGAGGTTTGCGTCACCGTCGCCGGCGTGTCCTGACGCATTCCCCTTGATCAACGAGGTCATGTGGTCCTCCTGGCGGGAGCGGGGTGTGGCTCTACAGGGCGTCTAGGCCGCGTTCGCCGGTGCGGACGCGGACGACCTCCTCGACGCCGGTCACCCAGACCTTCCCGTCGCCGATCTTGCCGGTGCGGGCCGCCGCCACGATCGCGTCCACGATCTTGTCGACGTCCATCTCGTCGGTGAGCACCTCGACCCGGATCTTGGGCAGGAACTCGACCGTGTACTCGGCACCCCGGTAGACCTCGGTGTGCCCCTTCTGCCGCCCGTACCCCTGGACCTCGCTGACGGTCAGGCCGGCCACGCCGAGGGCGTGCAGGGCCTCCTTCACCGCGTCCAGCTGGTACGGCTTGATGACCGCGGTCACCAGCTTCATGTCCAACCCCTCCATCTCGGGAACGTTAACCGGCGACCTTCTCGCTGACCGACTCGGCGGGCTCGTCCGCCGGTTCGGGGGCGCCCGGAGCGGGCCGGGTGGCCCCGATCCCGGCCATGGCGAACGCGCCACCGGCGCTGCTGCCCGTGGTGGGCGACAGGTCGTACGCGCTCTCCGCGTGCTCGGCGAGGTCGATGCCCTCGACCTCGGCCTCGGCGCCGACCCGGAAGCCGATGGTCTTCTCGATGGCGAAGGCGAGCAGCCAGGCGATACCGCCGGACCAGACCGTCACGATCAGGCCGGCCAGCGCCTGCCGACCCAGCTGGGTCAGCCCGCCGCCGTAGAAGAGGCCGTCGGAGGCGCCCACCACGTCGCTGATCGCGCCGTTGACCGAGGCGGTGGCGAACAGGCCGAGCCAGAGCGACCCGATCCAGCCGCCGACGAAGTGCACGCCCACCACGTCGAGCGAGTCGTCGTACCCCAGCTTGTACTTCAGGCTGATGGCCAGGGCGCAGGCCACGCCGGCGACGATGCCGAGCAGGACGGCCGCCCACGGGGCGATGAAGCCACAGGCCGGGGTGATGGCGACCAGACCGGCGACGGCGCCGGACGAGGCGCCGACCATGGTGGGCCGCTTGTCCTTGACCCACTCGACCGCGATCCAGCCGAGCACCGCCGCGGCCGTGGCCAGCTGGGTGTTGATGAAGGCGAGGCCGGCGACCGAGTCGACGGTCAGCTCCGAGCCGGCGTTGAACCCGAACCAGCCGAACCAGAGCAGGCCGGCGCCCAGCGCGACCAGCGGGATGTTGTGCGGCTTCATGCCCTCCCGCGGCCAGCCGACCCGCCTGCCGAGCACCAGGGCCACGCCGAGCGCCGCGGCACCCGCGTTGATGTGCACCGCCGTACCGCCGGCGAAGTCGAGCGCGTGCAGTTTGGCGCCGATGATGCCGCCGCCCCACACCCAGTGCGCGACCGGGAAGTAGACCAGGGTGGCCCAGCCGAAGGCGAACAGCAACCAGCCGGAGAACTTGGCCCGGTCGGAGATGGCGCCGCTGATCAGCGCGACGGTGATCACCGCGAAGACCATCTGGAAGGCCATGAACACGTACAGCGGGATGCCGATGCCGCTGGGGTTGTCGGTCGTGGCACCCCAGAGGTCGGTCTCGGCGAGGAACGTCTTGGTGCCGAGGTAGGCGCCCGGGTCACCCCAGAAGCCGTTGACGTCGGTCCCGAAGGCGACGCTGAAACCGTAGAACCACCACAGAACAGAGATGAGCCCGATGGCGGAGAAGCTCATCATCATCATGTTGAGCACACCCTTGGACCTGTTCAGGCCGCCGTAGAACAGCGCCAGTCCCGGGGTCATGAGCAGCACGAGAGCGGTCGAAACCAGCAGCCAAACGGTGTTGCCGCCGTCGATCGTCGGTGCTTCAGGCACGCTGGCCTCCTAAAAGGTGAAGTCCTCCTTCACGGCTTCCGGGGCAGCGTCGCCCGTACGCCGGATGGCGGAAGCTTGGTCGCCGGCTGTTTCCTTCACCGACACCCCTCGATTTCCGGCCTGTGACGGGTTGTTTCCGGCATGTGAAGAACGCCGATCATGGATGGCGGGGACGGACGAAGCGGCCGCTCCCGGTCGGGAGCGGCCGCTTCGGCACGGTAGGGGACGGCGGGCCACCCGGCGGCGGATCGCGGACGGCGGTTCAGCGCAGCGCGTTCTCCAGGGCGAGCCGCTCGTAGTCGAGCAGCCGCAGGTCACGCATCGGGCGACGAAGGTGACCCTTGTGCACGATCCGGACGAACGCCGGCTCGCCGGCCGCGGCCATCCGGCGGATGCCCTCGACGTGGTCGACGATCCGCTTGCGGATGGTCCGGATCAGCCGGTGCCGGTCGCGCGGGATCAGCCCGTACGCGTCGGCGAACAGCCGCAGCCGGCGCGGCCGGTCGGGGCGCTTCCAGCCCAGTGTGATCGAGTCCCGGTCGGAGAAGATCGGCACCCAGGTCCAGGCCGCGTACGCCACGTCGTAGATCCGCGCGCCCGGCGAGGCGAGGTCGAAGTCGATCAGACCGAGGGTGCCGTCCGGCCGCCAGATCACGTTGTGCGGGGCCGCGTCGTGGTGGCAGATCACCTCGGTGTCCGGCGGGGGCGGCCCGAACGAGCGCCAGACCGCCTGCGGCGGCGGGGTGAAGCCGTACTGCGCGTCGTGGAACATCCGCAGCATCGTCGCCACGGTGACCAGCGCCTCGTCGGTGACCCAGTGCCGGGCCAGCGGGTACTCCCCGCACTCCCCCTCCAGGTACGACAGCACCTCGCGGTTGCGCTCGTCCATCCCGAGGGCGCGCGGAGCGCCGGTGAACCCGACGTACTCCAGGTGCCGCAGCAGGGCGTGCACCGACGGGGTCCACGGCCCGGCGTTGCGCCGGACGGTGTCGCCGACCCGCACCACGGTGCTCACGTTCCCGCCGTGCAGCGGGATCTCCTGCGAGGTCACGTACGGCCTCCCCAGGCGCGGCGCCGCCCCGCGGGGATCCCGCCACCCGGCGTACGCGCGATCGTCGTTCGTCACCCGAGGTTACGCGTCCCGGGCGAGCGGCTCGGTGCCGAGCAGCGCGTCGACGAACTGTGCGGGGTCGAACGGGGCCAGGTCGTCGGCGCCCTCGCCGAGGCCGACCAGCTTGACCGGGATGCCGAGCTTGCGCTGCACGGCGATCACGATGCCGCCCTTGGCGGTGCCGTCGAGCTTGGTCAGCACCACGCCGGTCACGTTGACCACCTCGGTGAAGACCCGGGCCTGCTCCAGGCCGTTCTGGCCGGTGGTGGCGTCCAGGATCAGCAGCGTCTCGTCGATCGGGCCGTGCTTCTCCACCACCCGCTTGACCTTGCCCAGCTCGTCCATCAGGCCGATCTTGTTCTGCAGTCGGCCGGCGGTGTCGATCAGCACGGTGTCGGTGCCGGCGTCGATGCCCGCGCGGACGGCGTCGAAGGCGACGCTGGCCGGGTCGGCGCCCTCCGGGCCGCGGACGGTCACCGCGCCCACCCGGCCGCCCCAGGTCTCCAGCTGGTCGGCGGCGGCGGCGCGGAAGGTGTCCGCGGCGCCCAGGGTGACCGTCCGCCCGTCGGCCACCAGCACCCGGGCGATCTTGCCGCAGGTGGTGGTCTTGCCGGCGCCGTTGACCCCGACCACCAGCAGCACCGCCGGCGAGCCGTCCTTGGGCTCGGTGCGCAGCGACCGGTCGAGGCCCGGGTCGAGCGCGTTGACCAGCTCGGCGGCGAGCAGCGCGCGCAGCTCGCCGGCGGAGCGGGTGCCGAGCACCCGGGTCCGCTCGCGCAGCCGGTCGACGATGTCGCGGGTGGCGTCGATGCCGACGTCGGCGGTGATCAGCGCGTCCTCGATCTCCTCCCAGGCGTCCTCGTCGAGGTGGTCGCGGCTGAGCAGGCCGAGCAGGCTCTTGCCGAACACGTTCTGCGAGCGGGACAGCCGGGAGCGCAGCCGCACCAGCCGGCCGGCGGTGGGCTCCGGGACCTCCAGCGGGGGCGCCTCGACCACCGGCGGCTCGACCAGGACGCCGGTGGACAGGTCGGACTCGGCGGCCTCGACCGGCGGACCGGCCAGGTCCTCCTCGGCCCGGGTGTCGACCTCGGTCTCCGGCAGCGGGGGCTCGGGCCGCCGGCGCAACCGGGGCACCACCAGGCTGAGGCCGCCGAGGATCAGCACACCGAGCAGGGCGAGCGCGACGAGGAGGTATTCCGTCATGCCGAAATCCTGTCAGATGACGGCCATGGCGTCTTCACCACCGCACCCCCGCGACCCGCCCGGCCCCGGCGGTACTCTCGGTGACAGCCAGCAGTGGTGCGACCGCCGGCCGAGTAGTAAACATGAGATCCGTTCGACTCGGAGGTCCACCATGCCCGCCGCACGCCTGCTCATCGGCCCCCTCCTGCGGCGGGTGGTCGGCACCCGGGCCACCGTCTGGGTGGAGACCAGCGGGCCCGCGGTGGTCACCGTCCGCACGGCCGACGGCGCCTCGGGCACCGCGCCCACCTTCTCCGCGTACGACCACCACTATGCCCTCGTCGTGGTGGAGGGGCTCACCCCGGACAGCGCCACCAGCTACCAGGTGCTGGTCGACGACGAGGTGGCCTGGCCGGTGCCGGACGGCGGCTTCCCGCCCAGCGTGATCCGCACCCGGGCCACCGACGACGCCGACCAGCCGGTCAAGCTGGTCTTCGGCTCCTGCCGGGAGACCACCCAGCACGCCACCGCGCGACGGCTGCCTCCGGACGCGCTCGACGCGTACGCCCGGCGGTTGATCGCCGACCCGGACCCGGCGCTCCTGCCGGACCTGCTGGTGCTGCTCGGTGACCAGGTGTACGCGGACATCACCTCCCCGACGGTGCGCAAGCTGCTCAAGCGGCGCCGGCGGCGGCCGAAGGACGCCCCGGTCGACCAGGTGGTCAGCTTCGACGAGTACACCAAGCTCTACCTGGAGTCCTGGCGGGACCCGGAGATCCGCTGGCTGTTCTCCACCGTGCCCAGCGCGATGATCTTCGACGACCACGAGGTGATCGACGACTGGAACACCTCGGAATCCTGGCGCGCCGACATGCGCCAGGAGTCGTGGTGGGCCGAGCGGATCCGCAGCGGGCTGGCGTCGTACTGGGTCTACCAGCACCTGGGCAACCTGTCACCGGACGAGATCGCCGAGGACCCGCTCTACGCCAAGGTGGTCACCGCGGGTGACGCCACCGACGTGCTGCGCGAGTTCGGCGAGCGGGTCGACGCCGAGGCCGACGAGCTGGCCGACCCGGCGGTGGGCGGTCGTCCCGTCCGCTCGGAGGTGCGCGCCCGCAGCTACCAGTGGAGCTACTCGCTGGACCTGGGCCGCACCCGGCTGGTGATGCTCGACAACCGGTGCAGCCGGGTGCTCGAGCCGGGCAACCGGGCGATGCTCCCGCCGGGCGAGTGGTCCTGGTTCACCGACCGGGCGCACGGCGTCTACGACCACCTGGTGGTCGGCTCGTCGCTGCCCTGGCTGCTGCCGCCGGGCATCCACCACGTCGAGGCGTGGAACGAGCGCCTCGCGGACTCGTCGCGGCCCTGGGTCTCCCGGCTGGGCGAGCGGATCCGGCGCGGCGCCGACCTGGAGCACTGGGGCGCCTTCCGGCAGTCGTTCGACGCGCTCGGGGCGCTGTTCGCCCGGCTCGGCAGCGGCCGGCCCGGCGAGTCCGGCGACCGGGTGGGGGCCGGTCCGGCGTACGCGCCACCGGCCTCGATCAGCGTGCTCTCCGGGGACGTGCACCACTCGTACGTGGCCCGGGCCAGGTTCGGCGACCCGGCGGTACGTACGCCGGTGCACCAGCTCACCTGTTCGCCGATCCACAATCAGGTGCCGGCCTTCATGCGCCCGCTGATGAAGCTGGGCTGGCATCCGGGGCCGGCCGGCGCGACCCGGGCGCTGGCCCGCTCGGCCGGCGTGCGCCGCCCCTCGGTGCGCTGGCAGAAGCTGGCCGGCCCGTACTTCGGCAACGCGGTGGCCACGCTGGAGCACCGGGGCCGGGGCGCCGAGGTGATGATCGAGGGCACTACCAGCGACGGCTTCCTGCGCGAGGTGGCCCGGCAGCGACTCGCCTCGGTGGACTGAGCCCCGCGCCGTACGCTCGGTGGCGTGGACGACCAACCGGAGACCATGCGCGCGGTGGAGCACGAGCTGACCGCGCTGCTGCGCCGCGGCCGGGCGCTGTCCTGGGAGATCGCCCGCGAGGTGCACCCCAACCTGGAGCCGAACGCGTACGGCCTGCTGCTCTGGCTGCGCCGCTCGGGGTCCATCCGGCTCACCGACCTGGCGGTCCGGTTGGGCATCGGCAAGGGCACGCTGAGCCGGCAGATCCGCGGCCTGGAGGGGCTGGGCCTGGTCCGCCGGGATCCGGACCCGGTGGACCGGCGGGCCGCCCAGCTCAGCCTGACCGAGGAGGGCACCCGCCGGTTCGACGCGGCGCGGGCCGCCCGGCTGGGGCAGATCCTGCGCACGATGGAGAGCTGGCCGCGCCGGGACGTGGAGGACTTCGCCCGGCTGCTGCACCGGTTCAACGAGACCTTCTGACCCACGCCGGCCGGAACCGGCCCGCGGGCCCGGAACACCGACCCCGCAGGCCCGGAATTCCGACCCGGGCGGCCCGGAATAGAGCCGCGTCACGTCCGGTTGTTGCTTGAGGCAACCAACCCTTACGGTTGCCTGAGGCACCCATTTCCGCACTTCTCCTCCGGAGGCAGCAACGATGACCCAGGCGACAGCGCCCACCCGGGCGACCGCCGTCGACATGACACACCGGCAGATCCTGGAGGCCCTCTCCGGCCTACTGCTGGGCATGTTCGTCGCGATCCTCTCCTCCACGGTCGTCTCCAACGCGCTGCCGCGGATCATCACCGAGCTGCACGGCGGCCAGTCCGCGTACACCTGGGTGGTCACCTCGACGCTGCTGGCCACCACCGCGACCACCCCGATCTGGGGCAAGCTCTCCGACCTGGCCAGCAAGAAGCTCCTGGTCCAGCTGGCGCTGTCGGTCTTCGTGCTGGGCTCGGTGCTGGCCGGGCTGTCCCATTCCACCGGGCAGCTGATCGCCTGCCGGGTGCTGCAGGGCGTCGGCGCCGGCGGGCTGACCGCGCTGGCCCAGGTGATCATGGCGACGATGATCGCCCCGCGCGAGCGCGGCCGGTACAGCGGCTACCTCGGCGCGGTGATGGCGGTCGGCACCATCGGCGGCCCGCTGATCGGCGGTGTGATCGTGGACACCGACTGGCTCGGCTGGCGCTGGTGCTTCTACGTCGGCGTGCCGTTCGCCATCCTCGCCCTGATCGTGCTGCAGAAGACCCTGCACCTGCCGGTGGTCAAGCGCGAGGCGAAGATCGACTGGTGGGGCGCCACCCTGATCACCGCGGCCGTCTCGGTGCTGCTGATCTGGGTCACCCTGGCCGGCGACAAGTACGACTGGATCTCCTGGCAGACGGCCGTGATGGTGGCCGGCGCGCTGGTGCTCGGCTGGGCCGCGATCCGGGTGGAGAACCGGGCCGCCGAGCCGATGATCCCGCCGCGGCTGTTCCGCAACCGCACCATCACCCTGGCCGTGGTCGCCAGCATCGGGGTCGGCGTGGGCATGTTCGGCGCGTCGGTCTTCCTCGGGCAGTACTTCCAGATCAGCCGGGGCGAGAGCCCGACCATGTCCGGGCTGATGACGCTGCCGATGATCGGCGGCCTGCTGGTCGCCTCCACCGTCGTCGGCCGGATCATCACCAACACCGGCCGCTGGAAGCGGTGGCTGGTGATCGGCTCGGCGCTGCTCACCGCCGGCTTCGCCACCATGGGCACGCTGCGTTACGACACCCCGTACTGGCAGATGAGCATCTACATGGCGCTGATCGGGCTCGGGCTGGGCATGACCATGCAGAACCTGGTGCTCGCCGTGCAAAACACCGTCGGCCCGCACGAGCTCGGCGCGGCCAGCTCGGTGGTCGCCTTCTTCCGCAGCCTCGGCGGTGCGATCGGCGTCTCCGCGCTCGGCGCGATCCTGGCCCACAAGGTCAAGCAGTACGTCGCCGACGGGCTCGCCGGCCTCGGCATCCCGGCCACCGGCGGCGGGGGCAACACCCTGCCGAACGTGCACACCCTGCCCGGCCCGATCCGGACCGTGGTGGAGAGCGCGTACGGCCACGGCGCCGGCGACATCTTCCTGGCCGCCACCCCGTTCGGGCTGATCGCCCTGATCGCGGTCTGCTTCATCAAGGAGATCCCGCTGCGCCTGCACAACAGCGACCCGGTCGTCGACCAGGTCGAGCAGGAGTCGACCGTCGCGACCGGCGGCGGGGCGGCGGTGGTCCGCACCGGGGTACGGAACTGACCGTGGACACGGTCGACCGCGAGGAGTACGGCCCGTCGGCCCGCCCGCTCCCCTTCGAGCGTGGCACCGACGGGCCGCGGGTGGTGCTGGTCGGGGTGGACGGCACCCGCACGTCGCTGCGCGCCGCCGCGTACGCCGCCGGGCTGGCCCGACGGCAGGGCTCCGGGCTGGTGGTGGTCTACGTCAGCAGCCCCACGCCGTACGCCGGCATGATCTCCGGGGTGGTCGCCGGCGCGGTGCAGCAGACCCACGACGAGCTCGCCGCCGACCTGCGCCAGGAGTGCCGGCGCGGGGCCGAGGAGCTGGACCTGCCGATCACCTTCCTGTGCCGGCGCGGCGACGCGTACGCCGAGCTGCGCCGGACCGCCGACGAGACCCGGGCGGACCTGGTCGTGGTCGGCTCGTCCGAGCAGGCCGGGCACCGGCTGGTCGGCTCGGTCGCCACCCGCCTGGTCCGCACCGGCCGCTGGCCGGTCGTCGTGGTGCCCTGAGGAAATCGATCGCGGGGTGTCAGTCGTGCCGGGCAGGATGCCCGGCATGACCTGGAGAGCACCCGAGATCACCCGCACCACCGAGCCCATCGCCGGCGACGAACGCGCCATGCTGGAGGGCTGGCTCGACTACCACCGTGACACCCTGCTGCACAAGTGCGCCGGCCTGACCGGCGACCAGCTGAAGACCCCCAGCGTCGACCCGTCCGGGCTGACCCTGCTCGGCCTGGTCCGGCACATGGCCGGGGTGGAGCGCTGGTGGTTCCGCATCCGCGCCGTCGACCAGGACGTGCCGGTCCTCTACGACGACCCGGAGGACGAGGACGCGGACTTCAACGCCCTGGTCGACGCGGACCCGGAATCCGACTTCGCCACCTTCACCGCCGAGGTGGCCGCAGCCCGGGAGGCCGTCGCCGGTCTCCCGCTGGAGCAGGTCCTGCGCCGACCGCGCCTCGACGGCACGCCCGAGCACCGGAACCTGCGCTGGGCCTACCTGCACATGATCGAGGAGTACGCCCGGCACAACGGCCACGCCGACCTGCTCCGCGAACGCCTCGACGGCGTCACCGGCGACTGACGCCGAGGCCCACCGGCGTTCGTCGGGGTGGCCCCGCCCCGGCCAGCGGGGGTGCCGGGCCCCTTCCTGCCACGCTACGAACGTGATGTCGTCGACGAATCGCTGCCCTGCACGTCGGGAGGGCGATGCATCCCCGTCATCACGTTCGTAGCGCCCGCAGACCGCTGCGGGGGCGGACCGGTGGACGCCGACGACTATGCCGCAGTCGTCCGAAGTGCCGCCCGCAGGTAGCGCAGGTCCCCCGGGCCGGCCCAGCGGTGCGCCGACAGCCCGGCCACCCGGGCACCGGCGACGGCCCGGGCCTCGTCGTCCACGAACAGGACCCGCGCCGGTGGGGTCTTGAGCGCCTCGCAGGCCGCCTCGAAGTACTCCTTGGCCGGCTTGTGCACGCCGATCACCGAGGAGTTGACGATCACGTCCAGCTCGCCCACCAGCCCCAGCTCGGCGAGGTCCGCGTCGAGCACGTCGGTGGCGTTGGTGCCCAGCCCGACCCGTACGCCGGCCGCCCGGGCCTCCCGGACGAAGTCCAGCACGTCCGGGTCGATCTCGCCCCGGTAGCGCTGCCACTCGTCCACGGCGGCGCGGGCCCGCTCGTGACTGCCCAGCGACGGGGCCAGCGCCTCGGCCACGCTGGTCATCCACTCGGCGTGGCTGACCTCGCCGGTGAGCACCGGCCGGAGCAGCCCCCACGACATGGCGATCTCGTCGAGGATTCCCGCGGAGAGCCCGTACTTCCGCTCCACGCCAGCGGCGACCGCCGGGTCCCAACGGCGCAGCACGCCGTCGAAGTCGAGCAGGAGCGCCGTCGGCCGTTCCCGTGCCACTACTGATTCTCCTCGCCGCGGCCAGGCCGCTCGTCGTCGGCGGCCCGGTTGAGCCGCTGGCTGATCACCTGGGTCACCCCGGCGCGCATGGTCACGCCGTAGAGCGCGTCGGCGACCTCCATGGTCCGCTTCTGGTGGGTGATGACGATCAGCTGACTCTTCTCGCGCAACTGTGCCAGCAGGGTGATCAGTCTGCCCAGGTTCACGTCGTCGAGCGCCGCCTCGACCTCGTCCATGATGTAGAACGGGCTGGGCCGGGCGCGGAAGATCGCCACCAGCATGGCCACCGCGGTCAGCGAGCGCTCGCCGCCGGAGAGCAGCGACAACCGCTTGATCTTCTTGCCCGGCGGCCGGGCCTCGACCTCGACGCCGGTGGTGAGCAGGTCATCCGGGTCGGTGAGGATCAGCCGGCCCTCGCCACCCGGGAAGAGCACGGTGAACACCTGCTCGAACTCCCGGGCGGTGTCGGCGAACGCGCTGGCGAACACCTCCAGGATCCGCTCGTCCACGTCCTTGACCACGGTGAGCAGGTCCCGCCGGGTGGCTTTCAGGTCCTCCAGCTGCTCGGAGAGGAACTTGAAGCGCTCCTCCAGCGCGGCGAACTCCTCCAGCGCCAGCGGGTTGACCTTGCCGAGCAGGGCCAGCTCGCGTTCCGCCTTGGCGGCCCGTTTCTCCTGCACCGGGCGCTCGTAGCGGACCGGCTCGGGCACCGGCAGGCCGTCCTTCTCCGCCGCCGCGACGTCCACCGGGGTGGGCGGGACGAGCTGGGTCGGGCCGTACTCGGCGACCAGGGTCTCCACGTCCAGCCCGAAGTCCTCGGCGGCCTTCGCCTCCAGCTGCTCGATCCGCAGCCGCTGCTCGGCCCGGGCCACCTCGTCCCGGTGCACCTGGCCGGTGAGCCGCTCCAGCTCCGCGCCGAGCCGCTTGGCCGCGCCGCGTACCTCCTGCAGCTCGGCCTCGCGGGCGGCGCGTTCCCGCGCCACGGCGTCGCGGTGCTCCTCGGCCGCGGCGATCGAGCCGGTGAGCCGGGTGAGCGCCTCGCGGGCGCCGCCGACCACCGCGCGGGCGATCGCCGCGCCCCGGGTGCGGGCCGCACGCCGGGCCGCGGCCCGTTCCCGGGCCGCCCGTTCCGCGGTCGCCTGCCTGGCCAGCGAGTCGGCCCGACCGGCGATCGAGGCCACCCGCTCCTCGGCGGTACGCACCGCCAGCCGGACCTCCATTTCGTTCTGCCGGGCCTGCGGCACGGTCGCGGCGAGCTGGTCCCGCTCCTCGGTGGACGGCTCGGCGTCGATCGGGGTGTCCTCGGCCAGCCGCAGCCGCTCCTCCAGCTCGGCCAGGGCGAGCAGGTCGCGTTCCCGGGCCGCCTCGGCGCGGGACCGGGACTCGCCCAGCCGGTCGGTCTCCGCCTTCGCCGAGCGGGCCGCCGCGCCCAGCTCGGCGAGCCGGCGGGCGGCGGCGTTACGGTGGCTCTCCGCCTCCCGCTTGGCGGCGGCGGCGTGCTGCACGGCCTCCTTGGCGGCGGCCACCTCGCCCCGGGCGTCGACCAGCTGCTCGCGCAGCTCGGCGCCGGCCCGCTCGGCGGCGAGCCGGTTGGTGCGGGCCTCCTCGACGGCCGCCTGCACCTCCAGATAGCTGGGCGCCTTGGCCGACCCACCGGCCGCCGCGTACGCCCCGACGACGTCCCCCTCCGGGGTGACCGCGCGCAGCTCCGGGTTGCCGGCGACCAGCTCGGCGGCGGCGGCGAGCGAGTCGACCAGCGCCACGTCGCGCAGCGCCCGGTGCACGGCCGGCCGCAGCTCGGCGGAGCACTCGACCAGGTCGGGTGCCCAGCGGGCGCCCTCGGGCAGCTTCGGGCGCAGCGCGTCGGCCGAACCGGTCATGCCCGGGCCGGCGGGGCTGCCCACCAGCAGGCCGGCCCGCCCGGCGTCGGAGATCTTCAGCAGCCGCATCGCCTCGACGGCCTCGTCCACCCCGCTGACGGCCACCGCGTCGGCGAGCCCGCCCAGCGCGGCGGCGAGCGCCGCCTCGTGGCCGGGCGCGACGGTGAGCAGGCCGGCCAGGCTGCCGAGCAGCCCGGGCACCTCGCCCGCCCGGGCCAGCAGCGCGCCGGCGCCGTCCTTGCGGCGCAGCCCGAGCGCGAGCGCCTCCTCGCGGGCCTTCCAGGTGGCCGCGTCCTTCTCGGCGGCCCGCTCGGCGTCGGCCAGGGAACGCACCCCGGCCTGGGCCCGTTCCTGGACGGCGACCGCCTCGGCGTGCCGCTCGTCGAGGTCAGCGTTGTCCCGGTCCGCCTCGGTGGACTGCTCGGCCACCGCGTCCAGCTCCGCCTGGGCGTGCTCGGCGCGGCCCAGCGCGTCGGCGTGCGCGGCGGCGAGCCGTTCCAGCTCTTCGCCGGCGCTGGTGGTGCGGGCCCGGGCGGAGTTGACCTGGCCGGTGAGCCGGGCCAGTCCCTCCCGGCGGTCGGCGATGGCCTTGGCGGCGGCGACCAGCTGCCGCTCGGCGGCGGCGAGCTGGCGCTCCAGCTCCTGCCGGTGCTCGACGGCCTCGGCCAGCCGGATCTGGTCGTCGGTGAGCGCCGCGCGCAGCTCCTCCTCCTGCTCGCGGACCCGGCGCGACTCGGCCTCCAGCTGGTCCGGGTCCCGGCCGGGGCGCTCGTCGTCACCGGGGGCGCTCAGGTGCCGCAGCCGCTCCCGGGCCAGCTGCTCGATCGAGCGGAACCGCTCCTGCAGGGCGGAGAGCTTGTACCAGGTGTCCTGGGCGGCGGCGAGCAGCGGCGCATCCTCGGCCAGCGCCGCCTCCAGCTCGGCCAGCCGGGCCTGCACCTCGGTGTGCTCGCCCTCGATCAGCTCGCGCCGCTCGCGCAGCGCGGTCTCGTCGGCGATCTCCTTGTCCAGCGTCGCGCGCAGGGTGGCCAGGTCGTCGGCGAGCAGCCGCAGCCGGGCGTCGCGCAGGTTGGCCTGGATGGCGGCGGCGCGGCGGGCCACCTCGGCCTGCCGGCCCAGCGGCTTGAGCTGGCGGCGCAGCTCGGCGGTGAGGTCGGTCAGCCGGTTGAGGTTCACCTGCATCGCGTCGAGCTTCCGCAGCGCCTTCTCCTTGCGCTTGCGGTGCTTGAGGACGCCTGCCGCCTCCTCGATGAACGACCGCCGGTCCTCCGGCTTGGCGTGCAGCATGCCGTCGAGGCGGCCCTGCCCGACGATGATGTGCATCTCCCGGCCGATGCCGGAGTCGGAGAGCAGCTCCTGGATGTCGAGCAGGCGGCAGGAGTCGCCGTTGATCTCGTACTCGCTCTCGCCGGAGCGGAACATCCGGCGGGTGATGGAGACCTCGGTGTACTCGATCGGCAGCGCGCCGTCGGTGTTGTCGATGGTGAGGGTGACCTCGGCCCGACCCAGCGGCGCCCGGCCGGCGGTGCCGGCGAAGATGACGTCCTCCATCTTGCCGCCGCGCAGCGCCTTGGCGCCCTGCTCGCCCAGCACCCAGGCGATGGCGTCGACGACGTTGGACTTGCCCGAGCCGTTCGGGCCGACCACGCAGGTGATCCCCGGCTCCAGCTTGAGCGTCGTCGCGGAGGCGAAGGACTTGAACCCCTTCACCGTCAGGCTCTTGAGATGCAACCTTCTCGATCCTCGTCCGGTGGCCGCCGCAGGCGTCGCGGGCTGCGCGGACCTGGCTAACCCGCAGACTAACCCGTTGCCGGCGGCCGGTCGGCACGCGACCCGCCCCGCGCCAGGAGGGATCACCGGCGGCTATGGCGGCGGGACGACCGGGCGGCGCCGTTTCGCGCCCGTTCCGCAGCGGCTCGCGCAAGATCGCGAAATTGCGGCGGCGATATGTGGCGGACAGAGCTGCGCGCCGGCACTTTAAGTGTCGGCGCGCGTTTTCTTGGTGGTGCGATTCAGTTTTCCGACGCTGAAGATCAGGTGAGCGCGGGCTCGGCCAGCCGCAGGAGGTCGTCCGCCTCCGCCGCCGCCGCCGCGAGCCGATCATTGTCGGCACGCAGACGCGTGATCTCGAACTCCAGTGCCTGAACCCTGGCACGCAGTCGGGTGACCTCGTCGAGCAGACGCCGGTCGGGCGCCGCTCCCACGTGGCCGTACAGGGCCTTAGCCATGCTGACTCCTTGATATGCGCTGCCGGAAAGGCCGGCCAACGCGCGCCCATTAGTGTTCGCGGCTGCCCACCCGCCGTTATGCGGGCATGACCGGGCGCGACTGGCGACACCTATATATTGAGCCGAGAACCCCTCCTTCGTCAAGTTGTCGCAGGCCGTAGATCATCTCTACGTCTTCCCTGTCCCACTTGCCGGGGGGCCGCAAGGCTCGGACACGCTCTGTCCGGACTCCTTAACTGTACGCCCCGGAATGTGCGTACGGTCACCTCGCGAGTCCAACTCGCCTTAACTCTTCCTTAGCCACGTTGCCGCAGTTCAACGGGCACCCGTACCGTCACTGCGGCCCGCAACCGACCCCGTGGAGGCGACAGGCGTGTACGGCTGGACCGACCCGAACGAGCAGGACGACGCCGCCCGGCAGGACCGGCCGGTCGACGAGCGGCCCTCCTGGCTGCGCGACCGCCCCGAGCCCCGCTCGGCGTACCTGTTCGGCGACGAGCCGGACGCGGCCCGGCAGCCGGGGCGGGACGGGTGGACCGACGCGCCGACCGGCCGCTTCGAGCCGTCCCCGTCCGCCCAGGACGCCGCGCACCCCGCCGAGCCCGCCGGGTACGCCGAGCGGACCGGGTACGCCGAGCAGAACGGTTACGCGGAGCCGGCCGGGTACGCCGAGCCCGCCTGGCACGACGACCGGCCCGGGTACGCGGAGCAGGCCGGATACCCGGAGCAGACCCACTACGCGGAGCACCCGTACGCCGGGCGCGCCTCGTACGCGGACGCCCCCTACCAGCCGTACGGGGACCGGACCGCGGTCACCCCGCCGGTGGACCGGGACGCCACCCGGTACGTGCCGACAGTCTCCCCGTTCGCCCTCGGCGAGCGCGCCGACGCCCGGGCAGGCGAGGACGAGCGACGCCGCCGGCTCCCCCGCCCGCTGCTGATCGGCGGCGCCGCCGCAGCGGCCACCCTGGTGGTCAGCCTGGGCATCGGCGCGCTGGTGCTGCCCGGCGGCGGCGACGACACCGACCGGACCGGGTACGACGGCACGGTCGCCGAGGCGCCCGTGGTGCCGCCGGCCGTGGACGGCGCCACCACCGACACCGCCTCGCCGACCGCCTCCCCGACGGCGTCGCCGAGCGCGTCGCCCAGCGCCTCGCCGACCACCGCCAAGCCGTCCCCCCGGCCGAGCCGCACCCAGGCGCCCGCGCCGCGGCGGACCACCGAGGCGCCGTCCCGCCGGAGCACGCAGCGGGAGCGCACCACCCCGGCCACCACCGGCGGCGGCGCCACCGCGCTCAGCGCCGGGATGAGCAGCCAGGCCCGGCAGGTCGTCGACCTGGTCAACGCCGAGCGGGCCAGGGCCGGCTGCGGCGCGCTCAAGGTGAACGACAAGCTCACGCTGGCCGCCCAGCGGCACAGCCAGGACCAGGCCGACCACCGCACCATGACGCACACCGGCAGCGACGGCAGCGACGCCGGCCAGCGGCTGGACCGGGTGGGCTACTCCTGGCGCACCTACGGCGAGAACGTCGCGTGGAACCAGCAGACCCCGGCCGCGGTGATGGACGCCTGGATGAACAGCCCCGGCCACCGGGCCAACATCCTCAACTGCGCCTTCACCGAGATCGGTGTCGGCGTGGCCAGCAGCAACGGGCCGTACTGGACCCAGGACTTCGCCGCCCCGCGCTGACCCTCGCACCTCCCCACGCCGCCCCTCGCCGCCGACGCCCACCGCGTCGTCGGCGGGGGGCGGTCGTTTGTCCCGGGTAGAGGCGGGCGGCGACGGCGCCGGCCCCGGACCGGGGAGCTGCCGATGCGGATCCGGCTGCCAGCGCGGCGCAACGGGCCACGGCGCCCCGCACCGGCCGGGCCGCCGATCGACGCCCGCGAGGCAGGATCGGCCGAGGCCGCGACGGCGCCCCGCCAGGCGGGACGGAGCCGGACGGGTCGGCGGGCGCGGGTCGGCCCGGGCCACGGCGCCCGACGGGGAGGGGTCCGCCGGGCGGTGCCGGCCGCCGTCGCGGTCGTCCTGCTGATCCCGGTGTACGGCTGCCGCACCCCGGTCGTCCCGCCGGGCGCCCCGACGCCCTGGCCGGCGGCATCCGCGCACCGCTGGCAGTGGCAGTGGCAGCTGAGCGGGCCGATCGACACCACGGTCGACGCCGACGTCTTCCTGCTCGACCCGGTACGCGTCACCGCGGCGGAGACCTCCGCGCTGCGGGCCCGGGACCGCCGGCTGATCTGCCAGGTGCAGGTCGGCTCGTTCGCGGCGGGCGACCCGGACGCCACCCGCTTCCCGGCGGCGGTACGCGGCACCCCCGCCCGCCGGCCGCAGAGCCGCTGGCTGGACGTGCGCCGGTGGGACGCGCTCGAACCGGTGCTGGCCGACCGGTTCCGGCTCTGCCGGGGCAAGGGCTTCGGCTCGGTGGCGCTGGCCGACGCCGACGGGTACGCCCACCGCACCGGCTTCGGGCTGACCTTCGACGACCAACTGCTGTTCAACCGGCGGCTGGCCGCCCTGGCCCGCTCGCTCGACCTGTCCCCCGGGCTGATGAACGACGTGGGCCAGGTGGCCGCGCTGGCACCGGACTTCGACTTCGCGGTCGACGAGGAGTGCGTACGGCTGCGGCAGTGCGCGAAGCTGACGCCGTTCGCCGACGCCGACAAGCCGGTGTTCCACGTGGAGTACGCCGGCGCGACCGCCCGGTTCTGCGTGACCACGCTCGGATACGGCTTCTCGTCGATCCGCAAGACCCGGGACCTGTCGGCCTGGCGGGAGAGTTGCCGGCTGACCTGAGGGAGGCTGTCCGCGTACCCCCCGGGGTGGCCGGGGCCGAACCCGACGCCGCCCCGGCCGGCGGGCGGCGGGGCGGCGTCGGGTCGGGCCGGGGTCAGCCGGCGGCGGCGTCGGTGGCCGGCGCGGGGGTCCCGGCACCGCGCTGGCGCGGCACGTCGGCGTGCTCGGCCGACAGCGGGGTGGCCAGGTCCTCCAGCGACTTGCCCTCGGCCTTGACGCCGAGCACCAGCTCGACGATGCCGCCGATGATCATGACGGTGGCGCCGATCACGAAGGCGAGCACGGTGTCGCCGACCTGCCCGGTGCCGACCAGCTTCGAGAACAGCAGCGGGCCGGTGATGCCACCGGCGGCGGTGCCGATCGCGTAGAAGAACGCGATGGCCATCGCCCGGGTCTCCATCGGGAAGATCTCGCTGACCGTGAGGTAGGCCGCGCTGGCCCCGGCGGAGGCGAAGAAGAGCACCACGCACCAGCAGGCGGTCATCGTGGTCGCGCTGAGCACGCCGGTGTGGAACAGCCAGGCGGTGCCGAGCAGCAGCACCCCGGAGACGATGTACGACCCGGCGATCATCGGCACCCGGCCGACCGAGTCGAACAGCCGGCCCAGCAGCAGCGGGCCGAGCAGGTTGCCGACCGCGATCACCGCGAAGTAGTAGCCGCTGTTGCCCGGCGGGACCTTGAAGAAGGTCTCCAGGATCTGGGCGAAGCCGAAGGTGATCGCGTTGTAGAGGAACGCCTGCCCGATGAAGAGCGAGAAGCCGAGGATCGCGCGCTTCGGGTAGCGGGCGAACAGCGTCCTGGCGATCTCCAGGAAGTTGGTGCTGCGGCGCTGCTTGATCTCGATGTAGCTGTCGGCCTCCGACAGCTCCTTGCCGGTCTCCCGCTTGACCTCGGCCTCGACCGAGTCGACCAGGTGGTTCGCCTCGTCGGCCCGGCCGTGGATGAACAGCCAGCGTGGACTCTCCGGCACGTGCCGGCGGACCAGCAGGATCACCACGCCCAGCACCGCGCCGAGGCCGAACGCGACCCGCCAGCCGACGTTGGTGGGCAGGCCGTTGAGCAGCGGGACGGTCAGCAGCGCGCCCATCGCGGCGCCCAGCCAGAAGGTGCCGTTGATGATGATGTCGATCCGGCCGCGGTGCCGGGCCGGGATCAGCTCGTCGATCGCCGAGTTGATCGCCGCGTACTCGCCGCCGATGCCCATGCCGGTGAGGAACCGGAACAGGAAGAACCACCAGGTGTCGAAGGAGAGCGCGGTCATCGCCGTGGCGACCAGGTAGACGCCCAGGGTCAGGATGAACAGCTTCTTGCGGCCGAACCGGTCGGTCAACCAGCCGAACAGCAGCGCGCCGACGCAGGCGCCGGCCACGTAGAGCGCCGCGGCCAGGCCGGTGACCTGGCTCTGGGTGATGCTCAGGCCGCTGCCCGGCTCGGCGAGCTTGCCGGAGAGGTTGCCGACGATGGTCACCTCGAGGCCGTCGAGGATCCACACGGTGCCCAGACCGATGACGATCATCCAGTGCCAGCGGGACCAGGGCAGCCGGTCCAGCCGGGCGGGCACGTTGGTGCGTACGGTGCCGATCTGCGCGTCGGCGCTCATGGCGCGCTCCGGCGGGGTGTGGGGGTGACCGGGGCGCGGCGACGGGCCCCGGGGGTCAGCTGTTCATCCATGGCGGCCCAGATGCCCAGCCCACCAGCCGATTAATCCTCCGGAAACACCCAGGGTGCCGTTTTTCACCGGCTGCCAGCTTGTTGCCAGCAGCACCCTGCTACGCGCGCACGCGCGCGGGCCCGGACCATCGCCGGTCCGGGCCCGCGTCGGCCCCTCGTCAGCGAGCGCCGACCAGCTCCGGGGCGGGCGCCGGCGGGTCGGCCGGCCCGGCCGCGGGTCGGGGCCGCAGGAACTTCGGCGCCCACCAGTTCGCGTCGCCCAGCAGGGTCATCAGCGACGGCAGCACCACCGCGCGGATGATCGTGGCGTCCAGCAGGATCGCCGCGGCCAGCCCGACACCGAGCTGCTTCATGTCGATGGTGCTCAGCGAGGCGAAGATCGAGAACACCCCGACCATCACGATCGCCGCGCTGGTCACCACCCCCGCCGACGAGGTGATGCCGTACGCCACCGCGTCCCGGTTGGTCATCCCGGCCCGGATCCCCTCGCGGATCCGGCTGACCACGAACACGTGGTAGTCCATGGAGAGCCCGAACAGCACCACGAACAGGAACAGCGGCAGCCAGGAGACGATCGCGCCCATCGAGGTGAAGCCGAGCAGGTCGTCCGCCCAGCCACCCTGGAACACCAGCACCAGCAGCCCGTACGCGGCACCGGCGGAGAGCAGGTTGAGCACGATCGAGGTGAGCGCGACCACCACCGAGCGGAACGTCCAGGTCATCACCAGGAAGGTCAGCGCCAGCACGAACGCCATCACGATCGGCAGCTTCTCCTCGATGTGCTGCGCGTAGTCCTCGCTGCCGGCCACGCCGCCGCCGACCGCGTACTCGACGCCGGGGATGCCGCGCATCGCCGCCGGGAGCAGGTCGTCGCGCAGCTCGTGCAGCGAGCGCGCCGCCCGCTCGTCCCGGCTGGCGTACGGGGTGGCGACCTCCAGCACCGACACCCGGCGGTCCGCCGACACCTGGATCTTCGGGCCGTCCCCCTCGACCGGGGCGAACAGCGGGTCGGCACCGGCCCGGCCGGCCAGCCCGGTCAGCGCCACCCGCACCCGGTCGGCCTGCTCGGCGGGCGCCCGGACGGCCACCCGGTGGGTGGTGCCGGTGCTCGGGAAGGCGGCGGTGAGCCGGTCGTACGCCTGCATGGCCGGCGTGGTGCGCGGCAGGTCCTCCATGCCGGGGAACTTCAGCTTCATGCCGAGCGCCGGCGCGGCCAGGGCGAGCAGCAGACCCACCGAGATCACCAGGGTGGCCAGCGGGGCCTTCAACGCCGGGCGCAGCACGGCGGGCCAGAACCGCGGCCCCGCCGGCTGGCCGTGCCGGCCGGCGCGCGGGGCGGTGAGCCGCCACAGCAGCGGCACCCGGGGCCGGTCGACCCAGCGGCCCAGCTTGGCCAGCAGCGCCGGCAGCACGGTGAGCGAGCCGGTGACGGCGACCGCGACCACCAGGATCGAGCCGACCGCGAGCGACGAGAAGACCGCGTCGTTGGCCAGCAGCAGCCCGGCCATCGAGATGATCACCGCGAAGCCGGAGACGACCACGGCGTGCCCGGAGGTCTCCGCGGCGATCTCCACCGCGTCCAGCCCGGCCCGCCCCTTGGCCCGTTCCTCCCGTTCCCGGCGAACGTAGAACAGCGAGTAGTCGACCCCGACGGCCATGCCGATCAGCAGGATCACGCTGGCCGTGGTGTCGGTCGCCGGCACCAGGTGCGAGGCGAGGGTGGACAGGCCCATCGCGGCGGCCACCGAGGAGAGCGCCAGCAGCACCGGCACGCCCGCGGCGATCAGCGCGCCGAACGCGACGATCAGGATGGCCAGGGTGACCGGGAGGCTGAGCAGCTCGGCCCGCTTGAAGTCCTTGCCGAGGGTGTCGTCGAGCGCCTTGTTCACCGACGGGCCGCCGACCTGCTCGACCCGCAGCTGCGGGTGCGCCGCCTGGACGCCGGCGGTGGCGTCCTGCAGCGGCTGGAGCCGGTCCGAGGCGGTCTTCGGGTCGCCCGACATGGTGATCGGCACCAGCAGCGCGCCGCCGTCGTGGGACGGCACCGGCGCCCCCACCGAGGCCACCCCGGTCAGCTGGCGCAGCCGCTGGGTGGCGTCCGTCGCCGCGGCCCGCGCCGCACCCTGGTCGAGGGTCCCGGCCCGCGGGGTGATCAGGATGTTCTCCACCGCCGGGTCGTCGAAGTTCCCCTCGGTGACGATCACGTCGGCCCGGCCGGACTCACCGATCGCCAGGTCGGCATCGGTGGCCTCCTTGAGGCCGGCCGCGTTGCCGCCGACGAAGCACACCGCCACGAACACCACCCACAGCGCGATCGCGCGCCACGGGTGCTCGGCGCTCCACCGCGCCAGCCGCACGGTCACCGGTCTCCTGCCCATCACGGGTCCCCCTCCAGACATCGGCCCCCTGCCGACGCTGCTGACGCTAGGGAGAACGGCGACCGTGGACATCGGGGAACGGCCCCGGCTCGTCCCGGACCCGCCGGACGGCGTCCGTCCGGCGCCGACCCGGTCGACCAAGCGGGCAAGAGGCCCGAAAGCCGGCGCTTTCCCGGGGTACGGCCGGAGCGGCGCGGGTCGGCACACCGGCGCAACCCCGAACCTCGCTCAGGGTCATCCCCTCAGGGCGCCCCGGGGTCGCGGCTGACAGCGCGGGCAGCTGTACGACGACCGGTTCATGAACGCCTCCCGCCGGATCGGCGCGCCGCACCGCCGGCAGGGCTCGCCCTCCCGCCCGTACACGTTCAGCGACCGGTCGAAGTAGCCGCTCTCGCCGTTGACGTTGACGTAGAGGGCGTCGAAGCTGGTGCCGCCCTCCTTGATCGCCGCGCCGAGCACGTCCCGGACGTGCCCGAGCAGCCGGCCGGCGGCCGGGCCGGTGAGCGCGTCGGTCGGCCGCGCGCCGTGCAGCTTCGCCCGCCAGAGCGCCTCGTCGGCGTAGATGTTGCCCACCCCGGAAAGCAGGGTCTGGTCCAGCAGCGCCCGCTTCACCTCGGTGCGCCGCCGGCGCAGCGCGGCCACGAAGTCGGCGTCGGAGAACTCCGGGTCCATCGGGTCGCGGGCGATGTGCGCGATCTCCGCCGGCAGCTCGGCGCCGCCCTCGCTGACCGACAGCCCGCCGAACGTGCGCTGGTCAACGAAGCGCAGCTGCGGCCCGTCGTCGGCGAACCGGAACCGGACCCGCAGGTGCAGCTCGTCGGCCGCCTCGGCCGGCTGCATCAGCAGCTGCCCGGACATGCCGAGGTGGCCGATCAGCGCGTCCCCACTGTCCAGCGGGAGCCAGAGGTACTTGCCGCGCCGCCGGACGTCGGTCACCGTACGGCCGGCCAGCAGGTCGGCGAAGTGCGCCGGACCGGGCAGGTGCCGGCGGACGGCGCGCGGGTGGCGTACCTCCACGGTGGAGATCCGGCGGCCGGTGACCCACTGGGCCAGCCCCTGCCGGACGGTCTCCACCTCGGGCAGCTCAGGCACGGCCCAGCCCCGCCTCCTGCTCCGCCGGCGCCTCCCGCTCGCCCTGCCCGGCCTGCCCGTTCTGCCCGGCCTGGGCGTCCCGCTCAGCCTGTGCGTCCCGCTCTGCCTGCGCTGCCGTGGCTTCCTGCTCGGCCTGGGCGTCCCGCTCGGCCTGCTCGGTCAGCTCGCGCCAGGCCGACTCGGCGGCCCGCTGCTCGGCCTCCTTCTTGCTGCGCCCCTCGGCGCCGCCGTACCGGTTGCCGGCCACCACCACCCAGGCGGTGAACGTCTTGAGGTGGTCCGGGCCGGCGCCCTCGATCCGGTACTCGGGCACCCCCAGCCCCAGCGCGGCGGTCAGCTCCTGCAGGCTGGTCTTCCAGTCCAGCGCGGCGCCCCGACCGGCGGACTCGGCCATCAGCGGGTCGAACAGCCGGTGGATGACGATCGCCGCGGTGTCCAGGCCGTACTGCAGGTAGATCGCGCCGAGCAGCGCCTCCAGGGTGTCGGCCAGGATGCTGGCCTTGTCCCGGCCGCCGGTGCTCTCCTCGCCCTTGCCCAGCAGCAGGTACGCGCCGAGCCCGTCCGGGCCGAGGCCGCGGGCCACGTCGGCCAGCGCGCGCATGTTGACCACGCTGGCCCGCAGCTTGGCCAGCTGCCCCTCGGGCAGGTCCGGGTGGTTGCGGAAGAGCGCCGTGGTGATCACCACGCCGAGCACCGAGTCGCCGAGGAACTCCAGGCGCTCGTTGGTCGGCAGCCCGCCGTTCTCGTACGCGTACGAGCGGTGGGTGAGCGCGCGCTCCAGCAGCTCGGAATCGAGCGTCACGCCGAACGCCTCCTCCAGGTGCCCGATCGGAGCCCGCCGCCGTCTGTCGTTCGTCATGCCGTTACCTCGCTACTCGCGACTGCGAGGCTCCGCAGCCCACTCCTCGCACTCATCATGATCTCTTCGTTCGCGACGGCCGGGATCACGTGCGGATCCCGCTGTCGGTGCTGTCCGTGCTGTCGCCGAGCGGAAGATCCGTCGGGGCGTCCTCGAGTAGGGCGCGGACCTGGTCGACGGCGCGCCGCCGCCACAGGTGGGCGGCGAGCGCGATGCCGGAGGCGACGTCCGGCCCCGCCGCCGCGCCGTGGCAGACCACCACCGTCCCGGCCACGCCGAGCAGGGCGGCCGCCCGGGGAGCGCCGCCGCCCGCAGCCGGCCCACCGGCCATCGCGTACGCCCCCTCGATCGCCTTGAGCAGCACGTTACCGGTGAACCCGTCGGTGACCACCACGTCGGCGCGCGCGCCGACGCAGACGTCGTACCCCTCGACCAGGCCGACGTAGCGGGCGTCGCAGGGCAGCGGCACGGCGGCCAGCAGCGGATCGGCGGCCCGGCGGGGCCGGTCCCCCTTGCCCGGCTCGGTGCCGACCGACAGCAGCCCGATCCGGGGCGCCGCGACGGCGTGCGCGACGGCCGCGTAAGCGGCGCCGAGCAGGGCGTTGCGGACCAGGGTGGTGGGGCGGGGTTCCAGCGAGCCGCCGACGTCGAGCAGCACCACCGGGCCGGCGACCGCGGGCAGGGTGGCGACCAGCGCGGGCCGGCGGACGTCAATCCAGCGGCCGAGCCCGAGCGCGGCGGCGGAGACGGTGGCGCCGGTCGAGCCGGCGGAGACGAGGGCGTCGGCGGTGCCGTCCCGCAGGGCGGCCACCGCCGCGCGGACGGTGCTGTCGGCGCGGGGCGCGTGCTGGGCGGCGCCGGCGCCGGCGCGGACCGGGCGGACCGTGATCCGGGCGCGCTGCACCGGGGTCAGGGCGTGCACCACCGCGGCCGCGACCTCGGTCGGGCCGACGAGCAGCAGGTGCAGGTCGGGGTCGGTTCGCACGGCCCGCAGAGCGCCGTCAACCACGACGGCGGGAGCGTCGTCCCCGCCGAGGAGGTCAACGGCGATCCGCGCGATGCCCGGCTCCCTCGCCGCGGCGGCCGGGGTGGGCCGGCCGTCGGCGGTGGGAGCCGGGGCACCGGGGGATCGCCTGGGTGTGCGCGCCGCCCGACCCGGGGTCGGGGGCGTCACTGGGCGTCCAGGTCAGACCTCGAGAACCTGGCGGCCGTTGTACGTGCCGCAGACGGAGCACGCCGCGTGCGGCAGCTTGGGGGACTTGCACTGCGGGCAGGCCACGGTCGCCACCACGGCCGCCTTCCAGTTCGCCCGGCGGGACCGGGTGTTGCTGCGCGACATCTTGCGCTTCGGGACGGCCACGGTTCCTACTCCTCTGTACGGTTCAGTTGCGACAGGCTCGCCCAACGCGAGTCGATCTGCTGGTGACTGTGGTCGGCCGGCAGATCGTCCCAGTGCACCCCACACTCGGGGCACAGGCCTGGGCAGTCCTCCCGGCAGAGCGGGTTGGTCGGCAGCTTGAGCACCACCGCGTCCCGCAGCGCCGGCTCCAGGTCGATCAGATCGTCCTGCATCCGGCCCACCTCGTCCTCGTCGGTGGTCTCGTCCGTGGTGCTGTTCGCGTACGCGTACAGCTCCTGGACGTTCACCACCAACGAGTCGTTGATCTCGCGCAGGCACCGCCCGCACTCGCCCTGGACGGGACCGCTGACGGTCCCTGAGACGAGCACGCCCTCGGACACCGACTCCAACCTCAGGTCGAGGTCGAGGTCCGCGCCCTCCGGCACGCCGATCATCTCCACGCCGAGGTCCGCCGGTGCCGGCACGACCCGCTTCACGGTACGCAACGCACCAGGGCGACGCGGCAGGTCCCTCGTGTCGAGGACCAGCGGCGCCCTGGGGTTGAGTGATGAAGACGAGTGCTTGGGCATAGTCAGACTCCGGCCGGTGAGAGGCCGACAAAAGAGGTTACCTGGACGGCCGCCCGATCGTCGAACCGGGGGCGTCGTCCGGCCTGCCTGTCGGCGGGTGAGGTGCCGCTGTCGGCGGTGGGTGCCGCCGTCGGCGGTGAGGCGCCGCTCAGAAGGGTAGCGGGCGTTCCGCCTCGTCCCCACCGAAGGTGCCGATCTCCCGCAGCGCGTGCATCTTGTCCCGGCCGCGCTCTATCGAGGCCAGGGCCCGGGTGAGGAACTGCTCGAAGTTGGCCAGCGCGGTGTCGACGTAGTCGTCGACCTCGTCCCGCAGCCGCTGCGCCTCGGCCCGGGCCTCGGCGATGATCCGGGCGCCCTCGTGCTCGGCGGAGACGGTGATCTCGTTCACCGAGACCAGGCGGGCGTGTTCCGCCTCACCCTCGCTGATGATCCGGTCGGCCTCCCGCTTGCCGGCCTCCATGATCTTGTCCCGCTCCTCCAGCAGGGCGGCGGCGCGGCGCAGGTCGGCGGGGAGGTCGGCGCGCATCTCGTCCAGGGCCGCGATCATCTCGCCCCGGTCGACCATGCAGTTGTTCCGCGACATGGGCACGGAGCGGGCCTGCTCCACCATGGCGATCAGTTCGTCGATGCGATCGAGCGGGTCCACCGGTACCTCACTCCTGTCGTCCGTCGGCCGACCTCCATGATGCGGGTTACGGCCGGGTCCCCGCTGTAGACATCATGTCTCGCCCGGTCGAACGACTCCCCCACCACCCCGGCGCGGCGCGTCGCGGTCAGTCTCCCGCGGTCGGGCCCAGCCTGGCCTGCAGCGCCTCGCGGACCCGCTCCGGGACGTACGAGGAGATGTCGCCGCCCCACTTGGCCACGTCCTTGACCAGGCTGGAGGAGAGGAAGGAGTAGAGCGGGTTGGTCGGCATGAAGAGCGTCTCGACGCCGGCCAGGCCGATGTTCATCTGGGCCATCTGCAGCTCGTAGTCGAAGTCGCTGACCGCGCGCAGGCCCTTGATCAACACGCTGGCGTCCTGCGCGCGGCAGAAGTCCACCAGCAGGCCGCGGAACGACTCGACCCGGACGTTCGGGTACGAGGCGGTCACCTCGCGGAGCATCTCGATCCGCTCCTCGACGGTGAACAGGCCACTCTTGGACTGGTTCACCAGCACGCCCACGATCACCTCGTCGAAGAGCCGGCTGGCCCGTCCCACGATGTCGAGGTGTCCGTTGGTGACCGGATCGAACGAGCCGGGACACACCGCACGTCTCATGATCGGCGACCGTACCAAAGGGTGGTCTCGCCGTACCGCCGGCTGCGCTCGGCAGTGACACCCTCCACCCAGTGGACCGGGCCGGTGCGGCTGGACCGCTCCACCACCACCAGGGCGTCCGCGGCCAGCCAGCCGCCGTCGACCAGCGCGGCCAGCATCGCGGTGATCTCCTCGTCCGGTACGGCGTACGGCGGGTCGGCGAAGACCACGTCGTACGCCTCCTCACCGGGACCGCTCGCGAGCACGGTGGCCACCTTGCCGGTGACCAGCCGGGCGGCGGGCGCGGCCCGCAGCGTGGCGATGTTCTCCCGGAGCACCCGCGCGGCCCGGGCGTCCGACTCGACCAGCAGCACGTGCCCGGCGCCCCGGGACAGCGCCTCCAGCCCGACCGCACCGGAGCCGGCGTAGAGGTCGGCGAAGCGCGCGCCGGTGAGATCGACCTCGGCCTGGATCGCGCTGAACAACGCCTCGCGGACCCGGTCGGAGGTGGGCCGGGTGCCGGCGCCCGGCGGCGCGGCGATCCGCCGCCCGCCCAACGTCCCGGCCACGATCCGGGTCACGGCTGCCCCCTGTGCATGCCCCGACGCTACGCGACCGCCCGCTGGCTCACGCGACGGCGACCCATGATCTCTCCGCACCGATTCGATTACTTCTCGTATATGTAAGATCACGAATCAGCAACATCACCCTTAGGGCTTACTGAGGGCTGTAACTCATCGGGAGGGATCGCTAAGGTCTGCCGGGTGTTGGGCGTGGTGTGTGTCCTTCCGTCCGCCTACCCCTTCCTCCGGTTCCCCTAAACAGGAGTAGACGTGAGTCGTCTGAACTTCCGGCGTGCCACCGCTGTGGCCGCCGGTACGCTGCTCGGCCTGGCGGGCATCGCCTTCGCCGCCTCCCCGGCCAGCGCCCACCACTCCATCGTGTCCGGTACGGCGTGCGAGCTGAAGTCCGGCGACCTCCGGGTCGACTGGACGGTGGCGAACAGCGAGCGCGACCTCGCCGGCAAGATCACCTCGATCTGGACGCCGTCCGCGACCGAGATCACCGGGATCGCCGCCGGTGCCGACCTGCCCAAGGCGACCGACGGTGAGCTGCACGGCCAGCAGATCGTCACCAAGGGCAACGAGGCGGAGCTGAAGGTCAGCGCCGAGTGGTACCGCGACGGTCGGCAGATCAAGAACACCGCCACCGGCACGGCGAACCTGACCGGCCCGTGCGAGAAGGAACCGGAGCCGACCCCCACGGCCACCACCCCGGCGCCGACGCCGACCACGGAGCCGACGCCCACCACGGAGCCCAGCCCCACCGTGGAGCCGTCCCCGAGCGTCACCGCCGAGCCCAGCAGCCCGGCGCCGACGACCACCCCTCCCACCTCGCCTTCGCCGACCCCGCAGCCCAGCGAGCCGACCGGCCCGCTGGTGCCGGAGAAGCCGAACGCCCCGGCCTTCGAGATCATCTCAAGCTGCGACGCGCTGACCGTGACCGCCGACAACCCGGCCGACGGCATCGCCCTGACGATCGTCTTCACCACCGAGAAGGGTGAGTCGAAGAAGCTCGAGCTGGTCCCCGGCAAGAAGACCGAGGTCTCCTTCGAGGCGTACGAGGGCCTGACCATCACCCCGAGCGTCGAGGGCGAGCAGGGTGACGCGAAGGACGCCGTCTCCTGGACCAAGCCGGACGACTGCGAGGGTCAGGGCGGTGGCCTGCCGGTCACCGGCGCCGCCACCGCCGGCATCGCCGGTGTCGCCGTGCTGCTGCTCGGCGCGGGTGCGGTGCTCTTCGTGATCGCCCGCCGTCGTCGGGTCCGCTTCACCGCCTGATCAACGGCATCAGCTCCACCGAGGGCGCGTCGACCGACCGGTCGGCGCGCCCTCGCCGTGTCGACGGGGCAGGACGGACGGTCAATTCGGTTCACCCCCATTCGAACCCCGACCCCTGGCTGAGCCACATCCGCGGTGAGCGTGGCCGCGGTGAGCGTGGCCGCGGTGAGCGTGGCCGCGGTGAGCGTGGCCGCGGTGAGCGTGGCCGCGGTGAGCGTGGCCGCGGTGAGCGTGGCCGCGG
>NZ_JBIAZT010000001.1:296084-705103 GCF_042899365.1 Micromonospora sp. NPDC000089
GCGGCGGCGGGCGCGGCGGCGACCCGTCCCAGGGAGGAGTTGACCGACGCGGCTTGGCCCGGGGTCGGGGTTGGTGGCGTCGGCGGCTGTGGCGGCAGGCCGGTGGCGGGCGCCCGGGTTTTCGCCCGGTCAGGGTTTTCGGTGGAGGTGGTTGCGGCGGGGGTGTTGGTGGGGGTCGAGCCAGGCGGGTGGGAGGAATTCGGGCCGCCGGTCGGTGCCGATGCGGACGGTCCAGTCGCCCTGGTGGATGAGGCGGTGGTGGTGGCCGCAGAGCAGGACCGCGTTGTTCAGTGCCGTCTCGCCGCCGTCGGCCCAGTGTCGGACGTGGTGGCCGTCGCACCAGCGGGGTGGGCGGTCGCAGCCGGGAAACGCGCAGCCTGCGTCGCGCAGCACCAGGGCGCGGCGTAGCGGCCCGGTGAACAACCGCCGGCGGCGGCCCAGGTCGAGGACCTGACCGTCACCGCCGAGGACGGCGGGAAGCACGGCCGCGTCACACGCCAACCGGCGCACGGCCGACGGGGTGAGCCGCAGGCCGGTGTCCAGAGTCCCGGCCTGGAGCTGCCCGGTGAGCACGTCGTACCGGGTGGTGACCACCAACTGCGGGCGGTCACCGCCGTTGTCCGGCAACTGCCCAGCGTGCAGGGCGAGCCGGCACACCTCACCCAGCGCGTCGGCCCGACGCTGACCGGGACTGCGATCGTCGCCGTCACCGGCCGGCGCGGTGAGCGGATCGATCGCGGCGCGTAGCAGGGCCGCGGTCTCCGCGTCGAGGCTGCCGACCAGCCGCACCTGCCCATCGGCCTGCTCGGCGAGGGTGACATGCCGCCGATCCCACGCCCGCTGCGCCGTCCGGGCCAGGGCGGCCAGCTCCGCCCGCTCGGCGAGGTCGGGTGCTACGTGGGTGAGGACCCGCTCGCCGAGCCGCCGTAACACCGCCGGCTCGAACCGCCCGCCGCGTCAAGCAGCACCTTTACGGCCTTGTCAGCGACCTCCGGACCCGCCTCGACCGGCAGCGCCCGCACCGCCGCCACGATCGCCTCACCCTGCTCCACGGTGACCGCACCCGACACCACCGCCGCCCGCACCACCGGCGGACCCGCGTCCAACGCGGCGGCCACCCGCACCAACTCCCGGGCGCCATGCCCGGACAACCGCAACCGGTCACGCAGCCAAACGGCGGTGGACGACGCCCCCTGCGCGGTCGCGACACCACGACCGTCGACCTCCCGCACCAACGCCAACTTCACCGCCAGCAACCGCTGCTCCACGGCATGCACCGCATCCAACGACGCCACCAGCTCCGCCTCGCCCAACGGCCACGCCGGCGCGTCGACCAGGCCATCGAGCACCTCGTCGAGCACAGCCACCGCAGCCCTCATACACGGAGATTAGAACAGGCGTACGACACTTTTCGCGGTCGCCTGAACGCACCCAGCAACGCCACGAAAGGCCAACCGGCGACACCGCCAACGTGGTGGCCGAGCGCAGCAGACACCGGACAGGGCAAGATCACCGGTTGGCCCACGAAGAAGCCGGGGCGCCGGCCCCTCACGCCTCCAGCAATGTGGAGGATACGGACGGCGGCCCCGATCGCCGAGCCCACCGATCAGGGCCAACCGCAACCGCACGGAGCGCGGAGCAGCCGGCGGCGGAGCTCGCCGGCGGGCGCTGCTGCCGGCCACCGGCGCCCAGCCGGTGACCTTCGCCAGGCGCAGGGTCAACGCCCCGGCCGCCTCGCTCCTCTTCGAGGCTGCCGTACTGCCGCGATCAACGAGTGGCTCTGACCAGTCAGCCGTCGCCTCGTGCGAAGCGAACCCACGACCTCGCCATTGAGACCGACCACGGCCACATCGCCAAGGACCTCGTCATCTGGCTGGCCGGCCGCGGCCAGCCCACTCGGCCCGGCTGAGCCCCGGTGCCGGCCTTCTGAACGAGGCCCTAGCCCTTCTCGAGGTACTCCGCGCGTTCCTCGTCGACCAGCGCGGCGACCGAGGCGGCCAGCGCCGGGTGGCGTACCAGGTCGGGGTCGTCCTCGACCAGGGTGATCGCCTCGGCCCGGGCGTCCCGGATCAGGTCGGTGTCGCGCAGCAGGGACAGCAGGCGCAGGTGGGAGCGCCGGCCGGACTGGGTCGCCCCGAGCACGTCGCCCTCGCGGCGCTGCTCCAGATCCAGCTCGGCCAGCCTGAAGCCGTCCGTGGTGGAGGCGACCGCGTCCAGCCGCTCCCGGGCCGACGAGCCCTCGGCCGCCTCGGTCACCAGCAGGCAGAGCCCGGGGGCCGAGCCCCGGCCGACCCGGCCGCGCAGCTGGTGCAGCTGGGAGACGCCGAACCGGTCGGCGTCCAGCACGATCATCACGGTGGCGTTGGGCACGTTGACGCCGACCTCGACCACGGTGGTGGCGACCAGCACGTCGATGTCACCGGCCGCGTACGCGCGCATCACCGCGTCCTTCTCGTCGGCGGGCAGCCGGCCGTGCAGCACCTCGATCCGCAGCCCGTGCAGCGGCCCCTCGGCGAGCAGCGGGGCCACCTCGGTCACCGCCAACGGCGGGCGCCGGCCGTTGTCGTCCTCCCGGGGCGGCTCCTCCTCGGTGGCCGGCCCCTCGCCGATCCGCGGACACACCACGTACGCCTGGTGCCCGGCGGCCACCTCCTCGCGCAGCCGGCGCCAGGCCCGGTCCAGGAAGGCCGGCTTCTCCGCCGCCGGCACCACGTGCGAGGCGATCGGCGAGCGCCCCTGCGGCAGCTGGGACAGGGTGGACGTCTCCAGGTCGCCGTAGACGGTCATGGCCACCGTGCGCGGGATCGGGGTGGCGGTCATCACCAGCACGTGCGGCGGCTGGTCGGCCTTGGCGCGCAGCGCGTCCCGCTGCTCCACGCCGAACCGGTGCTGCTCGTCCACCACCACCAGCCCCAGGTCGGCGAAGTCGACCCCCTCGTACAGCAGGGCGTGGGTGCCCAGCACGATGCCGGCGCGGCCGGCGGCCACCTCGGCCAGCGCCCGGCGCCGGGCCGCCGCGCCCAGCGAGCCGGTGACCAGCTCGACCCGGGTCGCGCCGTCGGCGGCGCCCAGCTCGCCGGCCTGCGCGAGCGGGCCGAGCAGGTCGAGCATCCCCCGGTGGTGCTGGGCGGCGAGCACCTCGGTCGGGGCCAGCAGCGCCGCCTGGCCGCCCGCGTCGACCACCTGGAGCATCGCCCGCAGCGCCACCACCGTCTTGCCGGAGCCGACCTCGCCCTGCAGCAGCCGGTGCATCGGGTGCGGGGTGGCCAGGTCGGCGGCGATCTCCACGCCGACGTCCCGCTGGCCGGTGGTCAGCTCGTACGGCAGCCGGGCGTCGAACGCGTCGAGCAGGCCGCCGGCCTTCGCCGGCCGCGGCCGCGCGGGCCAGGACGCCGCCCGGTGCTTGCGCTGCACCAGGGTGAGCTGCACCGCGAACGCCTCGTCCCACTTCAGCCGGTGGCGGGCCCGGTAGAGGGCCTCCTTGCTGGACGGGCGGTGGATCTCCCGCAGCGCGGTGCCGATGCCGACCAGGTTGCGGCCGGCCCGCACGGCGGCGGGCAGCGGGTCGTCCGGCGGGGTGAAGGTGTCCAGCACCACCCGGACGCAGCGGGCGATCACCCAGGTCGGCACGGCCGCCCCCGCCGGGTAGACCGGGATCAGCGCGCCGGCGAACTCCTCGATCTCCTCGGTGGCCGCCGCCTCGCCGTCGGTGTCGTCCCCGAGCAGCTGGTACTCCGGGCCGTTGAGCTGCCGCTTGCCGCGGAACTCGGTGACCTTGCCGGCGAACAGCCCCCACCGGCCCGGGCGCAGCTCGCGCTCGCGCCAGGCCTGGCCGAAGAAGGTCAGGGTGAGCACCCCGCCGGAGCCGTCGCCGACGGTGACCTCCAGCAGGTTGCCCCGGCGCTGGCGCATCGGCCGGACGGCGGTGCGCTGCACCTGGGCCAGCACGGTCACCTGCTCGCCGACGTCCAGCGAGCGGATGTCGGTGTGCTCGCCGCGCTCGTCGTAGCGGCGCGGGAAGTGGTAGATCAGGTCACCGGCGGTGTGCAGGTCGAGGGCGCCGGCCAGGGCCTTAGCGGTCTTCTCCCCGACCAGCTTCTTCAGCGGGGTGTCCACGGTGGCCGGCTCGGACGTGCTCACTCGACCCCCACCAGGAGCGGATAGTGCGGTTGCCCGCCCGGATAGGCCTGCACCTCGACGAACGGCCAGCGCCGGGCGAGGTGGGCCCGGACGGCGTCGGCGAGGCCGGCCGGGGCGTCCGCGCCGGTGAGCAGGGTGACCAGCTCGCCGCCGCCGCCGAGCATCCGGTCGACCACCGCGGCGCAGGTGTCGGTCAGGTCGGCGCCGATCAGGTGCACCTCCCCCTCGACCAGCGCCAGCACGTCACCCGGGCGGCAGGGGCCGGCCACGGTGAGCGCCTCCCGGCCGGCGAGGCAGACCTCGGCGTACCGGCAGGCGCCCGCGGCCTCGGCCATCGCGATCACGTCGTCCTCGAAGCGGCGCCGGGGATCGCGGACGGCGAGCGCGGCGAGCGCCTGCACTGGCGACCGGGTGGGCACCACGCTCACCTTGACCCCGGCGTGGTGCGCCTCCCGGGCGGCGGCGCTGGCCACCGCCTGGGTGTTCGGGTCGTTGGGCAGCACCACCACCCGGGCCGCGCCGGCGGCCCGGACGGCGTCGAGCAGCTCACCGATGGACGGGTTGCCCGGCACCACCGTCGCGCCCTCGCCGGCGAACAGCTCGGCGATGCCGGCGCCGGCCGCCACCACCACCACGGCGGCCCGCCCGTCGACCGTCCGGCCGGCGGCGGGCGGGTGGTCGGCCCGGTCGTGGTCGACCTGGTCGGCGAAGCGGGTCACCGAGATCCGGTACGGCCGGCCGGCGGCCACCCCGGCCTCGACCGCCGCCCCCACGTCGTTGACGTGCACGTGCACGTTCCAGGTGGTGGAGGCCGCGGGCGAGGCGCCGTCGCCCACCACCACCAGCGAGTCGCCCAGCCGCGCCAGCTCGGCCCGCATCCGGGCGACCGCATCGGCCTCGGCGTCGAGCAGGAACTGCACCTCGTACGCGTACTGTGCGGAGCCGCTCTCCCGGACGGCGGTGAGCGGCGGGCCGGCGGTGCGCGGCGCGGACGCCGGCCGGGCCGGGCTCTCCCCGGTGATCACCTCGACCAGCGCGTCGAGCAGCACGCACAGGCCCCGGCCACCGGCGTCGACGACCCCGGCGCGGGCCAGCTCGGGCAGCTGCTCCGGGGTGCGGGCCAGCGCCCGGGCGGCCGCTCCCGCGGCGGCCCGGGCCACCGTGCGCAGGTCGTCGGTGTCGGCCTGCTCGGCCGCGGCCGCGGCGGCGGCCACCACGCTGAGCAGGGTGCCCTCGACCGGGCGGGCGACCGCCGCGTAGGCGGCCGCGGTCGCGTCGCGCAGCCCGGCCGCCAGCTCCCGACCGCGCACGGCCGGCGCGGCGGCGAACGCGTCGGCCAGCCCGCGCAGGATCTGCGACAGGATCACCCCGGAGTTGCCGCGCGCGCCGAGCAGCGCGCCGCGCGCCATCAGCCGCACCGCGTGGCCGTGCGGGGTGTGCCCGTCCTCCGGCAGGGTGCCCAGATCCATCGCCAGCGCCTGCTGGGCGGAGGTGAGGGTGAGCACCAGGTTGGTGCCGGTGTCGCCGTCGGGGACCGGGTAGACGTTCAGGTCGTCGATCTCGCCCTGGTGCCGGCGCAGCGCGCTCAGCCCGCTCGCGCACCACCGGCGGACCGCGGCGGCGTCGAGGGTCTCCAGCACGGCAAGAAGCCTACTGGCGCGCACCGACACCCGCCGGGGCCGGCCGCTCTCCCCCGGCGTGTCCATCGGCCCACCGGGGACCGCCGACGGTGGCCCGACCGGGCCGATCGCCGGCCGGTACGGTGGTGGGCGTACCGGCCGCCGCGACGGTGACCGGCCGCACAGCGGGCTGGCCCGGACCGGGCCGGTTGGTCCGGCGGGCGGGTCATCGGGTAGCCTGGTCGGGTTGCCCGGGCAGCGCCTGCCGGCGACCTCATGAACGTTTCAATCCCAGGAGTATCCCGTGGCTAGCGTGTGCGACGTCTGTGGCAAGGGGCCGGGCTTCGGCCACAACGTGCCCTGGTCCAAGAAGAAGACCAACCGCCGCTGGAACCCGAACATCCAGTCGGTGCGTACCCCGGCCGGTGGCGGCAACACCAAGAAGCTGCAGGTCTGCACCTCGTGCATCAAGGCCGGCAAGGTCGCCCGCGCCTGACGCGGTAGCGCCTCCCGCTCGACAATTCGCCAGCACCGGCGGGCCGTGAACGGTCCGCCGGTGCTGTCGTGTCCGCTGGTGCCCTGTCCGCGCCGGCCACCGGTCCGGCCCGGCGGGACCCGGCACCGGCCGGGTCCGTCGCCAGCCGGCCGTCAGAGGGTACGGCCGAAGGAGAGGCAGCCCGGCTCGTCGGCGTAGAAGCCGAAGTTGGGGATCGGCTCGTAACCGGCCGAGGTGTACATGGCGATCGCCTCGGGCTGCTTGTCGCCGCACTCCAGGATCAGCCGCTTGCGCCCGTGCTCGCGGGCGGACTCCTCGACCCCGGCCAGCACCGCACGCGCCACCCCGCGCCCCCGGACGGCCGGGTCGGTGTACATCCGCTTCAGCTCGGCGGTGTCGTCGCCGTGGCTGCGCCAGCCGCCGCAGCCGACCGGCTCGCCGTCGAGGCGGGCGACCAGGAAGGCGCCCTGCGGGGGGACGAACTCGGCCGCGTCCACCGGTGTCTCGTCGCCGCTGCCGCCGTACCGCCGGCCCAGCTCCGCCAGCGCGGCGGTGATCAACCCCCGGGCCACGGGCGAGTCGAACGGTTCCACGCTGATCTCGATCTCACTCACGGGTGAAGGGTACGACCACCCCTTACCGGAAGTGGTCCCAGCCGGGCGGGCCGTCGTACGGATCACCGTCGACCGTGACCCCGGCGCCCTCGACCACCCGGCCGACCGGCCGCCACGGCGCGGGCAGGGCCACCGACGCCGGGAACGTCGCGGCCAGCGCGTGGTCGTCGCCACCACCCAGGACCCAGGTGTACGGGTCGACGCCGAGCGCCTGGGCGGCGTCGCGCATCTGCCGGGGCACCTCGAAGGCGTCCCGGCGCAGGTCCACCCGGACCCCGCTGGCCGTCGCCACGTGCCCCAGGTCGGCCACCAGCCCGTCCGAGACGTCGATCATGGCGGTGGCGCCGAGCCGGGCGGCCTGCGGCCCCGCCGGGTACGGCACCTCCGGTCGCCGGTACGCCTCGACCAGCACCCGGGGGGTGCGGAAGCCTCGGGAGAGCACGGTCAGCCCGGCCGCCGCCCAGCCGGAGCGCCCGGCCAGCGCCACCACGTCCCCGGGCCGGGCGCCGGAGCGGACCACCGGGGCCACCCCGGCCAGGTCGCCCAGGGCGGTCACCGCGATGGTCAGCGTCGGGCTGGCGGACATGTCCCCGCCGACCACGCCCGCCCCCACCAGCGCCGCCTCGGCGGCCAGCCCGTCGGCCAGCCCCTCGGCCCAGCTCGCCTCCAACTGCGGGGGCATGCAGAGCGCCACCAGCAGGGCGGTCGGGGTGGCGCCCATCGCCGCGACGTCGGCCAGGTTGGCCGCCGCGGCCCGGTGGCCGACGTCCACCGCGCTCGACCAGTCCCGCCGGAAGTGCCGCCCCTCGACCAGCACGTCGGTGGAGGCGACCACCCGCCGGTCCGGCGCGGCCACCACCGCGCCGTCGTCACCCGGCCCGAGCAGACAGGCCGATCCGTACGTCAGCCGGGCGGTCACCCGGTCGATCAGGCCGAACTCCCCGGCACCCGCGACAGTCATGTCATCCTTCCGACGCGCTCGCGCGCTGCTCTCCGCCCACCACCGATACGGATCACGCCTGGTCCGTAGGGTAGTTTCACCCTTCGGGCCGCCCCCGGGCGGCGACGGACGGAGGTCGAGTCGTGGTACAGGCGTACATCCTCATCCAGACCGAGGTGGGTCGGGCGCGTGACGTGGCCGGGCTGATCTCGGACCTTGCCGGCGTGGTACGGGTCGACGCCGTCACCGGGCCGTACGACGTGGTGGTGCTCACCGAGGCCAACACCGTCGACGAGCTCGGCAAACTCATCGTCAGCAAGGTGCAGATGGTGCCCGGGATCACCCGCACCCTCACGTGTTCGGTGGTGCGTCTGTAAGTGGACGAGAAGATTTCCTCCCCAGACTCCCCGACGGTCGCCGCACCCGCCACCGAGCCGGCCGCCGGCCGGCGGCCCGGTTGGGACCGGTCGACCCGCCGGGCGGCGCTGTTCGCCACCCTGATCGCGGTCCCGGTGACCGTGGCGGTGGCCGGCTTCACCTTCGCCAAGCTGTCGCCGGACACGCCGACCGCCGCGCCGAGCCCCTCCGCCACCTCGGCCCGCCCGCAGTCCACCGCCCCGGTCGAGATGGCCGCGCCGGCGCTTGCCGCCCGCCCCGCCGTGGTCTGCCGCGCGCTGGTCTCCCAGCTCCCGGACACCGTCCGCGACCTGAGGCAGCGGCCGGTCACCGCCGGCCCGGAGCAGAACGCCGCGTACGGCGACCCGGCGCTGACCGTCTCCTGCGGCGGCGCCCGGCCGGCGGTCGGCGCGACCGACGAGGTCTACGTCGTGAACAAGGTCTGCTGGCACCCTCGGGAGGAGGCCGACGCCACCGTGCTCACCGCGCTCGACCGGGAGGTGCCGGTCACCGTACGGGTGCCGCGCTCCTACGGCGCGGCGCTGCAGTGGGTGCCGCCGCTGTCCGACACGATCGTCGCCTCGGTCCCCTCGGGCGGTACCCCGCCGGCCGGCTGCCGCGGCTGACCCGACCGTAGGCGTTCGCCGATCTTCGCCAGGGCGGCCCGCAGCTGCGCGGGGCGCACGTCGGTCAGCCCGGTGTCGAAGGTGATGAACAGGCCGGCGATCCCGACCCACGACCAGCCGGCGATGGTCAGCCGGCAGCACCGGGGGCCGACGGGTTCGACGACGGACCCGCCGGGTGCCCAGCGGGCGACCACCGCCGCGGGCAGTTCGAGCGTGGCCGAGCCCACGCACTGCCACTGCCCGGGTGTGTCGCCGCGGTCGGGGTTCTGGACGACGAGGCGGGTGAGGTCGTCGTCGGTGAGCGGCCGGGGGGTGAACGACGCCCCGGCGGGCGTACGGGGGTGGATCCGGTCGACGCGGTAGGTGTGCCACGTCCGGTCCGGGCGGTCGCGGGCGATGAGGTACCAGCGACCGGCCCAGACGACCAGGTGGTGCGGTTCCACCTCTCGGGGCGGCCGGAAGCCGGGTTGGCCGGGCGCGGGGACGGCGCCGTCGGGGTCGCGGTAGTCGAAGCGCAGCACGCGGCTGGTGCGGATCGCGGCGCCGACGGCCCGCAGGGTGGCGACGTCGACGGGTGGGGCCGAGAACTCCCAGTAGTTGCGCAGGCTGGTGACCTCGAAGGCTTCGCTCGCGGCCCGCAGTCGGGCGGGCATGACCTGGCGCAGCGTGGTCAGGGCGCGGGTGACGGCGTCGTCGATGCCGGTCACCGTCGCCGGCGCGGTCTGCAGGGCCAGCGCGACGGCGACGGCCTGGTCGTCGTCGAGCACGAGCGGGGGTAGCCGTCCACCGCGCCCCAGCCGGTATCCGCCGCCGGGGCCCTTGACGGCGTCGACGGGGTAGCCGAGCTCGCGCAGGGTGTCCACGTCGCGCCGCAGGGTCCGGGCCGACACGTCGAGCCGGTCGGCCAGCTCGACCCCCGGCCACTCCACCCGCGCCTCCAGCAGGGACAGCAGACGCAGGATCCGTCCCGAGGTGTCAGCCACGAGATCCAGACTCGCAGAAGAGGCGGTCATCCGGTGGCCGCTACCGGTGTCACGGTGCGGTCATGACGACCATCACCCCACCTCCCGCCGCGCCCGACCAGTCGGCGCCGGTCGCGGGCCGACGCGCGTCGCTGGCGCTGCTCGTCGTGTTGTTCGCCTCGTTCATGGATCTGCTCGACGTCACGATCGTCACGGTCGCCGCCCCGGACATCGCCGCCGAGCTGCACGCCACCCCGGCGCAGCTGCAGTGGATGCTGGCCGCCTACACCCTGGCCCTGGGCTCGGGCCTGATCACCGGGGGGCGGCTCGGCGACGATCACGGCCGCCGTCGGGTCTTCCTCGCCTCCCTGGCATGCTTCGCCGTCGCGTCCGCGGCCTGCGCCCTCGCCCCGTCGGCCGGGGTGTTGATCGCGGTTCGGGTGGTGCAGGGCCTGGCGGGCGGATTCATGGTCCCGCAGGTGTTCGGGATCATCAGGTCCTCCTTCGCGCCGGCCGCGATGGCCAGGGCGTTCGGCGCGTACGGGGCCGTGCAGGGCCTGGCCGCGGTCGCCGGGCCGCTGCTCGGCGGCGCCCTCGTCGACGCGGACCTGTGGGGTCTGGGCTGGCGCACGATCTTCTGGATCAACGTCCCGGTCGCCGCCGTCGCCCTGCTGCTGGGGGCACGGGTGCTGCCGGAGTCCACCGCCGGGGCGCGGGCCCGCCCGGACCTCGTCGGTGCGGTCCTGGCCGCGGGCGCGGTCGGGCTGGTCCTGTTGCCGCTGGTGCAGGGCCGGGACTGGGGCTGGCCCTGGTGGGGGTGGGCGCTGCTGGCGACCGGGGTGGCGCTGCTCGCCGTCTTCGTCGCCTACGAGCGGCGCGTCTCGGCGCGCGGCGGGCAGCCGGTCCTGGACCCCGCGTTGCTGACCGTACGCCCGTTCACCGCCGGCCTCGCGGCGTCGGTGCTGTTCTTCGGCGGGCTGGCGCCCTTCTTCCTGGTCCTGTCGATCTATCTGCAGGCCGGGACCGGACGCTCGGCGTGGGACACCGGCCTGGTGCTCCTGCCGTACGCGATCGGGTCGATGATCACCTCAGGGGCGGGGGTGGCCCTCGCCGCCAGGGCGGGCAGGGCCCTGCTCGTGACCGGGGCCCTGACGCTGGCCGCCTCGCAGGGCCTGCTGTGGCTGCTGGTGCGGGACGACGGCACCCCCGGCTACTGGCCGCTGGCCGGAGTCATGTTCCTCGGCGGGCTCGGGCTGGGGCTGGGCGCCCCGATTCTGGTCAACGTCGTCCTCGCCGGGGTCCCCGGCCGGCACGCCGGCGCCGCCGCAGGGGTGCTGTCCACGGTCAACCAGATCGGCGGGGCGGTCGGCGTCGCCGTCCTGGGCACCGTCTTCTTCGACGCGCTCACCCCCGGCGCCTCGATCGCCGGGAACGGGCCGAGGGCCTTCGCGCACGCCCTGATCCAGGTCATGCCCTGGCAGGTCACCGGCTACGTCCTGGCTGCGCTGGCGATGCTCGCCCTGCCCAGGACCACCGCCACCGGCCAGCACTGATACACCCACCGGCGAGCCTCGCCGCTCGCCACGACCTCCTCAGGAGACCGACCATGATCGACCGTTCCGGATCCCAGATCGACCACCTCAACATCGCCGTTCCAGACCTCACCCGGGCACGCGCCTTCTACGAGCCGCTGCTGGCCAGCCTCGACATCCGTCCCCTGCTCGACATCCCCGCGAACGCGACGGACCCGGCGATGACCGGCTACGGCTGGCCCGACCGCAAGCCCTTCGTGTGGTTCGTCGACAGCGGCACCGTGGGCACCAACATGCACCTTGCGTTCACCGCCGACACCCGCGATCAGGTGCACGCCTTCTACGCCGCCGCCCAGCAGCTCGACGCTCAACTGCTCCATCCGCCGGCCCTGCACCCGGAGTATCACGAGCACTACTACGGCGCCTTCATCCTCGACCCCCACGGGATCAACCTCGAAGCGGTCTGCCACACCCCGACGACCTGAGGTCCTCGTCGTCACTCCGGCCGGCTCGGGCCGCACAGTCCCGGCGACCCTGACGAGGGCGCAGCCGCCCGGGCACGGGAGGAGGCCGGGGACCCGGCGGCGGCCACCGACGGTACGAGATCACGTCGGTGGCCACCGCCGTCGGGTGAGGCGCTGTCGGCGACGGGTCAGGGAAGCCGATGCAGACCTGTCGACAGGTGTAGGGCCGTGATCGGCGAACCGCTGGCGAGAATCGGTCCGTGCCCGCCAACCGTCACCCCTGGGCGAGTGCGGCCAGCCACTTCTTCGGGTACGACTTCTGCGTCGACAGCTTCCGTACCCACGTCGCGCGGGTCTCGGGGCGTCGACCGTGGGCGACCAGGGCGACAGCCTCCGCCACGGCGTAACGCACTGCGGTCCAGCCTGCGTGCTGCTGCCACCGGTGCGTCTTCGGGCTCGTCTCACCGCGGGAGTCCACCAGCTCTGCCGCGAACCACAGATCGGGGTGGCAGTCCCCGTCCCAGAGCGAGCCCAGTCGATCCGGTGTCACCAGGTTCCAGCGGACCGGAAGGTGGTTCTCACGTCGGCGGCCCACACGACGGACGATGGTGCCACAGTCGTGCCCTCCCGGCCGGTCGTCGGCGCCGACCGGGTTCGGCGGTGCCCCGCCGCTGTGGTTCAGCGCCGGGGCACCGCCTTGCGGGTGACCTGCGATCGGCGGTCTCGGCAGCGGGAACACTCCCCCTGCCGGGCACCTTCACCGGCAGTTCTTGCCCTTGTTGATGCAGGTGGCGATGCGTTGCATGGTCTGCTCGGAGTTGACGTTGATGAAGTCGTTGTGGTCGGAGAAGGGGTTGTGGTTCTCCTCGGGGAACGAGTCGAGGGCGTACTGGCCGTTGCTCTGCACGTCGCCCGGGATGTCGTAGGAGAGCGTGATCCGCAGCTGCGGGATGGCGACGAAGCCCTGCGGGCAGGCGCCGGTGGCCTTGTCGGCGAAGGCGACGTGGTTACGGTGGTTGGCGCTGTCGGTGTTCTTGCCGTCCCAGCAGCCGGGGAAGTCCTGAACCCGCTGGACCTTGCTGCCGCCCGGGCAGATCGGGTACTTGTCGGAGAGCCGGTCGGCGAATCCGGAGCAGGTCCAGGTGGCGCGGGCGTTGGCCGGGCCGCGGCTGGTGGGCTTGGCGTCACCGGTCAGCTCGCGCAGGAACCTGGGCATGGCGACCACCTTGCTCACCGGGTTGCCGCGGTACTCGATGAGCACGGACGCGGGACGCACGATGCCGCCGGTGTTGTTGGGCAGTTCCAGGTTGGCCCCCTGCGGATCGGGAAGCGCACTCGCGCTGCCGGTCGGCGCGGCCGACGGCTGACCGCCGCCGTTGTTCTGGCCGCCGTTGTTCTGCCCGGCGTTGTTCTGCCCGCCGTTGTTCTGCCCGCCGTTGTCCTGGCCGGCGTTGTTCTGGCCGGGGTTGTTGGGGTTGAGCGTGCAGGCGGCGAGGGTGTCGAGCCCCTGGATGCCGGCATCGGTGCGGCCGATGGCGGTGGCGATGCGGTTGAGAACGGCGGCGCGTTTGGCCTGGAGGGGGCCGAGGACGGCGTTGTCGACGCCGCCCTGCCCTTGGGCGGTGACCAGACGCTGGTTGGCCGCGGAGCTCAGCTGGTCGAGTTCGGCGAGGTTCCGGTCGACTTCCTTGAGGGCCTGCCGGGGCACACCGGGCAGCTTGTCCCGCACGGTGGGGCACTGCACCTGAGGTGTGGCGGACCTGGTTGCCGCGCCACCCTTGGTGTGGTTGGTGTGCAGGCTGGCGTGGATGCCGTCGTAGCTGATGTCGCAGTCGGTCAGCGAGACCATGCCGGCCGGGGGTTGACCGTCGGCGGCGCGGATCGTGTCGCTCATCCGGGTCAGCGTGGCGGTGCGGCGGGTCCGCAGCCACTCGAGCAGCCCGTTGTTGAGCCGGGTGTCCACTCCTCGGGTAGCGGCCATTCGGCGGTCGGCGGCGGCTTTGAGCTGGTCGAGGTCGGCCAGTTGCCGGTCGACCGCCGCCTTTGCCTGGGCGGGTACGGCGGGCAGCTTGGTGCGCACGGCCGGGCAGACGACGCTGCCCGAGGTGGCGGCGAGCGCCTGCTGGACCTGGTTGCCGGTGGCGCGTACCGAGCGATCGATCCGCACCACCGGCCAGAAGTACGACGACTTGTCGCCGTTCTTACAGGTGGTCCCGGACGCGTCGAGGTCGGCGTCGCTGGAGTTCGCGGTGATGGCGAGGTTGCCGACGAAGTCGTGCACGTGCTCGGCGCCGTTCTTGATGCCGGGCTGGGCAACCGGGTTGTCGGGGCTGAACTTGCCGTTGCCGTTGGTCCCGCAGTCCACGGTGAACCGACCGGTCGCCGCGTCCGGGCCGGCTTGCGGCTGCGCCACGTTGGGCTTCACCTGCTCGATCTGCACGAAGTCGGACAGGCTGGTGGCCGCATCCGCCGTGCCCTTGCCGCCGCTGGAGACGAACGTGACCGTCAGTGCTCCCGTCGCCGCCAGCACCGCCGCCACCAGCGCCAGCCTCGCCGGCTTCACACCGGGTGACGTCGAGCCTCTGTAACGAGTTCTCATCCGGGTTCACTCCTCGTCCGGGTTCGCGTACCGGCCACCGAGCGCGGCCGACACACTCAGGTACGGCGGCAGCGCGGCGCGAGGATCGGGGCGCACCCCGGACGTCATGAACTGGTAAGGACTTGCCGGGCGGACGGAGATAGGCCTTGCCGGGCGGCGGTAAGGGCGTGCGTGGAGCGTGAGCTGCGGTTTGTGTGCCGGCGAGGCAGCGGCATCACCAAGAGTAGTGACTCCCGAGGTGAATGCGGGGATGGGCAGTATGACTCTCAGGCATAATCATGCCTGAGAGTCATACTGCTTTCGGTCGGACGGCCACCCCTCAACACCACGTTGCGTAACGGATCGCGCCTTCAGGCGGCCACGGATCGCCCGTAACACCCGCCCGGAACACCGCACCCAGCGCGGCCTGCGGCGGGCCGCCGGTGAGCGAGGTCAGCGCGGGCCGGAGTCGCGGTGCAGGGCGGTGCGGATGAGCCGGTTGACCAGCTTCGGGTACTCCAGGCCGGCGGCCGCCCACATCCGCGGGAACATCGACGTCGGGGTGAACCCGGGCATGGTGTTGATCTCGTTGAGGTAGATCTCCAGCTCCGGGGTGACGAAGAAGTCGACCCGGGCCAGGCCGGAGCAGTCCAGTGCGTCGAAGGCGCGGGTGGCGTACTCCCGGACCTGGCGGGTGACCTCGTCGGGCAGGCCGGCCGGGATGTCGTACTCGCAGGCGTCGTCGATGTACTTCGCCTCGAAGTCGTACCAGTCGTGGCCGGAGACCACCCGCACCTCGGCGAGCACGGACGCCTCCGGCGCGCCGCCGGCCTCGCCCTCCAGCACGCCGCACTCGATCTCCCGGCCGACGATGGCGCCCTCGACCAGGACCTTGGTGTCGATCTCGCGGGCGGTGGCCACGGCGGCATCGAGCTGGGCCCAGTCGTCGACCTTGGTGATGCCGAAGGACGAACCGGCCCGGGACGGCTTGACGAAGACCGGCAGGCCGAGCCGTTCCTTGTCCCGCTCGCTGAGGGTCATTCCGTTGCGCAGCACGGCGTACGGCCCGACCGGGATGCCCTCGGCGGCGCAGAGCTTCTTGGTGAACTCCTTGTCCATCGCGGCGGCGGAGGCGAAGACGTTCGCCCCGACGTACGGGATGTCGGCCATCTCGAGCATGCCCTGGATGGTGCCGTCCTCGCCGTACGCGCCGTGCAGCACCGGGAAGACCACGTCCACGTCGGCCAGCGCCCGGGGCCCGTCGGTAGGGTCGAGCACCATCAGCCCGTTCGCGGTGGGGTCGGCGCGGAGCACCACCTCGGCGCCGGAGCCCGCGGTGATCTCCGGCAGCTTGCGCGCCTGGATCGCCAACGCGCTCGGGTCGCCGCTGGTCAGCACCCACTGACCCTGGCGGGTGATGCCGACCGGCACCACCTCGAACTCGTCCGGGTCGAGGGCGCCGAGCACGCTGCCCGCGCTGACGCAGGAGATGCCGTGCTCGGGGCTGCGGCCGCCGAAGACGATCGCCACGCGGGTCTTGCCTGGGGTGGTCACTGGGTCACCTCTCGGTACGCGACTGCGGAGCCGCCGGCGGCTCACCCGGTTGACCTTACTGTGGGTGGCGGCGGGCCGATGCCGATACCCGAGGAGTACGGGAGACAGCCTCGCAAACGGTCAACCGCACCGATACGGAGCGTGAGGCTCAGTGCGGGACCGGCGTACCCGTGCCGTGCCGGCGGCCCACCGCGATCACCTTCACCCGCTGCCGGCCGGCCCGGACCATGCCCAGCGCCATGAACGCGCCGGCGATCCGGTCGGCGGCCACCCGGCTGCTCGCCCCGACCACCTGCCGGCGTCGTTCGGGGCAGTTGCGCTCGTCGCGGACTTCCCCCTCGACGGGCCGCACGTCGGTGAGCACCACCAGGAACCGGGTCGTCGTCGCCACACGCTCGGTCATCGGGTCACCCGCCTCTCGCCGCCGCCCGCCGCCGGGACGTGGCACGTGGCGATCGGGTGGGGGGAGAGACCCCGATCGCCACGCGCCCCATCCCCTCCGGTCACCCACCGAAACCGTCGCCACGACAACCCTCGGTGAGGACGCCACCACAGAGTGACATCTGTGCATGCGTGAATGCAACTCTCACCGATGTTCTCTCATGCGGGCATTCCCTCAGACATGTGCAACCATCGAAGTATGGCTCCCAAGACCGCCCGGGCGCGTCGACTCGGCATCGCCCTGCGGGCGCACCGCGAGGCCGCCGGTCTCACCCTGGAGGCCGCCGCCGACGAGATCAGCAGCACCCGCAGCACCCTGTCCCGGTACGAGAACGCCCAGACGCTGGTCAACCCGGCCACCGTCCGCTCGCTGCTCACGCTGTACGGGGTCGGGGCCGACGAGATCGCCGCGGCGGTGCAGCTGGCCCGGGACGCCCGCAAGCCCGGCTGGTGGGTGCCCTACTCGCACCTGCTCGACAAGCGCACCATCGACTTCATCGCGCTGGAGGCGGAGGCGACCGCGATCGCCAACTTCGAACCGTCGGTGGTGCCCGGCCTGCTGCAGACCGCGGACTACATCCGCGGGGTGATGCGGGGCGGCCCGCACACGCTCACCGACGAGCAGGTGGAGCAGCGGGTCCGGCTGCGCCTCGACCGGCAGCAGCGGCTCACCGCCGACGACCCGCCGATCTACGACGCGATCATCGACGAGGGCGCGCTGCTGCGGCCGGTCGGTGACGACGCGGTGATGGACGGTCAGCTGCGCCACCTGCTCACCATGGGCGAGCTGCCGAACGTCACCGTCCAGGTGATCCCGTTGGCGGCCGGCTACCACCGCGGCACCCGCGGCTCGCTGCACCTGCTGGAGTTCGCCGACCCCGCGGACCCGCCGATCGCGTCGGTGGAGACCGTCGCCGGGCAGATGGTCATCGACCGGCCGGTCGACCTGCGCACCTGCACCAAGATCATGGAGCACCTGCGGACCGTCGCGCTCAGCCCGGCGGACAGCCGCGACCTGCTGCGTCAGCTGATGAAGGGCCGGTAGCACCGATGACACCGATGATCCCCGCCGCGCTGGCCGCGGCCGCCTGGCGCCGCAGCAGCCACAGCGGCGACGAGGGCGCCTGCGTCGAGCTGGCCGCGCTGCCGGGCGGGGTCGCGGTACGCGACTCCAAGGACCCGGCCGGGCCGGTGCTGCTGTTCCGGCCCGGCAGCTGGTCGGCCTTCGTCGCCGGCCCACCCCGCCGCTGACCCGCGCCACAACGACGCGGGCGGGGTGCCGGGGGCCGACGATGGTGCACGGGTCGGCCCGCGGGACCGGGCCGACCACGGTGGACGGGTCGGCCGGAGGACCGGGGCGGGCGGGTCGGCCGGACGCGGTCCGGGGCGACGGATCAGGCGGTGACCACCGGCCGGCTGGGCGGCGCCGACCGTAGCGTCTCCAGCGCGGCGATCGCCACGCCCCGGGCACCGGCCATGTCCCGGTCCGGCACCAGGGCGAAGGTGGCCACCGCGGCCTGCTCGGCCCGCAGCACGGTGTGCGCCCGGACGGTCGCCAGGAACCAGTCCCGGAACTCCGGGGCCGCTTCCACCACCCCACCCCCGACGAAGTACGCGTGCGGGTCGGTGAAGTTGGCCGCCACGGTGAACAGCCGGCCCAACGCGGCCGCCTGCTGGGCGAAGACCTCGCGGGCCAGCGCGTCGCCGCGTTCGGCGTACCCGCGCAGCAGCTTCGCGGCCCGCTCCGGCGCCTCGGCGGCGAGCGGGTGGTCGGGGTGCCGGCCCAGCCAGTACGGCAGCAGGTTCCGCCCGATCCCGGTGAGCGAGGCGACGCTCTCCGCGTCCCCGGCGAAGCCGCAGGCGCAGGTCGGCACCGGTTGGTCCGGGGCGAGCAGGCCGGCCATCGGGATGTGCACGTGCCCGAACTCGCCGGCCATCCCGGCCGCACCGGTGACCACCCGGCCCTGCTCCACCACCCCGCCGCCCAGCCCGGTGCCGACGATCGCCGACACCGAGGAACGGGTCATCGCGTCCGCGCCGAAGTGCACGTGGTGGGCGTAGAGCGCGGCGGCGTTGCCGTCGTTGTGGTATACCACCGGCAGGCCCAGCCGCCGTTCCAGCGCCCCCCGGACGTCGAAGCCGTGCCAGGCCGGCTGGGCGAAGTTGGTCGACCCGCGGGACGAGATCACCCCGGTGGCGCTGGCCGGCCCGGGGGTGTCCAGCCCGACCGCCCGGACCAGCTCACGCGGCACCCCGGTGTGCGCCAGCACCCCGTCGAGCGCGCGGGCCAGCGCCTCGATCGCGGCGTCCGGGCCGGCGCCGACCTCGCTGGGGATCTCCAGCAGACCGTCGACCAGGAACCGCCCGTCGACGGTGAGCACGGTGGCGTTGTCGCTCGTACCGCCGTTGTCGAGGCCGACCACCACCGGAACGTCCGCGCCGCCCATCCGCCACCTCCGCCTGAGCCTGATGCGAGGCTAGTTCCCGTTCCCGGTGCCCGCCACGCCCCGCCACCGGCAACCACCCGAACTCGGGCCGGCGGGGCCGCGCGGCGGGAACCGGGCGGCGGGAACCGGGCGGCGGGCTCAGTCCGGCCGGCGGGCGACCACCCCGGTGGCGTCCCACTGTTCGGCGTGCCGAACGGTCGGCACCAGGCCCAGCCCGGACAGCGCGCCGCAGAGCGCCTCGGCCTGCTCGTCGCTCACCTCCACCACCAGGTGGCCGCCGGGCCGCAGCCAGTCCACCGCCCCGGCGGCCACCCGGCGCAGCACGGCCAGCCCGTCGATACCGCCGTCCAGCGCCACCGGCGCCTCGTGCAGCCGGGCCTCCGCCGGCATCAACCCCACCGCCCGGGTGGGCACGTACGGGGCGTTCGCCACCACCACGTCGAGCCGGCCCCGCCAGCTGCGCGGCAACGGGTCGTACAGGTCGCCCGCCAGGACGGTGGCATCCCGACCGGCCAGGTTACGACGGGCACAGGCGACGGCGGCCGGATCGACGTCGACGGCGGCGAGCCAGCGCGGGGCCAGCCGGTCGGTCAGGGCGACGCTGATCGCGCCCGAGCCGCAGCAGAGTTCGACCAGCGCCGGTGCCGGCCCGGCGACCGACGCGGCGGCCTCCACCAGCAGCGCGGTACGGGCCCGAGGGACGAACACCCCGGGGTCGACGACGATCCGGCGACCGCAGAACTCGGCCCAGCCGAGCAGGTGCTCCAGCGGTTCACCGGCGATCCGCCGGTCGGTGAGGACGGTCAGCGCCCGGGCCGAGTCGGCGGCGGCGACGAGCAGCGCGGCCTCGTCCTCGGCGTAGACACAACCGGCGGCGCGCAGCCGGGTGACCAGGTCGGGCAGGTCGTGGTGGAACAGCTTCGGTGCCATGGCGATGCCTTTCGGGAACGCTCGTCGGCGCTCCCGCCGTCGCTACCGGGGCGACGGGGACTCGGTGGGGAGCGCCGGTCCTGGTGTCTGGTGGATCGGACTCACCTCCTCCGGTCGGGGCCCAGGCGGGCCGACATCACGATAGCGGATCGGCCTGGCCGGCGGTGTCCAGCGCGGCGGTCAGGTCGGCGACCAGATCCGCGGTGTCCTCCACCCCGCAGGAGAGCCGCACGAAGCCCGGCGGGGTGTCGTCGCCCCACTGCGCCCGCCGGTCCGCGGTGGTGTGCAGGCCGCCGAACGAGGTCGCCGCGGCGACCAGCCGGGACGCGGAGACGAACCGGGCCACCCGGTCGGCGTCGCCCAGGTCGAAGGAGAGCACGCCGGGCACCCGCCGCATCTGCGCCGACGCCACCGGGTACGCCGGGTCGTCCGGCCGCCCCGGCCAACGCAGCCCGGTCACGTCGGCGCGCCCGGCGAGCAGCTCGGCGACGGCCGCCGCGTTGGCGGACTGCCGGCCCAGCCGCAGGTCCAGGGTGGCCAGCGAGCGGTGCGCCAGCCAGGCGTCGAACGCGCCGGGCACCCCGCCGGTGGCGGTCCGCCACCCGGTCAGCGTCTCCAGCAGCTCCGCCGAGCGGGTCGCGACGTAGCCGAGCAGCAGGTCGGAGTGGCCGGTCAGGGCCTTGGTACCGGACGCGACGGCCAGGTCCGCGCCGAGGTCCAGCGGGCGCTGGCCGAGCGGGGTGGCGGTGGTGTTGTCCACCGCGACCAGGGCGCCGGCGGCGTGCGCCGCCGCGGCGAGGGCGGCCACGTCGGCCACGTCCAGCCCGGGGTTCGCCGGGGTCTCCAGCAGCACCAGCCGCACCCCGTCGAACGACGGGTACGGCCCGGCGGTCGGCACCAGGACCACCCGTACCCCGATCCGCTCCAGGGTGGCGGCGGCGAACGCCCGCAGCGGGTAGTACCCGTCGGCGGGCAGCAGCACGGTGTCCCCGGGACGCAGCACGGCCAGCAGCAGCCCGGTGATGGCCGCCTGGCCGGTGGCGAAGACCCGGCAGTCCCCGCCCTCCAATTCGCCGATGGCGGCTTCCAGCAGCCGCCGGGTGGGGTTGTCCGACCGGCCGTAGCCGTTGGCCGCGGCGGCCGGCCCCTGCCAGGGGTCGAGGTGGTACGGCGCGGCGAAGACCGGCCCCGGCAGGAACGGCTCCCCCGGCGTCGGCTCGGGCAGCCCGGCGTGCACGCACCGGGTGCCGTCGTGCCACTCGCCGCCGCTCACTCGTACGACTCCGGCTTGGCGGTCCGGCTCATCAGCGCGTCCACCGCCAGCCTCGGGTCCATCCCCTCGTGGCAGATCCGCTCGATCTGCTCGGTGATCGGCATCTCCACCCCGTGCGCCCGGGCCAGGTCCCGGATGGCCAGGCAGCTCTTCACGCCCTCGGCGGTCTGCCGGGTGGCCGTCTGCGCCTGCTCCAGCGTCTCCCCCCGGCCCAGGTGCTCGCCGAAGGTCCGGTTGCGGGCCAGCGGCGACGAGCAGGACGCCACCAGGTCGCCCATGCCGGCCAGCCCGGCGAAGGTGATCGGGTCGGCGCCCAGCGCCACGCCCAGCCGGGCGGTCTCGGCCAGGCCGCGGGTCATCAGCATCGCCCGGGTGTTGTCGCCGAAGCCCATCGCGGTGGCGATCCCGTACGCCAGGGCGATCACGTTCTTCACCGCCCCGCCCAGCTCGCAGCCGATCACGTCGTCGTTGGTGTACGGCCGGAAGTAGGGCGTCCGGATCGACGCCTGGACCAGCGCGGCGCGGCGGGAGTCGGTGCCGGCGACCACGGTCGCGGCGGGCTGCTCGGCGGCGATCTCCGGCGCCAGGTTGGGGCCGGAGACCACCACCACCCGGTCCGGGGTGACCCCGGCGGTCTCCACGATGACCTCGCTCATCCGCCGGGTGGTGCCCAGCTCGATGCCCTTCATCAGGGAGACCAGGGTGGCGTCCGGGGCGAGGTGGCCGGCCCAGCCGGCGAGGTTGCCGCGCAGCGTCTGCGACGGCACCGAGAGCACCACCAGCTCGGCGCCGGAGATCGCCTTGGCGGCGTCCCCGGTCGCGGTGACCCGCTCGGGCAGCCGCAGGTCCGGCAGGTACTCCGGATTACGACGGTCGGCCCGGATCGCGTCGGCGACCGACTCCCGCCGGGCCCAGACGGTCACGTCCCGCCCGGCGTCCGCGAGGATCTTGGCGAACGCCGTCCCCCAGGAGCCGGCGCCCAGCACTGCCACGTGACTCATGCCGTCGCCCTCTCCTGGTAGCCGCCACCATGTTCGCTCATTCGGTCACCTCGGGAGAACGGGGACGGACGGGACGTTCCCAGAGCGGCGGCGGTGTGCCGCCACGGATCTCGGCGAGCATGTCCCGCAGGGTCAGCATGATCTGGTCGGTCATCTCCTCGAGGACGGCCCGGCTCGGGGTGGCGCCCGCCCACCGGGACAGGTCGACCGGCGGACCGGCCACCACCGTCACCGGGGTGCGGGGCCGCAGGCCGAACCGGGCGTCGCGCGGGTCGAACAGCCGCTCCGGCCCCCACATCGCCAGCGGGATCACCGGGGCGCCGGTGGCCAGCGCCAGCCGGGCCGCCCCGGTCTTGCCCTTCATCGGCCACAGCTCGGGGTGGCGGGTGGTGGTGCCCTCCGGGTAGATCACCACCGCGCCGCCGGCGGCCAGGGCGGCGACCAGCTTGTCCAGCGACTTGACCGCCTCGACGGTGCCGCGCTCCACCGGGATCTGCTTGCACCGGTGCAGGATCCAGCCGATCACCGGCACCCGGAACACGCTGGCCTTGCCGAGGAACTGCGGCCAGCGGCCGGCGTCGTGGATGAAGTGCGCCGACACCAGCGGGTCGGCGTGCGACAGGTGGTTGGGCACGATGATGATGCCGCCCTCGCGGCGCAGCTGCTCCGCGCCGTGCCAGGTGCGCCGGGTCCACGCCAGCATCACGGGCTTGACCAGCACCACGGCGAAACGTTGCCAGAACCCCAGCCTGCGCCGTGTCACCCTGCCTCCTCGTCGCCGGACCCCGCGCCGCACCGCCCGGGTTGCCCGCAGCGGAAATCATGCCTGCTCGTCCCGGGTACGGCCAGTGAGGGTACCGCCGGGGACGCTGGCAGGATTGTCGGCGTGCGTCAGCCGACCTGGACCGTGGTGGTGCCGGTGAAGCGCCTCGCCGCGGCTAAGAGCCGGCTGCGCGGGGCGCTTCCCGCCGTACCCCATGAGGAGCTGGCGCTGGCGCTGGCGGCCGACACGGTCCGCGCGGTGCTGGCATGCCCGGCGGTCGCCGGGGTGCTGGTGATCACCGACGACTCCCGGGTCGCGGCGGTGGCCGCCGCCGAGGGCGCGCGGGTGGTGCCGGACGCGCCGGGCGCCGGGCTGAACGCGGCGCTGCGGCACGGCGCGCGGGTCGCCGCCGCCGACGGCCCGGTCCGGGTGGCGGGGATCACCGCGGACCTGCCCGCGCTGCGGCCGGCCGAGCTGGCCGCGGCGCTGCACGCGGCCACCGCCGGGTCCGGGCCGGTACGCCGGTTCGTGGCCGACGCCCCGGGCACCGGCACGGTGCTGCTGGCCGCGCCGCCCGGCCTGCCGCTGGACCCCCGGTTCGGCGGCGGATCGGCGGCGGCCCACACCGACAGCGGGGCGGTGCCGCTGACCGGCGACTGGCCGAGCCTGCGGCGGGATGTGGACACCGCCGCCGACCTGGCCGCCGCGGCCCGGCTCGGGCTGGGCCCGCGCACCGCGCTGCTGGCCGGAACCGATCAGCCGGCCGGCCGCCCGGCCTGACCTCCCGGTGTACGGTGCTGGCATGCAGGGCACGGTCGCCACCTTCGACGCGCACACCCGCACCGGCGTGCTGCTCCTGGACGACGGCACCGAGCTGGCCTTCCCGGCCCGGGCCTTCGACGCGTCCGGGCTGCGACTGCTGCGCCTCGGGCAGCGGCTGCGGGTGCAGACCGATCCGGACGGCGAGGTCGTCCGAGTGACGTTGCCGACCATGCAGTGATCAACCTGGGCCGAGTTCATTTTGCGTTCACCGAATTAGGGTGATTATGAGCGGGTGAGCTCCCCTCGCGAACACCCCGACAGTCAGCCCCACGCCACCGACCCGCCCGGCCACCGCAACGGCACCCGCACCCGGGGCGCGGACGGCCGGTTCCGTCCCTCCTCGGCACCCGAAGAGGTGATCGTGTCGGCGCCGGACTCTCCCGACGCCAGCGCCGCGGGCGCCTCCGCCGGCCTGGACGAGGTGATGGACGTGGAAGAACTCGCGACCGACGACCCGGACGCGGCGCCGCCGTCGGCCGTGCCGCTGCCCGAGGACCGCTTCCTCAACCGCGAGCTGTCCTGGCTCGACTTCAACGCCCGGGTGCTGGCGCTGGCCGAGGACCAGCGCACCCCGCTGCTGGAGCGGGCCAAGTTCCTCGCCATCTTCGCCAGCAACCTGGACGAGTTCTACATGGTCCGGGTGGCCGGGCTGAAGCGTCGCCTCTCCGCCGGCCTGCCGGTCCGCGGCGGCGACCGGCTGCCGCTGCGCGCCCAGCTGGAGCTCATCTCGGAGCAGACGGCCGACCTGGTCGGCCGGCACGCCGCCTGCTTCGTCGACGACGTGCTGCCGAAGCTGGCCGCCGAGGACATCAGGGTGCTGCGCTGGGCCGACCTGGACGACCCGGAGCGGGAGCGGCTGCGCACCTACTTCCGGGAGCACATCTTCCCGGTGCTCACCCCGCTCGCGGTCGACCCGGCGCACCCGTTCCCGTACATCTCCGGCCGGTCGCTGAACCTGGCCGTGGCCGTCCGCGACCCGGACGGCGGCTCGGAGCTGTTCGCCCGGGTCAAGGTGCCGAACAACGTGCCCCGGTTCGTCCGGGTGCACCGCGACCAGCCGGGGCTGCGGATGCTGCCGGTCGAGGAGCTCATCTCGGTGCACCTCGGCCAGCTCTTCTCCGGCATGCAGGTGGTCGAGTGCCACCTGTTCCGGGTCACCCGCAACGCCGAGGTGGAGGTCGACGAGGACCGCGACGAGGACCTGCTCCAGGCCCTGGAGCGGGAGCTGGCCCGACGCCGCTTCGGCCCACCGGTACGCCTCGAGGTCGCCGCCAGCATCTCCGACCACATGCTGGAGCTGCTCGTCCGCGAGCTGGACATGGACGCGCAAGACGCGCTGCGGGTGCGCGGCCTGCTGGACCTCTCCGCGCTGTGGCAGCTCTACGGCGAGGCGGATCGCCCCGACCTGAAGGACCCGCCGTTCGTGCCGGCCACCCACCCGCGGCTGGCCGAGGGTGAGGTGCCGCGCAGCGTCTTCGCCACCCTGCGCGACGGCGACGTGCTGGTGCACCACCCGTACCACTCGTTCGCGACCAGCGTGCAGCGCTTCGTCGAGCAGGCCGCCGCCGACCCGCACGTGCTGGCCATCAAGCAGACCCTCTACCGCACCTCCGGCGACTCCCCGATCGTCGACGCGCTGGTCGACGCGGCCGCCGCCGGCAAGCAGGTGGTGGTGCTGGTGGAGCTGAAGGCGCGCTTCGACGAGGTGGCCAACATCGGCTGGGCGCGCACCCTGGAGCGGGCCGGCTGCCACGTGGTCTACGGCCTGGTCGGGCTCAAGACGCACTGCAAGACCGCGCTGGTGGTGCGCCAGGAGGGCAACCAGATCCGCCGCTACTGCCACATCGGCACCGGCAACTACCACCCCAAGACCGCCCGACTGTACGAGGACTTCGGGGTGCTGACCGCCGATCCGGAGATCGGCGCCGACCTGACCGACCTGTTCAACGTGCTCACCGGCTACAGCCGGCAGACCGCGTTCCGCCGGCTGCTGGTGGCCCCGCAGGGCATCCGCCGCGGGCTGATCGAGCGGATCGACCGGGAGATCGCGCACGTCCGGCTGGGCATGCCCGGGCTGGTGCAGTTCAAGGTGAACTCGCTGGTCGACGAGGAGATCACCGACGCGCTCTACCGGGCGTCCCGGGCCGGCGTGCACGTCGACCTGCTGATCCGTGGCATGTGCACGCTGCGGCCGGGGGTGCCCGGGCTGTCGGACAACATCCGGGTCCGCTCGATCCTGGGCCGGTTCCTGGAGCACTCCCGGATCTTCCGGTTCGGCAACAACGGCGACGCCGAGTTCTGGATGGGCTCGGCCGACCTGATGCACCGCAACCTGGACCGTCGGGTGGAGGCGCTGGTGCAGGTGAGCGACCCGGTCGCCCGGGCCGAACTGGACCACGTGCTGGCCGAGGCGTTCGGGCCGGACATCGACGCGTTCGAGCTGGCCCCGGACGGCACCTGGACCCGCCGTACCGGCACGCCGGACGAGCCGCTCACCCACCTGCAGGACCTGCTGCTGCGCCGGGTCGGCGGCGCCACCGCCTGACCGCCCCGCACCGGTCGCGGGGGGCCCCCCCCCCGGGGGGCCCCCCCGCCCGGGCGGGGGGGGGGGCGGGGGGGGGGCCGGGGGGGGGGCCCCCCGGCCCCGCGGGGGGGGGGGGGGGGGGGGGGGGGGGGCCCCCCGGCGCCCCGCCCCCCCGGGGGCGCCCCCCCCCCCCGCGGGGGGCCCCGCGCCGGGCGGGCGGCCGGGGAGACGGCGGAGCCGCCGGTGCGGCGCGCCGCCCGGAAGTAGGGTGATCGGATGCGGGACGAGGGACCGGTCGGAATCCGGGCGGCCGGGGGTGTGGTCTGGCGGCGAGAGGCCTACGGGGTACGGGTCTGCCTGGTGCACCGCCCCCGCTACGGCGACTGGTCGCTGCCCAAGGGCAAGCTGGAGGTCGGCGAGCACCCGCTGCTCGCCGCCGTCCGTGAGGTGGCCGAGGAGACCGACGTGGTGGCCGTGCCGCAGGTGCGGCTGCCCACCATCCGCTACCGCAGCGAGGGACGGCCCAAGGCGGTCGACTACTGGTCGATGCGGGCGGTCGGCACCGGCGGCTTCCAGCCGGGCACCGAGGTCGACGACGTGCGCTGGCTCGACGTGGACGCGGCGGCCCGGCTGGTCAGCTACCCGCACGACGCGGAGGTGCTGGCCGCGTTCGCGGCGCTGCCCGAGGTGACCGGAGTGCTGGCCCTGGTCCGGCACGCGCACGCCGGACAGCGGGCCACCTGGTCCGGCCCGGACACCGGCCGGCCGCTGTCCGCCCGGGGGCGCACCGAGGCGGAGGCGCTGGCCCCGCTGGTCGCCCTGGTGCGCCCGGCCCGGCTGCTGTCCGCCTCGCCCCGCCGGTGCGTACAGACCCTGGACCCGGCGGCCACGCTGCTGGACCTGCCGATCGAGGTGTGTGGGGAGCTGGACGAGCCCACCGGCGGGCAGCAGCGCGACGAGCGGGCGCTGGCCGCCGCCGCCCGGCTGGCCCAGCTGGGCGCGGCCGGCGAGCCGGTCGGGGTGTGCAGCCAGGGCAAGGTGATCCCGGGCGCGCTGCAGCGGCTGACCGGGCGGGCGGACGACTTCACCACCGCCAAGGGCGGCGGGTGGCTGCTGGCGTTCGCCGCGGACCGGCTGGTCGCCGCCGACCGGTTCTGACCACGGGTACGCCGAAGGGGCGCCCGCCAGCGGTGGCGGAGCGCCCCTTCGTCGTACCGTCGGGTCTCAGCGACGGGCGGCGGCCTTCTTGGCCGGCGCCTTCTTCGCGGGGGCCTTCTTGGCGGCGGTGCTCTTGGCCGCGGTGGTCTTCTTCGCGGCGGTGCTCTTCGCGGCGCTGGTCGCCTTGGTCGTGCCGACGGTCTTCTTCGCCGGGGCGGCCTTCTTGCTGGCGGCCTTCGCCGTGGCGCTGGTGCTCTTGGCCGCGGTGGTCTTCTTCGCGGTCGTGGTCTTGGTGGCGGTGGTGGCCTTGGCGGTGGTGGCCTTGGCGCCGGTCGCCTTCGTGCCGGCGGCCTTCGTGCCGGTGGTCCGGGCGGCCGCGTTGGCCGTCTTCTTCGCCGGGGCGGCGGCCTTCGGCACCTTGCCGCTGGCCACCATCTCCTTGAACCCGGCACCCGGACGGAAGGTCGGCACCGAGGTCTTCTTGACCTTCACCGCCTCGCCGGTACGCGGGTTGCGCGCTGTTCGGGCGGCCCGGACCCGCTTTTCGAACGATCCGAATCCGGTGATCGCCACCTTGTCGCCCTTGGTTACCGCCGCCTGGACCTCGGCGAGGACCGCGTCGAGCGCCGCCGTCGCCGCCTTCCGGTCTCCCAGACGGGCGGCGAGCGCCTCGATGAGCTCGGCCTTGTTCACGACTTCCTCCCGATTGTGCAACTGACTCGACGCGAGCCATTCTGCGCGCACCGTATGCCCTGTGCTGCCTGGACACAAACATTCGATGGAAAAAAGCCCTTGTGTCGCAACGGATTCGCCCCCACCGGGTGGTCCGGAGGGGGCGAAAACCGTGCGGCGGTCGGGCGTACGGCTATGCCACGGCCGGCTTGAACGACGGTCGGCCGGCCTCGTACGCGGCGATCTCGTCGGCGTGCCGGAGGGTGAGTCCAATGTCGTCCAGGCCCTCCAGCAGCCGCCAACGGCTGTGGTCGTCCAGCGGGAACGACCAGCTGGACTCCCCGACCCGGACCTCACGGGCGGTCAGGTCGACGGTGACCTGGGTGGTCGGCTCGGCCTCGATCCGGTCCCAGATCTCCGCGACCGCCGTCAATTCCAGCTCGACCGGAAGGAGGCCTTCCTTGAGGGCGTTGCCCCGGAAGATGTCCCCGAACCGGGGGGAGATCACCGCCCGGAAGCCCCAGTCGCGCAGGGCCCACACGGCGTGCTCCCGGGAGGAGCCGGTGCCGAACTCGGGGCCGGCCACGAGAATCGACGCACCGGAATGAGCCGGATCGTTGAGCACGAATGCGGGGTCCTCCCGCCAGGCGTTGAAGAGCCCGTCCGCGAAACCCGTCCGGGTCACCCGCTTGAGGTACACGGCGGGGATGATCTGATCGGTGTCCACGTTGGAGCGGCGCAGCGGCACGGCGGTGCCGGTGTGCGTGGTGAACCTGTCCATGCTGCCCTTCCCTAGAGGTCGGCGGGGGCGGCCAGCCGGCCGACGACGGCGGTGGCAGCGGCGACCGGCGGGGAGACCAGGTGGGTACGCCCGCCCCGGCCCTGCCGGCCCTCGAAGTTGCGGTTGGAGGTCGAGGCCGAGCGCTCGCCCGGCTTCAGCGTGTCGGGGTTCATCCCGAGGCACATGGAGCAGCCGGCGAAGCGCCACTCGGCGCCCGCGTCGACGAAGACCTTGTCCAGCCCCTCCGCCTCGGCGGCCTCCCGGACGGCGGCCGAGCCGGGAACGACGAGCATCCGGACCCCGTCCGCCACGCGCTGCCCGCGCAGCACGTCGGCGGCGGCCCGCAGGTCCTCCAGCCGGCCGTTGGTGCAGGAGCCGACGAAGACCACGTCGACCGCGAGGTCCCGCAGCGGGGTGCCGGGGGTGAGCGCCATGTACTCCAGCGCCCGGCGGGCGGCGGCCTGCTCGGCGTCGGTGCCGAACTCCTCCGGGGCCGGCACGGCGGCGGCCAGCGGCGCCCCCTGGCCGGGGTTGGTGCCCCAGGTGACGAACGGGGTGACCCGGCTCGCGTCCAGGGTCACCTCGGCGTCGAAGGTGGCGCCCTCGTCGGTGGGCAGCGTCCGCCAGTACGCCACCGCGGCGTCCCAGTTGGCGCCCTGCGGCGCGTTCGGCCGCCCGCGCAGGTAGCCGAAGGTGGTCTCGTCCGGCGCGATCAGGCCGGCCTTGGCGCCCCACTCGATGGACATGTTCGCCACCGTCATCCGGCCCTCCATGGACAGCGCCCGGATCGCCTCGCCGCGGTACTCCACCACGTGGCCGCGCCCGCCGCCGGTGCCCACCTGGGTGATCAGCGCGAGCACCAGATCCTTGGCGGTCACCCCGGGGGCCAACCGGCCGGTCACGTTGACCGCCATGGTGCGCGGCCGGGCCTGCGGCAGGGTCTGGGTGGCCAGCACGTGCTCGACCTCGCTGGTGCCGATGCCGAAGGCCAGCGCACCGAACGCGCCGTGGGTCGCGGTGTGCGAGTCGCCGCAGACGATGGTCATGCCGGGCTGGGTCACCCCGAGCTGCGGGCCGATCACGTGCACGATGCCCTGGTTCTCGTCGCCGAGCGGGTGCAGCCGGACGCCGAACTCGGCGCAGTTGCGGCGCAGCGTCTCGATCTGCGTACGCGAGGTCGGGTCCGCGATGGTGAGCAGGTCACCGCGACGGGACCGGAAGGCGGGGTCGTCGTACCCGGTCGGGGTGTTGTGGTCCTCGGTCGCGAGGGTGAGCTCGGGGCGACGGATCCGGCGGCCGGCCAGCCGCAGCCCGTCGAAGGCCTGCGGACTGGTCACCTCGTGCAGCAGGTGCAGGTCGATGTAGAGCAGATCAGGCTCGCCCTCGGCGGTCCGGACCACGTGCGCGTCCCAGACCTTCTCGGCCAGGGTCCTCGGCCTGGGCTCAGGAGTGACTCCCACCATCTGGACATCCTAAATTCTGGGAGGTAAGTTTCGGCTTGTGGGACACAGTATGAGCGGTGTCGGCGTCCTCGACAAGGCGGTGGTCATCCTGGCCGCCTGCGTGGACGGCGCCAGCCTGGCCGAACTCGTCGAACGCACCAAGCTGCCCCGGGCCACCGCGCACCGGCTGGCGCAGGCGCTGGAGATCCACCGGATGCTGGTCCGGGACACCCAGGGGCGCTGGCGTCCCGGGCCCCGGCTCGGTGAACTCGCCAACGCCGCGCCGGACGTGCTGCTCACCGCCGCCGAGCCGCTGCTGGCCGCGCTGCGCGACGCCACCGGGGAGAGCGCCCAGCTCTACCTGCGCCGCGCCGACGAGCGGGTCTGCGTGGCCGCCGCCGAGCGGGCCAGCGGGCTGCGGGACACCGTGCCGATCGGCTCGGTGCTGCCGATGACGGCCGGCTCCGCGGCGCAGATCCTGCTCGCCTGGGAGCCGCCCGAGGCGGTGATGCCGCTGCTGCCCCGGGCCAAGTTCACCGGGCGCACGCTGGCCGAGGTGCGCCGGCGGGGCTGGGCGCAGAGCGTCGCGGAGCGGGAGGCGGGTGTGGCGAGCGTCTCGGCCCCGATCCGGGACCGCACCGGCCGGGTGATCGCCTCGGTCAGCATCTCCGGCCCGATCGAACGCCTCGGCCGCCGCCCCGGCGAACGCCACGCGATGGCCGTGGTCCGCGCCGGCCAACGCCTCTCCGGCCTCTGACCCCACCCGCGCCCGCGCCGCCCCAGGCCGTTGATCAAGGAGTTTGCGTCAGAAAACGGCGTGATCCTGACGCAAACTCCTTGATCGACCTGGACGGTGGGCTGGAGCGGCCGCGGGCGGCGGGCGGCAGGGGACGCGCGGGAATGGCGAACGGCCCGTCTCGGGAGAGACGGGCCGTTCGGTGATGTAGCCCCGACCGGATTCGAACCGGCGCTACCGCCTTGAGAGGGCGGCGTCCTGGGCCACTAGACGACGGGGCCAGGCACTTTCCTGCTTCACCGCCCTGCCGGGCGGTGCGGGACTAGTCTAGCGGCATCGGTTCCCGGCCCGACGGCGGGGGCGACCGCCGTGCGCCCGCGGCCTGCCGCCGCGAGCCGGACCCGCCGGGCCGCGAGACCACGAACCGGGGTGCCACGAACCGGGGTGCCACGAGCCGGCGAGCGGGCCCGGACACGAAGAAGCCCGCTCCGCCGGAGCGGAACGGGCTGTCAGCGCTGTAGCCCCGACCGGATTCGAACCGGCGCTACCGCCTTGAGAGGGCGGCGTCCTGGGCCGCTAGACGACGGGGCCAGAACACTTCATGCTCCCCCACCCGGTGCGGGCGGAGAAGCTGCACTCTATCAAGAGATCAGCTCCACCCCCGATGGAGCGGAGTGACCTCCGTTAGAATCCAGCGACCCGGGCTCTCACGAACCCGAGGTTGCGCTGGGGTACCAGGACTCGAACCTAGACTAACTGAACCAGAATCAGTCGGGCTGCCAATTACCCCATACCCCATCGGCCCCTTGCGGCGCCGGGAATGAACTTTACCCTCCCGGCACCGACGGGCCAAATCCAACCCCCCGAACCGCCCCTGAACAGCGGAAACGGGCCGAGCGGAGATCAGGCGACCGGAACCACCGGGTTGGTGAGATCACCGATCCCCTCGATCCGCACGGTGACCGTATCCCCCTCGGCGAGCGGGCTAACCCCGGCCGGCGTGCCGGTCAGCACCACGTCGCCAGGGAGCAGCGTCATCACGTGCGAGATGTACGACACCAGGCCCACCACGTCGAAGACCATGTCGCTGGTGCGGCCGAGCTGGCGTACCTCCATCTCCTGCGGGTCGCGGCCGACCTCGCAGCGGATCTCCAGGTCCGAGACGTCCAACCCGGTGGTGATCCACGGCCCGATCGGGCAGAACGAGTCGAAGCCCTTGGCCCGGGTCCACTGCCCGTCGGAGCGCTGCAGGTCCCGCGCCGTGACGTCGTTCGCGCAGGTGTACCCGAAGATCGCCTTCTCGGCGGCTGCCCGGTCGGCCCGGCGCGCACCCGGCGCGCCGATCACCACGGCCAGCTCCGCCTCGTGCTCGACCTGCTTGGAGAAGATGGGCAGCCGGATGGCGTCCCGCGGGCCGATCACCGAGGTGGACGGCTTCAGGAACAGCAGCGGCTCCTTGGGCACCTCGCTGCCGTGCTCGGCGGCGTGCTCGGCGTAGTTGCGGCCGACGCAGACGACCTTGCTGGGCAGGATCGGGGAGAGCAGGCGGATGTCGGAGAGCGCCCAGCGGGCGCCGGAGTACTGGATCTGCCCGAACGGGTGGCCCTCGATCTCGGCGATGGTCAGGCCCTGCGGCCCGGCCTCCGGCTCGCCCTCGACGACCCCGAACGACATTCCCTTGGCATGAGCAAAACGAGCGATACGCACCCGGCCAATCTAGCCCGCGTCGCGGCCCGGGGCCGCCAGCGCCGGGGACCGGCCGGTGGCGGCGTCGGCGCAGCGTACGCCACCGGGCGCCGGGACGGGCGGGGTTCGGCGCTTCGTACCCGGGCGGAGGGTCCGCGCCCATAGTTTCGGCTCCGGAGGTTCGTTCGTATGCCTGCATCGAGACGACACCACAGAGCCCTCGCCGTCCTCGTGAACGGTCTGGGCGTCCTCGCCGCCCTGCCGGCGCTGCCCACGGCGGCTCCCGCGACCCCGGCCGCGGCCGTGACGCCGGCACCGCCGGCCACCGCCGCACCCGCCCCGACACCCACGGCGGATCGGCTCGGCCCACGGGACCGGACCGGCCCACGCGGCCAGGTCGGGCCACGGGACCAGGTCGGGCCACGGGACGAGGCCGGACCGCCGGGTCGGGCCCAGCCGGCGGAGGGGGCCGGGCGCAACGGTCAGGCCCCGGCACGCGGTCGGCCGGAACAGGCCGGCCCGGTCGGGCAGCCCGCCGCGCCGGCCCGGTCGGCGGTGCCCGGGGCGGCCGCGACCGGCGCGGTGATCCCGGTGACCCCGGCCGTGCCGGCGCCGGGAATGGCGACCACCGCCAACCCGGGCGCCGGCCGCCCCGAGCCGCCGCTGAAGGTCGCCGTGGCGCCGGCCGGCACGCCGGTGCCGGGGTACCGGATCCAGGTGCGCAACACCGGGAGCACGCCGATCGACACCATGGTCCGGCAGGAGTTGCCGCCGGGCTCGTCGGTCACCGCCGTCAGCGCGGGCGGCCTGGCCACCCGGCCGGGCGGGCAGAACGGCACCGGCGAGGTCACCTGGCGGCTGACCGTGCCGGCGGGGGCCACCCGGACGCTGGACACCGCGCTGGCCGCCACCCCGCCCGGCCAGTCGGTCACCGCGCCGGCCTGCGCGTACACCGGCGACGGCGACCGGCCGTACGACTGCGGGACGGCGACCTGGCAGGCTGCCGCGGCGGTGCCGCGGACCCAGGCCACCCCCGCCCCGGCGTGGCGTCGGCCACCGGTCCTGGCCGCCGCGCTGGTCGCCCTGCTGGTGCTGATCGCCGGCGGGATCTGGTGGGCGCTGCGGGCCCGGGCCCGGCGCGGCGGCGGCACGGGCCCGACCGACCAGGGCCAGGGCCAGAGCCCGATCCAGGGCCAGAGCCAGAGCCAACCGGCCTACGCCCGGCCGCCCGTCCGGGCCGACGCGGGCACCGTCTATCCCCGGCCGGCCGCGCCCGGCGTCACCGGCCGGCGCCGCAACCCGCCGATCTGGCTGGTGGTCGTGGTGGCCGCCGCGGTGCTGGCCGGCGTGGTCTTCGCCGCGGTCTGGACGGGCACCCAGAAGGTGGCCGCGATCGACACCAACAAGCAGCCGACCGCCGGCGCCTGGGCCGGTCAGGGCGCCACCGGCGCGGTGGGCACCCCGCTGCGGGAGAAGTCCTTCGAGTTCACCGTCTACCGGGTGACCTGCGCCACCGCCAAGGCGGCGAGCCAGCAGTGCCAGGCCACCGTCGGGGTGCGCAACCTCACCCCGGAACAGCAACCCTGGCACGGCCAACTGCAACGGGCCTACCTGCCGGGCGGGAACTTCGTCGGCGTGGACGAGAGCGCCACCCGGCAGGCGAACCTCGGTCGGGACGTCTTCGCCGACCCGGTGGCGGCCGGCAACCGGGTGGTGCTGCCGCTGGTCTTCACCATGCGCGGGATGCAGAAGCCGAAGCAGTTGGAGCTGCGCAGCGGGGTGTTCTCCGCCGGGGTGCGGGTGGACGTGCCCTGAGGCGGGACGGGCGGCGGTCGTACCCTTGGGGTCGTGACCGCCGCCCTCGCCCCCGCCGCCGCGGAAGTGGCCGACTGGCGGGCCCGGCGCGCGGCGCACGAGGCCCGGGTGGACGCCTGGCTGGCACCGCATCTGGCCCGCCGCCGCGCCGGCGGAAGGCACCCGGTGGAGGACTTCCTCTTCACCTACTACTCGCACCGGCCCGCCCAGCTCCGCCGCTGGCACCCCGGCGCCGGGGTGCCGCTGCGCGACGCCGACCCGGCCGATTTCGGCCGGGACTACCGCGCCACGCCCGCCGGGCTCACCCTCGACACCCCAGCGGTACGCGCCCGGCGGGCCGAGTCGATCACCTGGATCCGCGGCCTGCTCACCGCCACCGCCGGCCGGCCGGCGCAGTTCGGCTGCTTCGGCATGCACGAGTGGGCGATGGTCTACCGGCAGACCCAGGACGAGGTACGCCACAACGCCTGGCCGCTGCGGCTCAGCCCGGAGCGGACCGCCGCCGTGGTCGAGGAGCGCGGCGTGCGGTGCAGCCACTTCGACGCGTACCGGTTCTTCACCGCGCCGGCCCGGCCGCTGAACGTGCTCATCCCCAGCCGGGAGAGCCAGCACGCGCTGGAGCAGCCGGGCTGCCTGCACGCCAACATGGACCTCTACAAGTGGTCCTACAAGCTCTCCCCGCTGGTGCCCAGCGAGCTGGTCGCCGACGCCTTCGCGCTGGCCCGGGAGATCCGCACGCTGGACATGCGGGCCAGCCCGTACGACCTGGCCGCGCTGGGCTACCCGGCGGTGGCGGTGGAGACCCCGGAGGGCCGGGCCGAGTACGCCGCCGCGCAGCGGGACTTCGCCGAGCGGGCGGCTACGCTGCGCGGCCGGCTGCTGGCGGCCCTCAGCACCGCCATGGCGGACTGACCGGGCCGGGCGGCGACACTGACCCCGCGCCGACGCGCCCTGGGTACGGGCCGACGAAGGCCCCGGTGCGCCATCCCGGCGGCGGGAGCGGCCCGCCCCGGCTCGGTCAGTCGCCGTCGGCGCGGCGGTCGCGCTTGCGCTGCGACTGGCGCTTCTTGTCGGCGAGCCGGCGTTCCTTGGCGCCGCGGGACGGCCGGGTCGGCCGGCGGGGCGGCGGCGGTGGGGCGACCGCCTCGCGCAGCAGGGCGGCCAGCCGTTCCCGGGCCGCCTCCCGGTTGGCCAGCTGGGCGCGGTGCTCGCTGGCGGCGATGGTGAGCACCCCGTCGACCAGGCGGTTGGCCAGCCGGTCCAGCGCCCGGGCCCGCAGCGCGGGGGGCAGGCTGGCCGTGCCGGCGACGTCGAAGCTGAGCTCCACCCGCGAGTCGGTGGTGTTCACGCCCTGACCGCCCGGGCCGGAGGACCGGGAGAACCGCTCCCGCAACTCCGCGGCCGGCACCAGCCACCGGTCGGTCACCCGCAGTCCGTCGTCCACGCCCCGAGGCTAACGCCCCTTCAGCCGCGCCTGGGTGGCGGTGGCGCTCGGCGTCGGCGACGGCCCCGGCTCGGCCCGCTCGTGGTCGGGGCCGACGGCCGCGTACGCCACGGCGCCGATCAGCAGCAGCGCGATCACGCCGACCTTGGTGGTGACCGCGCGGACCAGCAGCCAGGCCGTCTTCCGGGCGGTCGGGACGGCCCGCTGGGCGGCGCGGTAGTCGGTCCAGCCGCGCCGGGCCCGGGCGTACTGAGCGCCGACCGCCCAACCGACGAAGAGTCCCACCGCCACCAGGACCGCAATCACAGGAAGCTCCACCCACGCCAGTATCCATACCGAGCGTGATATTTCTATGGCCCGATTGGTCCATTGCGGGGCATCCGACCACTTCCGGGAGCGCCCGCCGGGAGCGCCCGCCGGGCGGCGCCCCGGCCGGCCGTCGGGCGGGCGGGTCAGCCGCCCTTGCCGATGATCGTGTCGGCGGTCTGCTGCACCTGGTCGATCGGGATGGCGAAGCCGATGCCGATCGAGCCGCTGCCGTCGATGGTGGCGATCGCGGTGTTCACCCCCACCACCTCGCCCCGGGCGTTCACCAGCGGGCCGCCGGAGTTGCCCGGGTTGATCGAGGCGTCGGTCTGCACCGCGCTGCGCCGGTTGGTGCCCAGCCGGACCTGGCGGTCCAGCGCGCTGACGATGCCGGCGGTCACCGTGCCGGGCAGGCCCAGCGGTGAGCCGACCGCGAGCACCGGCTCGCCCACCTGCGTGGTACGCGGCTTGGCCAACGGCAGTGCCGCCAGGCCGGCCGAGGCCGGCACCCGGAGCACCGCCAGGTCGCTGGCGGGCTCCCGGCCGACCACCTCGGCGGCGAGCCGGCGGCCGTCGGGCAGCTCCACGGTCACCGCGCCCCCGCCACCCTTGCTCAGGATGTGGTCGTTGGTGATGATGTGCTGCTGGTCGTCGATGGCGAAGCCGGAGCCGGTCGCGCCCTGCCCGGACCCGCCGCCGACCAGCACCGACACCACTCCCGGCACGGTCTTGTGCGCGGCCGTGACCAGCTCCGCCGGCACCGGGGCGGCGGAGGCCGCCGTGCCGGCCGCCCCGCCCTGGTCGGCGACCCAGGCACCGGCCGCCGCGCCGGACACGGTGGACAGTGCCACCACGGCCGCCGCGGTCAGCAGCCGGCCCCGCCAGCCGCGGCGCCGGGACGGGTCCTCCCCCGCCCCGGGTACGTCCCACCGGTGCCGCCCGTCCGGCCCCAGCTCGGGCGAGACGAACCACGGTCCCCGGGGCTCGCCCAGTCCGGTCTGTACTGCCATATCGTCCGCTCCTCACTGCTCACTCGCTCGACGGGCTCAGGGCAGGCGGGAGAACCACCGCATCGACCCGGCCGCGGCGCCCATGGCGAACACCAGCCCGAGGCCGATGAACCGGGCGGAGATGTCCTGGCGTTCGGTGCGGTACCCCACCGAGGAACCGATGTCCTCGTACACGTCGCGAAGCTCCTTCGTGGAGCCGGCCTCGTGGAACCCGCCGCCGGTCTCCTCGGCAACCGCCTTGAGGGTCTGCCCGTCCACCGGCACCTGGATCGGCCGGCCACCCCGGTCGACGTAGCCGCCGGGGGTGCCGAAGGAGATGGTGTGCACCGGCACCTTCGCGCTGACCGCGGCCGCGGTGGCCTCCATCGGGTCCATCCCGGCGGTGTTCGCACCGTCGGAGAGCATGATGATCCGGGCCGGCGGTGGAGACTTGGCCGCCTGCTCGTCCAGCCCCTTGACCGCCCCCAGCGAGGTGCTGATCGCCTCGCCGATCGCGGTGCCCTGCACCCCGGTCATCCCCTCGGACAGCCGCCCGATCCCGGCGTGCAGTGCCTCCCGGTCGGTGCCCGGCGGCACCACCACCGCCGCACTGCCGGCGAACGCCACCAGCCCCACGTTGAACTCGTCGGGCAGCATGTCGACGAAGTGCCCGGCCGCCTCCTTGGCGGCGGTCAGCCGGTCGGGTTCGACGTCGGTGGCGAGCATCGAGGTGGAGACGTCCACCGCGACCACCACGGTGGCCCGTTCCCGGGGCACCTTCACCTGCGCGGTGGGCCGGGCGAAGCCCACCACCAGCAGCGCCAGCATGGCCAGGAACAGGCCGGCCGGCACGTGCCGGCGCCAGGCGGGGCGTACCGGCGCCACCCGGTCGAGCAGCCGCAGGTTGGTGAACCGGACGGCGTACGCGCTGCGCCGGCGCTGCACCAGCAGGTAGCCGACGGCCAGGGCGAGCACCCCGAGCAGCAGCAGCAGGCGGACGGGAGACTGCCAGGTCACGCGGTTCCTCCCCGGTTGGCGGCGGGCGCCGCGGCGAGCCGGCGCTGGGCGTGCACGTGCCGGACGATGTCGGCGGTCCAGTCCCGGTCGGTGCGCAGCGGCAGGTGGGTGGCGCCGGCCCGGCGCAGCGCACGGCGAACCTGCTCGCGCTGGGCGGCGGCGGCACTGGCGTACCGCCGGCGCAGCGCCGGGTCACCGGTCCACACCTCCCGCCGCCGGCCACTCTCCGGGTCGACCAGGGTGATCAGGCCGACGTCCGGCAGCTCCAGCTCGCGCGGGTCGGTGACCTCCACGGCGAGCACCTGGTGGCGGGCGGCGAGCCGGCGCAGCGCCGGCTCCCAGGGCGGCGGCTCGGCGTGGTCGTCGGGCAGCCCGTCGAGGAAGTCGGAGACCAGCACCACCAGGCCGCGCCGGACGGCGACCCGCTGCACCTCGGCGAGGCCGTCGGCCAGCTGCGGCGGCGGCGGACCGGCGCCGTCGTACCCGCCGGCGCGAGGCGCGTGCAGCAGGGCGCGCAGCACCCCCATCAGGTGGGTACGCCCACCGCGGGCCGGAAACCGGCGCAGTCCTCCCGCCCCGAGCACCTGCGCGCCGAGGCGGTTGCCGGTGCCGGCGGTGAGGAAGCCGATCGCCGCCACCGCCGCCACCGACAGCTCCCGCTTGTCCAGCTCGGCGGTGCCGAACTCCATGCTCGGGCTGGCGTCCACCAGCAGCCAGGTGGTCAGCTCCCGGTCGGCGTCGACCACCCGTACGTGCGGCACGGTGGTCCGGGCGGTCACCGCCCAGTCCATCCGGCGCACCTCGTCCTCGCCGGGCCGGTACTCCCGACTGCCGGCGATCTCGCTGCCCGGCCCGGGCAGCAGGCCGCGGTGCTGGCCCTGCAGCATCCCGTCCAGGCGCCGGCCGACGGTGAGCTCCAGCCGACGCAGCCGCTGGTCGGGGGTGAGATCGGCCAGCCCGGGCGCGGCCGGGACCGGCCGCGCGGCTCGCCTCATGCCGCCGCCAGGTCGGGCGCGTGTTCGGGGTGCCCGGTGGCCAGCACCGGCGGGGGCACCGCCTCGACCAGCCGGCGCACCACCGTCTCGGCGGTGACCCCGTCGGCGACCGCGTCGAAGGAGAGCACCAACCGGTGGGCCAGCACGTCCACCGCCAGCTCCCGGACGTCGTCGGGCAGCACGTACTCCCGGCCGCGCAGCAGCGCCTGGGCCCGGGCGGCGGCGACCAGGCCGAGGGTGGCCCGGGGGCTGGCCCCGTACGCCAACATCGGGGCAAGCTCGGCCAGCCCGAACCGACCCGGGTCGCGGGTGGCCAGGATCAGCCGGACCACGTACTCGGCGACCGCGTGGTGCACGAAGATGTGCGCGGCGCGCTGCTGGAAGGCGCGCAGCCGGTCCGGGTCGAGCAGTCGCCGCGACCGGGGCCGGTCGGCGCTCATCCGGTAGAGGATGGCCAGCTCGTCGGCGTCGCTCGGGTAGTCGACCACGACCTTCATCAGGAACCGGTCGCGTTGCGCCTCGGGGAGCTGGTAGACCCCCTCGGACTCGATCGGGTTCTGGGTGGCCAGCACCAGGAACGGCTCCGGCACCGGCCAGCTCCGCCCGCCGATGGTGACCTGGCGCTCCGCCATCGCCTCCAGCAGCGCCGACTGCACCTTGGCCGGCGCCCGGTTGATCTCGTCGGCGAGCACCAGGTTGGCCATGATCGGCCCGAGCTCGACGTCGAAGCTCTCGGTGGAGGCGCGGTAGATGCGGGTGCCGACGATGTCCGAGGGGACCAGGTCGGGGGTGAACTGGATCCGGGAGAAGGTGCCACCGACCACGGTGGCGAGGGTCTGTGCGGCCAGCGTCTTGGCGACGCCGGGCACTCCCTCCAGCAGGCAGTGGCCGTCCGCGATCAGCGCGGTGAGCAGGCGTTCGACGAGCCGGTCCTGCCCGACGATCACGCGTTTGACCTCGAAGAGGGTCTGCTCCAGCTCGGCGCCGACCGCGTCCGGATCGACCGGGCTGGGCAGGCTGGCCAGGGTGTCCGAGATGTCCGTCACGGTGCTTGCTTCCCGAGGGGAAGGGCGGACAAACGTCGGATTATCAGCGCCGGGGAGGGCCTTTCCATCCCGCAACGGGACGAGTCACCCGTCCGGCGCGCAACAGCCCGACCGGGTTCGTTCCACGCCGGACGGCGCCGGCCCGGGAGCGGGCCGGCGCCGTACCGGTCGATGTGCTCAGTTGGAGACGTGCAGGTGGAACGGCCGGTCGGCCGGGGTGTTACCGGCGGTCCAGGTCTGGATGAAGATCGCGTTGGGGGTCAGGTTCCGGGGCGCGACCGAGACCAGGCCGGACGGCGGGACGTTGAACTGGTCGGTGGTGCCGACGGTGGCGGTGTACCCCTTGAGGTGCACGTCGTAGTTGAGCAGCACCTGGTACTGCCCGGGCCCGTACTTGGTGGTCGAGACGACGTTGGCCGAGTGCTGCAGCAGCGTCCCGTTGCTGGCCACGACGGCCCACTCGACCGTGCCGGCGGTCGGCACGAGCGAGGCCCGCAGCGCGGCCCTGGCCTGCCGGGCCGCGGCCGGCGAGACGCCGGGCTGCGAGTTGCCGCGGGGCTGCGCCGCCGGCTGGGCCACCGGGGCCGGAGCCTTGGTGGTCGGCTGGGCGGCGGCGATGCCTCCGCCGGCAAGGGTGAGCGCCAGGACGCCGAGCGTCACCGCCGCCGCCTTGTGCCTGAAGAATGTGGCCATGACTTTCCCCTTTTTGTGTGCGTGGCGATACGGCCGGACCCGCAATTCGAACGGGCCGGATGCGTGCTGGTTTTCGCGGGCCGGCCAGGCGGCGGGAGCACTCTTCCGTCCGCCTGCGGAAACATTGTTGATTCAACCCTTCTTCACCGGCCCTGATCAGGTATTACTACGCTCTGTTGCGGCGCCTCAACCACGAGGAAGGTAGCACCGGGCAAAGCGGAGCGTCAATAGTCGATCAATGCGTTTTGCAATTTTGGAAACACCGGCAAGAATTGTGAGAGGCGAACGCAGGGCCACTCGCGAATTGCGCCCGGCACCCGGTCGGCGCGCGCGGGGGCTAGCCTGTTCCGCGTGATCGAGACCGCACCGGCACCCGCCCCACAGGCCCGCCGTCGGGGCGGCACCGTGCTCTGCTGGCTCGCCGTCGCGCCGGGCGTCGGCTGGGCGGCCGTCCGCCTCACCGGGTCCGAGCGGGGGCCGCTGGTGCAGGCGGTCGCCTTCACCCCGTACGTCGCGGTCGGGAGCCTGATCGCGCTGGTGCTGACGCTCGCCCTGCGGCGCCGTGGGCCGGCGCTGGTCGCGGCCGTGGCGGCGCTGGCGCTGGTCGGCGCGGTGGTGCCCCGGGCGCTGCCGTCCGCGCAGCCGGCGACGACCGGGCCCGCCCTGCGGCTGCTCACCGCCAACCTGCTCTTCGGCGGCGCCGACGCCCGGGCCCTGGTCGAGCTGGTCCGGCGGGAGCGGGTGGACGTGCTGACCGTGCAGGAGTTCACCCCGCAGGCGCAGGCGGCGCTGGACGCGGCGGGCCTGGCCGGGCTGCTCCCCCACCGGCAGGCCGGGGCCGCGGCGGACTCCACCGGCTCCGGGCTCTACAGCCGGCACCCGTTGACCGACGGGGGCGTCCGGCGCAATCCGGGGGTGTTCCACTTCGCCCAGGCGTACGCCACGGTGACCGTGCCCGGTGCGCCGCCGGTGCGGGTGGAGTCGGCGCACCCGTGCGCGCCGTTCTCGCTGCAGATGGTCGACGACTGGTTCGCCGACCAGCACGCCCAGCCCCGGGCCACCCCGGACGGGCCGCTGCGCGTGCTGGCCGGGGACTTCAACGCCACCCTCGACCACGCCCCGCTGCGGGCCCTGCTGCGCAGCGGGTACGTCGACGCGGCCGACGCCGCGGGCGGAGGGCTGGCCGGCACCTGGGGCCCGTACGACGGCGACCTGATCCCGCCGGTCACCATCGACCACGTGCTGGTCGACCGGCGGATCGCGGTGCGCGCCGTCGCCGTACGCCCGGTGCCGGGCAGCGACCACCGCGCCGTCCTCGTCGACCTGCGCCTCCCCGCCGCCTGACCCCGCCACCCCGCGCTCCCCTGCCCCTGCCCCGCCCCGCCCCGCCCAAGATCGCACTCAATCCAGGAAACAGTGGCCATCCAGTGCGAACGAGGCCACTACTTCCATGTTCGAGCGCGATCTTGCGGCAGGCGCGGGCGCGGCAGGCGGGAAGGGGTCAGACCCGGGCGCGGTCGAGGCCGTAGGTGAGCGCGTCGACCAGCGCGTGCCAGGACGCCTCGACCACGTTGGGGTGCACCCCGACGGTGGTCCAGTCCCGGCCGGCGCCGTCGGCGGTCTCCACCAGCACCCGGGTCACCGCCCCGGTGCCGTGGCTGCCCTCCAGGATGCGCACCTTGTAGTCGGCCAGCTCGAAGTCGCGCAGCTGCGGGTAGTGCTTCGACAGCCCGACCCGCAGCGCCTCGTCCAGGGCGTTGATCGGGCCGTTGCCCTCGGCGGTGGCGATCACCCGCTCGCCGCGTACCCGGATCTTCACGGTCGCCTCGGAGACCACCGCGCCGTCCTCGCGGTGCTCGACCAGCACCCGGTACGACTCCAGCGCGAACGGCCGGGGCGGCGCGGCATCCGGCAGCTCGGAGCGGACCAGCAGCTCGAACGACGCGTCCGCGGCCTCGAACGACCAGCCGCCGGCCTCCAGCTCCTTGACCCGTCCGGTGACCCGCGACAGCGCCTCCGGATGGCCGGTCAGGTCCAGGCCCAGCTCGCGGCTCTTCAGCTCGACGCTGGCCCGGCCGGCCATCTCGGTGATCAGGATGCGCTGGTCGTTGCCGACCACCGACGGGTCCACGTGGTTGTAGAGCAACGGGTCGACCTTGATCGCGCTCGCGTGCAGCCCGGCCTTGTGGGCGAAGGCGGCGGCCCCGGCGTACGCCTGGTGGGTGTCGGGGGCGATGTTGGCGATCTCGGCGACGGCGTGCGAGACCCGGACCATCTGGTCCAGGCAACCGTCGGGTAGCACCGGCAGCCCGAGCTTGAGCTGCAGGTTTGCCACCACGGCGAAGATGTCGGCGTTGCCGGGGCGCTCGCCGTACCCGTTGGCGGTGCCCTGCACGTGCCGGACGCCGGCCTCCACCGCGGCGATGGTGTTGGCCACCGCGCACGCGGTGTCGTTCTGCGCGTGCATGCCGAACAGCTCCGGCCCGACGCCGATCCGCGCGGACAGGTCGGCGATCGCGGCGGTCACCCGGGACGGCAGCATGCCGCCGTTGGTGTCGCAGAGCACCATCCGCTCGGCGCCCGCGGCGAGCGCGGTCTGGACCACCGAGGCGGTGTACGCCGGGTCGTGCCGGTAGCCGTCGAAGAAGTGCTCCCCGTCGACGAAGACCCGCCGCCCCTGCGCGACCAGGTGCGTCACCGTGTCGTGGATCATCGCCAGGTTCTCCGCACCGGTGGTGCGCAGGGCGCGCTCGACGTGCCGGATGTCGGCCTTGGCCACCAGCGCGACCGCCGGGGTCTGGGCGTCCAGCAGGCCGCGCACCTGCGGGTCGTCGGCGGCCGAGGAGCCGGCCCGGCGGGTCGCGCCGAAGGCCACCAGCACGGCGTGCCGCAGGCTCAGCTCGGTGCGCGCCCGGCGGAAGAACTCGGTGTCCTTCGGCACCGCGCCCGGCCAGCCGCCCTCGATGAAGCCCACCCCGAACTCGTCGAGCAGCCGGGCCACCGCCAGCTTGTCGACCACGGAGTAGCTGAGCCCCTCGCGCTGGGCACCGTCGCGCAGCGTGGTGTCGTAGACCTGGAACGTCATGATGGTCCCTTCGGTGGATGCGGCGGGGAACGGCTGCGGCGGGGAGCAACAAAAAGACCCCCCGCGGATGCGGGAGGTCTGCGCGCTCGGCGGAGGGGAGGCCGGCGCGCTAGCTGCCAATAATCGAGACGGTGCTGCTCACGCTCGACACTGTGCCACCCCGGCCTCGATCTGGGAACCCCAATCCACATTCCGGGACGGTGGAGGCGGTTCCCCGGCCGTCCGGGGCGCCGGCGCGGCGGTCTCCGTGAATGGTCATTTCCGGACACCTGGTGTGGATCGCGACAGCCCGGGGTACTTCGTCGCCGCACCAGAAGCCCCTCATCTCCGAGACGACTACGTCAGTCGAGGCAGGAGTCACCATGGACAGGCTCGATCCGCACAGCACGCACGCCGGCACCGACCCGCTGATCGACGACGGTCAGGGCACGGTCGCTGGCGGCGCTCCCGCCGGCGCGTTCAACCCGTGGAGCTACCGGGACGAGGCCGGCGTCGCCGACACCGATCTGGTTGGCTACAAGGTCGAGGCCACCGACGGCTCGATCGGCAAGATCGACAGCGCCAGCCACGAGGTGGGCGGCAGCTACCTGGTCGTCGACACCGGCCCGTGGATCTTCGGCAAGAAGGTCATGCTGCCGGCCGGCACGGTCAACCAGGTCGACCACGACGACAAGAAGGTCCACGTCGACCGCACCAAGGACCAGATCAAGGCCGCCCCCGAGTACGACGAGAACAGCCACAGCGACCCGGCGTACCGGGACACCCTGGGTGGCTACTACGACGACACGTACGGCAACGTGCCGCCCGGCACCGCCCGGTAGTCGGATCGACGCGACGGCCGGTGGAGCGACGCTCCACCGGCCGTTACCGTGTCACCGTGGACTCCATCGAGGTCAACCGCCGGATCCCCTTCTCCGCCATGTTCAACTTCCGAGACGTCGGGGGCTACCCCGGCCACGACGGGCGCACCGTGCGCTGGGGCCGGCTGTACCGCTCCGACTCGCCACACCGGCTCGACGGCGCCGACCTCGACGCGTTCACCGCCCTCGGCGTCCGCACCGTCATCGACCTGCGCCGACCGTCCGAGGTGGAGCGGGACGGCCGGGTGCCGGAGCGCGACGGGCTGGCGTACCGGCACGTCCACCCCGAGCACGCCGACTGGGGCCAGCACCGCTACCACCCCGAGATGGACCTGGCCCGCTGGCTGGCCGACCGGTACGCGGACCTGGCCGAGACCGGCACCGCCGGCCTGGCCGAGGCGGTCGGGTTGATCGCGGACAGCGCCAACGCCCCCGTGCTGGTGCACTGCCTGGCCGGCAAGGACCGCACCGGCATCGTCTGCGCGCTGACCCTGTCGGTGCTCGGCGTCAGCGACCCCGACATCGCCGAGGACTACGCGCTCAGCAGCGAGGCCGGCGAGCGGTTCAGCGCCTGGGTCGCGGAGACGATGCCGGAGGCCGAGCAGCCGCCGCAGCCGTTCCTCTCCGCGCCCGCCGAGGCGATGATCCTCTTCCTCGACGGGCTGCGCGAGCGGCACGGCTCGATCGAGGACTACCTGCGGCACACCGGCGTCACCGACGCCCAGCTCGACGCCCTGCGCGCCCACCTGCTGGAGTAGCCCCGCACCCGATCGCCGGCGGCCGGTCGTCGCCCGCCCCGGCCGACGACCACCGCGGCACGGGGTCGGCCCGACGCCCCGGCCCGCCGGTCGCCCTGCTCCGGCGGGCCAGGGCATTTCGCCTCGCGGGCGGCGGGCCAGGTCGCGGGAATCAGCCGAGCTGGCTGACCCAGCCGTGCGGGTCGGGAGCCTCGCCGCGCTGGATGGCCACCAGCTGCTCGCGCAGCGCGGTGGTGGTGCGCCCCGGCTCGCCGCCGCCGATCAGGAACTCGCCGTCGGGGAACTTCACCCGGCCGATCGGAGTGATCACCGCGGCGGTGCCGCAGGCGAAGGCCTCGCGCAGCCGTCCGCTCGCGGCGTCCGCCTGCCAGTCGGCGAAGCTGACCGGCCGCTCCTGCACCCGGTGGCCGGCCTCGGCGGCCAGGGTGAGGATCGCGTCCCGGGTGATGCCGGGCAGGATGGTGCCGGTCAGCGGCGGGGTGACCAGGGTGTTGTCGTCGTAGACGAAGAAGACGTTCATGCCGCCCAGCTCGTCGACGAAGCGGCGCTCCACCGCGTCCAGGAAGACCACCTGGTCGCAGCCGGCCTCGATCGCCTCAGCCTGGGCGGCCAGCGAGGTGGCGTAGTTGCCGCCGCACTTGGCCGCGCCGGTGCCGCCGGGCGCGGCCCGGGTGTAGTCGGGCGAGACCCACACGGTGACCGGCTTGACCCCGCCGGCGAAGTACGCCCCGGCGGGAGAGGCGATCACGCAGTAGAGGTACTCGTTGGCCGGGCGGACGCCGAGGAAGACCTCGCTGGCGAACATGAACGGCCGCAGGTAGAGGCTGGCGTCGGCGCCCTGCGGGATCCAGTCCCGGTCGATCGAGACCAGCTGGCGCAGCGACTCGACGAAGGTCTCCGGCGGCAGCTCCGGCATCGCCATCCGGCGGGCGGAGTCGACGAACCGGGCCGCGTTGGCCTCCGGCCGGAACATGGTGATCGACCCGTCGGCGGTGCGGTACGCCTTCAGCCCCTCGAAGATCTCCTGCGCGTAGTGCAGCACCGCGCTGGCCGGGTCCATCGGGATCGGCGCGCGGGCCTCGACCCGGGCGTCGTACCAGCCCTTGCCCTCGGCGTACCGGATGGTGACCATGTGGTCGGTGAAGACCCGGCCGAAGCCCGGGTTGGCCAGCAGGGCGGCCCGATCGGCGGCGGATACCGCAGCGGGATTAGGACGGATCTCGAAATCGAGCTTGTCACCACCGCTCATCGCGCTGACCTCCCTGCGGGTTGGCGGCGTGCGGGACCGCACACCGACTGGTGCCAGAAAACTTACCCCGAACGGTCGTTCAGCGGATAGCGCCACCTCCGCCGCACTGGCCCGCGTCCGCCCGGTACGGCTCGGAGCGCGGCCGGCGAACCGGGCCGCGCGGCCGGGGCCGGGGCCGGGGAGCGAATCCGCGCGGCCGGGGCCGGGGAACGGATCCGCGCGGCCGGGGCCGAGGAACGGATCCGCGCGGCCGGGGCCGGGGAACGGGCCGGGCGGCCCGGTCCGCCGGTCAGCCGGCGGCGTGCCCGGCCAGCCGGTCGCCCACCTCCGCCGTACGCAACGGCATCCCGGGGGTGCGCGCGGCCAGCTCGGCGGCGACCGCGGCGGAGACCCGGGCGGCGGCGTCGGCGTGCCCGAGCTGGTCGAGCAGCAGCGCGACGGAGAGCACCGCGGCCACCGGGTCGGCGACCCCCTTGCCGGCGATGTCCGGCGCGGAGCCGTGCACCGGCTCGAACATCGACGGGTACGCCCCGGTGGGGTTGATGCAGCCGCTGGCCGCCAGGCCGATGCCGCCGGTGACCGCGGCGGCGATGTCGGTGAGGATGTCGCCGAAGAGGTTGTCGGTGACCACCACGTCGTACCGCTGGGGCTGGGTGACCAGGAACATCGCCGCGGCGTCGACGTGCTGGTACTCGGTGGTCACGTCCGGGTGCTCGGCGGCGACGGCGGCGAAGGCGCGGGACCAGAGCGACCCGGCGTGGGTCAGCACGTTGGTCTTGTGCACCAGGGTGACCTTGCGCCGCTCGCGGCGGGCGGCCCGGGCGAACGCGTCCCGGATCACCCGCTCGACGCCGTGCCGGGTGTTCAGGCTCTCCTCGGTGGCCACCTCGGCCGGGGTGTCCCGGTGCAGCGAGCCGCCGGCGCCCGCGTACAGCCCCTCGGTGCCCTCGCGGACCACGACCAGGTCCACCTCGCCCGGCTTCACGGTGGCCAGCGGGCCGGTGACGCCGGGCCAGAGCCGGGACGGGCGCAGGTTGACGTACTGGTCGAAGGCGAAGCGCAGCTTGAGCAGCAGGCCGCGCTCGAGCACCCCGGGCGGCACGCTCGGGTCGCCCACCGCGCCGAGCAGGATCGCGTCGTGGCCGGCCAGCTCGGTCAGCACCGAGTCGGGCAGCACCTCGCCGGTGCGGTGGTAGCGGGCGGCGCCCAGGTCGTACCCGGTGGCCTCGACCCCGGGGAGCACGGCGTCGAGGACCTTGCGGGCCTGCGCGACCACCTCCGGCCCGATGCCGTCACCGGCCACCACCGCGATCCGTGCCACCTGGCGCTCCTCACCTCGTCCGTTCCGTGCACGGTACGCCGCCGTCCCGGCAACCGGTACGCGCCTTCCAGAATCCGGGAACTCGAATGCTCAGCAGCCTCCCAGGTGGCATTCATGGTGCGGTCATCTCCAGTGCCTAGGGTCGATCACGACACGGGTCACGGGGGCCCGGACGGTATTCGCCGCGGCGCTGCGGCGCCGTCGGTGAAGGAGCAGGCGTGATGCGGAGCGAGCAGCGGTCCGGAGCGGTCCGGTGGGACGAGCAGCCCCGCACGCGGTGGGTGGACCAGGCGGGATTCGTCCGCCGCCGGCCGGACCTGCGACTGGGCGCCCGCAGCCACCGGATCGACGTCGACGCCGAGCCGGCCGGTGACCGGATCGCCGCCCGGCACGCGGTGCGCACCAGCACCGCCGAGTACTCGATGCTGCTCAACGCCCCGCGCGCGCTCGGCCGCCGGGCGGTCGGTGACGCGCTGCGCGACGCGGTCGCCGAGCTGCGCGCCATCGACCTGACGTACGGCCCGAGCCGCCCGGAGAGCCTGGTCTCGCGGCTGCGCCGGGGCGAGATCGCCCCCGAGTCGTACCCACCGCTGGCCGACCTGGTCGACCGCTGCGCCGCCATGCGGGCGGCCACCGACGGCTGGTTCGACGCCTGGGCGGTGCCCGGCGGCTTCGACCCGGGCGGCCTGCTGAACGGGTGGGCGGTGGAGCGGGCGGCGGCCCGGCTGCGGGCGGCCGGGATCACCGACTACGCGGTGCTGTCCGGCGCGGACCTCACCGTGCGGGGCCATGCGGCGCACGGCGGGCCCTGGCGGGTGGCGGTGCACCACCCCACCGACGGGCGGCGCTCGCCGCTGGTGCTGGAGATGACCGCGGGCGCGGTGGGCACCTCCGGCGTGACCGGCCGGCAGGGCCACGTGGTGGACCCGCACACCGGCGAGGCGGCGCGGCACCTGGTCGCGGCCACCGTTGTCGGCCCGGACCTGGCGGTCGCCGACGCGTACGCCACCGCGCTGTACGCGGCCGGGCCGACCGGGCTGGCCTGGTTCCGCGGCGACTCCGGATATCGAGCTCTGTTCGCCCATCGTCGCCGCTGAGGCGGTGCGGCGGCAGTCAGTCGGCCGGCTCGCGCGGAGGGGGTCCGCGCGGGTCGCACGGTCGACGGGCCGGCGATCGGCCCCCACGGTCTCGGCAACGACCGTGGGGGCCGGTCAGCGACGAGTGCGCGTGGCTCGCGCATTCGAGGGGTGCGGAGCCGGTCGGCGCGGCGGCGGCCTCGTCACCCGAAGACGGGCCGACACAACGACTCACCGGTGGACCGCACCGGTACGCTAGCGAATCGACGCAACTCGACGCAAGAGTCTCCACTGCGGAGTGTCGCGGCGTACCGGTTCCGCGGCCGGCGCGGCGTCCGGCGGGTCAGTGTCGCCGGAGTGAACGGCGGATGGCACGCTGTCCGCCGTGAGTTTCGATCTGAGCGTGTGGGCCCTGCCCGACCGGGCCACGCCCGAGGACGTCCGGACGGCGGTGCGCCGGTGCCGCGACGGCGGCCACGAGGACCGGCACCCGGACCCGCGGGTGGTCCGCTTCTACCGGGCGGTCACCGCCGCGTACCCGGACCGGGCGACCGGCGCGGACAGCCCGTGGGAGGTCACGCCGCTGCACGCCGCCGCCGACCACGTGGAGCTCAACCTCGTGCCGACCTGCGCGGACCAGGTCCTGCTCGACATCGAACGGCTGGCCGCCGAGTGCGGTCTGATGCTCTACGACGCCCAGGACGGCTCCGTCTACCCGCCCCCGTACCCCGTCCCCCGCTGACCCACCCCCACCCCACCCCGCGATCTCGACCGGCGGGAGGGCGCGCGGGGGTGGGGCGCGCGGGATGCGAGGGGCCCGGCCGTGACGGCCGGGCCCCTCGACGCGTCAGGGTGTCACTCGTCGCGGAGGTCCGCGGCGCTGGCCGAGGTCGCGCCGATCGACTCGGCCGCCGAGGTGAGCAGGTCGGCGCCGAGCGCCTGGTCGACGGTGAGCGTCATCAGCGTCTCGCCACCGGCCTCGCGGCGGGCCACCTGCATCGCGGCGATGTTGACGCCGGCCTCGCCGAGCAGCGTGCCGACGGTGCCGACCACGCCCGGCCGGTCGACGTAGCGCAGGAAGAGCAGGATGCCCTCCGCGCCGATCTCCACGTCGAAGCCGTCCACCTCGGTCAGCTTGATGACGTCCCGGGCGCCGGTGTGGGTGACCGTGCCGGAGACGCTGACCGTACGCCCGTCCGGCAGCGCGCCGCGGACGGTGACCAGGTTGGGGTGCTCGACCGTCTCCGGCTGGGTCACCAGGGTCACCTCGACGCCCCGCTCGGCGGCCAGGTGCGGCGCGTTGACGTAGGTGACCTGGTCCTCCACCACGGAGCTGAACAGCCCCTTGGTGGCGGCGAGCTTGAGCACCGACACGTCGTGGTTGACGATCTCGCCGCGCACCTCGACGGTGACGCTGGCGGCGACCCCGCCGGCCACCGCGGTGAAGGCCCGACCGAGCTTCTCGGCCAGCGGCAGCAGCGGTCGGACGTCCTCGGCGACCACGCCGCCGGCCTGCACGTTCACCGCGTCCGGCACGAATTCGCCCTGCAGCGCCAGCTTGACGCTCTTGGCCACGGCCAGGCCGGCCTTGTCCTGCGCCTCGTGGGTGGAGGCGCCCAGGTGCGGGGTGGCCACCACGTTGTCGAAGGCGAACAGCGGCGACGAGGTGCACGGCTCCTTGGCGTACACGTCGACGCCGGCGCCGGCGACCCGGCCCTCGGCGATCGCGTCGGCCAGCGCCTGCTCGTCGACCAGGCCACCGCGGGCGGCGTTCACGATCCGCACCCCCGGCTTGACGATCGCCAGCTCCTTCTCACCGATCAGGCCCACGGTCTCCGGGGTCTTCGGCAGGTGGATGGAGATGAAGTCGGCCTCCCGCAGCAGCTCCTCCAGCCCGACCAGGCGGACGCCGAGCTGCGCGGCGCGGGCCGGCTGGATGTACGGGTCGTACGCGATCAGGCGGGTGCCGAACGCGGCGATCCGCTGGGCGAAGAGCACCCCGATCCGGCCGAGGCCGACCACGCCGACGGTCTTGCCCTGCAGCTCGACGCCGGTGTACTTGGACCGCTTCCACTCCCCCGCCTTGAGCGCGGCGCTGGCGCTGGCGGTGTTGCGGGCCACCGCGAGCAGCAGCGCGACGGCCTGCTCGGCGGCGGAGACGATGTTGGAGGTGGGGGCGTTGACGACCATGACGCCCCGCGCGGTGGCGGCCGGCACCTCGACGTTGTCCAGGCCGACGCCGGCGCGGGCGACCACCTTCAGCCGCGGCGCGGCGGCGACCGCCTCGGCGTCGATCTGGGTGGCGCTGCGGACGATCACCGCGTCGGCCTCGGCGAGCGCGGAGAGCAGGGCCGGGCGGTCGGTGCCGTCGACGTGGCGTACGTCGAAGTCGTGCGCGAGCACCTCGATGGCGGCGGGAGCGAGTTCTTCGGCGATCAGTACGACAGGATTCATCGGTCCTCGTAGATGTCGTCAGGGCGGTCGGCGGCTGCGGGGGGACGCCGCGCTGCGCCCTGCGGTGAGCCGTGCCATGGCCGTCGGTGCCGGCTACGCACCTATCTGGGATCGTAGGGCGCGGGCCGGTCGGCGTGTTCGGGACGGCGGGGTGAGTGCCCTCACAAACCCGACATGTCCCGGAGCTGAACGGAAGCGGAACGCCGCGAGCCGGCGACGGGGGCCGCGAGCGCGGCCCCCGTCGGCGAACCGGGGTACGGGCACCCGACGGTGACCCGGCGCCGGGGAGAGCGCCGGGTCACCGTCGGGCCCGCGGTCAGGCGGTCTCGGTGATCGGCCGGTCCACCCAGCTCATCATGGCGCGCAGCTTCTGCCCGGTCTCCTCGATCGGGTGCGCCGCGCCCTCGGCCCGCCACTTGGCGAAGTTCGGCCGGCCGGCCTCGTCCTCGGCCACCCACTCGCGGGCGAACTCGCCGGACTGGATCTCGCCGAGGATCTTGCGCATCTCCTCCTTGACCCGGGAGTCGATCACCCGCGGGCCGCGCGACAGGTCGCCGTACTCGGCGGTGTCCGAGACGCTGTACCGCATCCGGGCGATGCCGCCCTCGTACATCAGGTCGACGATCAGCTTCAGCTCGTGCAGGCACTCGAAGTAGGCCACCTCGGGCGCGTACCCGGCCTCGGTGAGCACCTCGAAACCGGTCTGCACCAGCGCCGCCGCGCCGCCGCAGAGCACCGCCTGCTCTCCGAACAGGTCGGTCTCGGTCTCCTCGGTGAAGGTGGTGCGGATCGCGCCGGCCCGGGTGCCGCCGATCGCCTTGCAGTACGACAGGGCCAGCGCGAACGCGCCACCGGAGGCGTCCTGCTCCACCGCGACCAGGCACGGCACGCCCTTGCCGTCGACGTACTGCCGGCGGACCAGGTGGCCGGGGCCCTTCGGGGCGACCATCGCGACGTCCACGTCGGCCGGCGGGGTGATCAGGTCGTACCGGATGTTGAAGCCGTGGCCGAAGAAGAGCGCCTTGCCCGGGGCGAGGTTGGGCTCGATCGCCTCGGTGTAGAGCGTCCGCTGCGCGGTATCCGGCGCCAGGATCATGATCACGTCCGCCGCGGCCGCCGCCTCGGCCGGGGAGAGCACCCGCAGGCCCTGCTCCTCCGCCTTGGGCCGGCTCTTCGAGCCGACCGGCAGGCCGATCACCACGTCCACGCCGGAGTCCCGCAGCGACAGCGCGTGCGCGTGCCCCTGGCTGCCGTACCCGATCACCGCGACCGTGCGCCCCTGGATCAGGCCCAGGTCGGCGTCGTCGTCGTAGAACACCTCAACGCTCATCGAATTCCCTTTCGTACGGCGGCCCGTGGTGGCCCGTCGTGGACTTGTGTGTAGGTCAGGCGCCGACGCCGGCGCACCGGGTCAGGCGGCCCGCAGCGACGGACCGGCGGTGATCGAGCGCGAGCCCCGGCCGATCGCCACCGTGCCGGACTGGACCATCTCCTTGATGCCGAACGGCTCGAGGTCGCGCAGCAGCGCGTCGAGCTTGTCCTTGGTGCCGGTGGCCTCGATCGTCAACGTGTCCGGGGCGACGTCGACCACCCGGGCCCGGAACAGGTTCACCGTCTCCAGCACCTGCGCCCGGGCCGCGCGGTCCGCGCGCACCTTCACCAGCAGCAGCTCGCGGGCGACCGAAACCTGCGGGTCCAGCTCCACGATCTTGAGTACGTTCACCAGCTTGTTGAGCTGCTTGGTGACCTGCTCCAGCGGGGAGGACTCGGCGTTGACCACGATGGTGATCCGGGAGACGTCCGGGTTCTCGGTCTCGCCGACGGCGAGACTGTCGATGTTGAACCCGCGCCGGGAGAACAGCCCCGACACCCGGGCGAGCACACCCGGCTTGTTCTCCACCAGTACGGAGAGCGTGTGAAGCGTCATCGTGTCTCCTTCGTCATGCCCTCATGGCCCTCGCTGCGCTCGGTGCATTCGGTCGTGACCATCAGATTTCGTCCTCGTCGAAGGCCGGGCGGACGCCACGGGCGAACATGATCTCGTCGTTGCTGGTGCCGGCGGCCACCATCGGCCAGACCATCGCGTCCTTGCCGACCACGAAGTCGATCACCACCGGCGCGTCGGTGATCGCCATCGCCGCCTCGATGGTCCGGTCCACGTCGTCGGCGTTCTCGCAGCGCAGGCCGATGCAGCCGAGCGCCTCGGCGAGCTTCACGAAATCCGGGATGCGGTGCTTGTGGGTGCCCAGCTCGGTGTTGGAGTAGCGCTCGCCGTAGAAGAGCGTCTGCCACTGGCGGACCATGCCGAGGTTGCCGTTGTTGATCACGGCGATCTTGACCGGGATGCCCTCCAGCGCGCAGGTCGCCAGCTCCTGGTTGGTCATCTGGAAGCAGCCGTCGCCGTCCACCGCCCAGACGACCGTGTCCGGCCGGCCGACCTTGGCGCCCATCGCCGCCGGGACGGCGTACCCCATGGTGCCGAGGCCGCCGGAGTTGAGCCAGGTGCCCGGCTTCTCGTACGAGATGAACTGGCTGGCCCACATCTGGTGCTGGCCGACGCCCGCCACGTAGACCGCGTCCGGGCCGGCGATCTCGCCCAACCGCTTGATCACGTACTGCGGGGAGAGCGTGCCGTCGGACGGCTCGTCGTAGCCCAGCGGGTAGCGCTCGCGCAGGTCGTCCAGCTGGGTCCACCAGTCGGCCAGGTCGGACTTGTGGCCGGCCCGCCGCTCGGCGGTGACCGCGGTGATCAGCTCGTCGATGACGTGCTTGGCGTCGCCGACGATCGGCACGTCCGCGTGCCGGTTCTTGCCGATCTCGGCCGGGTCGATGTCGGCGTGCACCACCGTGGCGTCCGGGGCGAACGAGTCGAGCTGGCCGGTGACCCGGTCGTCGAAGCGGGCGCCGAGCGCCACGATCAGGTCGGACTTCTGCAGGCCGTAGACGGCGGCGACGGTGCCGTGCATGCCGGGCATGCCCAGGTGCTGGCGGTGCGAGTCGGGGAACGCGCCCAGCGCCATCAGCGTGGTCACCACCGGGATGCCGGTCAGCTCGGCCAGCGTGCGCAGCCCCTCGGTGGCGCCGGCCTTGAGCACGCCGCCGCCGACGTAGAGCACCGGCCGGCGGGCCATGCTCATCAGCCGGGCCGCCTCCCGGATCTGCTTGCCGTGCGGGTGCAGGGTCGGCCGGTAGCCGGGCAGGTCGAGGGTGGGTGGCCAGGCGAAGGTGGTCTGGGCCTGCAGCACGTCCTTGGGGATGTCCACCAGCACCGGGCCGGGCCGGCCGGTGGCGGCCAGGTGGAACGCCTCGGCCAGTACCTGCGGGATCTCCTCGGCGGTCTGCACCAGGAAGTTGTGCTTGGTGATCGGCAGCGTGATGCCCTGGATGTCCGCCTCCTGGAAGGCGTCCGTGCCGATCGACGGCCGCGCCACCTGACCGGTGATCGCCACGATCGGCACCGAGTCCATGTACGCGTCGGCGATCGGCGTGACCAGGTTCGTCGCGCCCGGCCCCGAGGTGGCGATGCAGACGCCGACCCGGCCGGTCGCCTGGGCGTACCCGGTGGCGGCGTGCCCGGCGCCCTGCTCGTGGCGGACCAGGATGTGCCGCACGGTCGAGTCGTAGAGCGGGTCGTACGCGGGCAGGATCGCTCCGCCCGGGATGCCGAACACCACGTCGACGCCGAGCGCCTCGAGCGAGCGCACCAGCGAGCCGGCGCCGGAGACCTGGGCCGGCGCGGGCTGCCGTACGGCCGGGGTGGTGACCTCGGCGGCGGTCCGGCCGGCGCCCGGCGGGACGGCCCCGGCCCGCGGCGCGGGGGCGTGGTCGGCGTCGGCGGCCGGCTCGGTGACTGCCCGGGAGCGGCGGGCGGAGTGGGCGAGGGTCTCTGGCGTGGGTCTCGTCATGGCGGTTCAGGCCTTCGGCTGAGTGGGCGGGAGCTGCGACACGAGCAACGCGGGTGGGGCCCGCGCCGGACGGGGTCCGACGGCAACAAAAACGGCCCACGTGCAGATGCACGGGGCCAGCGCACTCTCGAGGTGGAGAGTGCGCTCAGGTAAGTACTCGCAGCGACCGGATCGACGACATGTGGACCAGCCTGACGCATCTCATGCGATGAGTCAACTCATCCCACATGTTGGTTCACGAACGGGGGAATCCGTCCCCGTGCGGTGGGCCGGCGAGCGGCCCGGCCTGCGCGGATCCCTCCTCGGCGGCGCGCGGCGCGGGCAGCGGGCGCAGCGACGGGCCGGTGGAACGCAGCCGGGGCAGCAGCGGCGACGGGGTCGGCGGCAGCGGCGCGGCCGGTGGCGCCGGCGCGGCGGACGCCGGCCGGGCGCCGGGCGAGGTGGCCGCCTCCAGCATCGCCTCCAGGTGCTCCGCCGGCACCCCCCAACCGAAGAGCGCGCCCTGGCCGAAGCGGCACCCGGCGGCGACCACGGCGGCCAGCTCGGTCGGCGTGGTCACCCCCTCGGCGATCACCTCCAGGCCGAGCTGGTGCCCGAGCCGCATGACGATGTCGACCATCGGGGCGAACGCCGGGCCGTCCCGGTCGACCGGGCGCACCGGCTCGTGCTCGGCGACCAGGCTGTGGTCGATCTTCAGGATGTCGATCGGCAGCCGGCGCAGCTGCCCGAGCGAGGAGTAGCCGGCGCCGAAGTCGTCCAGCGCGATCCGCACCCCGGTCAGCCGCAGCGCGGTGAGCCGGCGGATCAGCTCGTCCAGGTCGGTGGCGACCGCGTGCTCGGTGACCTCCAGCACCAGCCGCTGGGGCGGTACGTGGTGGGCGCGCAGCGCCTCGGTGACCTGCACGACGTACTCCGGGGCGTGCAGCTCGCGCGGGGAGACGTTCACCGACACCCAGACGTCGTGCCCGTCGGCCAGCCAGCGGGACAGCTGCCGGCAGGCCTGGTGCAGCACCCAGGCGCCCAGCTTGGCGATCATCCCGCACTCCTCGGCCAGCGGGATGAACTCGTCCGGCCGGACGTTGCCCAGCTCCGGGTGGTGCCAGCGCAGCAGCGCCTCGGCGCCCACCGGCCGCACCGACGGCAGCGAGGCGACCGGCTGGAACACCAGCCGCAGCTCGTCGCGCTCGATCGCGCCGCGCAGCTCGTGCTCCAGCCGGGTGCGGCGCAGCATCAGCTGGTCGTGCGTGCCGTCGTAGCGTTCGATCCGGTTCTTGCCGCGCTGCTTGGCGTAGCGCAGGGCCAGGTCGGCGTGGCGCAGCAGCCCCACCACGTCGGTGTCCCCGCACTGGCCGGCCAGCCCGATGCTGACCGAGAGGAAGACCGGCCCGTCCGGCCGGTCGTACGCCCGGCCGAGCACCCCGAGCAGCCGCTCGGCGACCGCGTCCGCCTCGTCGGGGCGGCCGCGCATCAGCACCGCGAACTCGTCGCCGCCGAGCCGCGCGGCCAGGTCACCGGGGCGCAGGTTGCCCTTCAGCCGCCGGCCCACCTCGGCCAGCACCATGTCGCCCACGTCGTGGCCGCGCATGTCGTTGACGTTCTTGAAGCCGTCCAGGTCGAGCCCGAGCAGCACGCAGCGGACGCCCTCGTCGGCGCAGCGCTGCATCTCCCGCAGCAGGCCGCGCCGGTTGGCCAGGCCGGTCAGCGGGTCGGTGTGCGCCAGCTCGCGGAAGTGCGCCTCTCGCTCGGCCAACCGGCCGGCGTACCCGCGCACGTCGTGCAGGGTCAGGTACTGCCGGGCGACCAGGGCGAAGCCCTCGACGCTGCCGGCGACGATGCCGAGCACGTCGAACCGGCCGCCCTGGGCCAGGTGGTACAGCGCGGAGGCGGCCATCGCGGCCATCGGGACGAAGGCGAACTCCCCGTCGCGGCGGATCAGGTCGACGTCGACCTGCCCGGGCGCGGTCACCCGGTGCACCGCGACCGCGACCGCCAGCAGGCCCAGGGCGAGCAGCGCCGTGCCGGCGACGGTCACCGACCGACCGCTCTGGCAGACCCCGGCGGCGACGGCCAGTCCGCCGGTCGTGGTCGCGGTGATGCCGCCGCCGAGCAGCGCCAGCCGGGACCGGGGCGAATCGGCCCGCAGCACCACGATCAGGGCCAGCCCGCCGCTCGCCGCGGCCGCCACCGAGGCGAGCAGGATCGCCGGGCAGGACACCGGCGTGGCGTCGCCGAGCAGCCGGGTCGGGGCGCTGAACAGCACCCAGCCGACGAACCACAGGGCGCTGGCCATGATCAGCCCGTCCAGCAGCAGCCGGGCGGTGGCCGGCCGGCTGACCGCGGCCCCGGGCAGCCGGAGCAGGCCGGCGCAGGCGGCTGCCGCGCTCAGCGCGGTGGCCACGGAGATCACCGCCGGCCAACCGGACAGCCCGGTCGGGTTCGCCGGGTGGTGCCCGCCGGTGATCGTCTCGCCCAGGCCGACCAGCAGCCCGCCCAGCGCGAGCACCGCCGCGGCGGCGAGCAGGAGGTACGCGTGGCGGTGCGGGCCGCGGCGGCGCCGGGCCGAGTCGGCCAGCAGCGCGGCGGCGGTCACGGCGACGAGGCCGCACAGCACCGCGACGACGACCAGGCCCGGGGGGACACGCACGCCCTCAACTGTGCCGGATGGGTGCCGCGCGCGGGGGACCGGGTGTGCATCTGTTGGGACACGGCGCGACCGATGGGGGCCGGCGCGGCGACGGTGCCAGACTGGTACGCATGCCTGAGCTGCGGTCGAGGACCTCCACCCACGGTCGGACGATGGCCGGCGCCCGGGCCCTCTGGCGGGCCACCGGGATGACCGACGACGACTTCGGCAAGCCGATCGTCGCCATCGCCAACAGTTTCACCCAGTTCGTGCCCGGTCACGTCCATCTCAAGGACATGGGCGGCCTGGTCGCCGACGCGGTGGCGTCCGCCGGCGGGGTGGGCCGGGAGTTCAACACCATCGCGGTGGACGACGGCATCGCGATGGGCCACGGCGGGATGCTCTACTCGCTGCCCAGCCGGGAGCTGATCGCCGACGCGGTGGAGTACATGGTCAACGCGCACTGCGCGGACGCCCTGGTCTGCATCTCCAACTGCGACAAGATCACCCCCGGGATGCTGCTGGCCGCGCTGCGGCTGAACATCCCCACCGTCTTCGTCTCCGGCGGCCCGATGGAGGCCGGCAAGACCACGGCGATCGAGGGCGTCGTGCACAGCAAGATCGACCTGATCGACGCGATGATCGCGTCCTCGAACGAGGCGGTCACCGACGAGCAGCTCGGCGAGATCGAGCGGTCGGCCTGCCCCACCTGCGGCTCGTGCTCCGGCATGTTCACCGCCAACTCGATGAACTGCCTCACCGAGGCGATCGGCCTGGCCCTGCCGGGCAACGGCTCGACGCTGGCCACCCACGCCGCGCGCCGGTCGCTCTTCGTCGAGGCCGGCCGCACCGCCGTGGAGATCGCCAAGCGCTGGTACGACCACGACGACGCCTCGGTGCTGCCCCGCGCGGTCGCCGGCCGGGCCGCCTTCGAGAACGCCGTGGCGCTCGACGTGGCGATGGGCGGCTCGACCAACACGATCCTGCACCTGCTCGCCGCCGCCCGCGAGGCCGAGCTGGACTTCTCGGTCGCCGACATCGACGCGGTCTCCCGCCGGGTGCCCTGCCTAGCCAAGGTCGCGCCGAACTCGCCGCAGTACCACATGGAGGACGTGCACCGGGCCGGCGGCATCCCGGCCATCCTCGGCGAGCTGGACCGCGCCGGCCTGCTCCACCGGGACGTACACGCCGTGCACTCCCCCAGCCTGGCCCAGTGGCTCGCCGACTGGGACGTCCGGGGCGGCTCACCGCGCTCCGAGGCGGTCGAGCTGTTCCACGCTGCGCCCGGCGGGGTGCGCACCGTCGAGCCGTTCTCCACCACCAACCGCTGGTCGTCGCTGGACACCGACGCGGCCGACGGCTGCATCCGGGACCGCGAGCACGCCTACTCGGTCGACGGCGGGCTGGCCATCCTGCACGGCAACCTGGCGCCGGACGGCTGCGTGGTGAAGACCGCCGGGGTGCCCGAGGAGTGCCTGACCTTCCGCGGCCCGGCCAAGGTCTACGAGTCGCAGGACGACGCGGTCACCGCCATCCTCGCCAAGGAGATCGTCGCCGGGGACGTGGTGGTGATCCGGTACGAGGGCCCGAAGGGTGGCCCCGGCATGCAGGAGATGCTCTACCCCACGTCGTTCCTCAAGGGCCGGGGGCTGGGCCGGGCCTGTGCGCTGCTCACCGACGGGCGGTTCTCCGGCGGCACCTCCGGGCTGTCGATCGGGCACGTCTCCCCCGAGGCGGCCTCCGGCGGGCTGATCGCGCTGGTCCGCGACGGCGACGAGATCGTCATCGACATCCCCGGCCGGTCCATCTCGCTGGACGTTCCGGACGACGTGCTCCAGGCGCGCCGGGTCGCCGAGGAGAAGCGGGACCGGCCGTACACCCCGACCGACCGGCAGCGCCCGGTGTCGGCGGCGCTGCGCGCGTACGCCTCGATGGCCACCTCGGCCAGCGACGGCGCGTACCGGCGGGTGCCGGAGTAACCCTCCCCCACGGCTCTCGACAGCGCATCGCTGGTAGCTGCTTGGCGTCCTCGCCGCCCCTCCCGGCCAGGCGATGCTGGCAAGCGATCAGGTCAGGTCGACGAATCGGACCGGTTCGCGCAGTACGGCGAGCGCTCCGGAAACATCCGCGAGCCGCGCCGCGAGGGTGGCACGGGCCAGGCGCTCCGGCAGCGCGGAGCCGAACTTCAGCCCCGCCAGAGCGCGAGCACTGACGTCGGGTAGGCAGATCCGCTGCACCGCGTCGGCCACCAGCGACCGCCACTCTGTCCGGGTCAGGTCCGCCCGGAGCCGGATCGTGTAGTCGTCGAATCGTTGCACCGGATCCACGACCTCGCCCAGGGTGGCGGTGAGGGTGGCGTTCGCGCGCAGACCGGCCCAGGTCCACCAGGTCAGATCTTCGTGCGGGGCGCGCACGACGAGGCTTCCGCCGGGATGTACCACCGACGCCCGATCTTCCCGCTCCGCTGCCAACCGGTCCCTCGCCCTCGCCGTCAGCCGGACGGGCGGGTCCACGCCGAGGAGAACCTCCCGCATCGCGCGGGTGAGTGCGTAGCCCGATCCCAGCCAGCCCTGTGAGGTCCACCTCGCGCGACCCCCGCCATCAGCCGCTTCCACGAAACAGCGGCGTCGACGCCAGTCGACATACGTGACCCGCCAACTGCGCCCGCCAAGGAGCAGCCGACGGTCCCCCTGCACCTCCTCAGTCAGGAGGCTCGGATCGATACGACCCAGTTCCTGCCGACCGTGCAGCACCGTGAACTCCGGCGGTCCCGTGAAGACCGCCGTCATCTCCATGAAGTGCCGTCGACCGAACCGTCGGTCCGCCTCCGGGCCGATGAACAGCAGCCCGCCGTCACTGTCGAGGTAACCGTGATCCACGAGGTGACGGATGATCGGCTCAGCGCCTGAGTCGAACGGTGCGAGACCGTTCCACGCCTGCGTCCAGAGCCGGTCACCGACCCGAAGCTCCTGCAGGCAGAGCGCGAGCATCTGCTGGGCGACGATGTGTCGGGGTTCCGGGGGCGAGACGACCGGTTCGACCCATCGCCTCCCCCAGAGCGTCAGCAACCCAGCCGCCTGGGTCAGCTCCTGACCGGTTCGGCAGAGGAACATCGCGTTCCGGGCACTGCCCGGCCGACGACCGGTGCGGCCGAGCCGTTGCAGGAACGATGCCACGGAGGCGGGCGCGTCGATCTGGATGACCCGGTCGAGGTCGCCGACGTCGATGCCGAGTTCAAGCGTGCTGGTGGAGACGATGACACAGTCCCGCGCCTCGGCGAACGCCTGCTCGGACCGGTGCCGCTCGTCGGCCGAGAGCGAGGCGTGTGACAGGAAGGTCGTCACCCCCCGCTCGCGAAGCAGCTGACCCAGCTCCTCAACGGTCTGGCGGGACTCGCAGAAGACCAGCCGCTTCTCGCCGACGTGCAGCGCGGAGATGACCTTGGCAGCGTTGACGAGTGATCCGACATAGTCGAGTTCGACCTGTCCGGGTGGCGGGTCGCTGTGGGTGGGCCCCGGCGGAGCGGGAGGTGACAGGTCGGGGGCGACGACCTTTCCCGCGCGGGCGCGCGCCCCTGATCCCTGCAACCAGGTCAGCAGCTCGTCCGGGTTTCCGACGGTCGCTGAGAGCCCCACCCGCTGCAGCGGTCGGCCGGCAACCCGGGTCAGCCGCTCCAGCACCGCGAGCAGGTGCCAGCCGCGATCATCGCCCGCGAAGGCGTGGACCTCGTCCACCACGACCGCCCGCAGGCCGGAGAAGAAGGTGCGGTGGTCCACGTTGACGCTGACCAGCATCGCCTCCAGGGACTCCGGCGTGGTGAGCAGGATGTCGGGACGCTGCCAGAGCACCGCCCGCCTTGCGGCGGTCCGCACGTCGCCGTGCCAGAGCGCCGCGGTCCGGCCCAGCCAGCCGGCGTACCGCTCAAGCCGGGGGTGCAGGTTGTTGAGCAGAGCCTTGAGCGGGCACAGGTAGAGCAGCGAGGTGCCCGTCCAGCCCTCCCTGGTCATCCTCGACAGCAGGGGAAACGCGGCCGCCTCGGTCTTTCCGCCCGCCGTCGGGGCGAGCAGCAGGGCATCCTCCCCCTTGAGCAGCGGGTCGACCGCGGCCCGTTGCAGTGGCCGCAGCTCTGACCAACCGAGGGTGTTGACGACGTGGTGCACGACCACCGGGTCGAGCAGTGCTGCCTCGTTCACGGCGACAGGTCGACGTCGTCGGCCCAGGCGGCGTTCCGCTCGACCTCCGTCAGCTCGTCGGAGCGCAGCGTCAGCTCGTAGTGCTCGCGCGGATCCCAGTCGGCGAACTGGTCCACCCGGTCGAACACGTCGGCGACGAGCTTCTTGAGGTAGACCCGTGGGGCGACACCGACCTGGCCGCCCAGGCGACCCGCGACTGCCCGGGCAAGTTCGCCGAGGTAGCCGTCGTCGACCGTCTCGCTCACCCGGGCGCTGCCGTAGATGTCGCGGACCCGAATCCCGAGCTGGACCAGGGCTGCCTCGGTGAAACCGGGCAGGCGGAGCTGGGTGGCGCGGGGGTTGTCCCACCGGGCGTGCGGCCCGAAGTCGGTGGCGAGACGTTGGGCCAATGGGGCCAGCCGCTGCACGCCCTGCTGGCCGTCGAAGAACGCCGGAGTGCCGGTGATCAGCAGGAACAGGCCGGGGAACCGGCCGGCGTAGATGTCGTCGACCAATTGACGGAGCGCGTTGAGGGCCTTGTCCCGGGCGTCCGACCGCACTCGCTGCAGGGTCTCGACCTCGTCGAGCACCAGCAGCAGGCCGGGGTGACCGCTGTCGCGCAGCACCGTGAGCAGACCCTGCAGGAAGCTGAGCGCCCCGAAGTGGTCCAGGTCGCCTTTGACCCCGGCGGTCCGTCGTGCCGCGGCCGCCACGTGGGGTTGTCCGCCGAGCCAGGCGGCGAGGCCGCCGGCAGTCACCTGGTCGCCGGACGCGAGGGCGGTCCGATATCCCCGCAGGGCGGCCGCGAACCCGGGGGTGCTCCGGGAGATGTCTGCCAGCCGGCGTTCGAGCAGATCACCGACCGCCCGGTCGAGGCCGTCCGCGTCGGTTTCGACGATGGTGCCGTCGGCGAGGACGTCCTCCTCCAGGGCGAAGATCCAGCCGTCCAGCACGGGCCGCAACGCGCTCGGGGCGAACTGCTCGGTGGTGAGCTGCTCGACCAACCGCCGGTAGACGGTCTCCATCCGGTGCAGCGGAGTCTCGAGTTCCGACACCTGGACCTCGGCCACCGCGAATCCCCGGTGCTTCGCCCGCTCTCCGAGCCAACGGGTGAAGAAGGTCTTGCCGGACCCGTACTCGCCCCGCACCGCCTTGAAGACGCTTCCACCGCCGGCCACCCGGGCAAGGTCCTCGTCGAGGGCTCCGATGAACCGATCGAGTCCGACGGCGAGGGCGTCCAAGCCGTTGGCCGGCACCGCGCCTCGGCGCAGCGCATCGACGATGTCCCGTCGCCGCCGGGCGCTCACCTCGATCGTCACGACGGGTCCAATCCGAACTGCTCGACCATCAGCGCAATGTCGAGCTTGGCGGTCCGCCCGTCCGGGTCAAGGCTGAGCACCGGATAGCCCTCAACCTGCAGGAGGCGACGCAGCGCGGTGAACGTTCCGGAAACGCGGTGCACCGGGACGCCCGCCCTGGTGGCGAGTGTCTCGAGGGTGGCGCGTCCGTCGCCCGCGATGAGGGCGGCGACCATGGCGGCCACCCGATCGTCGGGCAGCGGCGCACGGGTGCCCCGACGGTCCGCGTACAGCGGACTGGAGAGCAGGGCATCGACGAGGGTCGTCGTCGGACCAGCCGCGGCCGATGGTTCGGGTTGGGCCACCGGGTCGGCTGCGGCCGGCACCGGCAGATCGAACAGTCCCTCGTCCTGGATCGGCTTCCTGGAGTTGCGGCGGGTCGGAGGCTTCCCTTCCGGCAGGGGAGCCGCGCGGGCCACCACCTCCGCAGGCGCCGGTCGCAGCGGCTCTCGCCACCATTCCGGACTGGACACCGGCGCCCCCGCCCACCCTGGCACGGCGTCCTCGTCGTGTGCGGCGAAGAGCATGAGCGGGATGACGGCTTCGGCGGGAGCGGCGCCACCGTGGTATCCGGCCTTGCGCGGGCCGTAGCGCAACTCCTCCCGCCACGGCAGGATCACCTTGCCATCGGAGAGCGCCACCCGGCTGCCCCGGAACAGCAACTCCCCGTCGGTGGGGTGCCCGGTCGGCGGGCGCCAGCGGTTCTCGCTCGACTCCGACGGACGCAGGACGGCATCGGACCCGCGGTCTACGACGTGACCGTGGTCGGAAACCAGCACCACGACCCGGTCCTGGGCCACCGCGAGCAGGTCGCGCAGCCCGTTCACAGTGTCCGTGCTCCACTCGGTGGTGCCTGGATCGCTGCGGTCCAGGGCGTCGTCGATGGTGTTGATGACGGCCGCGACCAGCGGGACGGCGGGATCACCGATCGCGGCGGCCACCTCAGGATCGACCGCCAGCCCGGCCGCCGTCCGCAGGTCGGACTTGTGCAGCAGGACGCTGCCGGGGAACTGCGCGGAGAATCCCCTCAGCTCGGCGCCGCGGTCACCGACGACGAGTCGTCCGCTGAGCAGGCTGCACCGGTTGACGGCCGTGATGGTCGGCAGCGCAGCGAGAACGCCGGTCCGTGGGCCGCCGTCCGGCGTCAACTCGGTCCAGGCGCCGCTCCGGTCGAGGGAGTCGGCGATCTCGATCCCGGCCGCCGCGCCCATACCGTCGAGCACCAGCATCAGGGCCCGCCGGCCGTTGTCGAGGATCGGACGGACGACCCGATCGAGCACGTCCTCGACCCGTAGCAACGAGCCGGGTTCCCGCTCGGCGGCGGTCATGTCCTGCAGCAGCTCGGCGAATTGCTGGTCGTGCCGGGCACGGCGGGCGTCGACCGCCTGGTGCAGCAGCCGGTACGCCTGCGCGACCTGTGGGTCCACGTCGCCGGCGAAGACGTCGAGCCGGGCCCGGTCGACCCATCCGTCGACCCGGACCTGCCGATGCACGGCGTCGAGCATCGTGAGCGGGGCAGCGCTCTCGGGAAGGGCCAGCCAGCGCAGCAACCGGACGGCCATTCGGGCGGTCTCCACCCGAGACCGGTCCGCCGACCGGTGGGCCTCCACTTCAGCGAGCCGGTCCTGCGCCCGCTCGATCAGCTCGTCGGCGGTCACTGCCGCGCCGGGGACCGGGGCGGCGAGGCGCACCGCGCTCCCGAAGGCCCGCATCCGCTGGGCGAAACCGGCCGGTAGGAGCGTCGAGGCGGCGAGCCGGCCCACCACGTCGATCTCGCCGGCGATCTCCTCCGCCCGGCGCAGCATCCGGCGGGCGTCGTGGCGTACCGCGTCGTCGCCGTCGAGGGCGCGGTAGATCCACGCCTCGGCAGCCTCGCCGAAGGCCGTCGCCTGACCTTCGGTAAGCCGGGTGCCACCGAAGCGAGGCTCCAGCCGGGTCCGGGCTACCACCAGTTCCATGTCGGGCGACCGCTCCGCGCCTCGGGGCCAGAGCACCCCGGCCAGCAGACCGAACGGGATGACGTCGCCCCCGTTCCCGGCCCGCACGGCGGCCAGCACCGGTACCGCGACCGGGCCGGCCGCCTCGACGAGGAAGGAAGCGATCCCCTCGGCCCAGTCGGCGGGCAGCTCCATGAAGCGCAGCTGCGCGGGGGCGTCGGTACTCCATTGGAGGAGGCCGGCACCGTCCAGCTCGTCCGGGTCGAGACCGAGCACCGAGCCGGTGAGGTGACGAAGCGCGTGGTCACGGGTCAGGATGAGACCCGCGGGCGGTGCCCAGCCTTCGGCCGGAGCGAGGTCGGTGAGGGCGTCCGCCACCCAGCGGCCGGTACGTACCAGCGTCGAGTCGAGCCGCACCTGGCCACCGAACACCTGACTGACCAGGTCCCACGGGTCGACGCTGCGCCCCTTCTGCATGCTGACGTGGGCCAGCAGGCCGTCGCCCAGCTCGATGTCGGTGAGATCGGTCAGCAGGACGAGCTTCTCGTGCGCAGCCCGATCGGCGAGGGCGGCCCGGGCCGCGATCGGCGTCGGGCAGGGCACGACGCGAACCGGGGTCTCCCCGACGGTGAGCACCGGCTCGTCGGCCCACTCCGGGCGGCACAGCAGCACGATGGCCTCGGCCTCGTCCCGCTCGGCGAGCCACGACTCAACCTTGCGTCGTACTGCCGCCGGCCGGACGGCGGCCCGGGTGATGCTCACGACCGACGCTCCGACTCCTCGATCTGCCAGGTGAGGGCGATCCGCCGGCCGGCGGTGACCTCGGCCCGCAGTTCGCCGACGAGTCGGTCCAGCCCCTGTTGGTCGACGACGGTGGCCTGGCGGACCGTGGGCGGCGGGGTGACCGGGTCGGCAGGGTCGCGGGGCTTCGGGACGAGCGGTGGCCTGATCGGGGGTGGCGTGACGATGACCGGATCGGGTCTGCTCTCGGCCAGCAGCGCGGCGGCGGCCCCGACCGCCTCCTGCAACGCCGCCGCCAGGTCGGAGCCGTGTTGCTCGTTGCGGGCAGCGGCCTGAAGCTGATCGACGATGACCTGGGCACGGCGGTCGGCTTCCGTGCGGGCCCGCACCGCGGCGATCAGCGGCCACTGGGTGGCGGCGAGGGCAGCGCGCAACTTCTGCGCCTGCTTGTAGACACCGCTCGCCGCCTGGCCGTTCAGGCCGCGAAGGCGTTCTTCTCCCTCCGCGACCACACCGACGAGGATGACGTCGTCCCGTTCGTTGGCTACCTGGGTGAGCAGGTCGGCGACCCGCCGGGCGGTGGCGAGCCGCCCGGTCTGCGCTTCGGGGTCCAGTCCGAGCTGGGCAGCGTGCTGCTGCAGTGTCGTGACGAGGTCGCGGGCGGTCCCGGCGTAGGTCGTTGCTACCCGGCGCATGGTCCGCGCCAGGGTGCTGAGGGTGGCCGGGTTGCGGAACTGCGGCAGCACCTCGCCGAAGAAGGGCTGTCCGAACGAAACGGCTGCCTTCCACACCTCGTCCGTCGGCATCGGCGGGTGACGCAGCTCGAACCGGTCCTCTACGCCGTTCACGGCGACGACCTTGGTCTTCCCGCCGTGGTCGTACCAGCTGAGCTGCTGCTCGAACGCGAAGACGGCGATGATCAGGTTCTGCAGGTCACGATCGAGGCCACGCCGCTTCGGCAGGTCGAGCCACTCCCGCAGCTTGTGCACCGGGAAGTGGTCATGGTAGCCCTCCTTCGCCGCCTCCTGCAGCAGGTGCCGACTCCAGTAGCAGGTGCTCATGGTGAGCACGTACCGGTGGTCGACCAGCTCACCGAGCTGCAGCGGGTTGCAGATCCGACGGAGGACCTTCTGCTCGACGGGCGAGGCGACGGACACGCCGTGGGTCGGATCGGCCGCGGCTTCCTCGGCGTACTGGAGCACCTTGCCCAGGTCGGCCCGGGTGAGCGGCTTCTCGTCGACGGGCAGGGCCGGCGTGCCGGGATACGACCATTCGAGCAGCTCGGCGGTCAGGTTGCGGAACGCGTCGGCCAGCGTCCCGCCGCGCGGGTCGCCGATGCGCAGCCCGTCGGCGAGGGTGTGCAGCACCCCGACGGTGTCGTCGTGCACGTCGGAGGGCTGCGGGTTGGCCGCCCCGTACGCCTGCTTGAGGGCGGTGATCAGGCCGTCGCGGAGCTGCGTCTGCCGCTGCAGCAGGTAGACCCGGCCCTGCTGTCGGTCGGCCTTGGGCCAGTCCGCGGCCAGGGTGTTGAGCCGCTCTCCGGCACCGCCGACCCCGAGCAGATAGTTGATCTTAGCCAGCTGGGCGACCCGGCCCATCATGTCGTCGGTCAGATAGAGCGGCAGCCAGAAGACGGTGTTGGAGCCCCGGGGCAACTCCTCGATCCGGGCCCGGTCGGCGCTGCGCGGGTAGTCGAGCGGGTCGAAGGGGTAGTCGACGACGATCCGCCACGACTCGCCGGGGGCGAGCAGCGCGGCCACGGGCATGGCGTCGGGATCCCGGACGTTGCCGAACTTCACCTGGACGATGTGCCGCCGGCCCCGCCAGTCGCGGGGCTGCTGCAGCTCACCGTGGCTGCCTTCGCTGCCGGCCAGGCCCATCTCGGCGCTGATCAGCTCACGGAGCAGTTGCTGCCGCACGCCCGCCGAGGTCTCGTTGAGCGGCACCAGGTCGAGCAGCTTGTCGAAGTCGACCGTGTGCAGCTTGAGCGAGACGACCGGATCGTGGTCGTCGGTGAGGTGCAGCTCCCCGGCGTCCTGCTCGATCTTGCGCAGGCGGTTGAGCACCATGGTGTTCTCGTAGCCGGGGATCGGCGAGGTGATGGAGCCGAAGTTCAGCGCGTGCAGCTTGGCGGCGGTGAGGTTGTGCAGGGCCGGCACCTCGGGCACCAGCGCACCGAGCAGGATGGTCTTCACCAGCTTGTCGTCGAGCTGGAACTGGGTGTGGGTGGCCGCCAGGTCCTCGTCGATGCCGTTGAGGGCGAGCAGGATCGGGCGCAGCTTGCGCAGGTAGAGGCTGCGCGCGGCCTCGAACTGCTGACGCAGCTTGGGGCGGTCGGGCAGCTCGCCGTGCAGGACCAGCGGGTCGAAGAGCGCGGCGACGCCGATCAGGTCGTTGACCCGCAGGGTGTCCCGCCGGTCGACCAGCAACTCGGTCATCACCTTCAGCGCGGTACGTTCCCGCTGCAACGCCTGGGACAGCGCGACCAGGGTCGCGACGAGGGCGGGCGAGAAGGGATAGAGCTGCCGGAAGGCGGTGGCGTCGGAGCCGATCCCGGCGTCGCCGTACTGGGCGCCGAGCAGCAGGGTGTCCCACACCTCGCGGTTGTGCCGCACCGCAGCGAACGCGTTGTCGATGACCGCGCGGTCGGCGTCGGTGTTCGGCTTGAGCAGCCGCTTCTCGGTGATCTCGGGCAGGTTGGTGTCGGCGAGCACGATCTCCCCGAGCCGGCCTTGGACGCTGCGCATCACGTGCGCCAGCGCCTCCCGCTCGGTGCCGCCGACCTGCGGGCCGAGGAACTCCTCGAGGTTGCGTTGCCGGGCGACGAAGGAGACCAGCGGCAGCGGCCGGGCCGCGTCGGCGGACTCGACGAGCTTGTTGAGCTTGGCGCCCTCGGTGTTGACGAAGGTGTAGTCGGCGATCCGGCCGGAGAGCCAGAGGATCAACTCGTCGAGGAAGAGCACGATCGCGTCGTACCCGAGGGACTTGGCGTGCCGGGTGATGACGGCGAGACCGGTGTCGAGGTCGAGGTATTCGGCGCTGTACACCGCGCCGCTGAAGAACACCTGGGTGAGCGCGCTGACCAGCGCGTCACGGTCCTTGGTTCCGGGCGGCTGCGCGGCGGCGTCGGCGTACCGCTGCGGGGTCCAGCCCTCGGCGCTGGCGCGCAGCGCGGCCAGGCCGCCGCCGCCCGCGCCGGGCCCGGTGGCACCGCCGCGCAGCGCCGCGAAGAACGTGTCGTCGCCCATCGCCTCGCGCAGGCCGGCCGCGTCCTTCAGCAGCGCGTCCGACCGGTGTACGGCGGGAACGGGCGCATCCGGGTGGACGGCGGTGACGTGGCGCAGGTAGCCCTCGAGGATCGCCTGTTCCACGGAGCGCGCGTCGAGCATGTGCAGGGTCAGGGTGAGGAACCTGCGGCCCGGCAGCCACGGGTCGGCGGCGACCACCGGCCCCTCCAGCCCGCTGATCTGCCGGGCTTTCGGGTTGTGGCCGAGGATCTCGCGCAGCACGGCCATGAAGTGCGACTTGCCGGAGCCGAACGAGCCGTGCAGGAACATCGCCTGCGAGCGGCCGGTGGTCACGGCGTGGCCGATCCGCTGCAACGCGCCGGTGAAGTTCTCCCGGAGCTGGTCGGTGACGACGTAGCGGTCCAGGTCGGCGCCCTCGGCCGCCTTCACCACGAAGTCACCTTCACCGACGGACGTCGGTATGTCGATCAGGTCGCGCAGCAGCGTCACCGGTGTTCCTCCAGCCTCCCCAGGGTGCCCGACACGCTACCCATCGACCCGAATGCTCGGGTACCGCACCGGATGGCCAGATTGCGGTCCGACCGACGGGACCATGGTGGACCGATGGCGAGCAGCTCCGCCGAGGGCCCGAGAAGGCCCAGCTCAGCGCCACGCCCGCCGGGGATCACCCCACAGCATCCAGAAGAGAGTCAGATTCTGGACAGGTTGAAGTCAAGGTGATCATCTGGAACGCGGAACGCTGGGACAGCGACGGCGACATCCCCACGCCGGTGGACGGCCTGCAGCGGCTGCGGGCGGCGTTCCCGGGCTACAAGGTGGTGGTGGCGGGCGACCTGGCCACCCGCCCCTCGCTGCAACCCACCGCTTGGGCCGCGCCGTTCTCTCCGGAGCTGCCACGGATGGTCGCCGTCATCACCAGCACATGCCATACGTTGCGGCCAGCCAGGCAGAACCACGCGAAACAGCACCAAAACTAGCAAAAAATCTGCCTAGGAAGATACGCCGAAGTTACGTGGCCAGCCGGCGCAATCATCGAGGACGGTCGTCAATGTGTGTCTTGTCACCCATCGACATGTGCGGTAACGTTGCAAGCGCTTACATCATCAACGAGAACCGCCCTCTCGGCCCAGGTCAGCTCCACAACTATCGATGATCGAGGTAGGTAGTCCACGCCGGTCGGCCCAGTGCTGAAACTGATGACGGACCTGCCTAACGGATGGTGGGCGCGGCGTGCGTTCGAAGTGATCAATCGGTGGTGGGCATGCCCCACCGAAACTTCGCGAACACTCCCCACCGACACTTCGCGAATGAGCCTCTGTCAAGAGTGAAGAAAGGTCGTGCCCCCGTGCCCCGAACCATACGCCATCCGCTCATATTCTTACTTGCTTCGGTGCTTACCGCCGGCGGTCTCGTCGCCCTCGGCAATCCACATCTCGCGCATGCCGATGACGGTTGTGGCACCGGCACCAACAGCTCGGTGAAAACCCGCGAGGCGCAACGCCACGCCTTCGGTCGCCGCGTCATTACGATTCCTGCCGCCTACGATGTCTCCGCCGATACTTGCAATGCGGCAGCGACGGCCACCGGCATTCGCGAGGAAGTCAACCGCATCAGCAATGGGCAGAAGAAGGTGGAAACGGTTGCCATCATTGGCACCCTTATCGGATGGCTCATCGGACCTGAAGGCGCGGCAGCGGTTGGCGGCGCCGGATTCATTCTCACGAGCGACATCGAGAGTGCGAAGGTGCGACTGAATAGCGTTGCGAACTCTATTCAAGAAGCCAACCAGCGCTGCGGGAATCGCGGCATCACCTATTCAGCAGGCATCGATTCTGCCGGCCGAACCCTTTATGCCTCCAACTTCGTTTGTCAGGGAAGCAACAATAAGGACCTGGACCCCGACATCTCGGACATTGCTCCACCTACTTCCGACATTGTCCCCGGCCCGGAGCCCGACGGGGGAACGCCGTGCAGTGCCGATCCAGACAACCTCTACTTCTCGCACGACGATGGTCTCGACCAGTACTGGATGGATACGTTCGAGAGCGCATCCGGAAGTGACCTCACCTTCCGCCACTATCAGTGGAACGAGAGCACGGGCGACTATGATCTAGATCAAGGGACGTTCACGAAGCAGTGCGGGCCCGTACCCAATGATGACGGTGGGCAAGCCTGCAGCTCGAACCCGAGCGACGTCTATTACTCCCACAGTGGCTCAACCTACTGGAAAGATGTCTTTGCGGGCACGGACGGCGCCGGCAACAACACGTATGAACGCTATCAGTGGAGTCCCACCGCGAAGTCTTACGAGACAGATCTGGGCCCGTTCACCGTCGATTGCGGACCGCCCGATTCACCCCATGATCCAACTCTCCCACCCGAAGTGCCCAACGGGTCTGACTGCTACAAGTACGGCGAGGAGACAGTAACTCAGATGGTCATCGACTGGTGCCAGGGGACCGGCGGGGGCAAGCTGGTGCTTCGCATCACGAATCTCTACAATCACAGCTACTGCTGGTCATACGACTACTATTCCTGGGGCCCGGGCGCATCGAGCTGGACCCTCACTTATCCAGCCGGCGAGAGATGCATTCTGACCAGCAGGAGCAGCCCCAATGGCTAAGATTGGGGCAACCTGTCAGCCCGGCAAGACGAATCGGTTGCATTAGCGTCGCGATCGGCGGTGCCAATCGACGCACGCACGAGCGGATTGCCTAGGCGCAGGATGGATTCATCCTGCGCCTCGGCGCTCCTTTGCCCCGAGCCCGCCGGCACCATCAGTTCCGACAATGCGCAAGGCGCCGGCAAGCGACGTGTGTGGGTGACGTAGGTCTGAGCGCACTGCCGGTCTCCTGGGCATCATGGGCGGCGTCGGACCAGCTCAGGCCAGTCAATCACAGACCCGCAGGTCGAGGGCATCGTCCAGCCCGCACGGCCCACCCTCGTCGTGGCGGTGGACGGTGCGTCCGGCCCGGCTGAACCGAACGGTCAGTGATCGGCCGGCGTGTCGGGCGGCGAGCCGCAGCAGGGCCGGTACGGGGTCGGTGGGCAACGCCCGAGGTGCCGACCGCGGCGCCGGGAGTGGTGCCCCGGGGTCCTCCGGAACCGTTTCGGGCAGGGTGACGTCGAGGCATTCCAGGCAGTGCGCCACGGCAGCCTCCAGGCTGAACCGGTCGGGCAGGTCGCCGGGGTGCACCGGGACGGTTGCCGAGCGCATCTCGACCGACCAGAGCAGTCCGTGTGCCCGCAGCGGATCGGCCGGGTGCCCCCGCAGGTCGACCACGTTCACCAGTAACGCCAGGTCGAGGCCGAGGGCGAGCCGGATCAGCTCGGTCAGCGGTGGGGCGGTGGGGCGTACCGCGGTGACCAGCAGGCGCGCGGCGGGCAGCGCGGGACCGACGGCGGCGAGCTGCTCGGCCACCGGGTCGGTACCCGCCCGGGGCAGGGTGACGTAGCCCTCGCGCACGTCCGGCGGGATCTCATGGCCGCCGTCGGCCTCGGCGAGATCCTCGGGCCGTACGCCGAAGACGGCAGCCCAGGCGCCCAGCCGGTAGCGGACGGGGAGCCGCACCACCCGCCGGCCACCGGGCTCGACGCCGGCCAGCGTCGCCTCCTCCGGGCGGTCGGCATGCCAGCTCACGTGCACCACCCGGTGCCGCAGGTCGGTGAGGGTCACCAGCACCGCCCGGTGGATGCGGCGGGTCCCGTCGCAGGTCAGGCAGGCGCGCGCGGAGGAGCGCAACCGGCAGTCGGGGCAGGGCTGCCACGGCATCGGCGCACCGAGCCAGGGCGGGTCGGGCGGCTCGGCGAGCCGGCGCAGCGGCACCCGCACCCGCCGGACGACCTGCCCGGTGGGCTGTTCAACCGGCGTCTCCACCGGCTCGCCCGAGCCGAGGCCGGTGTGCCACCAGCGGCCGTCCCGCCAGATCGCCTGCGCGCCGGGCAGTACCGCGCCACCGGCGCAGTCGGCGCGGACCCGGCGGTCGAGGTGGTCGACGGTCACGGTCGGCACGACCAGTCGGCGGGGCAGGTCGGGGTGGAGCAGCCGGGCGGGGGCGGTCCGGCCACGGGCGCCGAGCCCGGCCAGCGCTGCTGCCACATCGGTGCCGACCAGGGCGGCGGACAGATCCGGCCAGGGCTCCGGCGGCCCGGTGGGCACGGGCGAGCCGGGCACCTCGTACCGGACGCTCCAGCGCAGGTCGTCGCCGTGCCGGCGGGCCTCGACGACCAGGTCGAGCAGGAGCTGGTCGGCCAGCGCGCAGAGCCGGGCCAGCCGGGCGGCCGGGTCGACCGGGGGCGGCGGGGTGGACCGTCCCACCAGCACCCGCCAGGCCGGGCGGGCGCACTCGGCGAGCGCATGGGCCGCCAGCTCGTGACGGTCGGCCGCCGGCAGGTCGGGCCGCCACCCCGGCATTCGTACGGTCAGCGGGTCGACGGGGGCGGCGACGCCGGCCGCGGCGGCCAGCTCGCGCACACGGGGAGTCAGGTCGACCACCCCGCCACCCGCCGGGTCCGGCCGGGGGTCGAGGGCGCCGGGCCCGACCCGGTGGGACGCGACCGCGCCGGTGTCGAGGTTGGCCACGGTCAGCACGAGCTGCGCCCGGCGGCGGCCCCGCCGCCGGCAGCGCAGGCAGGCGACCGCGACGGTGCCGGCACCACGGCACAGCGCACAGCTGCGGTACGGCTCACGGCGCGCGACCGGTCCGGCCTGCGGCGGATCGTCGACCAGGAACTGGTCGCCGTGCCGGGTGCAGCGGCAGGGATCGAGCCGGAAGGTCGCGCCGGCACAGTGTGGGCAGACGACGGTGGGCGCGGCGGTCGGGTCAGCGGCGGTGCCCGACAGGCGCATCCGCCGACGCCGGCTCACCGGCGGGCCGCCAGGTCGGCGCGGGCCCGCTGCGACTGCCAGGTCCTCAACGCGTCCTTGATCCGCTCGGTCTCCCGGCGGCTGCTGCCGAGCGCCGCGTAGACCTGGGCCAGGTCGGCGGCGACCCGGTCGAGGAACTCGACGACCTCCACGGCGTCCACCCCGCGCCGGCCGCGCGGGGTGAACCGGCGCTCGCGGACCTGCCAGGGCTTCAGCGGTACGTAGTTGGCCGCCCGGTACGCGGACGGCTTCGGCGGCTCGACCCGACGCCACCAACGGATAAACGCACGCACGACAGCCAACCCTTCACCAATGAGAGATCAGACCGGCAATAAATGGACGGTGGGAATTCCACGGTCATCGCCTTTGTCAGAGCCATCTTGTAAGGTCAGGGGCGCTGTCGCAATGCATGTCAGACCATACTGTTCAATGATTTCTCAGCAACATTCCGGTGTTGCAGAACGGCCGGCGAGATGTTGCAAAACTCAACGGAGAGGAGGCCGGATGGCTGAGGACATGGGCTCGACGGTGCCCCGACGCCGGCTCGGCAGGACACTGCGTGACCTGCGCACCGAGGCGGGGATAACCCTGGACGCCGCCGCCGAGGCGCTGGAGTGCAGTCGTCAGAAGGTGTGGCGGATCGAGAGCGGGCTGGGCTCGGTGCGCGGCGTCGACGTCCGCGCGATGTGCGAGCTGTACGGAGTGGCGGCCGAGCTGGCCGGTGCGCTGACCGCCCTCGCCGGTGAGACCAGGGCGAAGGGATGGTGGCACGCCTACGGCGACGCCATCCCCGACTGGTTCGAGCTGTACGTCGGCCTCGAATCAGCCGCCTGCCGCATTCGGCGATACGACGAAGCCTTGGTCCCGGGTTTGTTGCAGACTCGCGGCTACGCGAATGCCGTTTACCAGCACCGTTCCGAGGTGACCGGTGAGGAACGAGACCGCCTGGTTCAGGTGCGGCTACAACGACAGTCCCTGTTGAGCCGCCGGCTGCCCGCAGCACCGGCGATGGACGTGATCCTCTCGGAGGGTGCGCTCCTCCGGATCGTCGGAGACCGACCCACGATGGCCGAGCAACTGCGTCACCTCCTCGACCTTGGCGAGCGAGAGACAGTGAGCATCCGGGTTCTGCCGCTGTCGGTCGGCCTTCACCGAGGCGTTGAGGCGGGCACCTTCGTCATGTTGGAGTTCCCGATCGGCAACCGGTCGACGCCAGAGCCGCCAGTGATCTACAGCGAGTCGTGGACCGGAGCGCTCTACCTCGATCGCCCGGAGGAGTTCGCCGCCTACGAGAAGGTCTGGACAAGCCTGGATCAGCTAGCTCTTGATGAAGGACAATCGAGGCACTTGATCAATAAGATCATCGGGGAGGTCCACCATGATTGATCTGAGCAGCGCGCGCTGGCGCAAGAGCACCCGCAGCGGCAGCAACGGCGGCGACTGCGTCGAGGTCGCCGACAACCTGCCCGGCGTCATCGCCGTACGCGACAGCAAGGACCCGGAAGGGCCGGTCCTCACCTTCTCCCCCGCAGCCTGGGCGGTCTTCACCGACGCCATGCACCGCTGACGACGCCACACAGCGCAGCAGACGCCGCCCCTTGCCATCGACCCAGTGCAGTTCAGCGCGCCAGTCAGCGCTGTGCGATGTCTTCGCCGGGCGAGATGTCTTCGCCGAACGAGATGCCTCCGTGGACGTCAGCAGGCTTGCGCCACAAGGCCGCTGATGTCACCGGAGATGGCAAGGCTTTCGCTACGCTGAGCACTACTTTCCTCACGAAGGGCAGCGACTGGACGTCTGCTGCGAAGGAGGTCACGGTGAAGCTGACCAAGCTCTACAAGGACGTCGGGTCGGGGGGCAACGGGCTGGAGAACGTCCTTCCTGGTGAGGGCGCGGTGCGGATCGCTGCCGAGGTGGTGCTCGGCGCGGTCGAGCGCTACCGCGAGCCCGGGCAGCGGTGAGCGAGGGTTGACCCGATCGTTCACGTCGCTGGATGACGCCGAGTTCAACCAACTGTTCCGCGACTTCCGCTACACCGCCTACCGGCTGGAGACGCTTCAGCGGTACGACGTGTCGTACGAGCAGGACGAGTTCGCCCGGTTCCTGGCCGGCGAGACCCGTGGGAAGTTTCCCGGGATCGCGGCCTGGTGCGACACCGTTCGGGCAGCGGTGTCGGCGGGCAAGCGGATGCACCGGGTCCATGTCGTCGCCGAGCCGCTGTCGGACTACGTCCGGTTCGAATGCGGCTGGGCCTATGAACACACGGTCGAGGCGGGCGAGGACGTCCGCCTCATCGTGGTCTCCGGTGATGACTGGCCGGCCGCGTTGCCGCACTACGACTACTGGTTGTTCGACTCCTCGCAGCTCGTGGCCATGTACTACGACGATGAGGGACGGTTCGTCTCCGGCGAGTTGATCAGCGAGCCGGAGAAGATCGTGCAGGCCAACCTGTGGCGTGATGCCGCCGCCTCGGCGTCGATCCCCTATCGGACGTACGCCGACCACCTCCGATCGACGTCCTCTTAGGTCCGCAGCCCGCGATCGAGGAGGAGGCAACGTGCACACAACGCGCAATGACCGCTGCTTACACCGGGCTGAGCAGGCTCGCACGTTCCCGCACTTCACGGGGTGTCTCCGACACTCGGCGGCCGGTCACAGGGTGACGACGGCGTCCTCAGCGAGGGTGAACAGGCCGGCGTCGAGCGTGATCGTCGTGAGCTTGGTGCCCTTCGGCACGTCGAAATAGACGTTCGCGGTCACCGAGTTGCCCGGGTTGATCTTGTCGAGAAAACCCTGTCCGTCGCTGTTGCCATAGAGCCCGGCCTCCCCGTCGACCTCGTACTCCCGGCCGCTGGCATCCTGCGCGGTGATGCTACCGTCGGCATGGAAATTCTGGGCATGCTTCGTCACGTTCTTGACGGTCACGCCGACCTTGCAGAACACGCCCTGCGCCTTGGTGTTGAGGAACTCGTCCCCGACCCGGGAGATCCCACACTTCACGCTCTTGACGGTGAACTCGAAATCGCCGCCGCGCACCTTGTCGCCGATGCCAGGATTCTTCGGCTTCGCCGGCGGTGGCGCCGCGGTCGTCTTCGCCGGCACGGGCGCCGCGGTGCTCGTCGCCGGTGCTGCCTCACTCGTGGCCGGTGCTGCCGCGCTCGCAGTGGGGGTGCTCGCCTGGGCAACGGAGGTGTCGCGGCTGGCAGAGACGCCCTCGGCTTTCTTGTCGCCGGTGGCCAGACCAAGTGCTATCGGCCCGCCGCAGCACAGCACCACGACGGCACCGACGCCGATGAGTGTGGGTACCAGCCAGGCGGGGCGCTTCTTCGCGACAGGTGGCGGGAACTGGCCGGCGGGCGGCGCGAACTGACCCGGAGGCGGGGGCGGGAACTGACCGGCAGGCAGTTGGGTGAACTGGGCGGTCGGGTGCATCGGCTGCTGGCCGGGGAGCTGATTCTGGGCAGGGTCGTGGGGATTTGTCATTGGCGATCTCCCGAGTCTTGATGCGGCTGTTGCCGCCTACCGAGCACAAGGCTTTACACGTTGCCATGGTTCGTCTGAGAAAATAGTCATCCGGCCGGCTTGACCCACATCGCCCGCTCAGCTCAACAAATACCCGAATTCATGACCCGACCTCGGGCATTGAGTCGCTCACCGGGCCACGCATTGGATCGCGGCGGAAACAGCGGCTCACCAACACAAATCTGTCAGCAATTCGTCAGACAGCTTCCATTCGGCACGACTGGGTGTCGCGCCCTGCGCGGGCCAGATCAGCCGTTCGCGTGCGCCGCAAGGGTCGCGCGGTCGGCACCGAGCTGAGCAAGCTCGGCATCGACGAGGTCGGTGAAGAACTGGGCGGGTGAGCCCGGGAAGTCGGATCGCTCGTCGGCGTACCACTGGTGCAGCCACGGTTCCAGTTCGGCGATGCCGGCCAGCAGCGGCAGCAGCCGATCCGCCGGCCAGGCCGCCTGGAGCCGCCGGTCCAGGTAGACGGTCGCCAGCGCCTGGGCCTGCGCGAGGTGGTCCCATCCGGCCCAGCCGAGCAACTCCGTCCCGTCGTTGTCCCGGCCCGCCTTCGGGTACGAGACGAACCGCTCCTTCGGCACGTCGAGCTTGCCCCGTGCCCGCCAGTACGACGGCTTGGCGAAGTCGGCCGAGGTGTACTTCGGCGGAACCTTGATGTCCACGTCCTCGCCCGCGTCCTCCAGCCGCTGCTGCATCCAGGTCCGCTCCCACTGCGCCCGCTTACGCAGCCCGGACGGCTTGTAACGGTGGATGGGAAGGTAGGGCACGTGCTCGTCGGCGACCAGCTTGGCGAGCGTCTTCGTCAGGTCGTAGTCGTCGCGGCCGACCCACAGCTCCAGCACCGACCGGAAGTCCTCGTCGTGGCGGACCTTGTCGGCGAGCTGCGCCACCGACTGCGGCGTCGGCCGGTCGCCCCACAGCTCGGGCGCCTCCAGTCGGTCGAGCAGCCAGTCCCGCAACGCCTTGGCCTGCATGACGTCCCAGCCATCGGTGGCCCACCGCCGCTTGCACTCCGGCCGCTCGATCAACGCGATGTGGCGATCCGACTCGATGACCTCAATCCGCCGCCGCACCAGCGCCCGGTACTCGTCCGACCAGTGCGCCGGCAGCTCCGTGATCGGCGTCGACCCATGCCGCGCGAACCACTGCGTCTCCACCTCACCGGCGGCCATCTTCCGCGCCAGCACGATCTCGAACGCCCGCTCCCCCAGCTTGATCTCCGGCGTATCCGCGCAGTTCAGGTCATCCTTCAGCAACCCGTAGAGCCGGTAGACCTCCCAGTCCAACTCCTCCTGTACCGCGATCATCCGGGCCCGCGTCAGGTCGTAGTCGTGATGCGCCGCGCGCAGCCGCTCGCGCGTCGGCACCCCGGACTCCGCGACCGCCGCCGGGGTCAGGCCCGCGAGCCGCTGCGCCAGCGAGTCGAGCACCCGCGCCCGCCCCACCGGGTACGCCTCCGGCAACGGAAACTCCTGAAGCTTCGTACCGGTGAACTCGTAGTGGTTCTTCCAGTCCTCGCTGCCAAGTGCCGCATACCCGGCCGCGACGCGCGCACCTCCGCCCTCGCCCTTGTTGTGGCTGACCTGCTTGAGCCAGAAGCAGGCGGTCGAACTGTTCAGCACCCCGAGCAGCCGCAGGTGATCGCCCTCCGTCGCCCCCTCCGGCAACTTGATCACCGGAGCTGACCGATTGAAGACCTTGCCACCCCGATCCAGCACAAAGTGGTTGTGCGTCGCCACGAAGGCAAAGGCAATTGACAGCGCCGTTTGATAGGCCGAAGCAGTGTGCTGGTGGTACTCCCACCAGCACAGAGCGGCATCGGCCATGCTGCCCTGAAAGGTCCGCCTTGCTGCCAGCATTGGCCGCCAGGGCCACAACTCGACGGAGAGCCCGTTTTCGTCAAGGGACGCGTCGTAGGGGTACCAGATCACGTCCTCGGGAGACGAGTCCCAGTCCCGCACAACCTCACCGATCAGCAGCGGACGCAACGCATCAGGATTGGCCGAAGTTCTGAGCTTCCGGCCGAGCGGTCGCATGAAGGCTTCGTCCGACCCTGCTCTGATGGCACGTCCCACGGGCAAGTCGATGACCCGCGCCATCTTGATCGAGTCTGCCTCCAACTCAGCGAGCAGATCACCTGCTCCGCCTCCGCTGAGGCTCCACGGATGCGCGGTGAGCTGGTTACGGCGAAGGCTGACGACGGTAACCCATTCAGACGGTGCCGCCGGATCATCTACGCCTGCCTTGATGGCTGACCACACCAGCCCCGTAGCGGGATCCTCCGGCTGCGATGGCTCCCCCCGGACGCTGAGAACAGCCAGGATCCTCTCGGAGCGCCGGCGATCCTTCGCTCTTCCGATGAGAATGACAGTCGGTGTGCCGTGACCTGGGATGTAAGCCCCTGAGGTGTCGATGACCTCAGTCAGTTCGACCTGACCGGCGAAGTAGTCCTCGATCAGCTTCTTGCCGAACTCGCGCTTCATGAAAGCGTTGCCGGTGATCTGGCCGACGTGGCCCGCCCCGTCGCCGTGCTCGTCGGAGCGCCTGGCCAGGTCGAAGAAGCGCTTGGCGAACGGCACCGTCAACGCGTACTGCCGGTGGCAGACGTCGGGGTAGATGTCGCGGTAGAGCTTGTTGCGGGCCGAGTCCGCCACCGTGATGTACGGCGGGTTGCCGACCACCACCGTGTACTGCCCCTCGCGCAGATAGTCGGCGAGCACGTCGGCGTCCTCCGTCGCGTACGCGAAGGCGTCCCCGCCCTCCAGCTCGGCGATCAGATCCCCCTGGTGGCGCGACTTGCGCCCCCACTGCAGCAGCGAGTCGCCGGTCGCCACCCGCACCGGCCAGGCCGGCGTGCGCTCCAGTGACGTCAGCCCGCACTGGTTCATCGCCGCGATCAGCAGCCGGAACCGGGCGATGGCCACCGCGAACGGGTTGATGTCCACCCCGGTCACCTGCCCGAGCGCCCGCTCGACCAGCACCCGGATGTCGGTGGCCGGTTCGCGCGACCTCCACAGACCCACCAACCGATCGAACGCCCCGAGCAGGAAGTGCCCCGAGCCGCAGGTCGGGTCGATGACCGACGTCTCCGGCAGGCCGAACTCCTTCACCGCCGGCTCGAACGTGCGGTCGAGGATGAACTCCTCCACGAAGTCCGGCGTCTGCAGCAGGGCGTACGTCTTCTTCGCGTGGGTCGACAGGTCCTGGTAGAGGTCGCCGAGGAAGCGGGTGTTCAGATCCTCGACCCGCAGCGACACCAGGCCCGGCCCGCGCCGGAAGAACTCCGACAGCCGCTCGGCCGCCTCGCCGGAGATGTCGAACCGCCACACCGGGTTGTGCTCGTCGAAGATCTTCCCGGTGGCCCTGAGGGTCCGCAGGTGACCGAACGCCTCCCGAAGCCACTCCCGGTCGTTGTGCCGGGGGTTGTCGATCAGGTGCTGCTGGCGTTCCTGCACTGCCCGCTCGACCGGCGCCGCCGGCTCCGGCCCGCCGATCCAGAGCCCCTCGACCAGCCCGTTGTCCTCGCAGAAGCGCACGAACACACACCCCAGCACCCAGGCCACCGCCGCCTGGTCGAGGACGTCCTCCAGCCAGGTCTCGAAGGTCCCCGCCGTCCGCCGCGCCTCGGTCGCCCTGGTGTGTTCCTTCTCCAGCGACGACTCCAGCTCGGAGTCCCGGGCGACCTGCCCGCGCAGGTCGTCGGTGAGGGCGGTGACCTGGGCCTGCAGCGCCTTGAGGGGGATCATCGGGAGGCGTTCCTCTTCTCCGGGGCGGGGGCGTTGCTCCACTCCTCGGGCAGCCACATCGACTGGCTGGCCGGGGAGGTGAGCGGGAGTTGCCGGCCGTCGACCAGCACCGGTTCGGTGCGGCGCACCGGCACCAGCAGCAGCCGGGCGGCGGGGCGGGGTCGGGTCGGGTCGGCCAGCTCCTGGACCAGCCGGAGCTGCTGATAGCGGGCCAGCGGCGCGGCCTCGGTGATCAGCACCGGCCGGTCGGTCTCGGCGAGCCTCCGCTCGATCGCGGGCACCACCTCATGCTGGAACAGCTCCATGAGGGACCGGAAGTCGGCGTCCGTCGGGGTGCCCGTGTCGGCGGCGACGATCACCTCCCAGGGGAAACTGAGCGCCCGCAGCCGTTCCAGCATGATCGACGTGACGTCGACCTCGGTGAGTTCGTACCGGTCGAGCAGCGCCCGGCGGGCCCGGGCGGGCCGCCGGATCGAGGTGAGCGCCACCAGGAAACCGCGCCGGTCGATGACGTCGGCGAGCCGCCTGCTGGTGCGCGCGGCGGCGTCGGGCTCCAGGATCGGGCCGATCGTGCTCAGCGCGCGGGTCCCGGTGACCGAGGAGGTGTGCGTCGGCGGGGCGTACCGCTCCCGGACCCCGTCCCAGAACAGCGGGATCTGCCGCAGCAGGTCGTCGAGCTGCGGACGTGGCGGCAACGGCTCGGCGCGGGGGAACCGGGCGCGCACTCTGGCGCGTACCGTCTCAGGGTCGAGCTTCTGGCCGACCAGCGCGCCCGCGGCGAGGCGCAGCGCGCGCTCGGCGGCCATCCCCGCCGGATAGAGCTGGCCCTGCGCGTTGACGGCTGCCTCGCCGCCGCTGCCGGCCGCGGCGAGTTGCAGCAGCCGGGCGTCGCTCAGCGGCGGCATACCCGCCGGCGGCGGTTCCAGCGCCCGCAGCTCCTCCACCGCCCGGGCGCGGGTGGGCAGCGGGTCCGCGCCGGCCAGCGCGGCGGCGCGGCGGCCGAGCCGGGTCACGTACCCGAGCAGGTCGTCGGCCGTGCGCTCGGTGGCCGGATCGTCGGGCTCGCGGCCGATGAGCACGGTGTCGCTACCGCGCAGCCGTTGCCGGGCCAGCCGGGCGTCGCCACCCCGGGCCAGCTCCGTCTCGACTGCGGCCCGGACCAGGCCGATCGCCTGGGCGGTGCGCTTCGGCTCGGCGGTGTAGGAGCCGCGGGCGGCGATCAGCGCCTCGGCGACCTCTTCGGCGGAGGCCACCCCACCGCGGCCGTCGAGCAGCGCGACGATCTCGTCGCGGACCAGGCCGAGGGCCGGGTTCGGCTGCCAGTCCCGGGTGACAACGCGCCCGAGCAGACGGGAGACGTCCGGCTGGTGCTTGCCGGTCACCCGGGCCACGTCCGCCTGGGACGGCCAGCGCAGGTGGTTACCGTCCCCGTCGGCGGCCTGGCCGAGCAGCACCTGCACCGCCGTGCGGTGCCAGGCGGTGCGGCCGGTACCCGGGGGCAGCAGGGTGACGCAGAGCGCCTCCACCCCCTGGGCGTACGGAAGGGCGGTCGCCGGCTCGGGCTCGGCGTCGAGCAGGTCGCGCAGCTCCCGGGTGCGGGCCAGGATCTCCTTGCGGGTGGCGTCCGGCACGCCCCGGGCGCGGGTCAGCGCGGACGGCTCGGCGGTCAGCAGCTCGCCGACCGTGGTGATGCCGAGCCGCTCCAGCGCCGAACGGGCCCGCGCGGTCAGCTCGGTGGCCTCCAGCGGCGAGGCCCGGCCCAGCGGAGCGACCGCGGCGGTGTCGTCGGTGGCCGCCGCCGGCTCGGGGATCTCCCGGAACACCGCGCGCCAGGCGTCGGTCATCTCGTCGAGGGTGTCGAACCGGTCGCCGGTGTCGCGGGCGAGAGCCTTGGCGAAGAACGCGACGAGCCGATCGGCGACCGACTGGTCGAAGGCGGCCGGGTCGAGGGTGACCTCGTCGGGGACGGTCGCCGGGTTCGCCCCGTCACCCCACCGCGGCAGCGTGCCGGTGGCCATCTCGTAGAGGGTGACGGCGGCCGCGAAGCGCTCGGCGGCGGCGTCGAAACGTGGCCTGCTCGGCGTGCCGAGGAACGGGTCGAGATAGCCGGTGGTGCCGGCGGAGAGCTGGTCGGCGGGCACCCCGGCCAGGGAGAAATCGAAGATGCACAGGTGCGGCTGCTTGTCCTTCGGCCGGGGGCGGGAGGCCAGGTTGGCGGGCTTGATGTCCCGGTGCCACACCCCCTGGCCGTCGAGGAAGGCGACGATCTCCAGCAGGTCCCGGCCGTAGCGCTCCAGCAGGTCCAGCGCCAGCCGGCCGCCGCGCAGATCCTCGGCGAGAGTGCGCTCGCCGGCGTTCTCCAGCAGCAGAGCGGTGCGGTTGCCCACCTTGATCGGGCCCTGCACCAGGGCGGCCACCCGGGAATCCCGCAGCTTGTCGACGGCGTGGGCCTCGGCGGCGAACCGGTCGGCGTACTGCTCGTCCCGGGCCACCTTGAGCACCAGCTTGTTACGTCCGTCGGACGGCTCCTGAGCGACGGCGAGGGCGACGGCGGTGGCGCCGCTGCCCATGTTGCCCAGCACCGTGAGCCCGCCGTCGAGCACGTCGCCCCGGTGTGCCCGCAGTGGGTCGACCACCGGCTCGGGCTCCGGGGCGGTCAGCTGCTCCCAGACCAGGTCGATCCAGGTGAGGAAATCGCCCACCCGCTTCATCCGCTGCGCCGGATCCCCCCGGGTCGCATCGTAGACGGCCGAGACGAGCGCGTCCGGCATGCCGTCGGCGACCGCGTCGAGGTGCAGGCCGCCGTCGGCGACGGCCGCGAGCAACTCCTCGGCGGACGTCGCCGGTTCGAGCCCGGCGAAGATCCGGTACGCCAGCGCGCCGAGGGAGAAGATGTCGAGCTGGTGGCCCGGCAGCTCCTCCAGGGCCGCCGCCTCGGGAGCCTGGTAGCGGCGGACCACGTCGTCGAAGAACAACTCCAGGCTGGCCGGATCGGTCGGGGAGCCGAGCGTGGTGAGCCGGGTGCCGGGCAGCCGGCCGCCGGTCTGCCAGTCGGTCACCACGAGACTCGGACGGGCGCTGTCCGGGTCGCAGACGAAGACGGCGCGGGGGTTCAGCGAGCGGTGCGACAGTCGACGGGAGTGGGCGTGATCGACGATCTCGGCGAGATCCTGCACGAGCTGGAGGCGTTGGGCCAACTGCAGACGGCCGTCCCGCTCGGTGAGCCACTGGTCGAGGCGCACCCACTCGGGCCGATGGTCGAAGACGACCGCCGGCCCCCAGGGGTGCTCGACCAGGTCGAGGGCGCGGGCGATGCCGGGATGGTGGATGCCCTGCAACAGCCGGAACTCGCGCTCCGCCGCAAGCTTGATCTTCGGTACGTCCTCCTCGGTCGCCCGGCTGGTCAGATAGAACCGGACCCGGCGCAGCAACTCGGCGCCGACCGTGTGGTCGGCAAGGAAGTCCTGCCAGCCCCTGCCCTCAGCGAACGGCCGCTGGTGCAGCGCGAGCTGGTTGACCCGGCGGTCGGCGACCGAGGGGCGGATCCGCGCCCCCCGGACCAGTTCGACGATCTGCCGCCCCCGGACCGCGTCGACGTGGTGCCGGGCCTCCACCGGCTGGGCAAGCAGCATGTCCCTGAGACTGGGCAGCTTCGCGGCGGCGTTGCCGTCCAGACCGTAGACGTGCTGGCGGCCGATCTCGTCCAGCTCGCAGCGCAGATCGCGGGCGTGCAGGAAGACCGCCGCGTGGACGTACGGGACCTTCGCGCCGGGCGGGGCGTACTGCTGGATGACACTGCGCAGCCGCTTCGCCTTGCGGTTGGCCAGGATCAGCGGGCTGTCGACCACCTGGGTGCGGCCGTTGGGCTTGCGCCGCCGCCACTGCTGGCCATCGCCGGAGAGCCGACCCTGCCAGTGCTTGAGCTCCAACACGTAGAGTCCGCTGCGGGCGAGCACCAGCGCGTCGACCTCGTTGATCGAGCCGTCGGTGCCGACGAACTCCACATTCGCCCAGACATGGTAGGGCTCTGCGTCGGGCAGGTAGCCAGCCAGTTCGCGCAGACCCTCCTGCTCGTGCTGGTAGGCGCTCGGATTGATCTGCTCCCAGCGCGGTGAGCCCTCACGCATGCCGTGCCTCGCGCCCCCGCGCCGTCATGACGTTTACTCCCACCTATTCAGCTGTTTTGGGAACTCGTGGACGGTACCGGCCATGGAGTGCCTTCATGGTCGGAAATCTGACACTTACACTATTGACCGCCGTGCGGCCGAACGCCGCCGGGACGCACAGCGCCCGCGTCCTGCCCGGAAGGTTGATCCTCTGTGGAGGATCGCGGCGGGTTGGTGGGCGCGACCCGCGTCACGCCGGAGGCCACGGCGTCGCCCAGCGCCCGCGGGGGAGGAACCAGCCCGGCCAGGAACTCCTGTGTCTCCTGGTCCACCGAATAGATCATGGTGCCCCGCATGCCCCGGGTGAGCAGCACCTTGTAAGCGTTGCGGATGAGCCGCTCCGCATTGTCCGCGGGAACCTGTCGCCGCCTGTCGAAGATGGCGCTGTCGTAGGACTCGGACGGCCGGCAGACCAGCTTCCCGTCGCGGGCCACCAGATCCGGGCCGAGGATGACACCCGACCAGTCGTACTCGAAGCCCTGCGCCGTGTAGATGCAACCGACCTGCTCGAAACCGCTCGATTCGGTGGCCCAGTAGGAACCGGCCGGGATCCCCCGGGGCGGATACTCGCTCTTGGCGTTCCACGGCTTTGACCACGAGCCGATCCTGACGTCGGGCACAAGCTGGCCGCCTCGAGGCTTCTCCGTCCAGGGCCAGCAGAAGCCGGCAGAGATCCGCGCCGAAGCGCCACCGTCGTGCGCCCGCCGCAGCCGTGCCTCCAACTGCTGCGGCGAATCGGCGAGCGCCAGCCGGAAGTTGTCGTCACCAGCCCAGACGTACGGACGGGAGCCGGCAAGGCCCAGCAGGTGGCGCACCCACCGCTCGTACCGGGGGCTGCCGCCGCAGCGGAACTGCGCGCCCAGGTGGACGAAGTCGACCTCCAGGTCAAGCCGCTCCGCCATCCCCCGGATCATGGCGACGCTACCCACCTCGTTGGGCCGGACCACCTGGTCGTCGTCGAGCAGGAAGACGGGCACCTTCGCCACCTCGATGAGTTCCTGCACCTGCGGCTTCCTCCCACGCAGCTCGCCCCGGGTCGACCGGTTGCGGATCCGGTGCGCCTCGTCGCAGATCAGCACGTCGAGGCTGTCCGCCGACTCGTTCATGAAGTCCATGAAGTAGTGGAACATCGGGGCGGTCCGCTGCCGTGGGTCGCCGGGTCGGCTTCTGGCGTACCGCTGCACCGTTTTCTTGAACGCCTTGGAGCCCGTGGCGTGAGCGACCTGACGACTCTCCCCCGCCAACTTCTCCATCAGGGTCAACGCGATGGCGCTCTTGCCGCTGCCCGGTCCGCCGGAGACCAGTACCACCCGCTTACGTCTGCCCTGCTCCGCCCAGCGAACGCCCCGCATCACCAACTCGTACGCCAGGCGCTGCTCGTCCAGCAGGACGAGATGCCGACGGCTCGCCATCTCCTCGGCGGTCACTGCCAGGAGTTGCTTGCTGGGGCGAGCGGGCGCCGTCAGGAGCCGCTGTGCAACTGCCGTGTCCCGCCACGGAGCAAAACGATTCTTCAGATAGTCGCGCAGTGGCGCGACGCGGTCCCGGGTGAAGAGCATGCGTCGACAGTCCAGGTCCTCGGCACCCTCGGCAGGCAGCGCGGGAATCCACCGACTGTCCGCGTTGTGGAGGTACACGAGTCCGTGTACGGAGTCCGGCCACTCCCACAGCACGGGCAGGCAGTCTGTCAGGTAGGTGCAGTAGGTCTGCACCTGCAAGGAGGGATGCAACTGGGGGTCGGTCATCCCCGGCACCCGCACCAGCTTCTCCACCTCGTCATAGACGTTCGCGGTGCTCCACTGCTTGAGTTCCACGACGAGGTAGGCCGGACGCCGGGATAGCGGCTCCACGCCCGCGAGGATCACGTCGATCCGCCGGCTGCTGCGGGGTAGCTGGCACTCCACGAGAGCATCGAGATCCGCTAGACCCGCGTCGACGAGTACCTCGGCCAACGCGGGGAGGCTGTGCCGCCAGGATGATCGCTCGCTGTCCGACACCCGGAACCCCGCGCCGGCCAGGTGGGCACCTACCCGCTCGGCCAGCTGTCCCGTCCCGGCCAGATCCAGGATCTGCTGGGGAGTGGTCTGGAATGCGAGCAAGTGATGAACCCCCGGGCACGAAGATCTCGTGCGGTGGGGGCATGTCCTTGCGGGAAGCCCGTCGGTCCGCTGAACCGACGGTCACTGTAGCGACACCGTGCGGCTACCGCTACCCGGGCTCCTGCTCGAAACGGGCCACCGAGTCCCTCCACAATCCGATCTCGGCCAAGGTCGGCGTCGGCGGCGTCCTGCGCCGAGCGCCGGGAACTGGGTTGAGAAAATCAGTCACCGGCTACGACCGGGGTGCCCGGTCACCGATCCTCGCGAGGTCTCCACCGGGGAGCGCCGGGCCGAGTCCGCCAGCTACCCATGCCTCGGATCCTCACACGACCGCACTACAGGGCTCGTGCAGCTCCGGCTCAGCCGGTCACCAGGTTGATCGCCACCCCGATCGGCACGGAGGCCGCGAGGCCGGCGACGAGCCACCACAGCTGATCGCGTCGCGACCGTTCCTGCGCCGACTCGATGCGGTCCTGAATCTCCGCGAGGTCGTCCGCGACCAGCATCAGTCGATCATCTACAGGTGACCGGTCGCTCGCGTCACGCCGCTGGGCGCCGATCCGCCGTACCCGGCTCGTCGCCGACAGCGTGAGCCGGTACCGCCGGCGCCGACGCTCGGCGATGCCCGGTTCGGGCGGCTCACCCCAATCCCGGTCCGGCCGGCCCCGCGGTCGCTCCACCGGCACCGGCTCGGGTTGCGGGACGTCACCGCGGACGGCCCCGACGCCGCCGGTCGCCCGATCGGCCGTCCGGTGCAGCTTGAGCCATCGCCGGTCCCGGGACCAGCCGCGCCACCACAGGCCACCGCCTGCGGCGAGCACGCCGATGCTGGCGATGATCGAGGCCACCGCCCAGGCGTCGGGCAGCAGGAATCCGGCCGTGCCGATCGGTATGGCCGCAACGATGCAGGCCTTCGCCGTGGCCCGGCTGCCGACTCTCCGCATGCCCGCCAATTGAACCGGTTCCGGACCCGGTCGGGGACGTTCTGTCCGGGGGGCGACAGAGCCACCGCGCCCCGAAACCGCCTCCCGGGACACTCCATGTGTTGCGTCGGGACTGACCCTGTTCCGGGTGCCGACATGACGGGAGGAACCTTCGTGCCTCCCGTCATGTCGCACTCGACCGAGTCACCCTCGGCGCTGGCCGCCCTCGGTGACCGCGGAGATCACCCGTTTCCGCGCGAGAAGTCGACCGACTCGCCGACAGTCGGGGCCGCGCTGGCGATGTCGTTGACGCAGCGCAGCACCGGGCGGGCGGTCAGCGCCGCCGCATCCAGTGACCCGCCCCCGGTCACCGTGAACGTCACCGACTCACCGGGCAGCAGGGTGACCAGCGCGTCGTCCACCTGCGCGGCCGGGTCCAGCCGGTCCGGGAAGAGGGTCAGGTCGCGCAGCACCGTCCGGGCGGTCACCCGGACCCGCTGCCCGCCGTCGGCCGGCTCGACCGTCGTCTCGTACCGGGCCGCCGGCCAGTCGGCGTCGCGGTCCTCGGCGAAGAACCACAGCGCCCGCTCGGCGCTGTCACCGGCCTCCGCGACCAGCAGCTCCCGCCGGGCGTCCTCCGGCCGCGCCAGGTCCGCCGGCAGTTCCACGGTCACCGCCGAGTACGCCGGGACGTCGAGGTCGACCGAGGTCTTCGCCCTCGGCTCCCCGGTGAGGGTGAGTCGGGTGACCGTGGCCGGCGCGGTCCACGCCTCGCCGGTCTCGTTCACCGCCACCAACGCCAGCCCGCCGTCGCGCGGCTGCACGGTGAGCAGCCGGTCGGCGTACGCCCGGCGCAGCGCGTACCACAGCGGCTTGCGGCGGCCGTCGCCGTCGATCGCCGACCAGGAGGTCACCGGCCAGCAGTCGTTGAGCTGCCAGACGATGGTGCCGGAGCAGACCTCCCGGTACGACCGGAAGTGCTCCACCCCGAGCTGGATCGCCCGGGCCTGGTTGAGCTGGGTCAGGTAGTGCCAGTCGTCGAAGTCGGCCGGCGCCGGCAGGTGCGCGTCCAGCCCCCGCTGGAGCTTCAGATCCCCGTCGATCGCCTTCTGGTGGTGCGCCATGCCCGGTGAGTCGTGCGCCAACGGGTCGTCGGAGATCGACCGGCGCAGCGTCGCGTACGCCGGGGGCGCCTGGTAGCCGAACTCGGCGACGAAGCGCGGCACGTACTCGCGGTACTTCGTGTAGTCGTCGTCGTTCCACACGTCCCAGATGTGCATGGTGCCGTGCGCCGGGTCGTTGGGGTGGATCTCCTCGCGGCCCGACCACGGGCTGCCCGGCCAGTACGGCCGGGTCGGGTCCAGCTCGCCGACGATCCGGGGCAGCAGGTCGAGGTAGTAGCCGCGGCCCCAGGTGCGCCCGGCCAGCGGCTCCTGCCAGTCCCAGTCGTGCCAGCCCCAGATGTTCTCGTTGTTGCCGGTCCACAGCACCAGCGACGGGTGGCTGGCCAGTCGGGTCACCTGCTCGGCGGCCTCGGCGGCCACCTCGGTGCCGAACGGCTCCTCCTCCGGGTACGCCGCGCAGGCGAAGAGGAAGTCCTGCTGCACCAGCAGCCCCAGCTCGTCGGCCAGGTCGTAGAAGTCCTCCGACTCGTACCGCCCGCCGCCCCAGATCCGCAGCAGGTTGATGTTCGCCCCGGCGGCCTGGGTCAGCCGGGTGGCCAGCCGGTCGGAGGTGATCCGGGGCAGGAAGGCGTCGTCCGGGATCCAGTTGATCCCGCGCACGATCACCGGCACGTCGTTGACGTGCAGGGTGAACGGGGTGCCGTGCGCGTCCGGGGTGGTGTCCAGGTGGACCTGCCGGAAGCCGATCCGGCGGGACCACTCGTCCAGGGCCCGGCCGTCGGCGTGCAGGGTGACGTCCAGCCGGTGCAGGGCCTGCTCGCCGTACCCGTGGGGCCACCAGAGCTCGGGGTCGGGGACGGTGAGGGTCAGCACGGCCGTGCGCTCCCCGGCCGGGATCGTGGCCTCGCCGCTGGCCCCGGCCACCTCGGCCACCACGGTCAACGGGGTGTCGGCCGCGCGCTCGACCTCGACGTGCAGCTCCACCCGGCCCTCGCCGTCGGCCACCGTCACCAGTGGACGGACGGTGGCCAGCCGGGCGGTCGACCAGCCGTGCAGGCCGACCTCCTGCCAGATGCCGGCGGTGACCACGGTCGGTCCCCAGTCCCAGCCGAAGTTGCAGGCCATCTTGCGGATGAACTGGAACGGCTCCGGGTACGCGTTGGGCCGGTCGCCCAGCCGGTCGCGCTGCGCCTCGGCGTAGCGGTACGCCGAGTCGAACCGGACGGCGAGCGTGTTCGGGCCGGTGCGCAGCAGCGACCGGACGTCGAACCGGTAGCCGCGGTGCATGTTCTCGGTGCGGCCGACCTCGGTGCCGTTGAGGGTGATCGTGGCGACCGTGTCCAGCCCCGCGCAGACCAGGTCGACCCGGTCCTCGTCGCCCGGCTCCCGGGCGAAGGTGGTCTCGTACACCCAGTCGGTGCGGCCGATCCAGGCCAGCGCCTTCTCGTTGTCGTCCAGGTACGGGTCGGGGATCAGGCCGGCGGCCAGCAGGTCGGTGTGCACGACGCCGGGCACGGTGGCCGGTACCGCCCGGTCGGCGACCTCCGGCGGCACCTCGGGACCCGGTACGGCCCGCAGCACCCAACCCTCGTGCAACGCTTGACGGCTCACAGTGCCACCTCTGATCGCGACTGCGGGGCTCGCAAAACCGGCTCACTCCTCGCGCTCACGACTTCACCGCGCCTTCCATGATTCCGCGGACGATCTGGCGCCCACCGATGAAGAGCATCACCAGCAGCGGAACGGTGGCGATGAACGCACCGGCCAGCACCCGGCGGTAGATCACGTAGTTGCCGCTGGCCAGGTCGGAGATGGCCACCATCGAGGTGGGGAAGTCGGTGCCGCTCAGCGTGATCAGCGGCCACTGGAAGTCATTCCAGGTGGCCACGAAGGTGAGCAGGCCGAGCACCGCCAGGGCCGGGCGGATCGCCGGCAGCACGATGCTGGCGTACACCCGCATGGTGGTGGCGCCGTCGACCCGGGCCGACTCGATCAGCTCGTCCGGGACGGTGTTGACGATGAACTGTCGCATGTAGAACACGCCGAACGCGGTGACCAGGCCCGGGGCGATGACCGCGAGCAGGGTGCCGTTCCAGCCGAGCTTGCCCATCACGATGTAGAGCGCGACGATGCCCAGCTGGTTGGGCACGGTCAGGGTGAGCACCACGAAGAGCATCAGCCCGTTGCTGCCCTTGAACCGCAGCTTGGCGAAGGCGAAGCCGGCCAGCGAGCAGAAGAACAGCACCGAGGCGGTCACCACGGTCGAGACGATGAGGCTGTTGATCAGCGAGGCGGCGAAGTAGACGTCCTGGAGGGTGAAGACCTCCCGGGCGTTGACCAGGAACAGGTTGCTGGGGATCACCGCGGGCGGCAGCTTGGCCAGCGCCTCGTCGTTGTTCGTGGCGATCACGAACATCCAGTACAGCGGGAACGCGGCGAACACCATGGTCACCGCGAGCAGCAGGTACGTCCAGAGGCCGGCCGGCGTGTCCTGCGGCGCCCGGGCCATCGCCGTCGGCCGGCGCCGCTTGGGCGCCGCGACGGGGCGCGGAGGTGCGACGGCGGTCATTTGCGACCTCCGGAGAGTCGGTTGGTCAGCAGGAAGTTGATCCCGGCCACGACCAGGATGATCAGGAAGAGCGCCCAGGACATCGCGCCGGCGTAGCCGAGGTTGAGGTCCTTCCAGCCGACCTTGTAGATGAGCTGGGCGATGGTCTGCCACTCACCGTTCGGGCCGCCGGTGGCGTTCTGCGCGTTCAGGTCGAACAGCATCGGCTCGGTGAACAGCTGCAACCCGCCGATGGTGGAGAGGATGACCGTGAAGACCACCACGGGCTGGATCATCGGCACGGTGATCCGCCAGAGCTGCTTCCACGGGCCGGCGCCGTCGATCGCGGCGGCCTCGTAGACGTCGCGCGGGATGGACTGCATGGCGGCCAGGTAGAGCAGCGCGTTGTAGCCGATCCACTTCCAGTTGACCATCGTGGCGATCGCGATCCAGGAGTGCACCTTGTCGGCCCGCCAGTCGATCGGCGAGTCCGGGCCGCCGATGCCGAACAGCCCGAGCGCCCAGTTCGCCAGGCCGAAGTCGCGGGAGAAGAAGACGCTGAACACCATGGTGGAGGCGACGATCGGGGTGACGTACGGCAGCAGGATGCCGACCCGCCACCAGGTCTGCGCCCGCAGCTGCCGGTTGAGCAGCGAGGCGACCACGAGCGCGAGCAGCAGCTGCGGGATCGAGGAGAGCAGGAAGATGCCGAAGGTGTTGTAGAGCGCGTTCCAGAAGTCCTCGTCACCGAAGAGCCTGGTGAAGTTCGCGAAGCCGGCCCAGTACGGCAGCGTCGGGTCGTCGAGCCGGTAGTTGCGGAGCGAGACGACCGCGTTGAAGATCAGCGGGAAGAGCCCGAAGACGATGAAGAGCAGGAAGAACGGGGCGATCATCAGGTACGGCATGTAGCGCATGTCGAAGCGGTGGAGCCGGTTGCGCCAGTTCAGTCGCCGCTCGTCCGCCCCGGCCCCGCCGGTGCCGCGCCTCGGCGCGGAACGGTGGCTCGACGGCGTGGGCGCGGCACGCGTGGTGGACATGGAAAACACTCCAGGGGGCCGATGGCTGACACGGGGTACGGGTTCGGCGGCGCCGGTGGCGGGGCGGGCGACCCGCCCCGCCACCGGTCAACCGTTGGTCAGGACTTCTCGGCCTTCTGGGCCGCCTTGACCGCCTCGGCCCACGCGGCGTCCGGCTTCAAGGTCTTGTTCTCCACCCGGCGGATGACGTTCTCCACCTCGACCCGGGTCGGGCCGTTCTTCTTGCCCAGGTACTGCGGGGTCAGGCCCTGCGCCATCTTGGGGAAGATCTGCCCCACCGGCGCGTTGTTGAAGAACGGGTTCTTGAAGGTGGCGATCGCCGGGTCCGCGTAGAGCGCCGGCTGCGACGGCAGGTTGCCGACCTTCTTGAAGATCTCGATCTGCTGCTCCGGCTGGACCAGCCACTCCAGCAGCTTGTACGCCTCGTCGACGTGCTTGCCCTGCTTGGGAATGGTCAGGAACGAGCCGCCCCAGTTGCCGCCGCCACCGGGCACCGCGGCGATGTCCCACTTGCCCTGGGTGCCGGGCGCGGTGTCCTTGATGTGGCCGAGCATCCACGCCGGGCAGGCCAGCACGGCGAAGGCGCCGCTGGTGAAGCCCTTGTCCCAGTCGGCCTGGAAGCTCACCAGGTTGGCCGAGAGGCCGGCGTCGATCGCCTTGACGGTGTAGTCGAACGCGACCTTGGGGCCCTGCTCCATCTGGAGCTGCTCCTGGTCGTTGTAGAAGCCGACCTGCTGCTGACCCAGGATCGGGTTGAACAGGTTCGTGCCCGAGTCGACGAACTTCTTCTTGGTCTTGCTGGTGTACTGCTGGCCGACCTCGATGAACTTGTCCCAGGTGGGCCAGAGCGCGGAGACCTGGTCGCGGTCGGTCGGCAGCCCGGCGGCCTTGAACAGGTCGGTGCGGTAGCACATGGCCAGGCCGCCGACGTCGGTGCCGAGGCCGATCTGGGTCTTGCCGTCGGCCGACAGCGACTGCTTCCACTTCCAGGGCAGGTACTTGCTCTCGTACGAGCCGGCGCCCTTGTCGAGCAGGTTGACGAACTTGTCCGACTGGCCGCGGAACTGGACCATGAAGCCCTCGTCGATGGCCGCGATGTCGGCGGCGCCGTTGCCCGCGACCAGCTTCTTCTGCAGGTCCTCGTGCTGGGCGTTGTACTCGCCGGAGTTGAGCTGGATCTTGACGTTCGGGTTCGCGGCCTCGTACTTGGTCTTGAGGTCCTGGAGCCCGAAGTCACCCCAGAAGTTGATCTTCAGAGTCACCGGGCCGTCGCCGGAACCCGAGTCAGTGGTGCTCTTGCCGCTGCAACCAGCGACCATGACGAGGCTGGCAGCACCGGCCACCGCCACGCGGGCCCAGTGGGTCCAGGACCGTTTCATGACATCCTCCGCGCCAAATGGGAACGCTCCCAGGATCGAGAGACGTTGACTGAACCGGATAAGTGAGCCCACCGTACGATCCGCTTCTCACAGTGTCAACGGCCGGTTAACCCCGAGTCCTTCCCGTAACCTTCCGGCGATCTTGGGAGCGCGCCCATGCGTGGTGAAGCGCTCTTTCGCGCAAAAGAACACGGCTCGGGGTAGCGCCGACCGGGCGGGTAGGCCGTACGCTTAACCGCGCAAGTGAACGTTCAGCCATAATGCTGAACGACGATCCGGGCCGGCGCGAGCGCCGCTCCGGGTCGCCGATAGCGTGAGGGCCGCCGGTGACCCCGGCGGCGTGAGACCGGCCCGTGGGGCCGCCATACCGAAGGAGCTCGCCGGTGAAGCGGCCCACCATCGCCGATGTGGCCCGGCGCGCCGGGGTGTCCAAGGGCGCCGTCTCGTACGCGCTGAACGGCCAGCCGGGTGTCTCGGAGGCCACCCGGGCGCGGATCCTGGCCATCGCCACGGAGATCGGCTTCAGCCCGAGCAGCGCGGCCCGGGCGCTCTCCGGCGCCACCGCCAACGCCGTCGGCCTGGCCCTGTGCCGACCCGCCCGGATACTGGGCATCGAGCCGTTCTTCATGGAGCTGATCAGCGGCGTCGAGGCGGAGCTCTCCGCCCGGTCGTACGCGCTGACCCTCCAGGTGGTGGCCGACCAGCAGGCGGAGATCGGGGTCTACCGCCGCTGGTGGGCCGAGCGGCGGGTGGACGGCGTCTTCGTCTGCGACCTGCGCACCGACGACGCCCGGGTGGCCGCCCTGGAGGAGCTGCAGCTGCCGGCGGTGGTGATCGGCGGCCCCGGCCACACCGGGAAGTTGAGCAGCGTCTGGTCCGACGACGCGGCGGCGCTGGTGGAGACCGTGGAGTACCTGGTCGCCCTGGGCCACCGGCGGATCGCCCGGGTCGGTGGACTGCCCTCGCTGCTGCACACCGAGATCCGCACCGACGCGTTCGCCGAGGTGTGCCGGCGGCTCGGCCTGGAGGACTCGGCGACGGTCTGGTCCGACTACACCGGCGAGGAGGGGGCCCGCGCCACCCGCCGGCTGCTCAGCTCCGCCGCCCGCCCCACCGCGGTGATCTACGACAACGACGTGATGGCGATCGCCGGCCTGTCGGTCGCCCAGGAGATGGGCCTGGCGGTGCCCGGCGACCTGTCCATCGTGGCGTGGGACGACTCGCCGCTGTGCCAGCTGGTGCACCCGCCGCTGACCGCGCTCGGCCGGGACATCCCGGCGTACGGCGCGCACGCGGCGCGGCAGTTGCTCCGGGTGATCGCCGGCGAGCCGGTCAGCGGGCTGCAGGACGAGACGGCGCACCTGACGCCGCGCGGCAGCACCGCTCCCCCACGCACGAGGTGAACCGGTTAAGCAATCCACTGAACCGGTCAGCTCACCGACCGATCGGTGGAGCCGGTCAGTGAAAGGCGGACGGGAACTCCGCGAAGTACGCCTCCACCCGCTCCGCGGTGGCCGGTCGGGCCAGCGCGAAGCCCTGCCCGTAACGGCAGCCGGCCCGCTCCGCCCGGGCCAGGTCGGCCTCGGATTCCAGCTCCTGCGCCACCGCGGCGAGACCCAACCGGTCGCAGAGCGTCACCACCACGTCCAGCAGCGGGCGGACCGGCCCGTCCACCGGTTCCGCCGGGGCCCGCACCTTGAGCAGGTCCACCGGGAGCCGGCGGAGCCGGGCCAGCGAGGCGTGCTCGGCGCGGAAGTCGTCCAGCGCCGTGCGCACCCCCGCCGACCGCAGGCCGGCCAGCCGCGCCACCACCGTGGACAGCTCCGCGCCGACCCGCGGCTCGGCCACCTCCACCACCAACCGCTCCGCCGGCACCGCGTGCCCGGCCAGCGCGCCGCTCACCCGGGCCGGAAAGTCCGGCGACAGCAGCTCCCGCGGCGTCACGTTCACCGACATCCAGAGCTGCCGGCCGGCGGCGGCCCAGTCGGCCAGCTGCCGGCAGGCCCGCCCCAGCACCCAGCCGCCCAGCTCGCCGACCAGGTCCAGCTCCTCGGCCACCGGCAGCAGCTCCGCCGGCAGGACGGTGCCCAGCACCGGACTGCGCCAGCGCAGCAGCGCCTCCACCCCGACCGGTGACCGGTCGGCCAGCGACAGCACCGGCTGGTAGACCAGGTCCAGCTCGCCCCGGGCGATCGCCCCGGGCAGCTCGCGCTCCAGGTCGAGCCGGCGCACCAGCTGCTCCTCCAGGTACGCGTCGTACCACTCGACCCGGTTGCGGCCCAGTTGCACGGCCCGGCGGCGGGCCAGGTCCGCCTGCCGCAGCACGTCCTCGGGCGCCTCGCCGGCCAGCTCGGCCAGCCCCACGCTCACCCGCAGCCGGAGCATCGCGTCGGGCACCGGGCACGGCTCGCCCAACGCCGCCAGCAGCTGCCCACCGAGCGCGTACGCCGGCACCGGCCCGGCGTCGGTCACCACCGCGAACTCCTCCGCCGACACCCGCGCCACCAGGTCCCGAGGGCCCACCACGTCCCGTAGGCGGCGGGCGGCCGTTCCCATTGCGACGTCCCGCGCCGACGGTCCGTCCTCGCCGTCGAGCCCGCCGAAGCCGTGCAGGTCGACCAGGAGCAGCGTGCCCGGTTCGGCGCGCCGGACCCCGAGGATCCGCAACAGCTCCGCGCGGTCGAGGAACCCGGTCGGCCGATCGGCGCCGGGCGGACCCTCCGTCCGCCCGGTGCGGTCGGTCGGGACGGGCGACGGGTCCGGAGCGGCTGACCGTTGCCGTGGCGCCACCTCGCGGACGTGCAGCACCACGGCGGCGACCGTCGGCTCGGCACGCTGGTCGCGCACCGTCGACTCGGTCTCCCGCCAGCCGCCGTCCCCGGCGGCCAGCCGGGCCACCAGCAGCGGCGGCTCGGCGCCGGCGCGGAGCGCGGCGAGCAGCTCCCGCGCCGCCGGCGCGTCGTCCGGGTGCAGCAGCTCGGCGAGGGGACGGCCGCGCAGCTCGTCGTCGCCCCACCCGAGACGCGCCGCCGCCGCGGCGGACCAGCTCACCCGCAGCTCGTCGTCGAGTAGCAGGACGACGTCCGGCCCGCCGGTGACCAGCGCGCGGAAGTGCGCCTCCCGGGCGGCCAGCCGGCGGATCCGGCGCCGGTGGTCGGCGGCGGCGAGCAGCTCCCGGCCGACCAGCGGCCCGACGGCGGCCCACCCGAGCAGCACGGCGTCCGGCGGGATCGAGCCGACCACCCCCAGTCGGAGCAGGGCGGCGAGCAGGATGACCGCGGCCGGAGCGGTGATCCGGGGCCAGGGCCGCGCCGGGCCCTCGCCGCGCGGCGGATCGCCGGCCGCCACCCGGGTCATCCCGGCGGCGGTGAGCAGGGCACCGACCATCAACGGCGGCACCGTGGTCAGCAGCAGCGGATCCGGCGCGGCGGCTGCCAGCAGCGCCACCAGGCCGGCCAGCCCGGTGAGGGTGGCGGCCGCGCCGGCCCGGCACAGCGCGGCGCCCGGGCGGCTGCGGCGCTGCGCCACCGCGCTCACCCCGAGCGCCGCCAGCCCGACCGCGCCGGCCAGGGTGACCACCCGGACCCCCGGCGGCACCGGCCCGGGCGGCACCAGCAACCGGCCGGCGAAGGCGAGGGCGGCGCCGAGGGCCAGCATGTCGACGGCCCGGCGCAGCCGCTCCGCCGGCGCCAGCCGAGCCTGGCCGGGCAGGGCGAGCAGTCCGCCGCCGTAGGCGACCGCCGCGGCGACCAGCCCGGCCGTGGCGACCTCCGCGCGGTTCGCGCGCGCGGCCAGCGGCAGCACCGCGACGGTCATGCCGACGATCGCCACGGCGGTGTCCAGCAGCGCGGCCGCGTGCCGGGCCCGGCGGTCCCGGCGGCCCCCGCCGCGAGCGCCGGCCAGCCGGGAGAGCCGGATCCCGGCCAGGGCGCAGGCCGCTGCGGCGGCCGGGGTGACGGCGGCCAACGGCGGCAACGCGCCGGCCAGGGCGGCACCGGCCAGCAGCGCGGCCAGCGCGAGCACCCCGGCCACGGCGGGCCGCGGAGGGCGGAGCAGGTACGCGAGGGGCACGGCGGTCGCCTTCGTGAGGGGACACGGGGGCGGTGCGGCGGCGCGAGGTGCGAGGTGCCGGACGGATCTCCGACACCTCACAGCCGCCAACGAGCGGCCAGCCCTCCGGTTACGGGCCCGGCCCGTGACGCAGGTCACCGCCATGGCCGCCGTCACCGGGCGACCGCCCGACCGGTCGTTGGCCGCCCCGGAGTGGGATCATCGACGGGTGAGTAGTTCCGACGCCATCCACTTCCGGTTCAACCAGGCCATCCTGGTCGCCGCGATCGTCGCCTTCATCGGCGCGCTCCCGCTGGCCACCGCCGAGTGGTACCTGCTGCCGGTGCTGCTCGTCCCGCTTGCCGTCGCCGTCTGGGCCTGGCGGGCCGGCACTGACGCCGACGCCCGCGAGCTGCGGCTGCGGGCGCTGGTCGGCGGCCGCCGCATCCCGTGGGAGCGGGTCGCCGAGCTGACCACCGACCCGCGCGGCCGGGCCGTCGCCCGGCTTGACGACGGTCAGCAGGTGGTGCTTCCCGCGGTCCGCGGCGCCGACCTGCCCCGGCTGGTGGCCGCCACCGGCCAGACCCTGCCGGGTGTGCGCTGACCGCCCCCGGCTCAGTAGCCGTCGACCACCGTGTTGGTCAGTGACTCGCCCGCGGCGTACCGGCGCAGCTGCGCACCGACCAGCGCGTACGCCCGGGGAAGCAGGCCGCGGACCGAGCCGGCGACGTGCGGGGTGAGCAGCACGTTCGGCAACTCCCACAGCGGGCTGTCGGCGGGCAGCGGCTCGGGATCGGTCACGTCCAGCGCGGCCCGCAGCCGGCCGGAGGCGAGCTCGGCCACCAACGCGTCGGTGCGCGCCACCGGCCCCCGGGCCGCGTTGACCAGCAGGGCGCCGTCCGGCATCGCGGCGAGGAACTCCGCGTCCACCAGGCCACGGGTCAGCGGGGTGAGCGGCACCAGCAGCACCACCACGTCCGCCGCGGGCAGCAGCCGGGGCAGCTCGTCCACCCCGTGCACCCCGTCCGCCGGGCGGGCGGAGCGGGCCACCCGGGTGAAGCTCACCCCGAACGGGGCGAGCCGGGCCTGCACCGCCGCCCCGATCGAGCCCGCGCCGACGATGAGCACCCGCTTGCCGGTCAGCTCGTCGGTCGGGGTCACCCGGTCGTACGCCCACTCGCGGCGGGCCTGGGCGCGGGCCATCGCCGGGAAGTTCCGCAGTTGGGCCAGGATCGCGGTGACCACCCACTCCGCGGTGCCGGCGTCGTGCACGCCCCGCGCGTCGCACAGCGTCACCCCGGGCGGCGTCCGGCCGACCCAGGCGTCCGCGCCGGCGGAGAGCAGCTGCACCACCGCCAGGTCGGGCAGCCGGTCCAGCATCGCGGTGGCGTCCGTACCGGCCAGGAACGGCGGCACCCAGAACCGCACCCCGGCCGGATCCGAGGGCGGGTCGGCCGGGTCGGTCCAGGCCTGCACCGTGACCCCGGCGGGCGGCTCCCCCAGCAGGTCGATGCCGATCTCGTGCGGAATCCAAGCCTTCACGCCCGCCGACGATAGCGACCACGTCCGGCCGGGTGCGGGCGGCCCCGAGCAGACCGTCGACCGCGATCGGTGCCGGGCCCGGGCGGGTCGCGGCCGTGGCCGGCACCGCGCCCGGGCGGGTATAACCAAGGGTCGGAGCGCCGGTCGGCGTGCCGTCCCCGTCGAGACAGGTGGCCGATGACCGCGCCCTCCCCGGGTCGCCCCGAGCGAGCGCCCATCGTCGACATCGCGGCGCTGACCGATCCGGCGCGGCTGCGCGCGCTGCTCGACACCGGCCTGGACGCCCAGCCGGACGAGGCCTTCGACCGATTCGCCCGGTTGGTCAGCGACCTGCTGGACGTGCCGGTGGCGCTGGTCTCCCTGGTGGACGAGGACCGGCAGTTCTTCCCCGGCATGGTGGGGCTGCCCGACCCGTGGGCCGAGCGACGGCAGACCCCGCTGAGCCACTCCTTCTGCCAGCACGTGGTGGACATCGAGGTCCCGTTGGTGCTGCCGGACGCCCGGCTCTACCCCCGGGTCCGGCACAACCTCGCGGTGCCCGATCTGGGCGTCGTGGCGTACGCCGGGATGCCGCTGACCGACCTGGACGGTCGGGTGCTCGGCTCGCTCTGCGCGATCGACAGCAAGCCGCGGGCCTGGACGGCCGGCCAGCTGCGCACGCTGTCCGACCTGGCCGCCGCCTGCTCGTCGGAGCTGCGGTTGCGGATCGCCCTGGACGCGGCGCAGCAGGCCCGGCACGATGCCGAGGAGGCGCACGAGCGGCTCAAGCTGCTCGCCGGGCTGAGCGAGACGCTGACCGGGACGCTGGACGTGACGGCCACCGCGACCCGGCTGACCGAGGCGGTGGTGCCGCTGCTGGCCGACTGGGCCCTGGTCACCCTGGTCGACCGGGAGGGCGGGGCGCGCAGCGTCACCGCCGTGCACCGCGACCCGGCGTACGCCGCCGAGGTGGCCCGGTTCGCCGCGCTGATGCCGACCCGGCTGCGCGCCGAGTCGATCACCCACACCGTGCTGCGGACCGGCCAGCCGATGTTGGGCAGCGCCGCCAGCCTGGACGACGTGCGCCGGGCCAGCGCGGATCCGGAGATGACGACGCTCGCCGATCGGCTCGGCTTCGGCTCGCACCTCACGGTGCCGGTGCCGGCCCCCGGGCGGGCCACCGTGCTGGGCACCATCACCCTGGTCAACGCCCCGGAGCGCCGCCCGTTCGACGACGGTGACCTGCACACCGCCCTGGAGATCGGCCGCCGGGCCGGGCAGGCGGTCGGCATCGGCTGGATGTACAGCGAGCAGCGGCACGTGGCCGAGGTGCTGCAGCACAGCATGCTGCCGACGCTGCCGGAGAGCCCGCGGGTGGAGCTGGCCGCGCGGTACCAGCCGGCCGCCGACCGGGTCGAGGTGGGCGGCGACTGGTACGACGCCTTCGTCCAGCCGGACGGCGACCTGATCGTCGCGATCGGGGACGTGGCCGGGCACGACATCGAGGCCGCCGCCACCATGGGTCAGCTGCGCAACCTGGTGCGGGGCAACGCGTACGGCCGGACCGACCCGATGGACGAGCTGATGAGCCGGCTGGACGGGGCGATCTCCGGGCTGCGCATCCCCACCGCCGCCACCGCGATCCTGGCCCGGCTGCGCCCCGACCCGGCCGGCGGTCTCTCGGTCAGCTGGTGCAACGCCGGCCACCCGCCGCCGCTGCTGCTCGCCGCCGACGGCGCGGTACGCGTGCTCGACGGCCGCCGGGAGCCGCTGCTCGGGTTCCGCCGGCCGGTCGACCGGACCAGCCGGACGACCCGGCTGCACTCCGGCGACACCCTGCTGCTGTTCACCGACGGGCTGATCGAGCGGCGGGACCGGCCGGTCGACGAGGGCACCGCCGAGCTGCTCGACCGGGTGGCCGGCACCGCCGCGCTCTCCCCCGACGGCCTGTGCGACCTGCTGCTGACCGCCGCGGACAGCCGGGAGGACGACATCGCCCTGCTCGCCGTGCGGGCCCGCTGACGCACCGAACCGCACCGGGGCGTCGGGCGGTCACCGACTCCCCGGGCGGGGGCGGCGCCGCGGGCTAGGCTTGGCCGGGTGAGCATCCGTCCCCCGTACCGATGCACCGGCCGTGCCCGCGCGGCCCTGGCGGCCGCCTGCGCGGCGCTGCTGCTGACCACCGCCGGGTGCAGCTTCGGCCAGCCCGCCCCGGACCCGGCCGGCGAGCCGCCCAACCTGCCCACCCCGTCGACGTCGGCCACCTCCGGGGTCGGCCAGCAGGTGGTGGCGACCGTGCTGGCCAAGGGCCTGCGGGTGCCGTGGGGGATCGCCTTCCTGCCCGACGGCGCGGCGCTGGTCACCGAGCGGGACAGCGGGCGGATCCTGAAGGTGGGCCCGGAGTCGAGCCAGGAGGGGCTGACCGTCACGCCGGTGCAGACCGTGCCGGGCGTCGCGGCCCTCGGCGAGGCCGGCCTGCTCGGGATCGCCGTCTCCCCCGGGTACGCCAAGGACCGCACGATCTTCGTCTACTACACCACCGAGCAGGACAACCGGGTCGCCCGGCTGACCATCGGCGGCACCCCGAAGCCGATCCTCACCGGCATCCCGAAGGCCGGCAACCACGACGGCGGCGGCCTCGGCTTCGGCCCGGACGGGCAGCTCTACGTGAGCACCGGCGACGCCGGTGACCGGGACGCCGCGCAGGACCGCAAGAGCCTCGGCGGCAAGATCCTGCGGATCACGCCGGACGGCAGGCCGTCGACCGGCAACCCGTACCCGGGCTCGCCGGTCTGGTCGCTCGGGCACCGCAACGTGCAGGGCTTCACCTGGGACGCCGGCAAGCGGATGTACGCCGTGGAATTCGGCCAGAACACCTGGGACGAGATCAACCAGATCAACGCGGGCGGCAACTACGGCTGGCCCACCGTCGAGGGGCAGGCCGGCGACTCCCGGTACGTCGACCCGATCGTCCAGTGGCGCACCACCGACGCCTCCTGCTCCGGGCTGGCCGCGGTGAAGCGCCTGCTGGTCACCGCCTGCCTGCGCGGCGAGCGGCTGTGGCTGGTCGAGCTCACCGACACCGGCAGCGTGCTCGGGCAGCCGCGCGAGCTGCTGACCCGCAGGTACGGCCGGCTGCGGGCGGTGGCGGCCGCCCCGGACGGCTCGGTCTGGGTCTCCACGTCCAACCACGACGGGCGGGGCCAGCCGGTGCCGGAGGACGACCGGCTGCTGCGGCTGGTCTTCGCCGACGGCGGCGCCGGCCGCAGCTGACCCGCACCGACCGGGCCGCCCCACCGTCGTGGCGGCGCTTCCCGGCCGGCCCGCGCGACCGTTCCCGGCGCGGACGGGCGCGCGTCGCCCGGGTTTGCCAAGATCTTCGACTGGGCAGGTCAGAATCTCAGCATGGACGGTCAGCAGAACGAGCAGCGCGAGCCGGCGGACGGCGACGTCCCCGGCCGGCGTGAGCGGGACCGGCGGTCGTGGCGTCCAGGTGCGGGCCGCCTCGCCCGCTCCGGTCGGGCCCGCCGGGCCGCGCTGGTGCTGGCGGTGCTCGCGGTCGGCCTGGCCGGCGCGGTGCTCGGGGTGCTGGCCGGCGGGCGGGTGGACACCGACATCGGGCCGTTCCGGGCCAACCTGTCCATCGCCCCCGCGTGGACGGGCAGCACCACCGTCGACGTGCCGCCGCTGGGCGCGCTGATCCTGAACAGCCACGACGGGCCGACCCACCTGACCGTCCGGCTCGGCGCGCTCGACCAGAGCCGCACCGAGGCGTTGATCGACGACCCGGCCGGCATCAGCCGGGCCAGCCAGTCCGCCGTGGAGGACGTCCGCAACGGCGCGATGCGGCTCGGGCTGCGTACCCTCGGCTCGGCCGTGCTGGCCAGCCTGCTGCTGGCCGCGCTGGTCTTCCGGGACACCCGCCGGACGGCCTGGGCCGGCGGGACCGCGCTGGCGGTCACCGCCGGCAGCCTCGGGCTGGCGGTGGCCACCATCCGCCCCGAGTCGATCGACGAACCGCGGTACGAGGGCCTGCTGGTCAACGCGCCGGCGATCGTCGGCGACGCGCGGAAGATCGCCAACGACTACACGAAGTACTCCGAGCAGCTCCAGCGGATCGTCGGCAACGTCAGCCAGCTCTACACCACGGTGTCGGCGCTGCCGGTCTACGAGCCCGCGCCCGGCACCACCCGGGTGCTGCACGTGTCGGACATGCACCTCAACCCGACCGGGTGGCAGCTGATCCGCACCGTGGTGGAGCAGTTCAACATCGACGTGGTGATCGACACCGGGGACCTGACCGACTGGGGCAGCGAGCCCGAGGCGTCGTACGTGGGCTCGATCGGCCTGCTGAAGAAGCCGTACGTCTACATCCGCGGCAACCACGACTCGGCCAGGACGGCGGCGGCCGTGGCGCAGCAGCCGAACGCGATCGTGCTGAACAACTCGACCACCACGGTGGCCGGGCTGACCATCGCCGGCATCGGCGACCCCCGGTTCACGCCCGACAAGGAGACCTCCCCGGCCGGCAGCGGCCTCACCAAGCAGGTCGCCGACCAGGTGATCGGGGCGGGCGACAAGCTGGCCGGGACGGTCCGCGACTCGCCGCGGAAGGTGAACATCGCGCTGGTGCACGACCCGGCCTCGGCCGGCCCGCTCTCCGGCACCTGCCCGTTGGTGCTGGCCGGGCACACCCACGCCCGGCAGGTGTCCCGGCTGCCCGAGGTGCCAGGGCAGCAGCCCACCCAGTTGATGGTGGAGGGTTCCACCGGTGGGGCGGGGCTGCGCGGGCTGGAGGGTGAGAAGCCCACCCCGCTGTCGATGTCGGTGCTCTACTTCGACCCGCAGAAGCTGCTCCAGGCGTACGACGACATCACCGTCGGCGGCACCGGGCAGGCGCAGGTCAACCTGGAGCGGCACGTGGTCAAGGACCCGGCGCAGGGCGCGCCGGTGCCGGTCACCCCCACCCCGACCCGCTGAGCCGCACCCGGCCGCGCGGCCGTGCGGCCGCACGGCCGGGTGCGGTCGCCGGTGGCGGCTCCGCCTCGCCCGCCGGTGACGCTACGCAACGAAGGGCCCGCTGCCGACCCGGCCCTGCGCCCCGCTTTGCTCTGCCGCCATCGACGCGACAGGCACGCAGCGCTACCGGACGCCGGTGGAAGCGAATCGCGTCCTACCTGTTCAACGCCGGTGTCGCCGATATGGCAGCAGAGCAAAGCCTGGTGCTCTTCGCCACGCGGCCGGACGGGCTGTCACCCTGCGCGACGACTACCGTCCGTACCACAACATCGCCCGCCCCCGACGGGGCCGACCGGGGCTCAGCGCAGGGACAGCGCGGCCAGGGCGGCGTTGACGATGCTGCCCGGGCGCAGGTCGTGCAGCTCGTACAGGTCGCGGACGCTGCCGGACTGGCCGAACTCGTCCACCCCGAGCGGCACCGCCGGGGCGCCGAGCGCCGAGCCGAGCCAGGCCATCGCGTGCGAGGCGGCGTCGTGCACGGTCACCACCGGCACCCGGTCGGCGAAGGCGGACCGCAGCGCGCCGGGCACGCTCGGCACGGTCGCGGTCCGGACGCCCTGGCGCAGGGTCCGCTGCCAGGCCCGGTAGAGCCGGTCCAGGCTGGTCACGTCCACCACGTGCGCGGCGACGCCCTCGTCGGCCAGCTCCGCGGCGGCGGCGAGCACCTCCGGCAGCACCGCGCCGGAGGCGGCCAGCTGCACCACCGGGGCGTCGGCCAGCTCCGGATACGCCTGGTGGGCGTCGACCAGCCGGTACGCCCCGGCGACCACCTGCCGGCGCAGCACCGCGTCGCCGAGCCGGGCTCGGGCCGCCTCGAACGGCGCCTGGTCGATCGGCCGGGTGCTGAGCCGGAAGTAGTACGCCCCGTCCTCGGCCGGCGCGGCGGTGGCGGCCGGCGTCGTGCCACCGGCGATCTGCCCGAGCGCGTCGCAGAGCAGCCAGTCGAGGCTGCCGGCGTACGCGGGTTCGAGGAAGGTCACGCCGGGCAGCTCCAGGCCGACCGAGGCGGTGATGGTGGACTGGTGCGCGCCGCCCTCGGGGGCCAGCGTGACGCCCGACGGGGTGCCGGCCACCACGAACCGGGAGCCCGAGTAGGTCCCGTAGAGGAACGCGTCCAGGCCGCGCAGCACGAACGGGTCGTAGACCGTGCCCACCGGCAGCAGCGGCTGCCCGGACAGGTCCCACGAGAGGCCGAGCTGGCCGAGCAGCAGGAACAGGTTCATCTCCGAGATGCCCAGCTCGATGTGCTGCCCGGCCGGGCTCTCCGTCCAGCGCAGCATTCGGTCCTCGGTCCAGGAGCGCTGCTCGGTGGGGGCGAAGACACCGGTCTTGTTGATGAACCCGGCGAGGTTGGTGGAGGTGGCCACGTCCGGCGCGGTGGTCACCAGGTAGGGCGCCACGGCCGGGTCGCGGGCCAGGTCGACCAGCACCCGGCCGAAGACCTCCTGGGTGGAGACCGGCTTGTTGACGCGTACCTTCGTGGTTTCCGGGACGGTGACCCCTAGCGCACGCTCGCGCGGCGCGCGAGACAGCGCCTCCCGGCGCTCGCCGGCCCGGATGCCGGCCTCCGACGCCGGGTCGAGGCGGTCCCACTCGGTCTCGCGGGTCAGGCCGTGCGCGGACCGCAGCGCGTCGACCTGCTCGGTGCTGAGCAGCGCGGAGTGGTTGCGCGGGTTGCCGGCGATCGGCAACCCCCAACCCTTCACCGTGTACGCGAACACCACGCTGGGCCGGTCGGTGACCGCGTCGCACTGGGCGTACGCGTCGAGCATCGCGGCCAGGTCGTGGCCGCCCAGGTCGGTCACCAGCGGGCCCAGCTCGGCGTCGGAGACGTCGGCGATCAGCTCGCCGATGCCGGCGGGCGCGCCGTCCAGGAACTGCTTGCGCAGCTCCGGCCCGGCCAGCCCGAACAGCGACTGGTACTGCTCGTTGGGCATCCGGTCGATCCAGTCGCGCAGCGCGTCACCGCCCGGCCGGGCGTACGCCTCGGCGAGCTTGCGGCCGTACTTGACCTCCACGACGTGCCAGCCGGCGGCCTCGAACTGGCCCCGCCACTGGTCGATCCGGATGCCGGGGACCACCCGGTCCAGCGACTGGCGGTTGAAGTCGACCAGCCACATCACGTTGCCCAGCCCGGTGGTGGCCGGGTCGGCGACCGCCTCCCAGATGTTCCCCTCGTCCAGCTCGGCGTCGCCGATCAGCGCCACGAACCGGGAGTGCGGGCGCTGCCCGAAGTGCGCGTCGACGTACCGCCGGGTCACCGCGGCGAACAGCGGCGCGGCGGCCCCCAGGCCGACCGAGCCGGTGCTGAAGTCCACCTCGTCCGGGTCCTTGGTGCGGGACGGGTAGGACTGGAGGCCGCCGCGCGCCCGCAGCTTCGGCAGGTACGACCGGTCCAGGTTGCCCAGCAGGTACTGGATGGCGTGGAACACCGGGGAGGCGTGCGGCTTGACGGCGACCCGGTCCGCGGCGTCCAGGTGGGCGAACCAGAGCGCGGTCATCGCGGTGACCAGGGACGCGCTGGACGCCTGGTGCCCGCCGACCTTCACCCCGTCGCCGGTGTCCCGGTCGTGGTTGGCCGCGTCCACGATCCGGGTGGCGAGCCAGAGCACCCGCCGCTGGATCTCGCCAAGAACCTCAAGCTCACGCTGCTTCACGGTGACTCCATCCGGGCGTCGCCGTTGACGCCCTCGCGAGGGGGTGGCGCGGGTCGCGCGCGTACCCGAGGGAAGCGGCGAGGGCCGCCGCCGGGTTGCGACGGCGGCCCTCCCCGGGGTGGCTCAGCCCTGGGCGCCGAGGCGTTCCAGGATCAGGTCACGGACGGTTTTGGCGTCGGCCTGGCCGCGGGTGGTCTTCATGACGGCGCCCACCAGGGCGCCGGCGGCGGCGACCTTGCCGCTGCGGATCTTGTCGGCGATGCCCGGGTTGGCGGCGATCGCCTCGTCCACCGCGGCGGTGAGCGCGCCGGTGTCGGAGACGACCTCCAGGCCGCGGTTGGCCATGATCTCGGCCGGCGAGCCCTCGCCGGCCACCACGCCCTCCAGCACGGTACGGGCCAGCTTGTCGTTGAGCTTGCCCGCGTCGACCAGGCCCTGCAGCTCGGCGACCTGGGACGGGGTGGCGCCGATGTCGGCCAGCTCCACACCGGACTCGTTGGCCCGGCGGGACAGCTCGCCCAGCCACCACTTGCGGGCGGCGGCCGGGGTGGCGCCCGCGGCCACGGTGGCCTCGATCAGCTCCACCGCGCCGGCGTTCAGCACCGACTGCATGTCCGCCTCGGACAGGCCCCACTGCTCCTGCAACCGGCGGCGGTGCAGCCGGGGCAGCTCCGGCAGGGCGGCCTTCAGCTCGGCCACCCAGGCGGTGTCCGGCGCGAGCGGGACCAGGTCCGGCTCCGGGAAGTACCGGTAGTCGGTGGCGGTCTCCTTGGACCGGCCCGGCCGGGTGTCCCCGGTGTCCTCCTGGAAGTGCCGGGTCTCCTGGGTGATCTTCCCGCCGGCGTCCAGCACCGAGGCCTGGCGCAGGATCTCCGAGCGGACCGCGCGCTCCACCGAGCGCAGCGAGTTGACGTTCTTGGTCTCGGTGCGGGTGCCCCACTCCTCGCCCGGCTTGTTCAGCGAGGTGTTGACGTCGCAGCGCAGCGAGCCCTCCTCCATCCGGACGTCGGAGACGCCCAGCGAGCGCAGCACGTCGCGCAGCTCGGTCACGTACGCCTTGGCCACCTCGGGGGCGAGCGCGCCGATGCCGGGGACCGGCTTGGTGACGATCTCCACCAGCGGGATGCCGGCCCGGTTGTAGTCGACCAGCGACTCGGTAGCGCCGTGGATCCGGCCGGTGGCGCCGCCGACGTGCAGCGTCTTGCCGGTGTCCTCCTCCAGGTGCACCCGCTCGATGCCGATCCGCACCAGCTCGCCGCCCACCTCGACGTCCAGGTAGCCGTCGAAGCACAGCGGCTCGTCGTACTGGCTGATCTGGAAGTCCTTCGGCATGTCCGGGTAGAAGTAGTTCTTCCGGGCGAACCGGCACCACTCGGCGATGGAGCAGTTCAGCGCGAGGCCGATCCGGATGGTCGCCTCGATGGCCGCCTTGTTGGCCACCGGCAGCGAACCCGGCAGGCCCAGGCAGACCGGGCAGACCCGGGTGTTCGGCTCGCCGCCGAAGTCGGTCGGGCAGCCGCAGAACATCTTGGTGTTCGTGCCCAGCTCGACGTGGGTCTCCAGGCCGATCACCGGTTCGTAGCGCGCGACGACCTCGTCGTACGCGGGCAGTGTCGTCGTCATCTGAGCTCCAGGCGCGATCCGGACAGAACCTGTCCAGCCTAATGGGGTTGCCCGGCCGGGCGGCGCGCGGGTTTCCAGATCACTCCGGGTCGGTCGCCGTGCTTCTGTCGCCGGGCGCGCATAGCGGGAAAGACCGATGGGTACGGGTCGACCATGACGAATACGGGGGACAACTCGACGGTACGGCCGGACGACGCGCCTCGGCGGGTGGCGCGAACGCGACACGTCCTGCTGGCGGTGCTTGCGGTGTGGGCGGTGGCGGCGCTGATCGGCTGGGCCCAGTGGCTGCCCAGCGACGACCGCAACCCGGACAGCCTGCTCACGATGGTGATCGGCACGGTCGTCCCCGGGCTGGTCGCGGTGGCCGTGGCGCTCGGGGTGCTGCGGTGGATGCAGCGGCGGTGATCCGGTGTGACCGAGCGACGGCCGATGCGCATCGACCGGGGCATCCTCATCACGGCCGGCGCGGTGGGCCTGCTGCTGCTGGTGCCGCCGGTGCGCCTGGGAGTGCCCACCATCGCCGCGCTGGCCGACCCGACGACCGGCGCCGGCGGAAGCTCCGTCGGCGCCGGTCAGGTGACGCGGGTGGTTACAGCGTGGGCGGGGTGAGGGTGCCGACCACGGACTCCAGCGCGGCGGCGACCCGGTACATCCGGTCGTCGGCCATCGTCGGGGCCATGATCTGCAGGCCCACCGGGAGCCCGTCGGACAGCCCGCACGGCACCGAGATGCCCGGGCCGCCGTACAGGTTGGTCGGGATGGTGAACAGGTCCGCCAGGTACATCTGGTACGGGTCCGAGGTGCGCGCGCCGATCGGGAACGCCACGAACGGGGTGGTCGGCGAGATCAGCGCGTCCACCCGTTCGAACGCCGAGGTGAAGTCCCGCGTGATCAGCGTGCGGACCTTCTGCGCCTGGCCGTAGTACGCGTCGTAGTAGCCCGAGGAGAGGGCGTACGTGCCGAGCATGATCCGCCGCTTGACCTCGGGGCCGAAGCCGGCCTCGCGGGTCAGCGACATGACCTCCTCCAGCGACCGGTTGCCGTCGTCGCCGACCCGCAGGCCGAAGCGCACGCCGTCGAACCGGGCCAGGTTCGAGGAGGCCTCGCTCGGGGCGATCAGGTAGTACGCCGGCAGTGCGTACTTGAAGTGCGGGCAGGACACGTCGACGATCTCCGCGCCCAGCTTGGCCAGCGCGTCGACCGACTCGCGGAACGCGGCCATCACGCCCGGCTCGGCCCCCTCGCCGGTGAACTCGGTGACCACGCCCAGCCGCACGCCGGTCAGGTCGCCGGTGGCGCCGAGCTTCGCGGCGGCCACCACGTCCGGCATTGCAGCCGGGATGGAGGTGGAGTCGCGCGGGTCGTGGCCGCCGATCACCTGGTGCAGCAGCGCGGCGTCGAGCACCGTACGCGCGCACGGGCCGGGGGTGTCCAGCGACGAGGAGAACGCCACCAGGCCGTACCGGGAGGTGCCGCCGTAGGTGGGCTTCGCGCCGACGGTGCCGGTGACCGCGCCGGGCTGGCGGATCGAGCCGCCGGTGTCCGAGCCGATCGCCAGCGGCGCCTCGTACGCGGCCAGCGCCGCGGCGCTGCCCCCACCGGAGCCGCCGGGAATGCGCGCGGTGTCCCAAGGGTTGCGGGTCGGCCCGTACGCCGAGTACTCCGTGGAGGAGCCCATCGCGAACTCGTCCATGTTGGTCTTGCCGAGCATCACCGTGCCGGCGGCGCGCAGCCGCTCGACGATCGTCGAGTCGTACGGCGGGCGCCAGCCCTCCAGGATCTTCGACCCGACGGTGGTCGGCACGCCCTTGGTGGTGAGCACGTCCTTGACCGCGACCGGCACCCCGGCCAGCGGGCCCAGCTCCTCGCCGGCGGCCCGACGCTCGTCCACCGCGCGGGCGGCGGCCAGCGCACCCTCGGTGTCGACGTGCAGGAACGCGTGCACCCGCTCGTCGACCGCGGCGATCCGGTCCAGGTGGGCCCGCGTCACCTCGACGGCGGACGTGTCCCCGGCGGCGACGAGTCCGGCGATCTCACTCGCCGTCATCTTGATCAAGTCGGTCATGAGGCCACGTCCTCGTCAAGGATCCGCGGGACGCGGAACCGCTGCTGGTCGGCGTCGGGCGCGCCGGAGAGCGCCTCCTGCGGGGTCAGGCAGGGCGTCACCACGTCCTCGCGGAGCACGTTGGTCAGCGGCACCGAGTGGGAGGTCGGCGGGATGTCCGCCGCGGCGACCTCGCCGACCTGGGCGACCGACTGGAGGATCACGTCGAGCTGGCCGGCGAAGGTGTCCAGCTCCTCCTCCGTCACGGCGAGCCGCGACAGTCGCGCCAGGTGCGCGACCTCCTCGCGGGAGATGGCGGCCATCAATGCCCCCTTCGTGGCTGTCCTGCTGGGTCTGCGTGCCGGCCGCGCCGCCGGGTGGTGCGATGACGCGCGGTGACCGGAGCGAGTCTATTGTCCGCCGCCGCCGGCTCCCCCACCGCCCTGCGCCCCGGCACGGCTCACCGGGCGTGCCGGCGGGGCAGCTCCACGTCCGGGTCGGGAACCGGGCGGACCGGGCGGTAGCGGGCCAGCCAGGCGGCCAACTCCTCGGCCGGCATCGGGCGGGCGTAGAACCAGCCCTGCGCGGCGTCGCAGCCGGCGGCGTGCAGCAGCCGCCAGGTCCGCTCGTCCTCGACGCCCTCGGCCACCACCCGCAGGCCGAGGGCCCCGGCCAGCTCGATGGTCGAGCGGACGATGGCCGCGTCATCGGCGTCGTCGGCCATCCCGAGGACGAACGACCGGTCCACCTTCACCTCGGCCAGTGGCAGCCGGCGCAGGTGCTGCAAGGAGGAGTAGCCGGTGCCGAAGTCGTCCAGCGAGATGGCCACCCCGAGCCGGTGCAGCCGGGTGATGGTGGCCAGCACCCGCCTCGGGTCGGCCATCAGCGCGCCCTCGGTGATCTCCAGCTGGAGCCGCTCCGGGAGCACCCCGTAGCGGGTCAGCCGCTCGGCGATCCGGTCGGCGATCTCGCCGGTGTGCAGGTCCCGGACGCTGACGTTGAGCGCGGCCCGGAGGGTGATGCCGGCGGCTGACCACTTCGCCAACTGCTCCACCACGTCGTCCACCACCCGGTGGGTGAGCAGCCGCATCACCGCGCTCTGCTCGGCCACCCGGATCAGCTCCTCCGGGTCGACCATGCCCCGGCGCGGGTGCCGCCAGCGCAGCAGCGCCTCGACACCGACCACCTCGCCGGTGGCGATGGCGATCTGCGGCTGGTAATACATGGTGATCTCACCGACGCCGCCGCCGCCGCCGCCCGCCTCCGACCGGGCCGCCGGCACCGGCTCGGCCGCGCCGCGCGGACCGGACCGGTCCGCCGGCCCTTCGGCCGCGGCCACCGGACCAGCCGCCGCGCCACCCGCGACCTGGTCCGCCGCGGCCGCCGGGGCCGGATCGGCGGAGATCACGTCCTCGGGTACGCCGGCCCGCCGACGGACCGGATCGGCCCCGGTGAGGATGCGGGTCAGCAGCTCGTCCGACCCGTCCAGCGGGACCGCCGTCCGGCGCCGGCCCAGCCGCCACCACGGCGCACCACCGGCCGCGCCCGGGTCGAGCCGGGACGGCAGGGCCGCGCCGTCCCCGCCCCGCACCGGCTGCTCGGAGGCTGGCCCCGCGTCGAGCACCCGGCGCAGGTCCGCCAGCAGCCCGAGCCGCTCGGCGGAGTTGTGGTCGGACTCGGCGGCGTACACGGCCACGGTGTCGTTGCGGTGCTTGGCGTCGTACATCGCCACGTCGGCGTGGCGCATCAGGGTGGCGTAGTCCTCGCCGTGCTCGGGGAAGAGGGCGATGCCGATCGACCCGCCGACGTCCAGCGGCAACCCGTCCAGCGACACCGGCTCGGCGAGCGCGGCGACCATCCGGTCGGCCAGCTCCCGCGCCTCCTCGACGCCGGTGAGTCCACCCGCGACGATCGCGAACTCGTCCCCGCCCAGCCGGGCCAGCAGGTCCCGCCCGTCGAGCACGTGCGCCAACCGGGCGCTCACCTCGACCAGCAGCCGGTCGCCCACCGCGTGGCCGAGCGCGTCGTTGACGTTCTTGAACCGGTCCAGGTCGATCAGCAGCAGCGCCAGGTGGGCGCGCGGCTCGTCGCGGGCGACCCGTTCGGCGTGCAGGTGCACCTGCTCGGCGACCTCGGCCAGCAGCGCCTTGCGGTTGGCCAACCCGGTGAGCGGGTCGAGCGAGGCGAGCTGCTCCTGCTCGGCGGAGAGCCGGGCCATCCGGTACACGGCGAACAGCGGCACCAGCACCAGCGGCACCAGCGCGGCGCTGGCCCGGGCGGCGGTCACCAGCACCGGGGCGAGCAGCAGCAGCGACCCGGTGGAGAGCAGCTCGTAGGGCAGGCCCTGCCGTGCGCTCGGCCACCACCGGCCGCCGAAGCGCAGCCGCAGCGCGGTGCTGACCAGGCCGTAGTTGACCGCGAACCAGGTGATCGTGGCCGCGGCGACCACCGCCACGTCGGTCCAACGCAGCCGGCCGCCGGCGAACAGCGTGCCCGGCCCGGCCCGCAGCACCAGGCACGCGGCGGCCAACGCGCAGGCGTACTGGCCCGCGTTGAAGGCGGTCCGCCAGACCGAGTGGCGCATCCGCCAGCCGGAGACGGCCACCGCCGCCGCCTGCACGGCCACCGCCGGTCCCAGCCCCCAGCCCAGCAGGATGGCGAAGGTGAAGCAGGTGGAGGGGAACACCGCCGAGGTCTGCCGGCGTCCGGGCGGGACGAAGGGGCGGGCGTCGCAGGCGACGGCGAGCGCCGCCATCGCCCAGAAGGCCGGGGGCAGGTCGGGCAGCCGGTCCGGCAGCCGGATCAGCGGGACCACGGAGACCAGCGCCGCCAGGACGACGACGGCGGCCACGAAGCCGGCGAAGGACCGTTCGCGACCGGGTGGCACGGCGTTGCGGGGGTCGGCGGTCTCCAACGCACCTCCCGGCGGCTGATCGGGCGCGCGCCGCTCGCACGCCGTGCCCCCCATGAAACGCCCTCCGCACCGCCGCACCCGCACGACAGCCACGAATCGGTCGTAGTCGTAATTAAGTTGGTATACGACGCGGAGGCCGCGTACGGGCCACGGGCGCCATCACTCCTGCGTCCGGGCCACCGCCCGGGCCGCCTCCGGGCCGTCGTCCAGCAGCACCCGGAAGCCGTCCTCGTCGAGCATCGGCACCTTCAGGGTGGCCGCCTTGTCGGCCTTGCTGCCCGGGTTGTCGCCCACCACCACGAACCCGGTCTTCTTCGACACCGAGCCGCTGACCTTGCCGCCCCGGCTCTGGATCGCCTCGGCGGCCTGGTCCCGGCTGAATCCGGCCAGCGTGCCGGTGACCACCACGGTCAGCCCCTCCAGCGGGCGCGGACCCTCGTCGACCGCCTCCTCGGTCATCCGTACGCCCGCCTCGCCCCACTTGCGGACCACCTCGCGGTGCCAGTCGACGGCGAACCACTCCTTGAGGCTCGCCGCGATGGTCGGCCCGACCCCGTCCACGGAGGACAGCTCCTCCTCCGACGCCCGGTCGATCGCCTCGATCGACCGGAAGTGCCGGGCCAGCGCCTGCGCGGCGGTCGGGCCGACGTGCCGGATGCTCAGCGCGACCAGCACCCGCCACAGGTCCCGTTCGCGGGCCACGGCGAGGTTGTCCAGCAGCTTGGTGGCGTTGCTGCCGAGGGTGCCATCCTTGTTGACGAAGAACGGCGAGGCGGCGAGCCGGTCGGCGTCCAGCGCGAAGAGGTCCCCCTCGTCGTGCACGATCTCGGCGTCGAGCAGGGCCGCGGCGCCCTTGTAGCCCAGCGCCTCGATGTCGAAGGCGCCCCGGCCGGCCAGGTGGAACACCCGTTCCCGCAGCTGCGCCGGGCAGCTGCGGGTGTTCGGGCAGCGGATGTCGACGTCGCCCTCCTTGGCGGGCGCGAGCGGGGTGCCGCAGGACGGGCAGCTGGTCGGCATGACGAACGCGCGGGCGTCGGCCGGGCGCAGGTCGACCACCGGGCCGAGCACCTCGGGGATGACGTCGCCGGCCTTGCGCAGCACCACCGTGTCGCCGATCAGCAACCCCTTGCGCTCGACCTCGCGAGCGTTGTGCAACGTGGCCAGCGCGACCGTGGAGCCGGCCACCCGCACCGGCTCCAGGACGGCGAACGGGGTGACCCGACCGGTCCGCCCGACGTTGACGTCGATGTCGAGCAGCTTGGTGGTGACCTCCTCGGGCGGGTACTTGAAGGCGATCGCCCAGCGGGGCGCCCGGCTGGTCGAGCCGAGCCGGCCCTGGATGGAGACCGGGTCGACCTTGACCACCACGCCGTCGATCTCGTGCTCGACGTCGTGCCGGTGCGCGCCGTAGTGGGCGATGTACTCCGCGACGCCGGCCAGGTCGGGCACCACCCGGACCCGGTCGCTGGTGGGCAGCCCCCACGCCTTCAGCGCCGCGTACGCCTCGGACTGCGCGGCCGGCTGGAAGCCCTTGCGGGCGCCGATGCCGTGCACCACCAGGCGCAGCGGTCGGGACGCGGTGACCCGCGGATCCTTCTGCCGCAGGCTGCCGGCGGCGGCGTTGCGCGGGTTGGCGAACGGCGCCTTGCCCTGCTCGACCAGGCCGGCGTTGAGGTCGGCGAAGCCGGCCACCGGGAAGTAGATCTCGCCGCGCACCTCGAGCAGGGCCGGCGGGTCGCCGAACTCGTCCGACGGGGTGAGCCGGTTGGGCACGTCCCGGATGCTCCGCACGTTGGGGGTGACGTCCTCGCCGGTACGCCCGTCGCCCCGGGTGGCGGCGCGGACCAGCCGCCCCTTCTCGTAGGTCAGGTTGATGGCCAGGCCGTCGACCTTGAGCTCGCACAGGTAGGGCACCGGGCCGCCGGCGTCCCGCTCGACCCGCTCGGCCCAGGCCGCCAGCTCCTCGTCGGTGAAGGCGTTGTCGAGCGAGAGCATCCGCTCGGCGTGGGTGACCGCGGCGAAGTCGGTGGAGAAGGTGCCGCCCACCCGCTGGGTCGGCGAGTCCGGCGTGCGCAGCGCGGGGAACTCGGCCTCCAGCGCCTCCAGCTCGCGCAGCTGTCCGTCGAACTCGGCGTCGGCGATGATCGGCGCGTCGAGGACGTAGTAGCGGTACTGGTGCTCGGTGAGCTCCTGGCTCAGCGTGGCGTGCCGCTCCCGCGCCGCCGGGGTCGGCTCGGCGCCGGCCGCCGCCTCCTGCGCGGCGCTGACCCGCTGGGGGATGACTTCCTCGGACACCCTGCCGCCTCCGCACACTGTCAGGTCTCCCCGTGATCGGGTATCCCCAGATCACGCTACCGAAGCACGGTAACCGGCCGGTGGGACAATCCTCCGCCTCCCGGCGACGTCGCCGACGAGCGGTGGGCGGCCGGCCGTGCGAGGATCGCCGCACGCCGGCACCGCGCCGGTGCCGAGAGGCAGGGGTACGGATGCCTGAGTGGGTGCTCTGGGCGGTGCTGGTGGCGCTGGCCGTCATCGCCGGTTGGGCCTGGAACGAGTGGCGGCGCCGCGCCGGCCGGCCGGCCGGTGGCGAGCGCGTCCGCCCCGAGCGGGGCACACCGCCACGGGACCGGGCCCGTCCGACCGCGCCGCCCCGCCCCCGCACCCCCACCGGTACGCCCCGCCCGGGCGACATCTGGTGGGCCGACGTGCCGTACCACGACGGCAGCGGCTCCAAGGTGCGGCCGGCGCTGGTGCTGCGCGCCGACGACCGGGGCGCCGAGGTGCTCAAGATCACCAGTCAGGACAAGAGCAACCGGGACGACCACGTCCGCATCCCCACCCGGGAGTGGGACCCGGACGCCGAGCACGACAGCTGGCTCGACCTCGCCGAGCCGGTCCGGATCCCGCTGGACGCGTTCAGCGACCGGGCGGGCAGCTGCGACCCGGAGCTCTGGCGCCAGGTCCGCCAACTGCACGGCCGCCGCAGCCCCGCCTGACTGCGGCCGCCGAGTCCGGCATGCCGGCCTGGGCGGTCCCGTGCCGTGCTCTCGTCAGGACGAGGGCGGCTCACCGGGCGCTCGGTCCCAGGCGGCGCCGAGGGCGGTGAGCTGGTCGGCGTACTCGATCCGGCCGGCCCACTCCGCCGGCCAGGCCGGCATCCCGTACGCGGCGCCGAGGAACGCGCCGGCCAGCGCGGCGATGGAGTCCGAGTCGCCGGCCGTGGTGGCGCCCCGGGCCAGCGCGGCCACCGGGTCGTCGACGTGCCGCAGCGTGCAGAGCAACGCGGTGGCCAGCGCCTCCTCGGCGATCCAGCCCTCGCCGGTGAGCCGGCACGGGTCACCGCCGTCGTCCGGCGCGGCGAGCGCCGCGTCGAGCCGGCCCAGCGCGTGCAGGCACTCGTCCCAGCCCCGGGCGATGAACTCGGTCGCGCTGCCCGCGTCGGACCGCCGCCACAGGTCGCCGAGCCAGTCCGCACGGTAGACCGGCCGTTGCTCGCGGGCCCGGTCGGTGAGCAGGCCGGGCAGCCGCGGTAGCGTGACGCCGTCGCGCAGCAGCCGCACCGCGTACGCGGTCAGCTCGCTCGCGGCCAGCCCGGTCGGGTGGCCGTGGGTCAGGCCGGCCTGCAGCTGGGCCAGCCCGGCCAGGGTGTCCAGGTCGACGTCGAGCAGGCCGACCGGGGTGACCCGCATGTTGGCGCCGCAGCCCTTGGAGTCGGCCACGGTGGCCTCCTGCCAGCGCCGGCCCAGGCTCAGCTCGGCGCAGGCCCGCAGGCAGGTCATGCCGGGGGCGCGGTTGTTCTCCGGGCTGACCGCCCAGTCGGCGAAGCGCCGCCGCAGCAGCGGCTCGACCACCTCCGGGGCGTACGCCGACGCGTCGCGCAGCGCCCAGGCCACGGCGAGCGCCATCTGGGTGTCGTCGGTGACGAGGGCAGGGTCGCCGGTCAGGTCGCGCGGGCCGGTCGGGCCGTACCGGCGGACGATCTCGGCGACGGTGAGGAACTCGGTCGGCTTGCCCAGCGCGTCACCGTAGGCGAGACCGAAGAGCGAGCCGGAGGCCCGCCGGAGCGAGGAGTCGATCACGATCGCGATCATGCCGCCCGCGCGCAACCCCCGCCACCGGCGGCCGACAGCTCCCCCCGCGACCGGCGGCCGACAGCTCCGCCCGCGACCGCCGAGGCGTGGCGGCCGGTCAGGGGGTGGGCCGGTCAGCCCCAGCAGAGGCAGAACGGGTGGCCGGCCGGGTCGGCGTAGACCCGGAAGCTCTCCTCCCCGCCCGGCAGCCGGGTGGCGCCCAACGCGAGCGCCGCCTTCTCGGCGGTCTCGATGTCGTCGACCGTGACGTCCAGATGGAACTGCTGGGGACGCTCGGGATCCGGCCAGGCCGGCGGGCGCAGGTCGAGCGCCTTCTGGAAGGCGATCCGGGGCAGGTGGCCGGGCGGGCCGCCGAGCACCACCCAGTCGTCGCCGTCGGAGTTGTCCTCGATCAGCGGGAGCCCGAGCAGCTCGGCGTAGAAGCCGGCCAGGGCGCGCGGATCGGGGCAGTCGATCACCACGGAACGCAGCTGTCCAATCATGCCGGCCATCGTCCCCCGCCGGTACGACAGGAAAACCTCACTCCTCGGCCAGCCGCCGCCCGGCGTCCAGGCAGGCGGCCAGCGCCGCCCGGGCGTACTGCGGGGTGACGCCGGCCAGCCCGCAGGCCGGGGCGACCACCACCTGCTCGGCCAACCGGCGACGCGGGAAGCCGAGCCGGTCCCAGAGCGTGCGTACCCGGTCGGCGACCTCGGCGGAGGTCGGCGCGCGGGCGGGCAGCGGAGTGAGCGTGGGCACCGCGCCGGCCAGCAGCCCGAACCCGGCGTCCAGCGCCTCGCCGAGCGGGTCCAGGTCCTTGACCAGGCCGAGGTCGAGCGCCACCCCGACCGCCCCGGCGGAGCGGATCAGCTCCAGCGGCACGTCCGGCGCGCAGCAGTGCACCACGGTCGGCACCCCGGCGGTGGTGATCACCGATTGGATCAGCGCGCGGGCCGTCTCGGTCTCGACCGGCCGGTAGGCGCCCAGGCCGCTCTCGGTGCGGACCCGGCCGGCCAGCACCGCGGGCAGCGCCGGCTCGTCGAGCTGGAGCAGCACCGAGGCGCGGGGCAGCCGACGGGTGACCGCCTCGACGTGCCCGCGCAGCCCGTCGGCGAGCGAGCCGGCCAGGTCGCGCACCGCGCCGGGGTCGCGCAGCAGCTTGCCGCCGATCGGCAGCTCCACCGCGGCGGCCAGGGTGAACGGGCCAGCGGCCTGGATCTTCACCGGACCGGCGTACGCCTCGGCCTGCTCGGCGAGCTGGTCCAGGTCTCGTTCCATCAGGTCCCGGGCCCGGCGCAGGTCCCGCCCCGGGCGCGGGGCGATCCGCCACCGGGCCGCATACAGCTCGACCGGCAACTCCACCAGCAGCCCGCCGGTCCGGCCGATCATGTCGGCGCCGGGCCCGCGGGCGGGCAGCTCGGGCAGGTGGGGCAGGTCGGGCAGCTCACCGAGGACGATCCGCTGCGCCTCGGCGATGTCGGTGCCGGGCAGCGAACCGATGCCGGTCGCCGCGCCGGTGGGCCAGGGCCAGGACTGATCGGTCACGGCCGAAGGCTACCCGCCGGTGGTCGGTCAGCCGGTGATGGTGGCGGAGCCGAGCACCACGTCGCCGGCCGGGTCCGGCCGGTACGCCACGATCGCCTGCCCGGCGGCCACCCCGCGCACCGGGCGGCGCAGCTCGGCGTGCAGCGTGTCGCCGTCGAGCGCGACGGCGGCGGGCACCCCGTCGCCGTGCGCCCGCAGCTGCACCTCGCACTCGATCGGGGCGGTCGGCCGCTCGCCGCCGGTCCACACCAGGCGGGTGGCGCGCACCTGGGACGCCTCCAGCGCCTCGGCCGGCCCGACCGTGACGGTGTTGGTGACCGGGGTGATCGACAGTACGTAGCGCGGGCGCCCGTCCGGCGCCGGCCGGTCCAGGTGCAGGCCGCGTCGCTGGCCGACGGTGTACGCGTACGCGCCGGTGTGGCTGCCGACCACCGCGCCGGTGGCCGCGTCGACCACGTCGCCGGGCGTCTCGCCGAGCCGGGCGGCGAGGAAGCCGCGGGTGTCGCCGTCGGCGATGAAGCAGATGTCGTGCGAGTCGGGCTTGTCGGCGACGGCCAGCCCGCGCCGGGCGGCCTCCGCGCGCACCTGCGCCTTGGTCGAGTCGCCGAGCGGGAAGATCGACCGGTCGAGCTGCGCCCGGGTCAGCACGGCGAGCACGTACGACTGGTCCTTGGCCTCATCGACGCTGCGCCGCAGCAGGCCGTCCGGGCCGAGCCGGGCGTGGTGGCCGGTGACCACCGCGTCGAACCCCAGGGCCACCGCCCGGTCCAGCACCGCGGCGAACTTGATCTTCTCGTTGCAGCGCAGGCACGGGTTCGGGGTACGACCGGCCGCGTACTCGGCGACGAAGTCGTCCACCACGTCGGAGTGGAACCGCTCGGCCATGTCCCAGACGTAGAACGGGATGCCGATCACGTCGGCGGCCCGGCGGGCGTCCCGGGAGTCCTCCAGGGTGCAGCAGCCGCGGGCCCCGGTGCGGTAGGTCTGCGGATTGCGGGCCAGCGCCAGGTGCACCCCGGTCACGTCGTGCCCCGCCTCGACGGCGCGCGCCGCCGCCACGGCCGAGTCCACCCCGCCCGACATCGCCGCCAACACCCTCACCGCCACACCCCCTTCACACCCCCAGCCTAGCCACCCCGCCGCGCCCCCTCCCCCGCCGCCGCTCCCCACGCGCGATCTTGCACTTGCTGACCCGGCATATTGGACGTATAGGGCAAGAGGAGGGCCGAAAGTGCAAGATCGCGGGGGTGGGGGTGGGGGCGCGGGGTGGGGGTGGGTCAGCGGGGGGTGCGGAGGGCGGCGGCGCGGCGGGCGCGGGTGACGGCGGCGGGGAGGGCCTCGATCAGGGCGTCGACGTCGGCGGGGGTGCTGGTGTGGCCGAGGGAGAAGCGCAGCGAGGAGCGGGCGCGGTCGTGGTCGGCGCCCATCGCGATCAGCACGTGCGACGGCTGCGCCACCCCCGCCGAGCACGCCGAGCCGGTGGAGCAGGCGAGGCCCTGGGCGTCGAGCAGCAACAGCAGCGCGTCGCCCTCGCAGCCGGGGAAGGAGAAGTGCGCGTTGCCGGGCAGCCGGTCGTCCGGGTCGCCGTTGAACACCACCTCGGGCACCGCCTCGCGGACCCGGCGGACCAGGTCGTCGCGGAGCGCGGCGACCCGGGCGGCGTACTCCTGCTGGCCCTTGACCGCGGCCTCCACGGCGACCGCGAAGGCCACGATGCCGGCGGTGTCCAGGGTGCCCGAGCGGACGTCCCGCTCCTGGCCGCCGCCGTGCAGCAGCGGGGTGGCGGCGACGTCCCGGGCCAGCAGCAGCGCGCCGACCCCGGTCGGGCCGCCGAGCTTGTGCCCGGTCACGGTGAGCGCGGAGACGCCGCTGGCCGCGAAGTCCACCGGCACCTGGCCGACCGCCTGGATCGCGTCGGTGTGGAACGGCACCCCGTGCTCGGCGGCGACGGCGGCCAGCTCCGCCACCGGCTGGACGGTGCCCACCTCGTTGTTGGCCCACATGGCGGTGACCACGGCGACCCGGTCGGCGTGTGCGGTCAGCTCCCCGCGCAGCCGCTCGGGGTCGAGCCGGCCGGCCGCGTCCACCGGCAGCCAGCCCACCGCGGCGCCCTCGTGCGCGACCAGCCAGTCCACCGCGTCCAGCACCGCATGGTGCTCGACACTGCTGGAGACCACCCTGGTCCGCCCAGCGGCCGCGCCGCGGCGGGCCCAGAAGATGCCCTTGACCGCGAGGTTGTCGCTCTCGGTGCCGCCACCGGTGAAGATCACTTCGGAGGGGCGGGCGCCCAGCACCGCGGCCACCCGCTCGCGCGACTCCTCCACCCGCCGCCGGGCGCGCCGGCCCGCCGCGTGCAGCGACGACGGGTTACCGACCTCGCGGGCGGTGGCGACGTACGCCGCCAACGCCTCGTCGAGCATCGGGGTGGTCGCCGCGTGATCCAGGTATGCCATCACCATTCAGCGTAACGGCCGCTCGTCGGACCGCCGGACGCCGGACCGCCGCCCGGGGCGGGGAGGTCGCCTCCCCGCCCCGGCGGTCGTGACCCGGCGGATGTCCGAGCCGGTCGGGGTGTCCGGGCCGGGCCGGACACCCCGTCGGTGACGGTCACCGCCACGCCGCTCAGGCCGGTACGGCGGTGACGACGATGTTGTCCCGGTAGTGCCGGGTCTTCGCGTCGAACGGTCCACCGCAGGTGATCAGGGTCAGCCGCGGCTTGCCGTCCCGGGCGAAGTACCGCTCCAGCGGGATCTTCGTCTTGACGTACTCCTCCCGGGCCACCACCCGGTACGCCCGCGGCTTCCCGTCGGCGCCGGTGGCGGTCAGGGTGTCCCCCTGGCCCACCTCGCGCAGCCGGAAGAACGCCCCCTTGCCCTGCTCGGCGCTGTCCACGTGGCCGGCGATGACCACCGAGCCGGCGGTCGCCTCCAGCCCCGGCCCGTACCGGTACCAGCCGATCGTGTCGACGCTGGGCGGCACCTCGAACTCGTTGGTCCGCTGGTTGATGCCGACCGGGTTCACCGTGGCGGTGACGTCGATCGACGGGATGGCCAGCTTCACCGGTGGCACGGTCTCCGCGCCGTTCGGCAGGTCACCCGTGGTCACCGGCACCCCGGAGCCGCCGGCGGCCGTCGCCGTCGGCGTCGGGGCGGCACTCGGGCTGGCCAGCGCCGCCGCCTCGTCGGTGCCGACGTCCTCTGCCGGCTGGGAGCCGCACGCCACCAGGGCGGCGACGGTGAGCGCGGCGGCGCCGGCGGCCATCGCCGCCAGCGCCCCGCGGTTGCGCACCGTCACTTGCGACCGGTCCGGGCGGTGGCCACCCGCGCCCCGCCGCCGACCAGCAGCAGCGCGCCGGCGCCGGCCAGCACGTACCACCAGGTGTCCACGCCGGTGCCGGCCTGGCCGCCGGTGCCGCTCGGCACACCGTGCGGCGCGGAGTGCAGCCCGGTGATGGTCTGCGCGACCAGGGACAGGTTCTTGTCCTTGGCGGAGCCGATCGCGTAGACGATGGTGGCGGTGCCCTCCTTGAGGTTCAGGTCGGCCGGGCCGATCGCCACGGTGTCCGTGCCGGCCAGCACCACGTCGGCCTTCACGGTGCCCGCGTCGACGTCCGCCTTGACCTCCTTCGGGTTGGTCAGACCCTTGAAGACGGGCTTGCCGCCGGCCCGCACGTCCACCGCCGGGGCGGCGGCGGTGTGCCGGACGATCAGCCGGGCCTTGCCGGCGCCGACCTTGGAGGTGTCGTTCACGAACGGGGTGATCTCCGGCTTGCCGTCGGCGCTCAGGTGCGCGGCGAGGCTGATGTTGGCGCCGCCGGGCACCTTGGCGTCGTCGACCTTGAGGATCGCCTTGCCCACCGGGTCGCCCGGCTTGGTCAGCGCGATGTCGTAGTCACCGGCCGCGAGGCTCAGCGGGCCGGCCACGTCGCCCGGCTTGAAGTTGTCCAGCGTCTTCTTGCCGTTGACGTAGACGTCGACCGGGGTGTTCGGAATGCCGTGCACGACGGAGACCTTGGACGACGCGGCGTACGCCGGGCTCACGGTCGCCGCGCCGACGCCGGCGAAGGTCAGGGCGGCGACCGCGCCGCCCACGGCGACCCGACGGAAAAGGGAAAGCTGCATGACTGCCTCCTGCTGGTTCGTGCTGATTCGTCAGGCCTGGCTTGCAGAACGGGATACGCCGCGCCGGATTCCCACGGATGCAGTCGGACCAAGTTTCTTTTTTTGGGTTCTGGGCGCATCCGGAAGCCCCCGTGGCGACGAAGAAAGGACAGAAGAGGGGCGGCACACACCGGCCGGGGGAGTGAAGCGATGACGGCGGGAGTTACAGTCGGGCATGCCCCACGGAAGGCGATCAGCCTCATGACGGCGATACGGCAGGAACCCGATCCCCCGCCGCCGGACGACCTGGCGGATCGGTTCCGCGCAGGCGACGAGCGCGCGTTGCGGGAGGCTTACGAGCGGTTCGGCAGGGCGGTGCTCCATCTGGCCACGAGTACGCTGGCCAACCGCAGCGACGCGGAGGACGTCACCCAGGCGACCTTCGTGGCGGCCTGGGTCGGACGGGACACCTTCGACCCGACCAAGGGGTCGCTGATCGGCTGGCTGCTCGGCATCGGGCGGCGCAAGGTCATCGACCGGATGCGTGCCGCGGCCCGGGAGACCCGGGTGGTCGAGACGGTGCGTCAGCTACCCGAGCCGGTGTCCACCGGCCCCGACCCGGACGCGGTGGTCGACCGGCTGGTGGTGGCCGACGAGCTGGCCCGGCTCCCCGACGACCAGCGACGCATGTTGGAGCTGGCCTTCTACGACGACCTGACACACCAGCAGATAGCCGCGGTGACCGGGGTCCCGCTGGGCACGGTGAAGAGTCACATCCGGCGCGGCATGGCGAGTCTGAAACGCAGATGGGAGGTGGACGGTGCAGCACCTGGAGCACGACCGGCTGGTCTTTCTGGCGCTCGGTGAGAGCGAGGCGGACCTGGGCGAGACCGACCACCTCGGCGCGTGTGCCCTCTGTCGCGGCGAGATGGTGACCCTTCAGCACGTCGCCGGCATCGGTGCCGGCACGCAGGGACTGGACGAGTTGCCCGCCCCGCCGGAGCACATCTGGCAGGGCATCGTGGCGGAGCTCGACGCCGCCCGGGAGCTGCCGTCGCTGGCCGACGCCCGCCGGCAGCAGCCGCCGGACCAACGCGCCGGGTCGGGCGACGGCGCCGGGCAGGCCCCGGTTGGGCGGGCGGTGCGGACCGGCCGGTCCGGCCACCGGCGGCGCTGGCCCCGCTGGGCCACCACGGCCGTCACCGCCACGGCCGCCGCGGCGGTCGCGGTGGCCGGCACGGTGGCGCTGCTCGGCGGTACGGACCGGAGCGCGCCGCAGCAGGTGCTCGCCGCCGCCCCGCTGGCCGCGTACGGCACGACGCCGAAGGACGCCAGCGGCGACGCCCGGATCCTCTCCGACGGGCGGTTGCACCTGCACGTCGCGAATCTCCCGAGCGTTCCGGGGTACTACGAGGTCTGGCTGATCAATCCGAAGACGATGAAGATGTTCTCGGTGGGCGTGCTGGGCAACAGTTCGGGCGATGCTCTGCTGCCGTTGCCACCGAACGTCGATCTTCGGTCATACTCGGTTGTCGACGTCTCCGCCGAGGCGTACGACAACAAGCCCGCCCACTCCGGCGACAGCCTGCTGAGGGGCGCCCTGACGGGCTGATCGGCGGGCCGGCTCAGCTCCCCGGCCCGCCGATCAGCTCCCTTCTTGGCAACGAACGAGGCCGCCATCCGGATCCGGATGGCGGCCTCGTTCGTGGCACGACGGTTCACTTGCGCTTGCGGATCTCCTCGGCGGCCTGCGGGACGATCTTGAACAGGTCGCCCACCACGCCGAAGTCGGCCAGCTCGAAGATCGGGGCCTCGCCGTCCTTGTTCACGGCGACGATCGTCTTCGAGGTCTGCATCCCGGCCCGGTGCTGGATCGCGCCGGAGATGCCCAGCGCGACGTAGAGCTGCGGGGAGACGGTCTTGCCGGTCTGACCCACCTGGAACTGGTGCGGGTAGTAGCCGGAGTCGACCGCCGCGCGGGACGCGCCGACCGCGCCGCCGAGCAGGTCGGCGATCTCCTCGACCAGCTTGAAGTTGTCCGCGTTGCCGACGCCGCGACCACCGGAGACCACGATGCCGGCCTCGGTCAGCTCGGGGCGGGAGCCCTTCTGCTCGGCGACCCGCTCGACGACCTTGGCCAGCTTGTCCGCGTCGGTGACCGAGACGGTGAGCTGCTCGACGGCCGGGGTGGCCGGCGCCGGGGTCGGGTTGACCGAGTTCGGCCGGACGGTGACCAGCGGCAGGCCCTTGGTGACCTTGGACTTGACGATGGTGGAGCCGGCGAACGCGACCTGGGTGGCGGTGCCGTCGGCGGCCAGGCCGACCACGTCGGTCAGGATGCCGTTGTCCAGCTTGACGGCCAGCCGGGCGGCGATCTCCTTGCCCTCCTGGGCGGAGGCCAGCAGCACGGCGGCGGGCTGGACCCGCTTGACCAGCTCGGCCAGCACGGTGGCCTTGGGCGCAACCAGGTAGCCGTCGATCTCCTCGCCCTCGGCGGCGTAGATCTTCTCCGCGCCGTACTCGCCGAGCTTGCCGCTCAGCGCCTCGGCCGCGCCGGCGCCACCGAGCACGACCGCGCTCGGGGTGCCCAGCTCGCGGGCGAGGGTGAGCATTTCCAGGGTGACCTTCTTGACGCCGAATTCCTTGGTGGCTTCGACGACGACGAGAACCTCAGCCATGTCCAGACCCCTCACACGAACTTCTCGGTGGCGAGGAACTCGACCAGCTGCACGCCGCCGGAGCCCTCGTCGGTGATCTTGGCGCCGCCGGAACGCGGCGGGCGCTTGGTGTGCTCGACCACGGCGCTGGTCGCGCCGTCGAAGCCCACCTCGGTCGGGGCGACGCCCAGGTCGCCCAGGGAGAGCGTCTGCACCGGCTTCTTCTTCGCCGCCATGATGCCCTTGAAGGACGGGTAGCGCGGCTCGTTGATGGTGTCCCAGACGGAGACCACGGCCGGGGTCGAGGCGGTGACCACCTCGTAGCCCTCCTCGGTCTGCCGCTCGACGGTCAGCGTGCCGCCGTCGACGGTGAGCTTGCGGGCGCCGGTCAGCGCCGCCACGCCCAGCCGCTCGGCGATCATGTGCGGCATGACCTGGACCCGGCCGTCGGTCGACTCGGCGCCGCAGATCACCAGGTCGGCGCCCAGCTGCCCGAGCGCGGCGGCGAGCACCTTCGAGGTGGCCACGGCGCAGGACCCGTGCAGCGCGTCGTCCACGATGTGCACGGCCTTGTCCGGGCCCATGGAGAGCGCCTTGCGGATCGACTCGGTCGCCCGGTCCGGACCCATGGTCAGGACGGTCACCTCGCCGCCGTGCGCCTCCTTGATCTTCAACGCCTCCTCGATGGCGTACTCGTCCATCTCGTTGATGACGTTGTTCGCCGAACCGCGGTCGACGGTGTTGTCGTCAGCACGCAGGTTGCGGTCCGCGCCCGAATCGGGCACCTGCTTGACGAGTACGACGATGTTCATCGCGCTTCGACGACCCTCCTGTATTGGTGGTGCGATTCCTCGCCCGGTCTCGGGCGCAGCCTCCCGCGTACTTAACGGTCGGTCAACCGCGGGCTGCTGTGCACTTCCCCACGAGGCAATGTTACCTGCCAGTAGCTTGGCCTTCCCGGGCACCCGCAGTGACACAGGTCACCGCCGATTGTGCCGGCCGGAAGCGGCCCGCGCCGCACCGGCTCGGCGGCCGGAAGTACGCGCGGGCGGACGGCTGACGGGCGAACAGCGCACTGGCGAACGAACCACGGGCGACCGGCCGGGCCGCGGTCAGGTCAGGCCGCGGTCAGGTCAGGCCGCGGTCAGGCCGGGCCGCGGTCAGGTCAGGCCGGCTCGGCCAGCGCACCCCTGATCCGGTCGAGCATCGCCGCCTCGGCCGGCAGCACCTCGCGGCTGGCCTGGGCCACCCGGTCCGCGGCGGCCAGCACCAGCGCCCGGTACGCGGCCACCTCGTCGGGCGACTTCTCCCGCAGGATGTCGACCGCCCGGCCCAGCGCCGGCAGCACCACCGACTCCACCTCCAGGGCGGAGTCGCGCGGCAACTGCGGCAGCGGGCCGGTGGTCAGCGCCTCTTTCACCAGTCCACTGGCGCCGGCGAGGGCGTCGGACGCGGCGATGCTCTCCCGGATCAACGCGAACATCCCGGGATCGGCGTTGGAGACCAGGAACACCGCGCCGAAGGCGCCGGTCTTCAGGGTGAGCCGCTCGTCGTCCGACAACCGCTGCATGATTACGGAGTGTAGATGTACGGGGTCGTCGTGGTGACCGCTACCAGGCCGAGCCGCTCCAGGATGGGCCGGCTGTCCGGCGAGCAGTCCACCTGCAGCAGGCTCTTGCCCCGCTGCTGCGCCAGCCGCGCCCGGTACGCCACCAGCGCCCGGTAGATCCCCTTGCGCCGCCACTGCGGCAGGGTCGAGCCGCCCCACAGGCTGGCGAAGCCGGTGCCGCGCTGGTAACGGATCCAGCCGGCGCTGACCACCTCGTCCTCGGCCTCCGCCACCACCACGGTGATCGACTGCGGGTCCGCCTCGATCTCACGGCTCAGCCCGGCGACGAGGTGACCGCGGTCGTCGTGCCAGACCTGCTCCTCCATGGCGGCGATCCGGGCCAGGTCCTCCGGCGTGGTCACCTCGCGCAGGCGTACCCCCTCGGGTGGCACCGGCACGGCGGCGGCGAGGGCCGCGACCGGGCCGACCACGACGGTCTCCTGGTCCTCCGGCACGAAGCCGGCGGCGCGCAACCGGTCGGCCAGGTCGACCGGCTGGTCGTGGCCGGTGAGCTTCCACTCGACCGCCTCGCCCCGAACGCGGAAGAACTCGACCTGCCGAGCGATCAGGGCGTCCACCTCGTCGGCGGGCAGCTCGCCCAGGTCGCGGTAGGTGAGGAAGCCGCGCCGGTCCAGGCCCAGGACGCGGAACAGCGGACCGTCCCGCTCGACGGTCACCCCCGCCGGCAGCGGGTCGGGAAGCTCGGGACGGACCTGCTGGTCGTAGGCGTCGCGCAGGGTGGTGGCATCAAGATCGGTCATCGCCTCAGCCTAGGCCGCGGGTAAAGCGGATAATGACCGCCGTGTGGCAGGGGATCAGGCGGTGGTTCGACCCGTCCGAGGTGCGATCGGTCGGTGACCAGCCGGACTACCGGTTCTCGCTGGCCAACGAGCGGACGTTCCTGGCCTGGCTGCGCACCGGGCTGGCGCTGATCGCCGGCGGGCTGGCCGCGGCGCAGTTCCTGCCCCCGCTGCCGCTGCGCCACCTGCGCGAGGTGATCGCCGTCGCGCTGCTGCTGCTCGGCGGCACGGTGGCGATCCGGGCGGTGGACCACTGGGCCCGTACCGAACGGGCCATCCGGCTCGGCGACGAGCTGCCGGTGTCCCGCTTCCCGGCCGTCCTCGCCCTGCTGGTGGCGCTGGGCGCGGTGCTGCTGGTGATCGCGGTCGTGGCCCGGGCCGCCGGCCGATGACCCGGGATCCCGGGCTGCAGCCGGAGCGGACCCGGCTGGCCTGGCGGCGGACCGCCCTCGCGCTCACCGTGGTGACCGTGCTCGCGATCCGGCTGGCGCTGACCGGCGACACCCACCGGGCACTCCTCGCCGTCGCCGCGCTGATCCTCTGGCTGGCGGCCCTGGCGGTCTCCTGGGAGCGGGCCACCGGCCGGGATCCGCTGCGGGCCGGGTCCCGCGCGATGCCGGTGGTCGCCCTGGCCGCCGCCGCGATGGCCCTGCTCGCCGTGCCGCTGGTGCTGCACGCCCCGCACTGACCGACCGCCACCCCGCCCCGCCGGCACCCGTCGGGCCGCCTTCCCGCCTCGCGCCTTGATCGTTTACACCTGACCGACTCGACACGCCGCGCGGCCGCCGGTGAGGCGTATCCGATCACCGTGGACCCGCCGGTGGACGCGCGGGTGCGCCGGATGCCCTCCCGGGTGGACGGTGCGGGCTGCGGCGGAGGGCATCGGTAGGCCATGATGTCCGGCATGGTGCGGCTCTACGGGCTTCTCTTCCTGGTCGAGATCGTTCTCGGCATCTGTGCGTTGATCAGCTGTCTCTCCGCCGAGGAGGGGCAGATCCGCGCGCTGCCCCGGGTCGCCTGGGTGCTGATCATCCTGCTCTTCCCGCTGGTCGGCTCCGTCGTCTGGTTCGCCGCCGGGCGGGAGCCCGGGCCGGCCCGGCCGCGCACCGCCTGGCCGATGGGCGACGGCTTCTCGGAGCGGGACCGGGCCAACCGGGTCGCGCCGGACGACGATCCCGAGTTCCTGCGCTCGGTCGCGGAACGCTCCCGCCGGCAGGACGAGGAGATGTTCCGCCGCTGGGAGGACGACCTGCGCCGGCGCGAGGACGACCTGCGCCGTCGGGCCGGCGACGCGCCGCGCGAGGAGGACCGGCCCGACGCCAGGTGACCGGGTTCGGGCGGCGGCGCGGCAGAATCGGGCCGTGCGGATCTGCCTGCTCGGGCCCTTGGAGGTCCACGCCGACGACGGGTCACCCGTCGAGGTCGGCGGCGCCCGGCTGCGCCGGCTGCTGATCCTGCTCGCGCTGGAACCCGGGCGCTGGGTGCCGGCGCCCCGACTGGTGGACCTGCTCTGGAGCGGTCAGCCCCCGGCCGGCGCGGCGAACGCGTTGCAGGCGCTGGTGTCGCGGCTGCGTCGGGCCGTACCGGGGCTGCCGGTGGAGGCCGGGGCCGGCGGGTACCGGCTGGTCCTCGGGCCGGACGCGGTGGACCTGCACCGGTTCGAGGCGGCGGCGGCGCGGGGCCGGGCGCTGCTGCCCACGGACCCGGCGCAGGCGTGCCACCGGCTCGACACGGCGCTGGCGCTCTGGCGGGGGCCGGCGCTGGCGGACGTCGCCGACGCCGACTTCGCGGCCGGCCCGGTGGCCCGGCTGGAGGAGCTGCGGCTCGCCGCCACCGAGGACCTCGTCGAAGCCCGGCTGACCCTGGAGGATCCCGCCGCCCTGCTGCCCCGGCTGCGCGAGCTCGTCGCCGCCCATCCATTGCGGGAGCGGTTCACCGGCCAGCTGATGCGGGCGCTGCACGCCGATGGCCGCTCGGCCGAGGCGCTCGCCGAGTACGAGCGGCTGCGGGGCACCCTCGCCGGGACGCTCGGCGTCGACCCCGGCCCGGAACTCGCCGCGCTGCACCTGGCCGTGCTGCGCGGCGACGGCCGCCCGCCCGATCCCGGCCCCGCCGCGCCCGCCCATCATCGACCGGCTACGACCGGGCCCGGCCAGCCTCGGCCGGTCACGACCGGAACCGGCCCGACCGGCCCGGCCAGGATCGGAACCGGCCCGACCGTCCGGCGCCGAGCGGTCCCGACGGATGCGGCGGCCGGCCCGGTGGGCGGGCGGCGGGACAACCTGCCCGCCGGGCTGACCAGCTTCGTCGGGCGAGCGGAGTCGGTCGACCAGGTACGCGAACTCCTGGCCGTGGCCCGGCTGGCCACCCTCACCGGCCCCGGCGGGGCGGGCAAGACCCGACTGGCGGTGGAGTCCGGCCGGGCCGTGATCGACCGGTTCCCGGAGGGGGTCTGGCTGGTCCAGCTCGCCCCGGTGACCGATCCCGGCGAGGTCGTCCAGACGGTGCTGTCCACCCTGGGGCTGCGCGAGCGGGCGCTCGTCGTGTCCCGGACGACGCCCGCCGAGGCCACCGACCCGCTCGACCGGCTTCTCGGCGGGCTCGCCTCCCGGCGGGCGCTGCTGGTGCTGGACAACTGCGAGCACCTGCTGGACGCCGCCGCCGACCTGGTCGACCGGCTGCTGGCGGGCTGCCCCGACCTGCGGGTGCTGGCCACCAGCCGGGAGCCGCTGGGCATCACCGGCGAGGTGGTCCGCCCGGTCGGCTCGCTCGCCCTGCCGCCGCCGGACGCGACGCCGACGGTCGCGCTGGCGTACCCGGCGGTGCGGTTGCTCGCGGACCGGGCCGCCGCGGTCCGACCCGACTTCACCGTGGACGCCGACACGGTGGGCCCGGTGGTCCGGATCTGCCGGGCGCTGGACGGCATGCCGCTCGCCATCGAGCTGGCCGCGGCCCGGCTGCGGGCGATGACCGCGGCCCAGGTCGCCGCCCGGCTGGACGACCGGTTCCGGCTGTTGACCGGGGGCAGCCGGACCGCCCTGCCCCGGCACCAGACGCTGCGCGCGGTGGTGGACTGGAGCTGGGAGCTGCTCACCGACGGCGAGCGTGCGCTGTGGCGGCGGATGTCGGTCTTCGCCGGCGGCGCCACCCTGGCGGCGGTGGAGCACGTCTGCGCCGGGCCCGACCTCGCCGACGCGGACGTCCTCGACGTGCTCTCCGCGCTGGTGGAGAAGTCGCTGGTGCTGGCCGGCGGGGACGGCGAGCCGCGCTACCGGATGCTGGAGACCATCCGGGAGTACGGGTTGGACCGGCTGGTCGAGGCCGGCGAGGCCGAGCCGCTGCGCCGGGCGCACGCCGCCTGGTGTCTCGCCCTCGCCGAGCGGGCCGACCCCGAGCTGCGCGGCCGGGACCAGTTGCCCTGGCTGGGCCGGCTCGCCGCCGAGCAGGACAATCTGCACGCCGCCCTGCGCTGGGCGATCGGTGGGCAGGACGCGCCGACCGCCGTCCGGCTCACCGCCGCGCTCGGCTGGTACTGGTGGCTGCGCGGGCAGCGGGCCGACGGGGCGAACCTGGCCGAGGAGGTGCTCGCGCTGGCCGACCGGGCCGGGCTGCCGGCGAGCCGGTCGCTGGTGGTCGCGCACACCGTCGGCGCGATGAACGTGCTCAGCGCGCGGGCCGATCTGGAGTTGAGCGGGCGCTGGGTCACCCGTGGCGCCGACCTCGCCGCCGGCCTCGACGACGACGACCCGTTCCTGCGCCTGGTCCGCCCGATCGCCGGGATGACCAGTCTGGACCGGATGGCCGAGGCGCTGCCGGTGATGGCCGAGCGCTTCGCCGACCCGGATCCGTGGGTGGCCGCGGTGGCCCGGGTGATGCACGCGCACATGGAGCTGAACACCGGCCGTCCCCCGGCCGGCGCCCTGGCCCGGTTCGGTGAGGCGCTGGAGCTGTTCGCCTCGGTCGGCGACCGGTGGGGCACATCGACCTCGCTGTCCGCGCTGGCCGACCTGCTCACCCGCGACGGCGACCACCGGGCAGCCGTGGACCACCTGCACCGGGCCGTGGCGGCGGTACGCGAGCTCGGCTCCGCCGAGGACCTGCCGCAGATGCAGTCCCGGCTGGCCCACCAGCACTGGCTGCTCGGCGAGCGGGAGCGGGCCGTGGAGCTGCTGGCCGAGGCGGAGCGGGAGGCCGAGCGCACCGGCGCGGAGGAGGCGCTGGCAGTCGTCGCCGCGACCTGGTGCGAGGTGCTGCGGGACGCGGCCGACTGGCCGGCGGCGCTGCGCTGGGCCGAGCGGGCCCGGCGGCTCACCGGCGCGCGCACCGTCGTCCCACAGTGGCGGGCGATGGTCGAGGCCGCGATCGGGCACGTCGAGATCGGCGTCGGAGAGCTGCCCGCCGCCCGGGCCCACCTGGATCGCGCCCTCGACCTGGCGATCGGGTCGATGGACGCGCCGGTGGTGGCGATGGTGGTGGTCGGCTACGCCGACCACGCGCTGGGGGCCGGGCGGCCGGACGCGGCGGCCCGGCTGCTCGGGGCCGCCGACAGCATCCGGGGTGGGCCGGACCTGAGCGCGTTGGACGCGCTGCGGGTGGCCCGGGACGCCCGCGGGGCGCTCGGCGAAACCGGGTTCGCCGAGGCCCACGCGAGCGGCCGGGACACCCGGCTGGACGACGTGCGCGAGCTGGTCCGGGTCACAGCCGACGGGTGAGCGCCCGCAACGACAGCGGAGCGAAGATCACCAGCAGCGCCGCCCCCCAGAGCACGGTCTGCAGCACCGGCCCGGCGACCGGGCCGCCGACCAGCAGCCCGCGCACCGCGTCGGCGACGATGGTCACCGGGTTGACCTCCACCCAGTGCTGCAGCCAGCCGGGCATCCGGTCGGTGGGCACGAAGATGTTGCTGGTGAAGGTGAGCGGGAAGAACACCATGAAGCCGAAGATCTGCACCTTCTCCGGCTCGCTGACCAGCACGCCGACCAGCACCGAGATCCACGACGCGGCCAGCGCGAAGGCCAGCAGCAGGGCGAACGCCGCCAGCACACCGAGCAGCCCGTTGCCGACCCGGAAGCCGAGGACCATCCCCACGGCGAGCAGCAGGGCGATCGACCAGGCCTGCTTGACGGTGTCGGCCACGATCCGGCCGGCGAGCGGCGCCCAGCGGGCGATCGGCAGCGTCCGCAGCCGGTCGAAGACCCCCTTGGTGAGGTCGTTGTTCAGCCCGAAGCCGGTGGTCATGGTGGCGAAGAGCATGTTCTGCACCATGATGCCGGGCAGCATGAACCGCAGGTAGTCACCGGACGAGCCGGCGATCGCGGTGCCGAAGACGTACGTGAACAGCAGCACGAACATCACCGGCTGGATGCTCAGGTCGAGCAGCTCCATCGGGTTGTGCTTGATCTGCACCAGACTGCGCCAGGCGAGGGTGAGGGTGTGCCGCAGCCCGGCGCCCGGCCCGAGTCGGCGGGCCGGCGCGAGCGGCGCGGCGGCGTTGGCGGTGGCGGCGGTCATGCCGGGCTCCCTTCCAGGACGGGGTCGGCGGCGGTCTCCTGCTCGGCCCGGTGCCCGGTCAGCGAGAGGAAGACCTCGTCCAGGCTGGAGCCGCGCAACGCCAACTCGGCGACCGCGACCTCGGCGTCGTCGAGCCGGCGCACCACGGCGGGCAGCACCGCCGGGTCGTTCACCGGCACGGTGACGGTGGTCTGGGCCACCTCGGGGGCGGCGCCGGCCACCTCCCCGGCGACCTGGACCACGGTCGGCAGGTCGGTCGGGTCGACCGGCCGCACGGTGAGCACCTGGCCGCCGATCTTGGCCTTCAGCTCGTCGGGCGTGCCCTGGGCGATCACCCGCCCGTGGTCGACCACGGCGATCTCGTTGGCGAGCTGGTCGGCCTCGTCGAGGTACTGCGTGGTCAGCAGCACGGTCACCCCGCCGGCGACCAGGCCCCGGACGATGTCCCACAGCTCGTTGCGGCTGCGCGGGTCCAGGCCGGTGGTCGGCTCGTCGAGGAAGAGCACCTGCGGCCGGCCCACCAGGCTGGCGGCCAGGTCGAGCCGGCGCCGCATGCCACCGGAGTACGTCTTCGCCGCTCGACCGGCGGCGTCGGTGAGCTGGAAGTCGGCGAGCAGCTGCGCCGCCCGGCTGCGGGCGTCCGCCCGGCTCATCCCCAGCAGCCGCCCGATGAGCAGCAGGTTCTCGGTGCCGGTCAGGGTCTCGTCGACCGAGGCGTACTGGCCGGTGAGGCCGATCAGTTGGCGCACCTGGTGCGCCTCGCGGCGCACGTCGTACCCGCCGACCTCGGCGTGCCCCTCGTCGGCGGCGAGCAGGGTGGCGAGCACCCGTACCGCGGTGGTCTTGCCGGCGCCGTTCGGCCCGAGCAGCCCGAAGACCGTCCCGGCGGGGACCGTCAGGTCGACTCCGGCGAGGGCGGTGGTGGCGCCGAACCGGCGCACCAGCCCCTCGGCGCGGATCGCGTGTGTCATCTCGAAAGAACTCCCGTCGTTCTCGCTGGTCACCCCACGATGAGCGACGGGTCTGACGGTACGGCGACGGCCGCTGACATGCCGCTGATTTTGGCTGCGGGAAGAAGCGCGCGCCGCCGCCGGTCGGCGGGCGCCGGCGCGCGGTCGGCTCAGGCCAGGTTCGACGACCGGGGGTACGCGTCCGTCGGGTCGGTCAGCACGTTCACCAGGTACGGCACCCCGGCGTCGAACGCCCGGGCCAGGGCGGGGCCGAGGTCGGCGGCCTTAGCCACCGTCTCGCCGGCGCCGCCGAGCGCCTCGACCACCTTGTCGTAGCGCAGCTCGGGCTGCAGGTCGGCGGCCACGTCGTAGCCGTACATGGCCCGCATCGGGTGCTTCTCCAGCCCCCAGATGCCGTTGTTGCCGACCACGATCACCACCGGCAGCTTCTGCCGCACCAGCGATTCCACGTCCATCAGGGAGAAGCCGGCCGCGCCGTCGCCCATCAGCACGCAGATCTGCCGGCCGGGGTGGGTGACCCGGGCCCCCATGGCGTAGCCCATCCCGGTGCCGAGGCAGCCGTACGGGCCGGGGTCGAGCCAGGTGCCGGGCTGGGCCGGCTCCAGGTAGCGCCCGGCGTACGAGACGAAGTCGCCGCCGTCGCCGATGGTGATCGCGTCGGCGGCGAGCACCCGGCGCAGCTCGCCGTAGACCCGGGCCGGGCGGATCGGGTCGGTCTCGGCGGCCATCTCTTCGGCGTCCCGAGCCTTCGCCGCGTCCTCGGCGAGCCGCAGCTGGGCGATCCAGTCGGCGTGGTCGGCCCGGTCGCCGGCGTGGTCGGCCAGGGCGGAGAGGATCAGCCGCAGGTCGCCGGCGGGGCTGGCGGCCGGCGCGACGTGCCCGGCGCGCTGGGTCGGGGCGTCCACGATGTGCACCACGGCGGCCTCGCCGAAGTCCCCGAAGCTCAGCCGGAAGTCGAGCGGGGTGCCGATCACCACCACCACGTCGGCGCCGCCCAAGGCGGGCCGGCGGGCCTTGGCGAAGGCGAGCGGGTGCCCGGGGGGCAGCGCGCCGCGCCCCATGCCGTTGGTGAAGACCGGCACCTGCAGGGCCTCGGCCGCCTCGCGCAGGGCGGCGACCGCGTCCCCGGCGTACACGTCGGAGCCGGCGATGATCACCGGGCGTTCGGCGGCGGCGATCAGCCGGGCGGCGCGGGCGACCTCGTCCGGGTCCGGCTCGATCGGGTCGAGCGCGGCCGGCGCGGGCACCTCGGCGTCGCCGACGGAGAAGATCGCCTCCAGCGGGAAGTCGAGGAAGGCCGGCCCGCGGTGCGGGGTGAGCGCGGCGGTCAGCGCGGCGCCGATCGCGCGCGGGATGTCGTCGGCGGCGAACACCGTCTCGGCGTGCTTGGTGACCGGGGCGACCAGCGGCAGGTGGTCCATCTCCTGCAGGCTGCCCGAGCCCCAGCGGAACTGCGGTGCCCGCCCGCCCAGCACCAGCACCGGCGAGGCGTTGAAGTACGCGCTGGTCAGCCCGGAGATGCCGTTGGTGACGCCGGGCCCGGCGGTGAGCACCGCCAGGCCGGGGCGGCGCTGCAGCTTGGCCACCGCCTCGGCGGCGAAGACGGCCGACTGCTCGTGCCGGACGTCGTAGATCGGGAAGCCGGTCTTGTGGGCGGCGTCGTAGAGCGGGAAGACGTGCCCGCCGGAGAGCGTGAACATCTCCCGTACGCCGTGCGCGCGCAGGGCGGCCAGCGCCAGCTCACCGCCGTGGCCCTCGACCCGTTCCGTCATCGCCGCTCCCCTCGCCGCCTGACCATCGTCGCCCGGCCGGAGTCACACGCTACTGGCCGGTACGGGCAATGTGAACCGCTCTCGGGTCACCGCCCGGTGAAGCCCGGCTTCCGCTTCGCCACGAAGGCGGCCATGCCCTCGCGCCGGTCGTCGGTGGCGAACAGCGCCGCGAAGAGCTGGCTCTCCCAGGCCAGGCCGGAGGTCAGGTCCATGTCCAGGCCGGCGTCCACCGCCAGCTTGGCCGCGCGCAGCGCCTGCGCCGGGCCGGTCAGGAACGGCGTCACCAGCTCGACCGCGGCGGTGTACACATCCGTGGCCGGCACCACCCGGTCGGCCAGGCCGATCCGCAGCGCCTCCTGGGCGTCGACCATCCGGCCGGTCATGATCAGATCCTTGGCGCGGGCCGGCCCGACCAGCCGGGCCAGCCGCTGGGTGCCGCCGGCGCCGGGGATGATGCCCAGCTTGATCTCGGGCTGGCCGAGCTTGGCGTCCTCGGCGACGATCCGCCAGTCGCAGGCCAGCGCCAGCTCGCAGCCGCCGCCGAGGGCGTACCCGGTGATCGCGGCGACCACCGGCTTTCCGATCCGGGCGATCGCGCCGAGCGCGCTGGACAGGTCGGCCGCCCGCTCCGCCATGTCCACGTAGGACATGTCGGCCATCTCCTTGATGTCCGCGCCGGCGGCGAAGACCTTCTCCCCGCCGTACACGATCACGGCGCGGACGCCCGGGTCGGCGGTGGCCGCCGCCGCGGCGGCGCGCAACTCCTCCTGCACCTGGGTGTTGAGCGCGTTCATCGGCGGCCGCTCCAGCCGGATGGTGCCGATGCCGTCCCTGGATTCCAGCCGCACGAACTCGCTCACGCTGCCCTCACTTCCTCGTCGAAGTCGCGTGCCAACCTTACGGGCGGTCTCGTTGGGGTACACAGTCGAGGTGTCCGCCCCCGGGCCGGGAGTGCAGCGATGATCACGTACTACGACGACCGGACCGTCCAGGTCACCTCCGCCGCGATCGAGGTCGACGGGCGGCGCTTCCTGGTGACCGAGATCGGCGCGGTGTGGCACCAGCGGGGCAGCCGCTCCTGGCGGGTGCTGGCCGGTCGGGGCGCGATCGGCGCCGCGCTGGCCGGGCCGCTGGTCGCCGCCGTGCTCGGCGTGGCACTGGCCTGGTGGCTGCGCCCCTCGACCACCGTCACGATCGCCATCGTCGGCGGGTCGGTGCTGGTCGGGTTGGCCGTCGGCCCGCTCGCCGACCTGCTCTTCGAGCACCTGGACCGCTCGTACGCCCGGGGCAGCCGGCAGTGGGAGATGTGGGCCCGCTGGCGGGGCCGGTCGGTGCTGCTGCTGCGCACCGGCGACGCGCTGCGCTTCGGGCAGATCTACCGGGCCGTGCAGCGCGCGGTCGACGGCGCCCCGACGCCCGCGCCGGGCCGCCGCGGGGCGCCGGGCCGCCCCGGCTGACGCGGACCGATTCCGGCGTCGCGCGGTGGGCGTTCCTTGCCCGCGGGTGGTTAAGCTTAATGATGACCCTCTATTACCGGGACGACCGCGTCCAGGTGACCTCGGAGTCGATCACCGCCGGCGGCCAGGCGGTCAGGATCGCCGACGTGTCGTACGTCTGGCACGCTCGGGGCGCCACCACGCTGGCCGTCCGGGGTCGGGTGCTGGGGCGGGGCGTCCTGGTGCTGCTGCTCTCGCTGCCGCCGCTGGTGGCGCTGATCTGCGTGATCTCGCTGGCCTGGTCGGCACAGGACCGGGGCAACTGGAAGCTGGCACTGATCATCCTGGCCGCCTGCGCGGTCGCCGCGCTGGCGCTCAGCCCGTTCCTGGAGCTGCCGCTGAGCTGGCTGGACCGCTCCTACGAGCGCGGCAACCGGGTGCACGAGCTGTGGGTGCAGCACCGCGGCCAAGAGGTGATGCTGCTGCGCACGCCCGACGCGCTACGGTTCGGGCAGATCTACCGGGCCGTGCAACGCGCCGTCGAGCAGCAGGGAGACCATCGGTGAAGACCCGTGGCGGGAACGCCCTCGCACTGGCCGGCCTGCTGGCGTCGGCCGGCGTCACGCACTTCGCCCGGCCCCGCTACTACGACGCGATCGTGCCGCGCGCGCTGCCCGGGCCGGCCCGCTTCTGGACGTACGCCAGCGGGGTCGCCGAGCTGGCGGTCGCCGCGGCCGTCGCCCATCCGGCCACCCGGCGGCGCGGTGGGCTGGCCGCCGCCGCGCTCTTCGTCGCGGTGCTGCCGGCCAACGTGCAGATGGCGGTGGACTGGCGCGACGCCGGGCCCGCCCGTCGGGCCGTCGCCTACGGCCGGCTCCCGGTGCAGGCGCCGCTGATCTGGTGGGGGCTGCGGGTCGCCCGCGGCCGCGGCTAGCGGGCTCGCCCCTGGGCGTGCCGGTGGTCATCGGCACGCGGGGTCAACCCAGCGGCAGGGTGGTGGCGACCGGCCAGGCGAGCAGGGCCGCGCCGACCAGGGCCGGCAGCCAGGGCGGCGCCCCGGCCCGGCGCAGCACCGCCGCCCAGGCCGCCTGCCAGCCGACCAGCACCGCGAACAGCGGCACCACCAGCAGCACGAAGCCGGGGGCCCGCCCGAGCACCGCGGCGGCGGCGAGGACCAGCACGGCGATCCCACCCACCGCGGCGTACCGCCAGCTGCGCCCGTCGGCCGCCCGCTCCGCGCCGAGCAGGAAGACCAGGCAGCCGGCGGCCACCACCGGCAGCAGCCACCATCGGGCGCCGACCGGCGCCGCCGAGGTCAGTCCCAGGTGGATCGGCACGGCGACGGCGACCAGCGCGTACCCGGTGAGCAGAGCCGCCGCGACCGGAGCCGGCACCGGGGCGCGGACCGGCTCCGGGGCGCGGACCGGCTCCGGGGCGCGGACCGGCCGCGGCGTACGGAGGACGGTCGGCGCGGCGGCCAGCAGCACGCCGGTGAGCAGCAGGAAACCGGTGACGTAGCCGCCGACGGCCAGCGGCAGCCGGGTGGTCGGCAGGACGCCGGCGACGGCCACGCCGAGCACCGCCGCGGCGGACGCCACCAGTGGCCACCGCCAGCGGGGCCCCGCCCGGGCCCGATCCCGTCGGCCCGGGCGCAGGAGCACCCCGGCCAGCGGGACGAAGCCCACCATGAGACCGAGCAGCAGCAGCCCCGCCGCGGTGAGCCGGTCGGTCGGCCGGGGCGGCGGCCCGTGCGCCCCGGGCACCGCGCCGGCGGCCGTCTCGTGGGTCCGGCGGGCGAAGAGCACCGAGATGTGCTCGGTGGCCGGGACGACCACCACCGTCCGCTCCCCCGCCGGCGCCGCCCGCGCCGCCGCCTCGGCCGCCGCGCGGAAATCCGGAAACTCGGCGCCGCCGACCACCAGCACCAGCGACCGGGGGCGCCCGTACGGCAGGTCGCCCGCGTCGGGCAGCGAGATGGCGACGGTACGGGCGATCTCCGGGTGCCCGGCGGCGTACCGGGTGACGGCGCCGGCACCCATCGAGTGGCCGACCAGCACGATCCGTGACGGGTCGACGTCGGGCAGGGCGCGCAGGTGGGCGACGGCGACGTCCAGGTCGTGCTCCAGGGTGGCCCGGGATGAGCCGGAGTCGCGCCCCGCGCCCGGCAGCCGCGCCGGGTTGGCGCCGTGCCCGGCGAAGTCGAGCAGCAGCGCCACGGCGCCCTGCCGGGCCACGGTGTCGGCCAGCGGGCGCATCAGCCGGGCCGACCCGGCGAAACCGTGCGCGATCACCACCCCTGGCCGGCGCCCGGTCGCCGGTCCACCGCGTACCTCGGTCAGCGGGACGCCGTCGACGGTCAGGTGCCGGGTGGTCAGCCCCGAGCCGGCCCGGGCCAGGCCGAAGCCGCCCAGCGCCAGCGCGAGGGCCGCCACCACGGCGAGCACCGTCGTCCTACGGACGGACGGCGCGACGCCGAGGGGGCGGACCGACATGCCGACACCCTACCGACCGGGTCCGACAGCGGGTGCTCGACGACGGCCCCGACCCGACCGGGACGTGACCGCCACCGCGCCACCCGGCAACCCTGGCGCACCCGACGCACACTGGGTGACATGGCTATTCCGCTGCCCCGCCCGACCGCCGTCCTCGGCGCCACCCGATCCGCCGTCGACCAGGCGTTCGGCTCGGCCGCCTCGTTCGCCGCCGTGCCCGCCCGCGCGTTCGCGCTGCTGGACGGGGTGGAGGCGCTGCTCGGCCGGATCAACGGCGTGGTGGACCGGATCGAGACGACGCTGGACCGCACCGACCGGGTGCTCACCGACGCCGAGGCGGCGGTCCGCGAGGTCGCGGTGATCAGTGCCGCCGCCACCGACGCGATCGACACCGCCACCGAGGTCGCCGCCGCGGCGGCCCGGGTGGTCGGTGAGGCCGAACGGGTCTCCGCCGCCGCCGCGGTGGTGGTCGGCGAGGCCGAGCGGGTGTCCGGCGCCGCGGCCGTGGTGGTGGGCGAGGCCGACAAGGTGGCCCGGGCCGCCGGCGCGGTGGTCGCCGAGGCGGACGCGGTGGCCGGCCGGGCCGCCGGCACGGTGGTCGTCGCCCAGGGCGCCGCCGCCACCGCCGGCGAGCTGCTCGAGGCGTACGAGCCGGCGCTGCGGCGGGGCGCGCCGATGGCCGCCCGGTTCGTCGCCGAGCTCAGCCAGGAGGAGGTCACCGCGGCGATCCGGCTGGTCGACGAGCTGCCGAAGCTCAAGGAGCACCTGACCGGCGACATCCTGCCGATCCTGGCCACCCTGGACCGGGTCGGCCCCGACCTGCACGACCTGCTGGACGTCACCCGGGATCTCAATCTCGCCGTGGCCGGCATCCCCGGCCTGGGCATGCTGCGCCGGCGCGGCGAGCGGCTCAGCGACGACGCGGCGGAGTGAGCCGGGTCAGCGGGAGTACAGCTCGTCGATCTCGGCCCGCCGAGGCAGCGCCACCGAGGCGCCGAGCCGGCGTACGCAGGCCGCGCCGGCCGCCGCGGCCCAGCGCACCGCGTCGCGTACCTCCCGGCCCTCGCCCCAGCCGACTGCCAGCGCGGCGGTGAAGGCGTCGCCGGCCGCGGTGGTGTCGACCACCTCGACCGGCACGGCCGGGACGTGCAGCCGCTCGCCGTCCCGCTCGACGTACCAGGCGCCCTCGCCGCCGAGGGTCAGCACCGCCCGGGGCACCAGCCCGAGCAGCGCCGCGGGGTCGTCCCGGCCCCGCCCGGTCAGCGCCTGCGCCTCGGGCTCGTTGACCACCAGCAGGTCCACCGCGGCGAGCAGCTCGGCCGGCACCGGCCGGGCCGGCGCCGCGTTGAGGATCACCCGGGTGCCCGCCGCGCGGGCGGCCACCGCCGCGGCGGTCACCGTCTCCACCGGGATCTCCAGCTGCGCGACCAGCACGTCCGCCTCGCGTACGGCGTGCAGCTCGCCCTCGGTGAGCCCGGTGAACGCCGCGTTGGCGCCCGGGGTGACCAGGATCGCGTTCTCGCCCCGCTCGTTGACCAGCACCAGGGCCACCCCGGAGTCGCCGTAGACCACCCGCAGCTGGCCGGTGTCCACCCCGGCGGCGGTGATCCGGGCCCGCAGGGTGACGCCGAAGGAGTCGGAGCCGAGCGCCCCGAGGAACGCGCAGGAGGCCCCGGCGCGGACGGCGGCGACCGCCTGGTTGGCGCCCTTGCCACCGGGCACCATCACGAACTGGCTGCCCAGCACCGTCTCGCCCGGCCGGGGCAGGGTGGGCCCGGTGCCGACCAGATCCATGTTCGCGCTGCCCACCACGACCACCCGGGTCTGCGACACCGCCACCTCCTGCACGTTGCGGCCGGTCCGCGGGACCGCGCCGGTGAGCTCGACCGCGTCAGGCGGCGCGGGCGGTGAAGCGGTCGCCGCGGCGCTCGACCACCAGCGGCAGGCCGAAGGTCTTGGCGAGGTTGTCGCCGGTCAGCGTGTCGGCGAGCAGCCCCTGCGCGACGACACCGCCCTCGCGCAGCAGCAGCGCGTGGGTGAAGCCGGGCGGGATCTCCTCGACGTGGTGGGTGACCAGCACCATGGCCGGGGCGTCCGGGTCGTACGCCAGGTCGGCCAGCCGGGCCACCAGGTCCTCGCGACCGCCCAGGTCGAGCCCGGCGGCTGGCTCGTCCAGCAGCAGCAGCTCGGGGTCGGTCATCAGCGCCCGGGCGATCTGCACCCGCTTGCGCTCACCCTCGGAGAGGGTGCCGTACGTCCGCTCGGCGAGGTGCCCGACGCCGAGCTGCCCGAGCAGGGCGCGGGCGCGCGCCTCGTCGCCGCGGTCGTAGCTCTCCCGCCAGCGGCCGACCACCGACCAGGCGGCGGTGACCACCACGTCGGACACCCGCTCCTCGGCGGGCACCCGCTCGGCCAGCGCGGCGGTGGAGAGGCCGATCCTGGTCCGCAGCTCGTTGACGTCGGTCCGGCCGATCCGCTCGCCGAGCACATGGGCGGTGCCGGTGGTGGGGTGCAGCCGCCCGGCCGCCAGGTTGAGCAGGGTCGTCTTGCCCGCGCCGTTGGGCCCCAGCACGACCCAGCGCTCGTCCAGCTCGACCTGCCAGCGCAGGTCGTGCAGGAGCGCCGTGCCGGCGCGCCGGACGCCGACGTCGTCCAGGCTGACCACCAGATCCGCGTCCACGGGGGCTTCGGCGGTGGCGCGCGCGGCGCCGGGGATCAGGTCACCAGTCACGGGCCCATCCAATCACGCGCCCCGCGAGGTGCCCCCCACGGGCAGCGGCGGCGTCCTAGGGTGGGGCACCGTGTCGTTGGTCACCAGCCCCGGAGGACGCATGCCCGACCGTACCCACCAGGATCGTCGCGGATGAGCGCGGTCATCGAGATCGAGGGGCTGCGCAAGACGTTCCACACGCTGCGGCGCGGGCGCCGGGTGGCGGTGGACGGCTTCGACATGCTGGTCGAGTCCGGCCAGGTGCACGGCTTCCTCGGCCCGAACGGGTCGGGCAAGACCACCACGCTGCGCGCCCTGCTCGGCCTGGTTCGCGCCGACGCCGGCCGGATGAGCGTGCTCGGCGCCGCCGCGCCGGAGCAGCTGCCGACGGTGTCCGCCCGGCTCGGCGCGATCGTGGAGAGCCCGCAGTTCTTCGGCAACTTCTCCGGCCACCGGACGCTGCACCTGCTCGCGGTGGCCGGCGGCGTGCCGACCGCCCGGGTGGACGAGGTGCTGGAGCAGGTCGGCCTGGGTGACCGTGCCGACGATCGGGTGAAGGGCTACTCGCTCGGCATGAAGCAGCGGCTGGCGGTGGCCTCGGCCCTGCTGAAGTCCCCCGAGCTGCTGATCCTGGACGAGCCGGCGAACGGGCTGGACCCGGCCGGCATCCGGGAGATGCGGGACCTGATGCGCTCGCTGGCCTCAGCCGGCGTGACCGTGCTGGTCTCCAGCCACATCCTGGCCGAGATCGAGCTGATCTGCGACCACGTGACGATCATCTCGCGCGGGCGCCGGGTGGCGGCCGGCCCGGTGAGCGAGGTGCTGGCCGGCTTCGACCAGCACGAGTGGCGGGTCGGGGTGGCCGAGCCCGCTCGCGCCGGCGAGCTGCTGCGCGCGGCCGGCCTGCGGGTGGCCGACCACGACGGGACGCTGGTGGTCGGCGGCGCGCAGGAGCCCGAGCTGATCAGCCGCACGCTCGGCGAGCAGGGGCTCTGGGTACGCGAGCTGACCGCCATCCGGCCGGATCTGGAGAGCGTCTTCCTGGAGCTGACCGGCGGCGCGGCGCAGTCCACGCTGCCCCGACAGGGCGGCGGGCCGCTCGGGCCCGGGGAGGAGACCGACCAGCAGATGATCGACCTCGACGTGTGGGCGGGCCGGGGGGCGGACGCGTGAACCTGATCCGGGCCGAGCTGGAGCGGCTGGCCGCCCGTCGCTTCGTCCAGCTGATGGTGGTGCTGCTGGCGTTGGCCTTCACCGTCACCGCCGCGACCACCCTGGGCGGGTCGCACCGCCCGTCGCCGGTCGAGGTGACGCGGGCCCAGTCCCTGGCCGCCGAGGAGGTCAGCCGGATGGCGGCCGACCACGACCGCTGCCTGCGGATCAAGGCCGGCGAGGTGCCGGTCACCGAGGCCACCGGGTACGTCCCGGCGGACTGCAGCGAGCTGGACCCGGTGCTGAAGGACCGGCTGCCGATCGCCTCGGACTACCTGCAGAACGTGTTCGTCTTCGAGCGACAGGCCCGCCCGCTGGTCTACTTCCTGATCGCCTTCCTGGCGCTGTTCGGCTTCCTGGTGGGCGCCTCGTACATCGGCGCGGACCTGAACTCCGGCGGGGTGGTGAACCTGCTGCTCTGGCGGCCGCGCCGGCTCACCGTGCTCGGGGCGAAGCTCGGCACGCTGCTCACCGTGGTGGCGGCCCTGTCGGTGGTGGCGACGCTGGTCTACCTGCTGACCTTCTGGACCATCGGGCAGAGCGCCGGCCTGCCCGGGGCGCTGACCGGTCAGTACTGGCGGGATCTGGGCGCCATCTGGGGCCGGGGCATGCTGGTGGTGCTGCTGGCCACGGCGGCCGGCTTCGCGATCGCCACCCTGGGCCGGCACACCTCGGCGGCGCTCGGCGTGCTGGCCGCGTACGCGGTGGTCTGGGAGCTGGGCGCCCGGTTGGTGCTGGAGATCCTCCAGGTGGCCCGGCCGGACCAGCTGATGCTCTCCAGCTACCTGACCGCGTGGCTGCGCGGGCGGACGGAGTTCTGGGACGACAGCCTGCCCTGCCCGGGCAGCTCGGCGCAGTTCTGCAGCGGTGGCAGCTACGCGATCACCTGGGCGCCGGCGCTGGCGGTGCTGGTGCTGCTGACCGGCGCGGTCACCGTGGCCGCGTTCGGGGTGTTCCGCCGGCGCGACCTGATCTGACCGCCGTCCGGTGCCCCGCTCCCCCGCGGGCGGGGCGCCGGACGAGGCGAGCCGGCGACGGGATCTTGCGGCGTTCGACTCGGTCGTGAAAGATTCCTTCACATGGGGGACGGCGGCGGCAACCGGTCAGCCGACGGTCGACCCGAAGACCTCGTCCCGGACGGCGTCCAGCGCGGTGCGCAGCGCCCCGCGCAGGATCGGCTCCTCGGTCAGCCCGGTGGGCACCACCCGCGGCCGGACCAGGGTGATCGCGGCGACCTCGTGCTGGACCCGGTCGGCCAGCGCCGCCCCGCCGGCCTGCCCGACCTCGCCGGCCAGCACCACCAGCGGCGGGTCAAGCACCACGCAGGTGCTGGCCACCCCGAGGGCGAGCCGTCGGGCCAGCTCGTCGAGCAGCGGGCCGCCGGCGGTGCCGGCCGCAATCGCCGCCCGCACCGCGTCCGCCGCCGTGTCGGCCCCGAAGCCGTGCTCGGCCGCCACCTCGCGGACCGCGTCCGCCCCGGCCAGGCGCTGGAAGGCCGGCTTGGCCCGGCGGGAGACGTCCCGCGGGATCGGCACCCCGGGCACCGGCAGATAGCCGATCTCGCCGGCCGCGCCGCTGCTGCCGTGGTGCAACCGGCCGCCGAGCACGATCGCCAGGCCCACGCCGGCGCCCACCCAGACCAGCACGAAGTCGGCCACCTGCTGGGCGGCGCCCGACTGCGCCTCGGCCACCGCCGCCAGGTTGACGTCGTTCTCGAAGACCACCGGGGTGTGCAGGTCCTCGCGCAGCGCGGCGAGCAGCCCCCGGTGCCAGCGCGGCAGGTTGAAGGCGAAGGTGATGTCACCGGTCGCCGGGTCCACCAGGCCGGGGGTGCCGAGCACCACCCGTCGTACGCTGTCCAGCCGGGCGCCGGCGCTGCTGGCCGCCCGGACCACCGCGTTGTGCACCACGCCGACCGGGTCGTCGGTGTCCCTGGTGGACTGCTCGACCCGGCCGATCACCGCGCCGGTGATGTCGGCGCACGCGGCCACCACCCGCTCCGCGCCCACGTCCACCCCGACCACGTGCGCGCTGCCCGGCCGGACGGCGTAGAGCTGGGCGTTCGGCCCGCGCCCGCCGGCCTGCTCGCCGACCCGGGTGACCAGACCGCGCTCCTCCAGCCGCTCGACCAGCTGGGACGCGGTGACCTTGGACAGGCCGGTCAGCTCGCCGAGCCGGGCCCGGGTCAGCGGGCCGCGTTCCAGCAGCAGCTCCAGCGCGGCACGGTCGTTGAGCGCCCGCAACAGGCGGGGCGTGCCGGGCAACCGGGTCGCACTCATGCCACGTCCTTCGCTGTCCATGAACGTCGTCAACCGACTCGACCAGATGACGGGTGTCCGTAGCGTATCGGCCACCCGGTGGCGCGAAATCTCCGACGACCGGACGGACGCGCTGCCACACTCGCCAGAGGGGGAAACACCATGGGGCTCGATCCGGGGCTGCGCCGGTTGGCGCTGGGCACGCTGCTGGCCGCGTACCCGGGGCCGGTGCCGCCCGACTGGGCCGTCGACCTGGTCGCCGAGGGGCTGGCCGGGCACACCCTGTTCGGCACCAACGTGCACGACCCGGGGCAGGTGGCGGCCGGCACCGCCGCGCTGCGGGCCGCCCGGCCGGACGTGCTGGTCGCCATCGACGAGGAGGGCGGCGACGTCACCCGGCTGGCGCACGCCACCGGCAGCCCGTACCCGGGCAACGCCGCGCTCGGCGCGGTGGACGACCCGGCGCTGACCCGGACGGTGTACGCGGCGATCGGCGCCGAGCTGGCCGCCCTCGGCATCACGGTGAATCTGGCCCCGACCGTCGACGTGAACACCGCCGACGAGAACCCGGTGATCGGCACCCGCTCGTTCGGCGCCGACCCGTCCCGGGTGGCCGCGCACACGGCGGCTGCCGTGGCGGGCCTCCAGTCGGTCGGGGTGGCCGCCTGCGCCAAGCACTTCCCCGGGCACGGCGCCACGGTCGCCGACTCGCACTACGAACTGCCCACCGTGGACGCCTCGCCGGCCCTGCTGCGCGAGCGCGACCTGCCGCCGTTCGCCGCGGCGATCGAGGCGGGCACCCGGGCGATCATGACCGCGCACATCCGGGTGCCGGCGCTGACCGGCGACGGGCCGGCCACCTTCAGCCGGGCCGTCCTGGTCGGCCTGCTCCGCCGGGAGTACGGCTTCACCGGCGCGGTGGTCACCGACGCGCTGGAGATGCGGGGCGCCGCGCTCGCCGCCGGCGGCGTCGGCCCGGCCGCGGTCCGCGCGCTGGCCGCCGGCGCCGACCTGCTCTGCGTGGGCGCGAAGGTGGACGCCGAGCTGGTCGAGCGGGTGGTCGCCGACATCGTCGGGGCGCTCGCCGACGGCCGGCTGGACCGGGCGCGGGTCGAGGAGGCGGCCGGTCGGGCCGCCGCGCTCGCCGCCTGGACCCGGGCCTCCGCGCCGGCCACCCCCGGCCCCGCCGGCCTCGGGTACGACGCCGCCCGCCGGGCGGTCCGCGTGGAGGGCGACCTGACCGGCCTGGACCGGCCCCTGGTGGTACGGCTGCAGGCCACCACCACGATCGCGCAGGGTCGGGTGCCGTGGGGGCTCGGCCCGCACCTCGCCGACGCCGAGGAGCTTCAGGTGGTGGCCGCGGAGGCGGACCCGGCGGCGCTCGGCTCGCTGGCCGCGGGCCGCCCGATCGTGCTGGTCGCCCGGCACCTGCACCGGTTGCCCGGCGGCCCGGCGCTGGTCGACGCGCTGGCCACGGCGTACCCGGTGGTCGTGGTGGAGATGGGCTGGCCGGGAAGTTGGCGCCCGGCCGGCGTGCGGGCCTTCGTGGTCACCTACGGCGCGAGTCACGCCAACGGGCGGGCCGCGGCGCAGGCGCTGGGCCTGGCCGGCTGAGGCGTCCTCACCAGCGGCGACGGTCAGCGGCGGCGGCCAGGGCGACAGGGGGTCGCAGCGGCGGCGACGGTCAGCGGCGGCGACCGGGGCCGCCGGGCCAGGTGCCCTCGACGCCGCCGTCCGGGAGCCCGAGCAGGGAACCGACCGCGGTGATCCGCAGCACCCGGGCCACCACCGGCTGCGGGTGGACGATCCGCAGCGACGCCCCCCGACCGACCGCCTCGGCGGCGCCGCGCAGCAGCGCGGCCACTCCGGTGGAGTCGACGAAGGTCACCTCGGCCAGGTCGACGACGATCTCGACCAGGCCCGGCCGGGCCAGGACGGCGTCGAGCACGGTGTCGAAGGTGCCGACGGTGGCCATGTCGAGCTCGCCCACCGGCCCGAGCACCACGTGGCCGCGATCCGCGTCCGGCGTCTCCACCTGTCTGCCGCCCCCACCGTCCGGCCGTGCCGGCGTCTCTCGCCGCGGCCCGACGATACCGGTAACGCGCCACTCCGCTCGGTGACGATGACCGGCGGGTCGGGCGGCGGCACACGCTGCGTCACCTCGCGGCGCACCCGCCCGGATTCGCTTCTCCGCAGCTCAAGTCCACTATTGGACAGTGCGAAACGGCTCGTCGACCCTTGCCCGGAGGACCAACCGTACGTAGCGTGACCATCGGCACCTGCCGGCGTGTGCCGGCTCACTCAAGGGGCCTGGGGGAGAGGCTGCGGACCGTGGCATCCGGCCCGGGATCCACGGTCCGCGCCCCGCCGTCCCCGAGCCGCGCGTCGCGTGGCTCGGGGACGGCGTCGTGTTTCAGCGGGGGGCGGGGACCCGGGCCGCCGGCTCGGCGACCCGGGCGTCGGCCTCGGTGCCGTCGTCCGGCGCGCCGTGCGCCTCGTCGTCGAGCATGGTGGCCTCGTCGAACGGGTGGTCGCCGGCGAGCACCGCGCGGGCCCGGTCCCGGTCGAACTGGTTGGTCCAGGTGCCGACCAGGACGGTGGCGACCGCGTTGCCCGCGAAGTTGGTCAGCGCCCGGGCCTCGGACATGAAGCGGTCGATGCCGACGATCAGACCGACGCCGTCGACCAGGTCGGGCCGGTGCGACTGCAGGCCGCCGGCGAGGGTGGCCAGCCCGGCGCCGGTCACGCCGGCCGCGCCCTTGGACGCGATCACCATGAACACCAGCAGCGAGATCTGCTCGCCGATCGCCAGCGGCTTGCCCAGCGCGTCGGCGATGAACAGCGACGCCATGGTCAGGTAGATCGCGGTGCCGTCGAGGTTGAACGAGTAGCCCGTGGGCACCGTGATGCCGACCACCGGGCGGGCGACGCCGACGTGCTGCATCTTGGCGATCAGCCGGGGCAGCGCCGACTCCGACGACGACGTGGACAGGATGAGCAGGAACTCCCGCCCGAGGTAGCGCAGCAGCGAGAAGATCGAGATCCGGGCCACCAGCCAGAGCAGCGTGCCGAGCACCAGGAAGACGAAGATCAGGCAGGTGGCGTAGAAGCCGAGCATGATCTGGGCGAGGCTCTTCAGCGCGTCCACGCCCGTCGCGCCGACCACCGCGGCGATGGCGCCGAACGCGCCGATCGGTGCCAGCCACATGATCATCGCCAGCACCTTGAAGACCACCCGCTGCAGCACCGCGATCGCGTTGATCACCGGCTCGCCGCGCCGGCCCAGGCTCTGCACCGCGAAGCCGACCAGGAGCGCCACCAGCAGCGCCTGCAGCACGTCACCCTCGGTCAGCGAGGAGAAGAGCGTGGTCGGGATGATGCCGAGCAGGAAGGCGACGGTGCCCTCCCCCTCGCCGGAGGCCGCCTTCTGGCCGGCTCCGGCCAACGCCTCGTTGAGGTGCAGGCCCGATCCCGGGTGGATCAGGTTGCCGACCACCAGGCCGATCGCCAGCGCGACGGTCGACATGAGCAGGAAGTAGCCCAGGGCCAGCCCGCCGACCTTGCCGACCTGGGCGGCCTTCCGTACCGACCCGACGCCGAGCACGATGGTGCAGAAGATCACCGGGCCGATCATCATCTTGATCAGCGCGACGAAGCCGTCGCCGAGCGGCTTGAGGGACTTGCCGAAATCCGGAAAGAGCAGGCCGACGGCGATGCCGGCGAGCACCGCCAGGATGACCGCGAGGTACAGGTAGCGCGTCCGGTCCCGCCGGCCGCTCGGCTCGGCGGCCGGGTCCGCGCCCGGCGGGTCGCCGTCGGCCCCGCTCGCCCGCCGGCCGGGCGGGGCGGCGGGGATCGGGCCGGCGGGGGCGCCGGGCTGGGGATCCGGTTCGGGAAGGTCGCGCTCTGCCATGGCGGGTACCCCTACCCCGCCGCGTCACCCGCCACACCCACCCCGCCCGATCAGGGCGGATAGACCCCGAACGATCGCCAGCCGCGGTCCGGGAAGCCGGCCGCCTCCGCCACCCGGGCCGAGGCGGCGTTGCCCTCGTCGTGCCGGTACGTCGGCACGGCGCCCTCGTCGAGCACCCGGCGCGCCGCCCGGGCGACCAGCCGGCGGGCCAGCCCGCGACCCCGGGCGTGCGGCACCGTGCCGACCGCGAGCTCGTGCCCGTGGGCGTCGTGCCGCTTGATGCCCACCCCGGCCAGGTAGCCGCCGCCGTCGTCCCGCACCACCAGCACCTCCCGGTCGAACAGGCGCAGCCAGGGCGGCAGCCCCGGCCCGGTGGGGTCGACCCACTCCCCCGCCTCGGGCAGCGGCGCCGGGGACAGGCACCACCGGAAGACGTCCCGGTGGGTTTCCCAGTCCGGCTGGCCGACGGCGATCGGCAGCGCCCGGAACAGATCGGCCCGGGGGCCGCGGGCCAGCGCCCGGACCGGCTGCACCCGTTCCGGGGGCACCGAGAGCACGGTGCTGCGTTCCGCGGCGGCACCCCCCGGGGCGGCCACCGCGACGGCCGGGCGCAGCCGCCCGTCCCAGGCCGGCAAGCCACGCCGTCGGGAGCCCACCACGTGCAGGCCGGGGCCGGCCGGCCACTGGCCGAGCCAGGTGACCAGGTGCCGGTAGAGCCGCCGGTCGAGCACCGGTTCGCACCTCCTGTCGCCCGCGTGGGCACGGCGGTTCCGTCGTGATCACCGTACGCCGGGACGGCCCGCGTCACCCGCGCTTCCGGCGGTGGATTGGATCACCGCGGCGAGGGGTAGACATACCGACGGGCACCGATGGCTTGACCGGCAGCCGCCGCCCACCGGCGGGAACCGCGGACAGGGATCGAGCGTCATATGTATTTCCATACCTCGACACCTTTGTCTGGGACGGTGGTTGCCATGGCGAATCAACCGAGTGACCGGTATCAGCAGGACACCGCGCGGGCCTGGCGGGCGGCGGAGGCGGCCGGCCGCTTTCCGGCCCAACCGGCGTACCGCGGGGGGCGCGGCGGACGGGACGCGGACGCCCCCTCCTGGGGCGAGCTGAACAGCCTGCCCGCCGGCAGCTCCTCCCCGCGCGGCCTGACCGCCCACTGACGCACCAGCCGGCAGGTGACCGCCGCGGCGGGGTGTCCAGCCGGGGGTTCGCACACCTGTCGGGTAACGTCTTGTGGTCCGAAACCGGTCCACGACAGGAGCAGCTCCGCGCATGGGCAAGAAGACGATCCACGTCTCCGACTTCACCGGCACCGTGCTGGGCACCGACGACGAGGTGGTCAAGGTCGTCGTGCTGGAGCACCCTGACCTGGTCGCCGGTCCCGTGCAGTTGGACGCCACCGCCACCGAGGTGGAGGCGATCGACGACGCCTCCCTGGACGTGGCCGTGGTGGAGATCCACGACCGGCACGGCGACGGTGAGCCGCGCCGGGTGGTGCTGACCGCCAGCGAGTTCGACGCGATGGCCACCGACGTGCCGATGGCGCAGCTGCTGCGGACGGCCGAGCGGGTCCGCCCGCCGAAGGCCCGCCGGGGCCCCGAGAAGGTCGACTACGGCACCATCGAGCACGCCGGCCGGCCGCACCGGGGCCGGGTCACCGAGCAGGAGGCCCAGCTGGTCCGCGACCGGCTCGACGAGGTCAACAAGCGGCTCGCCGACGCGGGCGTACGCCAGGTGGACCCGGCCGACCCGGAGCACGCCGCCCGGTACGGCTTTCCCACCGCCTGACCGACCCGCTGGCCGGCGGGGTCGGGACGCACCCCCGTGCCGCGCCCCGCCCCCGACGGCGTAACCGCCGACGACGCCGGTACGCCACGGGACAACGCGGCTCGTTCGGTCCAGCGAGGGCACCGATCGGCATGGCCATCAGGCTCCTCGCGGTCGTCGGTACACCCACGACCCTGCCGACCGGAGCCGCCGCGCTCATCCCCGGCGCGGGGGAGGCGCCTCCCCCGCCGGGGTCACCGCACTGCGCTGATCTGCGCCAGCACGGCGACCAGTTTCTCCTCGACGACGTCCTTGGCCAGGCCGAGGCCGGAGAGCAGGCCGTCGCCGTCCTCCTGCTCCAGCAGCGCGAGCAGGATGTGCTCGGTGCCGACGTAGTTGTGCCCGAGCCGCAGCGCCTCGCGGAAGGTGAGCTCGAGGGCCTTCTTCGCCTGAGCGTCGAACGGGATCAGGGCGGGCACCTGGCCGGCCGGCTGCGGCAGCGCGGCGACGGCCGCCTCCCGCACCCGCTCCAGCGGCACGCCCTCGTCGACGATCGCCCGGGCGGCGAGCCCCTCCGGCTCGGCGAGCAGGCCGAGCACCAGGTGCTCCGGCCGGATCTCGGCGTGCTGGCGGGCCCGGGCCTCCTCCTGGGAGGCGACCACCACGTTCCTGGCGCGCGGGGTGAACTTGGCGAAGCCGGCGCTGGGGTCGAGGGCGGCGGCCGCGTCGGCCTTGGCCGCGGAGCGCTTCTGGGCGGCCTGCTTGCTCACCCCCATGCTGCTGCCGATCTCCGTCCAGGACGCGCCGGAGCGGCGGGCCTGGTCGACGAAGTGGCCGATCAGGTGGTCGGCGAGCTCGCCGAGGTGGTCGGCCGCGATCACCGCGTCGGTGAGCTGGTCGAGGGCGTCGGTGTGGGCCTTCTTGATCCCCTGGATCAGGTCGTCGAGGCGTACCTGGCCGGTGATCCTGCTGGGTTCCGTCATGCGTCAACCATAGGTTGACGGCCAGCCAGCGTCAACCATTAGTTGACGCCGGCTGGCCGTCGAGCAGGACGAGGGTCAGCGGCCGATCGGGACCGGCGCCAGCTCGCGTACCGGCTCGGGGGTCACCGTCGGCCCCGCGGCCGGCCGGCGACCGGCGGACCCGCGCCGGGGCGACGGGACCGCGAGAGCGGCGATCGCGGCGGCCAGCGCGATGCCGGTGAGCACCAGGAAGCCCAGCGTGAAGCCGGCCTCCCGGGGCAGGCCGCCGGCCTGCGGGTGGGCGGTGATCACCCCACTGACCACGGCGGCGCCGACCGCGCCGCCGATGGTGCGGATGTTGGCGTTCATCCCGGTCGCCACGCCGGTCTGGCCGGCCGGCACGGCGCCCACGATCAGGTTCGCCATCGACGCGAAGGCCAGGCCGATGCCCAGGCCGACCAGGCCGCCGGCGACGCCGACCTCCCAGCGGGTGTCGTGCGCGACGGTCAGCATGGCCGAGGCGAGCACGTTGAAGGCGGCGCCGGTGGCCAACTGCGCCTTGGCGCCGAACCCGCGGGACTCCAGCCGACCGGCGAGCAGCCCGGCCACGAACATGGCCACCAGCATGGGCAGCATCAGCAGGCCGGCCTGGGTGACGCTGGCGCCGAAGCCGTAGCCGGCCGCCGTCGGGATCTGGGCGAACTGCGGCAGGAAGGCGTACACCGAGAACATCGAGGCGCCGTAGAGCAGGGCGACCAGGTTGGTGGTCCAGACGCCGGGCAGGCGCATCATCCGCATGTCGATCAGCGGGTTCGTCGACCGCAGCTCGACCACCAGCCAGCCGGCCAGCAGCACCACGGCCAACGCCAGCAGGGCCAGCACGCGACCGGAGGTCCAGCCCCAGGTGGCGCCCTTGCTGACCGGCAGCAGCAGCGCCACCAGCCAGCCGGAGAGCAGCAGGGTCGCCCGCCAGTCGATCCGGCCGGCCGTACGCACCGGCGACTCCGGCACGAACAGCTTGGCGGCCACGGCGGTCAGCCCGACCACCACCATCGGGATCCAGAACAGCCAGCGGTAGTCCAGGGCGGTGACGATCGGCCCGGCGAGCACCACGCCCAAGCCGCCGCCGACGGCGACCACGGCGGAGATGCCGGCGACCGCCGAGGAGACCCGGGCGGCGGGGAACTCGTCCCGGATGATCCCGAAAGAGAGCGGGAAGACGGCGCCGCCGATGCCCTGCACCGCCCGGGCGACGATCAGCACGCCGATGTTCGGCGCGACGGCGGCCAGCAGGCAGCCGAGCGCGAGCGCGGCGAGCGCCACGACCAGGGTGCGTTCCTTGCCGATCATGTCGCCGACCCGCCCGAGGATGGGCGTGAAGATGGACGCGGACAGCAGGTACGCGGTAAGCACCCAGGTCACGGTGTTCTGTGAGGTGTGCAGGTCATGCGCGATGGTGGGCAGCACCGGGGCGATCAGCGACTGCAGCAGCGAGAAGAAGCCGGCGCCGGCCGCCAGCACCCCGAAGGTGAGGCGGCGGGAGCCGCGTCGGAACGACATTGCGGGAACTCCAGGATCGCGTCCGAACGGACGAGGCGTGGCGGTGGCGCGGGTGGACTGGGCGACGTCGGGCATGAAAGAGCTCCTCGGTCGAGATCGGGCGGAGGCTCCGGAGGCCCGCTCTTGGGGCCGGCGTCGGAGACCGGGGTAAGCTAACCGGAGGCAAGGCTCCGTACGGAGGGGTGCCTCCACCAAGCTAGCGGAGGGGTGCCTCCGGTTGCAACCGAGGTGAGGTGACGTAGGTCATGACGGGCGCGGGACAACCCACCGACGTCTTCGCCCGCCGGCCGAAGCGGGCCGACGCCCGGCGGAACTACGAGGCGCTGATCGCGGCCGCCCGGGAGGTCTTCGCCGAGGCCGGCGCCACCGCCTCGCTGGAGGAGGTGGCCCGGCGGGCCGGCGTCGGCATCGGCACCCTCTACCGCAACTTCCCCACCCGGCGGGATCTCTTCGAGGCGCTCTACGTGGAGGAGGTCCGCGCGCTCAGCCAGTCCGCCGGCGACCTCTCCGGCCTGCCTCCGTGGGACGCCCTGGTGGCCTGGCTGCACCGGTTCGTCGGCTACGTGGCCACCAAGCGCGCCCTGGCCGAGGAGCTGGTGCACGACTCCGAGGTGTTCCGCAGCTGCCGGACGGAGATCTACGCCGCCGGCGAGCCGATGATGCGGCGCGCCCAGTCGGCCGGGGCGGTCCGCGACGACATCGGCTTCGACGACGTGATCCGGCTGATCAGCGGCCTCACCATGGCGCAGTTCCCCGACCCCGCCCAGCGGGACCGGGTGCTCGGCGTCGCCCTCGACGGCCTGCGCCCACCGGCGGCACGCTGACGCCCGAGGCGTCCCCGGCCGCCGGCCCGATCAGCGGCGCAGGGTGAGGGTCACCGCACCGGTCGCGGTGTCGCGCGGGTCGACCACCAGGGTGTACGTGCCGGTGACCGGCAGCACGGTCGCCCCGATGTCGCCGACCCCGTTGATCACGCAGCCCTCCGCCAGCAGCCGACCGCCCGAATCCCGCAGCTCCAGCGGCCCGCACTGGTCGGGCAGGGTCGCCGCGGTGGCCGCCACGGTCACCGACGTTCCCGCGGTGCCGGTGAACCGGTAGCGGACGACCCCGCCGGCCCGGTCGACGGTCGCGACGACCGGCGGCCCGCCCACGGCGATCTCGCCGGTCACGTCCCGGCCGACGGACAGCCGCAGCGCGACGTCGCCGACCGTCCGGTCCTTCGGGTCCACCAGGACGGTGTACGTCCCGTCCGCGGGCAGCAGGGTGCCGTCGACCTCACCGGCGCCGTTGATGACGCAGCCGGTGTTCAGCAGCCTGCCGTCCGGGGCGCGCAGGTCCAGCGGCGAGCACTGGTCGCTCAGCGTGCTCTCCGGCACCTCGACGAACACCCGCTCGTCGGCGTGGCCGGGAAACGAGTAGCGGGCCACGGACCCGGGCCGGTCGAGCGTCGCGGACAGCGTCGGCCCGTTCGGCTCCAGGGTGCCGGCGACGTCCCGGGCGGCGTAGACCCGCACGGTCGCGCTGCCCGTGCCGCCGATCGCGTCGACCAGCACCGCGTACGTGCCGGCCACGGTCAGCTCGGTGCGGTCGACGTAGCCGACGCCGTTGACGTTGCAGCCGTTGGCGACCTCCTGCCCGGCCGGGTCGAGCAGCCGGTACGGCGAGCAGCGGTCGGGCAGCCCCGGCGCGGTCACGTCGACGAACACGGCGTCGCCGGCGCGGCCGGGGAAGGTCAGCCGGCCCCCGGGAGCCACCGCGCCGGCGGCCAGCGGTGGCACGGCGATCGGCGTGGCGGGGGGCGGGGCGATCCGCTCGGTGGCGGCGCCGCTGACCGCGAACTCGGGCCGGCCGGTGGCCCCGACGTCCAGCACGCACTCGGCGAGCGCGAAGGCGTCGGTGAGGCCGGCCCACCGGCACACCTGTTCGGCCTGCGCGCGCCGGTTCGCGTCCAGGTCCGCCACGGTCGCCGGCTTGTCGGGGAAGGTGCGGTCGGTGAACGATCGGGTGTCCTGGCCGTCGGCGTAGCTGAACAGCGAGTCGCCCTGGCCGATCCGCCAGGCGTCCGCGTACGCCGGGTAGAGCTTCTCGAACGGCACCGGCTGGGCCAGCGCGGTGCCGGCCGGCGGGGCGATGTCGTCGGCCGGGTCGCCGTCGAAGTCGCCGAGCAGGCCGTGCACCTTGCCGGCCCGGCCGGGCGCCAGCTTCAGCAGCAGCCGGTAGCCGTAGTGGCCGATCTGGTCGACCGCGGCGGCGGAGCCGTCGGGCCAGGTCAGGTCGTACCCGTCGGCGGCGCCGGTGTCGGAGGGCCGCCGGTCGAGGGCCCCACCGCCGGGCAGGCCGGTCCGCTCGGGCGGTGCCGGCACGACCGTGCCGTCGACGCGTACCTCGGTGCCGCCGGGAGTCAGGGTGAGGCCGACCCGGTGGGCACCGAGCCGGAACGCGACCGCCGAGTTGACCGACACGTTCCGGGCGGTGCCCATCGGCGTCTGCCGGACCTGCACCGCGAGGGGGTCACCCGAGGTCGAGGCGACCAGCACGAACTCGCCCACCGCCTGGAAGTCGTAGTACGCCCGGTCGAACGTCACCAGGTGCGGGTCGCCGTTGGAGCCGCCGCAGCTCGCCGAGTCCTCGCAGAGCTTCACCGGACCCTTCGGCGGGGGTGTCTTCTTGGCCGGCTTCTTGCACTCGTCGAGGCTCTTCGGCAGCTTCTTGCCGTTGTACTCGGTGCGCGGATTCAGGCCCTTGGCCACCCGGTAGCGGTTCTCCGCGAACGTGGCCTTGACCTCGGCGGTCCTGATGCCGGTGCTGCCGCAATCGCCCTGCGGCACGGCGTCGCGGGAGATGTCGTCGGCGTGGTTGAGCTCATGGTAGAGCGCCGCGCAGGGATCCCGCGGCACGCCCGGCTCGTACGGCTCGGTGGAGGTCGGGTTCCAGGTCACCGTGGACGAGCCCTTGCCGTCCCGGCCGGTCGGCGTCTCGAAGGCCCCGGACCCGCCCGGCGTCGGGATGATCCGCACCCGGGGTGTCTTCTTGTCCTTCAGCCGGGGCAGGATGCCGGCCGGGTCGCCGCCGGGCGCGGCGAACCCGGCCAGGCAGCTCTCGACCAGCGCCGGGAAGTCCACCCCGTCGATCGGCACGCCCGCGTTCGGGTCCACCGTGTAGTCCGCGCGGGCCGGCCGGGCTCCCCCGCCGAACAGGCCGGCGCCGACCAGCAGCAGGGCGACGGCCGCGGCGCCGCCACGGCGACCCCGTAGCAGGAGCAGCACCACCAGCGCGACGACCGCGAGCGCCAGCACCGCGCCGCCCAGCAGCCACGGCCACCACCGGCGACCCCCGGTCGCGTCCCCGACGGTGAACGTGGTGGTCCGCAGGGCCGTCGCCCCCGGGCAGAGGGTGGCGGCGCCGGTGACCGGCAGCGCCGCGTAGCCGGCGGTGACCTCGTACCGGCCGGGGGCACCGACCGGCCAGAGGCTGTCCAGGCCGCCGCCGTCCGGGGTGGCGGCCACCGATCGCAGCACCACGTCACCCGGCTCGGCGCCGTCGGCCAACCGGATGCTGGTCAGCGACACGGTCGCGCTCGCCCCGGGCGCGACGGTCGTCAGCCCGGCGGTCGCGGCCGCGCCGATGCCGTCGTCGTGGAAGCTGCGGCCGAGCGCCGGCACCAGATCCTGCCCGTCCCGGCGGACGGCGGCGATCTGCACGGTGCCCTCGGCGGCCGTGGCCAGGCCGCACGCCGCGCCGGTGGAGTTGGTGACCGCGAGCGTCAGCCGGACCGGCCCGCCCGCCGGGTGGCTCGCCTGGGTGGTGCGCAGGTCCAGGCCGAGGCCGCCGTCGGCCGGCGCGGCGGACGCCGCCGCCGGCCACGCCACCAACACCGCCGCCAGTACGGCGAGGCCACCGCCGAGTCGCGTGCACAGCTTCATGGACCGGACTCTAGGGCGGCGGTACGCGGATTCCGCTGCACTGTCGTGGACCGGTCGCAGCGGGCCCGGGGCGACAGCGTTCACCTGCCGCCCGGACCGGCCGCGCGGCCGTGGGGGTCAGGATCCGCCCGCCCGGTACCTGCGGACGGCGGCTTCGGCGAGTCGGGAGAGATATCCGTCGCCGCCCGAGTCGTCGCCCATCTCCTGCGCGACCAGCAGGGTGGTGCCGAGCCGGACCAGAATGGTGTCGCAACCCAGCGTGCCCGATCCGGAGGTCATCCGGCAGCTCAGGTGAAGACTCTCGTCGCCCAGCCGGGGTCCCGGGCCCACCGCGTAGCGATAGCTGGCGCGGCCGCCGATGGACGCCACGGCGGTGGGACACCGACCGACGAAGGTTCGCAGGTCGTCGATCGCCCGGCGGGCGCCGTCATCGGCGTAGGTCCGGAGGACCTCGTTTCCCACCCAGAGCTGATCGGGACCCGCGTCGTGGCTGACGGTGGCCGCGGCTATCGCCGACGGGGTCCCGGTCAGCCGGGTGGCCGACAACAGCGGGATCATGTCGTCCGAACAGGACGCTCCGGCACCCGGTCGTCGATCACCGGCGTCCGGTGCCATGACCGTCGCCACGTCCACCCTGGAGCCCGATGGCAACAGGCCGGTGGACACCAGACGCGCGGACAACGTCGCGGAGTAGCCGGCTCCGCCGGTCGCCGGGACCGAAGGCAGAGACGGCCCGATGGCCGAGCTCGTGGCCGGCGCGGCGGAGGGGCGGGCGTCGGCCGTGGACCGATCGGCGGTCGGGGCGGACGGCGAACCGCACCCGGTCATCGCACAGACGGCTGCCAGCGCGACCCAACCACGCAGCCCCATCACTCCACCTCTCAAGCGAGGCGTCAGGATATCGCGCGTCCCACCCTGGCCATGTGCCCTGCTGACCGGCCTCATCGTGATCGACCTGCCCGGACAGCACTGGCGGCCTGGCGCGGGGGGCCCGAAACCCGGCTGCTGCGCCGGAAACGTTGAGTTACCGTGCTCCGATGCAGGCGTACGCGGCCCGGCGGGCAACCCAGGCAGCCATGGTGAGCGCCAGGTCGCTCGGCCTGACCGCCGACGACGCCGTCGTCCTGCAGAACTCGAACAAGCTCACCCTGCGGCTGCGGCCCTGCGACGTGCTGGCCCAGGTGGCACCGACGGCACACCAGTGCGCCCAGCTCGAAGTGGACATGGCACGGCGACTGTTCGAGGTCGGGAGCCCGGTGGCCGCGCTGGAAGCGCCCGAGGTCTTCGTCCGGGACGACCACGTGGTCACCCTGTGGACCTACTACGAACCGGTGACCACCCAGGCGGTCCCGCCCGCGGACTACGCCAGAGCGCTCGAACGTCTGCACGCCGGAATGCGCCGGGTCGACCTGCCCACTCCGCACGTCACGGACCGGGTCTCCGAGGCCCGGGCGCTCGTGGCCGACCAAGACCGGACGCCGAGGCTGGCCGACACGGACCGCGCCCTTCTCGCCGACACACTGGACCGCCTACGCCGGGCGGTCGGCGACAGCGGCCGACCCGAACAGGTCCTGCACGGCGAACCGCACCCGGGCAACCTGCTCGCGACCCGGATCGGCCCGCTCTTCATCGACTTCGAGACGTGCTGCCGAGGGCCGATCGAGTTCGACCTGGCCCACGCCCCCGACGAGGTCGCAGACCACTACCCGGGCGTCGATCACCACCTGCTTCGAGACTGCCGGACTCTCATGCTGGCGATGATCACCACGTGGCGCTGGGATCGCGACGACCAGTTCCCCGACGGCCACCGGCTCGGCATCGAGTGGCTGAGCGAACTCCGGCAGGCGGTGGAAGGCCCCCTACGGGGACGGAACGTTCGGTAGCCGGTCGTCGTCGCGTCCGGTCTGGGGTAGCCCGGCGACAGCGGCGATGGCCTGGACGGCCTCGTCCAGTCCGGTGGTCTCGGGGAGGACGAGTTCGTCGGGCCAGCCCAGGACGTCGTGCGCGGCGTACCAGCCGCTCATGTGCTCGGCGGTGAACTCGGTGGCCTTCGGGCGGGTGAGGTGCCGGCGCAGGGTCTCGGCCAGGGACACGTCGAGGTAGCAGAACAGGGACCGGCCGCGGTGACCGTCCCGCAGGGCGGTCAGCATGCTGCGATAGCGATTGGTGTGCAGGATGCCTTCCAGCACCACGTGGTAGCCGTGATCGAGGGCGAACCGGACGGTCTGCCCGATCAGCGCGGGCGCGGCGCCGCCGGGCTTGTCCCGCTCGCGCAGCAGGATGCGGCGCAGGTAGTCCTGCTCGACCAGGGCGCAGCCCCGGCCGTGCCGGCGTCGTAGTTCGCGGGCGATGCTGCTCTTACCCGAGCCGGAGTTGCCCCTGATGCAGACGAGGATCGTGTCCGGGCTGCCGGTAGGTTCAGCGGCCACAATGCCTCCTCCGATTTCAGTCGTTGCGGACGGTGAGGTCGAGGGCGGCGACGGTCAGCCGGGTGAGGTCAGGAAGCTGGTCCTCGCCGAGGATGACGCCGCGCAGGTTGTCCAGCGGTGTCTTGAGGCCGTGGATGCGGCTGCCCCGCAGGTCGGCGCCGTCGAGGTGGCAGGAGTCCAGCTCCAGACCGCTCAGGTCGCAGGATCGCAGTGCCATGCGCGCCAGTCGGCAGAAAGACCACGCGCCGTTGGTGAGAGTGCAGTCGGTGAACGCGACCGAGCCGGAGGCGGTGACACGCCGAAGGGTGGCGTAGTCGAAGCGGCAGCCGTCGAACAGGACGTCCTTGAGGCGTACGTCGGTGAGTCTGGTGCCGGTGAACCGGGAGCCGGTGATGGCGCACCGTTCGATGGTGATGCCGGTCAGGGTGGCGCCGGAGAAGTCGGTGCGGGTGATCTCGCAGCCGTAGAGGCTGCCGGCCTCCCATGTGCTCTCGCTCAGGTCTACGCCGGTGATCAGGCTGCTGCGGATGCTGGCGTCCTCAAGGTGCGAGCCGCGCCACGCGGCGCCCTCGACGAGGGCCTCGGTGAGTCCGTCGGCGAGGTTCGTGGTGGTGTCGAGGTCGTCCGGTTCGAGGTCCGGCAGTAGGACCTTTACGTCGCCGATCGTGGTCGTGCGCATGTGTCCTCAACCTCTGTGGGCGCGGGGTGGGCACGCCACCCCGCGCGTCCCGTCGCGGGGGCTACTTCTTCTTGTTCCAGTTGTCCCAGCCGGGTCGGCTGTCGAACTTACCCTTGTTGGCCCAAGTGGGGCGGTTGTCGAACTTCGCCGCGTCGATTGACGCTACCGACCGTTCCGGGTCGACGCCGAGGCGGGCGAGTTGCTCGGGTGCGGCGTTGATGAGGGTCGCGAGGGCGTTGGTCATGGTGCTTCTCCTTGAGGGGTGAGGTGGTCCGCGGCGGCGCGGACGAGGGCCTGTCGGGTGGTGCGGCAGTAGGTCGTTTCTCGGGCGGTGAATGTCGCGTGCTCGAAGTAGCGGTTGCCGGCCTGGGCGCCATGGCAGAAGTCGTAGAAGGCGCAGTGGTCGGCGCAATCGTTGAGGGCTGTTACGAACTCGGCGACGTAGTCCAGGTCGCTGGCGCGGGCGAGCATGGCGCTGATGGGTTGCTGTAGGACGTTGCCGGCGATGAAGTCGCCGTATCGCGGCTCGGTGATGCCGAGGAGCTCCGGTGAGAGGAGAACCACCTGCCCATCCCAGGAGACCGTCGGGATAGGCTCGTACGGCGCATGGTCGACGTGTCCGGCGCGGGTGGCGGCAAGGTAGTAGGCCAGCCGGTCCACGTCGCGGATCCGCAGCGGGCTGCCGTCGACGCGACGTGCGATGAGCTGCTGCCAGAACCGGTACGCGGCATCCTCGGACACCGGTGCCCGGTCGGCGCCCTCCTGCTCTTCGATGTTGAAGCCCACCGACTCGCAGCCGGGCAGGCCGGTGAAGAAGTCGACGAGGGCGCCAGCGTGGTCGATGGTTTCCGGGGTGACCACACAGATCACCGAGTACCTCAGCCCTGCATCGGCCAGGGCCTGCATGCCGCGCAGGGTCCGGGCATCGGTCGGGTTGCCGGCCCGGTCAAGGCGGTTCCGGTTCAACGCGCCCGGTCCGTCGATGCTGACCCCGACCTCGAACCCGTAAGCGGTGAACAGCTCGCACCACTGTCGGTTGATCAGCGTCGCGTTCGTCTGAATCTCGTGACGCACCATCCCCGCGCCTCGCAGCTCCTCGAACGGGGTCAGTAGATCCCGGAACAGCCCGATGGGTGTGGCGGTGGGTTCGCCCCCGTGCCACACGACGCTCACCGGATGACCGCTGTTCTGCCGAGCGATCGACTCCGCGCAGGCCCACGCGACCGCGCCGCTCATCAAGCGGCGGGATCTCCGGTCGGGCAGGTAGCAGTAGGTGCAATCGAGGTTGCAGAAGCTCGTCGGCTGCACGACCAGGGTATGGAAGCTTCCGGCGACCGCCGGCTGGCCGGTGGTGTTAATGAGGCCGATGCCGTTCACGACAAGGTCTCCTTGGAGCCGGCGGCCGTGGTGGTGTTCACGCGGTAGGCGTGGGTGTGGCGGGCAGGCAAACCGAGGAACCGGTCGAACATGTCGGCGACGCTGCCTGTCACGCTGGGGTTGAGCCGGTGCAAGTCGTCGATCGCGTCGTGCAGACAGCCGGCCAGGTAGAGGAACAGGCTCCCCGGCACTTCGCGGTACTCGGCCAAGAGCGCGAGCTTCGCCGCGCTGCAGGGCCAGGGATGCCCGCAGCGCCGACACAACCACAGCGGACGCAGCGGCAGATGCTCCGGCGGCCAAGGCCAGTCCGGTGCGGCAGGGCGGGTGCCGTCGCCGGTCATCGGGGGTCGGGCTTCCGCAGCTGCTGCTCGAACACGACCCGCCATACATGCGTCTGCAGCGGCAAGTCGGCCACCGGCCGCTCCATCGGCTCGGCCCGCTCCGTAAAGTCGCGGGGGAGCTCACCGGTGGCGGCGTACCGCGATACGTACACCGTCACGGCCGACCCCCAGCCGGTTCTAACGCCGGTAGGCGGTGGGTTTGCCGGTGCACCGGCAAACCCATCGCCGTCGGCCAGCGGCAGGGAGCAGACCGCCGGTCACTCGCCCCCGCAGCCCCGATGGCAGTACGGAAACGAGGAGCCGCCCGCACGGTCGACGGAACGCCTGGTGCGCGCACTTGCCGGTGCGTCGGGTCGCCTTCCGACCTGCCGCCCATTGGCACATCCATCTGGATCTCCCTGGCGTGAGGATGTCGCTGGCCCGTCGGTACAGCGTCGAGTCCAGTGATCTTGGACCGGCTGTGCCGATGTGTTCCTGGCGTTCACGATCGCGGGAGTGACGGAGCGGATACAGACCCAGCGTGGTGGGTCACCGTGTGCATCGTCGTGTCTGGCGTGGCCCTGGGCAGGTGGCGCAGGATGGCTGCCCGTCCGGTCCCCTACTCGGTAGAGATCAAAGGATGTGCCATCGAGTCAGTTCCGCCCCTTCATCGCGCAGGCCCGCGATCCGGCGGTGTACCTCGTCGGCAGCCTCGGTGCCGGGACGGGACTTCCGCGCATTGGTGGCGATCATCTGCAGCTCGCGCAGCCGGCACAGCTCCTCGAACTGCGGCCAGGAATCGATGTCCCAGCCGTAAGCGGTCGTGAAGTCGGCAAAGGCTGTGTAGCCGGGCGGGTCGAATCGGCGGCAGTGAACAGCGACCGTAGCGATGTCCCATTCGCGGGGCCCGAGGGCGGCGCCGTCCCAGTCAGCAAGTACCGGAGCACCGTCGAAGCGCCGCAGCGCGTTGCGTGTCTGCGGGTCGGACTGAATTAGGCTGATACCCCGCGGGAACCTCATCGCGTCCCAGCTGGCTGCTAGCGCCTTGAGCCCACCCATCAGTAGATCCCGCTCTTTCCGGTCCAGGATCGTCGAGCGGGCGACGGACCGCTCGATGCTGTGGATCGGCCGCAGGACAGGCAGCGGCATCGGCGGAGTCGGCAGCGCATGCAGTTGACGAAGCAGTACTCCCAGTTCGGCGACGCTGATGGGTTGATCGTGTGCCGGGTCGAGACGCTGCCAGACCGTGACAGCGTGACCATCAACCTGCAACGGCTGTACAAGGGCTGGCTGGAGCCCCACCGTCGGAAACCTCTGGGCCTCCAGCCAGTCGACCACAGCCACCATGGCCCGCACTCGCTCCATGTCGAAGGAGAAAGGAGCAATCTTGATCACGACATTGCTGACGGCGTAGACGGCGTTGGTGTGGTGCCGTAGCAGGGCGGCATCCGAGTCGGGGTAGCCGAGCCGACGGCACACCTCGGTGAGCACCGGACGGGTGCGCGCCTCGACAAACATGCGGCTCCTAGGGACCGAGCGCGGCGGTGGCCCCCAGCCTAAGGGCGCGCTCGCGGCAGGCCCGCACGTACTCAGTCAACGCCGCCACCTCGCCGTGCCGATCTCGCTCGGGAACCGCCGAGATGACGTCCGTGGCTCTGGTAAGGATGATCTCCGTCTGCTGTATCTCCGGCAGGTCGGCGATGGCGTCGTGGGCGGTGACTGCCGCTTCGGCCGCCCGTCGGTCCCGCGCGAGGCACACTGACCTGTCCAGGGCAATCAGGGCCACGTCGATCGGTACGGCCGGCGCCTCGCCGTACAGGCGTAACGCCTCCTCCTGAACCCGGTACGCACCCCCGGTGTCCCCGAGACAGGTGTACGTCCCCGAGAGGTAGAACAGAAAACGCTTCGCGGGAAACCGGAACGCCACATCAGTGTCGTCGTCACCGGCCTGGTCGAACATCTGCCGGGCCTGGGCGATAGCCGACCGCGCCTGCTCGGTTGCGCCGAGCCTGGCCAACGCACGTGCCCGGCCGGCCGCAGCCAGGGCAGCCGGTGATGATGCGGTCGAGGTGAGGGCCAGCGCCGCGTCGGCCAGCGCGACGGTCTGGCCAGGGTCTCCGAAGTAGTACGGCAGCATCGCCGCTTGAGCCCGCACCAGCACCCTCAACCGGTGCTGCCCGCTGTCATCCGCCGCACGGATCGCCGTGCCGTACCACCGCCGCGCCTCGGCAACCTCCCCGAGCCGCATCAACGCATCCGCGCACATCGTCGCCAACAGCGCCGCCACCCCCGACAGCCGAGCCTGGACCGCCGCCGGCTGCCGCCGCCCTGACAGAACCTGCACCTCCCGGCAGTCACTCGCCAGCAGCGACAGCATCACCCGTGGGGAGGCCGACGGGTATATCCGCGTGTGCTCGCCCGCGGACTCCTCTATCAGCTCGAGATGCCGTGGAGCGACGCTCGACGATGCCAGGGCCTCGTCCAGGCCCAGACGCAGCTGTGCCAAGACGTCGACCTTCGCGCGGTCCCCGACTCCGATAACCGGCTGATTCGCGATGTCACCTACAGCCGAGAGCTGGCGCGGCTCCTCGACGACATGCCCGTCCTCGTCCCGGCCGAGACCCATGGCCGGACGGGGGATGCTCAGGCCGACCGCGATCCGCTCGAGGACCTCGTAGGCCGTGACCTGCCGGACGCCCTTGGCGATCTCTGCCGCGCGATTGGGCGAGACGTCAACGAGCGTCGCGATCCTGCCGTAGGACACGCCACGGGCGTGTAGGAAGCGGAAGACGGCACTCACATCCCGGCGCCGCAGGAACTCACCTATCGGCTGGCCGTTCCAGACGCCCGAGCTCCACCACTCGGGGTTCACCTGCACGCTCATCATCACCCCTGACCGAACCACGACCAGTTGCCAGCACAGCGCATCCGCGCCGTCACATCAAGTCAATGGGCAGGCCGAGTCGCCAGTATCGAGACGCGCGATGCTATCCAGTACCCCCACGGTGAGCCCTCACGATGTGGGGCCGATGGTTCTCGTCAAGAGCGCTGCCACTAGACCGGCTCCCTCGATGGGGCTGGGCGAGGGCAGCAGGACGACGGCCGGTTCTAAGCCGCCTGATATGGGTGGGGTAGTACTCATGTCCAATCTGGCCGTGACGGCGCGCCTGGGAGGACTTGAGATCCGCTCGCATTGGCCTCCCGTCACACCGGTCGGGTACGCTCTTCCGCGAACAGGGTGAGGCTTCCGGTAGTAATGCAATATGAATCTGGAAGCTGGCAGCCCTGGGGCCGGGCGTCGCCGACGGACTCCTGCCCACCTAATTCAGTTGCCGTTCTCGAGTGGTATTACCGTATTCAGACGCCTTAAGGCGTTCAGCAACATCTGAGATCTTGCGCAGTCGGTGCAGGACCTCAGCTTCATCAGTGCGAACGATGTACTGGTCGAGCTGAGTCCTGCGCGCCTCACTCGACCGGAGTGAGGAGAACTGGGCCGTGGGCCTCGCAGATCCTGGGCTCTGGGTAGCCGCTTCTTTGCTTTCGACCGCTGTCGTGGCGATTGCCAGGCTGCTCCGCGTGAAGATCGATGCCGACCTTCAGAAGGAGTTGGCTGAGATGGCGTTGCGTGATACAAGACCCGAAGATAGATCGACCATCATCCGTAACCTCTCCGGGCTGCGCCACTTCAGTCCGCAGTTGTCAGATGAGCCTGTGCTGGACGAGAAGCTGTCGGCGACGAGACTCCCCGGCCTGCGGCGCAAGCGGTAACAAGCCCACATGCCGCAAGCCCTACCCTTCCTTCGGCATGTGCCGAGGAGAAGGATCAGAGTTCGATGTCCTCGGCCGGCAGGTTCTCTCCGAGCGCACGGCGCAGCCGCATGTTCAGTGCGCGTACGGCGGCACGCAGCGCCTCAGTCGAGTCCGACTGAATAAGGCCGAGTCGCATCATGTCGCGCCGCAGCCGCTGAAGCAGCGCATCCACGATCTCCTCCGGCGGTTCCTCGGCGACAGAGAGCAGCTCGAGGTGCGCTGCTACACCAACAAGCACCTCCAGGTCCGCGTCAGCCAGGCGGCGACGAGCGTTGGCCTCGTTCGACTCAGTCATCTCCGTACTATCTCGCCTCCAGCGCTCCGACCTGGCCGACTCGTCAAGGAACGCGGGAAAGCGGTCAGCCAGGGCCGACACCCCAGCAGCCGCCTCTGGTAGGTCGATCAACCGATGACGCGCCACACTCGTGGCCGGAGTTCGCCACACCTGCTCGTGGGCCATTGCCGGCGCAACAGGTCGACAGTGGTCACCGCGACCGGCAACTGGAACGGCCAGCTCACCAGGTCCGCCAGCAGGTTCGCTTCGCGCACAGCATCTCGAGCGATGACCAACACCGCACCGACCGGCACGATCGGATCAGTACGCCGGTAACCGGCCAGGACGCGATCGAGGCCGAAGGTAGACCGCTCGCGCTCAGTCATCACCTCACCGACCGGGTCGGGATCGACGTGCACCAGGAACCGCACACAGCGGCCGTCTTCTAGCCACACCCCGTACCCGTCAGCGCGTAGAGGCGCCAGGCCCCGCTCCCGCAGCCACACCGACGTGTCCAATGTCGCCATCCACTGGAACAACCCACACCGGCCCGGATCTTGCCGAGATGCTTCCAGCAGCGGGAGGAACAGGAGGTAGTGCGCCGCACCCCAGTACCTATGACCGAGGCGCAGTGGCACCGGCCGCCCCGACGAGACGAGGTCACGGTTGAGCAGGTCGGTGCCCTCCCCCGTGATCCGATACCACCAGGCATGCGCACGGTCCTCCGCCGAGCGCTCCCGGCCCACCAGCCCAGCGGCGTGCAGCCAGGTGAGGTCCCGATGCGCCGTCAACCGCGGCACCCCCGCCACCACTGCGATATCCCTCGTGATGGCCGAGCCGTGCAATGCCAAAAAGGACAGGATCCGCCACCGCCTAGGAGTCAGCTCACCACCACCAGTCACCCATCGATGATCCCCAGCCTGCAGACACCCCACCACCCCGGCGCCGACGGTGGCGCAGTAGGAACTCCCGCACCCTCAAAACGGGGTTTGTGAGACGTTTTCCATGATCACTGTTCACGAAATCAGCCGAAGAGACGATGACGAAAGGGTCAGAACCGGCAAGGCGCACCTCATCACGATCTGCCCATCCCGAGCAACAAGGCCACCTGGGGATCCACCGGTGGGCGGCGGAGGTACCGATGCTGCTGCAGTCGGTGCCGGTACTGTCTGACATCGGCACATGCATTGCTACTGATGCTGGCGGTTTGGCGCCACGCTGATGTCGGCCATTGCAGGATGGGCCGCTGCCTGCCAGGCAGGACTGACGCCCGGCCAGGTGTGGCTGCGGCTGGTGATGCCTGGTAGACTAGGCGGTGGTCGGCCGGGTCGGCGCCTGACGCCAGGTGAAAGCTACGGCCAGCTGAATACCGGGTCCGGTCACGCCACAGCGGGCAGAAGCCAACAGCCCCCGAGGATCGTCGCGTCCACCGACACCGGCGCTTTGGTCGGCCAGTTCCCGGTCAGCCATGAGCGACCAACGCGCCGACCGAGGCCGGACGGACGACAAACCTCGCGTGCCTCGTCTACACCTCCGGGTCTACCTGCGCCCCGGAGGCCGTCGCCGTCGAACCCCACCAGAGGTTCATTGGTTTTGCGACGGGCACCTTGCTACACAGCGAGAGCAGCGCCTCCTCGTTGGCGGCGATGAACTCCTTCAGCGCATCAGGCTTGAGATCCACGGCATACAGCTTGTCGATCGCCACCCGGTCGACTTGGTAGTCACCGCGCGATGGATCAGCGAACTCCTGCCCGGTCCGGGCATCCTCCTGCAACTGAAGCAACCGACAAGCAAAGAAGTGCTGCACGGAAACGCCCTCACCGGCGGGAGTGGTGAACAGGAAGACCTGAGCGAACTGATCCGCCTCAGCGCCGAGCTCCTCGCGCAACTCGCGGCGGAGTGCGGCCTCCAGGGAGACGTCCGTCGACTCCAGGCCACCCCCCGGCGTCGTCCAGTACGGCGCCTGGCCGGGCTTGATCCGCCTGATCAGAACCAGGCGGCCTTCGTCATCCAGAAGGATGGCCCGCACCGACCTGCGCACGATCTCACGCACGCTGCCCCCACCCGCTCCCGGACGACCTACCAACAGGAGTCTGAAGTTACGGGGTGAAGAGTGCAGGGCGCATGCCGCGTATGAGGGAACCATCTTCACCGGCGTGGCGCCGGGTCCAACCGGCGCCACGCCGGTCCATCGGCTCCCGGACACCCACCGAGCGATCACCCACCACCACCAGACGCGAAAAAGGCCCCGACCCGGTGGAAACCACCAGTTCAGGGCCTTGATCGTTGGTGCGCCGCCAGGGACTCGAACCCCGAACCCGCGGATTAAGAGTCCGCTGCTCTGCCAGTTGAGCTAGCGGCGCTCATCGGCAACGGTGCAGAACGATAGCAGGCCCCGAAAGGCGCCCCGCCGGGGGCGGCACAACCCCGCAGAAGCAGGGCCGACGACCGGTCGGACCCAGCCGGTACGGTGAACCGACCGAGTCCCGTGGCTCGGACCGGTCGGCGTCGAGGGAGGGGCCGCGTGGCGTCCAGGGAAGCGGAGATCGCCGCCGAGCAGGCGTACTTCGACGCGGCGGCGCAGCACCGCGACCGGCGCCGCGACGGGCTGCGCAGCATGCCGTCGGCGGCCGCGCACGCCGGCGCCGCCGCCCACCTGCGCCGGCACGCCGCCGCCGCGGTGCGGGCGCTGGGCGCGGCGGACGAGGCGGTGGCGTTCGGCCGGGTCGACGACGAGTCGGGCGAGATCCGGTACGTCGGGCGGCACCTGATCCGGGACGCCGACGGCGAGGTGCTGGTGGTCAACTGGCACGCGCCGGCCGCCGCCGGCTGGTTCGAGGCAACCCCCGACAACCCGGCGGGGGTACGCCGCAAGCGCGCCTTCAGCTGCGCCGGCAACTCCATCGAGGAGATCACCGACACCATCCTCGCGGAGATCGCCGAGGCGGTGGACGCGCAGCTGCTGGCCGAGCTGACCCGGGGTCGTACCGGCAGCATGCGGGACATCGTGGCCACCATCCAGGCCGCCCAGTTCGCGCTGATCCGTGCCCCCCGCGACCAGGTGCTGGTGATCGAGGGCGGGCCCGGCACCGGCAAGAGCGCGGTGGCGCTGCACCGGGTGTCCTGGCTGCTGTTCACCCACCGCGCCGAGATGTCGGCGCCGGACGTGCTGGTGGTCGGGCCGCACCCGACCTTCGTGCGCTACATCGGCCAGGTGCTGCCGGCCCTCGGCGACGAGGGGGTGGAGCTGCGCGACGTCGGCCGGCTGGCGCCGGACGTGCCGCGCGGGCGCACCGAGCGGGACGGGGTCGCGCGAATCAAGGGTGAGGCGCGGATGGCCGGCCTGCTGGCCCGCGGGTTGGACGCCCGGATCGGCGCCCCGGATCCGGCCGAGCGGCTGCTGGTCGGCGGCCGGTTCGTCACGCTGCCCGGCGTCGAGGTGGCCGAGGCGCTCGCCGCGGCGCGGGCGTCGGCCCTGCCGTACGCGGGTCGGCGGCAACTGCTGCGTGACCGGCTCACCGGCCTGATCGCCGCCCGGTCCGGGGTGGAATCGGCCGGTTCGGAGGCGGTGGCGAACCTGGTCGACCGGCTCTGGCCGGCGCAGTCCCCGGCCGGCTTCCTGCGCGACCTGCTCGGCTCCACCGCCCGACTGCGGGCCGCGGCCGGGGACGAGTTCACCCCGGCGGAGGTGACGGCGTTGCACCGGCGCGGCGCGGACCGGTTGTCCCGGGAGACCTGGTCGCCGGCGGACCTGCCGCTGCTGGACGAGCTGGCGCACCTGATCGACGGGCCGGGCCGCCGGTACGCGCACGTGGTGGTGGACGAGGCGCAGGACCTCTCCCCCATGCAGTTGCGCACGGTGGCCCGGCGCAGCGCCACCGGGTCGTTGACCGTGGTCGGCGACCTCGCCCAGTCCACCGGCAACTGGGCCCGCGACTCGTGGGACGAGGTGCTCGCCCACCTGCCGACCGTCCACCCGGCGAGGATCACCCCGCTGCGGTACGGCTACCGCGTACCCCGGCAGGCGTACGCGACGGCGGCGCCGCTGCTGTCGGTGGCCGCGCCCGGCGTGGCGCCGGTGGAGGTGGTCCGGGACGGGCCGGCGGACACCGGCGTGCACCGGGTCGGGCTGGCCGAGCTGGCCGGCCGGGCGGTCACCGTGGCGCGGGAGCACGCCGAGGCGGGCCGGTTCGTCGGCATCGTCTGCCCGCCCCGGCAGCGGCGACCGGTCGAGGCGGCGCTGGCCGCCAACGGGATGAGCTGGAGCAGCGCCGACCGGGGCGAGCTGGGCGGCGCGGTCAACCTGATCAGCCCGCAGGAGGCCAAGGGCCTGGAGTTCGACGCGGTGGTGGTGGTCGAGCCGGTGGAGATCGTGGCCAGCGACGAGCGCGGCCATCGGCTGCTCTACGTGGCGCTGACCCGCACCACCGGGCACCTCGACATCGTCTGCACGGGCGACCCGGTGCCGCTGGACGCGCCGGTCCGGCCCCGGCCGCCGGTGGACGACCCGGCGGGCGCGGCGTTCACCCGGCGGGAGGCGCACCGGCTGGCCGAGCACCTGGCCGGTCAGCTGCGCGGCGCCGCACCCCCGGCGTTCTGGGCGGACGTGCTGGCCGAGCTGCGCGCCACCCTGCTGCCGGACGACGCCGAGCCGGAAGCGGACGGGGCCAGCCCCGCCGGTCCGCGGCCGTAGCCCGACCGCGGGGTCAGCTCCGAGCGGCCGACGGACGGCTGATGGCGGCCGAATCGAGCCGGCGGCCCACCGTCCACTGCAGGATGTCCTGCTCGATGTCGGCCTTCTTGGCCTTGCTGGGCACCGCGATGCCCAGCTCCTTGGCCAGCGCCCGCAGCTTCGCCACGGTGAGCTTCAGGTCGGCGAGGTAACGGGCCCCGGCCGCCCGGTCGCCGATGGCCGCGAGGTCGGCGCGTACCCGATCGGTGTCCACTCCGGACGGAACCGCGGCGGTCGCTCGGGCGGCGGGCCGGGCCTTGTCGACCACGGCCAGCTTCGCGGTGCCGTCGGCCAGGGCGGTGAGCTGGTCGGCGGGCAGCGCGCGGACGAACTCCGCCACCCGCAGCAGGACGGCGTGGGCGAGGTCGGCGGGGTCGGTCACCGGTGCTCTCCTTCTAGGGGCGGGTGCGGGCCAGGAACTCGCTGGCCAGCTGCTGGAGCTCGTACTGCACCCGGTCGTTGGCGTTCGGCACCAGCACGGCCGGCAGGTGCCGCTCGCCGGCCGTGCCGAACAGGGTCTTGTTCTCCCGGACGGTCTGCCGGAACACCGGGACCTCCAGGTTGTCGGTGAGCTTCATGTAGTTGCGGGACGCGGTGATCGCATTGCCCCCGGCGTACTGGATCATAGTGAACACCACGCCCAGGTACTGCGGGTCGATCGTCGGGCCGGGGGCGGCCACCCGGTTGAAGTCCCGGACCAGCTCGGACACCTTCTGGCGCAGGTAGTCGATGCCGAGCGTGGACAGGTAGTCGGGCTTCGCCGGGGTCAGGATGTGCTCGCTGGCCACGATGCCCGTCCGGGTGACCATGGTGAAGTTGGGCGCGCAGTCGATCAGGATGTCGTCGTAGCCGTCGAACTCGTCGGCGGCGAGGGCGTCGGCGAGCGCCCGGTGCAGCGGCAGGAAGTGTGGGCTGCCGTGCTGGAATCGGGACCCACCGAGCGCCGCGGCGAGGTCCAGGTCGACGTCGACGAGCTGCAGGTGCGAGGCGATCAGGTCGAGCCGGCCGCCGTCGGGCAGCAGCGCGTTGACCGGCCCCGGGGTGAGCACGTACGGGTGCAGCGCGCCGGTCGGCTCGTCGGCCAGCACCGAGCCGAACCACTGCAGGATGGTCCGGTCGTACGCGAGGTCGGTCTCCCACTCGGCGGCCGGGTAGAACGAGAAGGTGAGGCTGGCCTGCGGGTCCAGGTCGATCAGCAGCACCTTGCGGCCACGGGCGGCGAGCTCGGCGCCGAGGTTCATGGTGATCGTGGTCTTGCCGACCCCGCCCTTGTAGTTGATCACGGACGTGATGCTCATGCCGCTCCCCGCATCGCACCATGATCGCAGTAACCGGTAGCCTCGGTCGAGGTGAGCACCCATTCGACGTTGTTGTTCGTGCTCGCCGCCGTCGCGGTCATCGTCGCCGTACGGTGGGTGGCGTCCCACACCGGCCTGCCGGCGGCCGCGCTGCTGCCGCTCATCGGCATCGCGTACGCGCTGCTGCCCGGCCCGAACATCGGCCTCGACCCCGACCTGGTGCTGATGGTGGTGCTGCCGCCGTTGCTCTACAGTGCCGCGCTGGACTCCTCGCTGCTGGACATCCGCCGCAACCTGCGCATCGTGGTCAGCCTCTCCGTGGTGCTGGTGCTGCTCACCGGGTTGCTGGTCGGCGTCGGGTTCCACCTGTTCGTCGCCGGGGCGACCCTGGCGGCGGGCATCGCGGTCGGCGCCGCCGTCGCGCCGCCCGACCCGGTGGCCGCCCTGGCGGTGGGCCGCCGGGTCAACCTGCCGCCGAAGCTGGTCACCATCATTCAGGGTGAGGGGCTGCTGAACGACGCCACCGCGCTGACCATGCTCAGCGTCGCGGTGGCCGCCGCCGTGGGCGGCGAGTTCTCCTTCCCCGCGGCCGTCGCGCAGTTCGTGCTGGCGGCGGTCGGCGGGGTCGCCGTGGGGCTGGCCGTCGCCTGGGCGAAGCGGCTGGCCCAGCCGCTCACCGCGGACCCGTTGCTGTCCAACGCGATCTCGCTCGCCACACCGTTCGTGGCCTACCTGCTCGGCGAGGAGCTGCACGTCTCCGGGGTGCTCGCCGTGGTGGTCGCCGGGCTGATCGTCGGCCACCAGACGCCCCAGTTCGGCTCCGGGGCCGCCCGGTTGCAGACCAACGCGGTGTGGCGGCTGGTCGACTTCCTGCTCGAAGGCTTCGTCTTCCTGCTGATCGGCCAGCAGCTCCCCGAGGTCGTCCGGGGCCTGCGGCAGTACGAGACGTCGACCATCGTCATCGCCGTCGCGGTCTCCGTCGGCGTGGTGCTGCTCCTGCGCCCCGCCTGGCTGGTGTTGATCCAGTCGCTCCCCCGGTCGCTGCACACCCGGCTCGGTGGCATCTCCGACACCGACGACACCGACGAGCCCGCCAGCGCCCGCCAGCTCGCCCGCGCGGACCGCAACGCCCGCCGGCTCAACCCCCGGGAGGTGACGGCGCTGAGCTGGGCCGGCACCCGGGGCGTGATCAGCCTGGCGGCGATCTTCACACTGCCGCTGACCACCGACAGCGGAGCGCCCTTCCCCGACCGTGACCTCCTGCTGTTCTGCACGTTCGTGGTCGTCCTGGTGACCCTCGTCGGGCAGGGCCTGACCTTCGCGCCGCTGGTGCGGATGCTGGGCCTGCGCGCCAACGAGACCGACCAGGCCCGGGTACGCAACGAGGCCCGCTCGGCGGCGGTCCAGGCCGCCCTGACCCGCCTCGACGCCGTGGTCGCCGACGAGCCGGACAGCGCGGTGGCGGTGAACACCATCCGCACCCAGCTGCTGACCCGGTTGGCGCGCTACCGCGGCCGGCTCGACCTGCTCGAGCAGAGCGGCTCGGCCGAGCTGCCCACCTCACCCGAGTACGAGACGGCACTGCGCGTGCGCCGCGCGACCATCGACGCGCAGCGCGAGGAGCTGGTGCGCTGGCGCGACTCCGGCCGGCTGCCCGACGAGGAGCTGCGGGTGCTGGAGCGCGAGCTGGACCACGAGGAGCTGCTGCTGCCGAAGCGGCCATCCAGCTGACGCACGCGGCGTGCCGTCCACGATCGCCGGTGGTCGCGCGGCCCCTGGGCGTAACCCGGGCTGGGTTGGCGTCCGCCTCAGCGCACCTGCGGCTGCGCGGGCCGCGAGACCGGCGAGGTCGCGCCGCGGTTCCAGATGTCGTTGCACTCGGCGCAGACCTCCTCGGGGACCCAGCCGAGACGCATGAGTCCACCGAAAATCGTGCAGCCCACGCAGAAGCCGAAGACCGACTCCAGCGTGGCTGCCACGATCACCGCCCCCAGCACGGCGTACGCCGCGACATCCTGCCCGAAACCCAGTGCCAGCACGGCCGCCGTGGTGCTCAGCACGGCACCGATCCCCTGGGCGAACCGCTTGGGCGGACCGGGCACGAGCTTCTCCCGCAGCGGGAGCCGCGGCGCGATCACCCGCGTGGCGAGCAGGCCCAGCGGGCTGAGCTTCGGGCCCGTGAGCACCCGCGCGACGAACCCGTACGCGATGACGGCCGTGAGCCACGGTTGGGCCAACACGATCGCCGCCACGGACAGGGCAACCACCCCGCCGGCGACGACACGGGCCGCCACCTCGTTCACCGGGTTCGGGAAGCTGAACAGGGACCTGACCATGGATCCACTCCTTAGACCCCGCGGACTACACCTACTATCCCCATCGCTTCAGTAGAGTATCTCGCCCGCACTCCGGGACGTCCGGGGACGTCTGACCGAGCGGTGCCGCACCGCACGGGCCGGCGCAGCGGAACGAAAAAGGCCCCGACCGGCAGAGAACCGCCAGGTCAGGGCCTTGCTCGTTGGTGCGCCGCCAGGGACTCGAACCCCGAACCCGCGGATTAAGAGTCCGCTGCTCTGCCAGTTGAGCTAGCGGCGCTCGTCGGCAACGGAAGAAAGATTAGCACGGGCACCGAGGGGCGTTCCAACCCGGTATCCCGCTCCCCCCTTCGGCCGAGCTTAACGGACATAGACCCACGAACACCCTTAACACGCCTCGGACGGGATCGGCGGGACGCCCCGCATGCGGCACCATGAGCGCCAGGCACGCGAGGACAGGGGTGGGGATGGTCAGGTTCACGCGGGGCCGGGCGGCGGTATGCGCCCTGGTCCTGGTGACGTCGCTGGCACTGGCAGGGTGCGGCGACAAGAAGAAGCAGAACGACGCCGAGTTCGTCGGCGGCACCGGTTCGGTCCCGAGCGCCACCGCAACGGCGTCGGCCACACCGGAGCAGACGGTCCCGCCGACGGTCGCGACCCTGGCGGTGACTCCGGCCGACGGGGCGAGCGGCCGGCCGGTGAGCACGGAGATCAGCGCGAAGCTCCCCGGGGGCGGCACCGTCTCCGAGGTCACGCTGACCTCCGCGGGCGGCGACAAGGTCGCCGGTCGGATGCGGCGGGACGGCTCCTCCTGGGTGCCGGCGAAGCCGCTGGCGTACGGCACCCGCTACACCGCCACGGTGAGCGGCACCGGCGCCGGCGGCGAGCAGCGCCGGGGCACCAGCACGTTCACCACCATGGGCAAGCCCGGCTCGATGATCAACTCCGGGCTCTACCTCTTCGACGACAAGTCGTACGGGGTGGCCATGCCGGTGGTCGTCGAGTTCCACCCGGGCATCCCGAAGAAGGACCGGGCGGCGGTGCAGAAGCGGATGTTCGTCCAGACCGACCCGCCGCAGCCGGGCGCCTGGCACTGGGTCTACAACGGCACCCAGGCCTACTACCGGGCGCCGGAGTACTGGCGGCCGGGCACGAAGCTCGACGTCCGGATCGGGCTGGCCGGCATCCCGCTGAGCAACGGCCGGTACGGCAACGTCGACCGGTCGGCCAGCGCCACGATCGGCCGCTCCTTCGTGATGAAGGTCGACAACGCCACCAAGAAGATGGACGTGTACGAGGGCGGCAAGCTGACCCGCACGTTCCCGGTCAGCCTGGGCAAGAAGAGCACCCCCTCCTCCAGCGGCACCATGGTGGTGATGGAGAAGCTGGAGAAGACCGTCTTCGACACCATGGACGACCCGAAGCCGGAGAACCGCTACCGCACCGAGATCGACTTCGCCCAGCGGTTGACCTGGGGCGGCGAGTACATCCACGCGGCCCCCTGGTCGGAGGGGAAGCAGGGCCGGGAGAACGTGTCGCACGGCTGCGTCAACGTGTCGATGGCGGCGGGCCGCTGGCTGTTCGACCGCACCAGGATCGGCGACCCGATCACCGTCAAGGGCACCGAGCGCACGCTCGAGCCGGGCAACGGCTGGACGGCGTGGAGCATGAGCTGGTCGCAGTTCGTCAAGGGCAGCGCGCTGCCGGTCCCCGACGGCGGCGCGGGCCCGCTGTTGTGACCGCACCCCGTCGTGGGGGCCGGCCCCGACCGGTCCCCCGACGGGGACGCCGCATGAAATCCGCTCATTTTACCGGCGATCCCGCAGGCCCGTCGGCGTGTCGTGGTTCACCCCCCGCAACCGGACAGCACTTCCACGCGTCAGTGAGAGACGATGGGTGTCGGGGACCACGACTGTGAGGAAATCATGCGAGCTGTCCAGGACCAGCAGAGTCGGCGCCGCGCGCTCGCGGCGGGGCTCGTCGCCGTCGCGCTGGCGCTGACCGCCGGGTGCACCAGTTCTTCCGGCGGCGACAAGCCGTCGAGCGGGCCGAGCGCGGGCGAGGCGGCCCCGAAGGCCGCCGCCGCCATCACCGCGCCGAAGGCCGACGCGACCGACGTGCCGGCCACCGCCGGCATCGCCTTCACCACGAAGGACGCCACCGAGACCGCGGTGCAGCTCACCGACGCGTCCGGTCAGGCCGTCGAGGGCGCCCTCGCCGCGGACGGCAGGAGCTGGGTGCCGGCCAGCAACCTGAAGTACGGCCAGAAGTACACCGCCACCGTCACCGCGACCGGCGACGACGGCAGACCGGCCACCGCGACCAGCGCGTTCACCGTGATGGCCGAGCCCGCCAACCAGGTACGGGTGACCAGCTTCCTCGGCGACAACCAGGTGGTCGGCGTGGGCATGCCGCTGATCGTGAAGTTCGGCCGGGCCATCCCGAAGGACTACCGGGACGACATCCAGCGCCGGATGACGGTCACCTCCACCCCCGCGCAGGAGGGCATCTGGCACTGGGTCAGCCCGACCGAGGTGCGCTACCGCCCGAAGGAGTTCTGGCAGGCCGGCAGCACCGTGTCGTACCAGGTCCGGGCGGCCGGGGTGCCGTTGGGTGACAGCTGGTACGGCCGTTCCGACCTCTCCGTCGACATCAAGATCGGCCCGTCGCTGGTGATGGTGGTGGACAACAAGACCAAGCGGATGACGGTCACCAGGGACGGCAAGGTGATCAAGACCATCCTGGTCAGCCTCGGCAAGAAGAGCACCCCGTCCTCCAGCGGCACCATGGTGGTGATCGAGAAGCTGCGCAAGACGGTCTTCGACACCCGCGCGGAGCTCGGCCCCGAGGACGGCTACCGGACGGACATCGACTTCGCCCAGCGGCTCACCTGGGGCGGCGAGTTCATCCACGCCGCGCCCTGGTCGGAGGGGCAGCAGGGCAGCGTCAACGTGTCGCACGGCTGCGTGAACGTCTCGATGGCCGACGGCAACTGGTTGTTCGGCCAGACCCGGATCGGCGACCCGATCACCGTCAAGGGCACCGAGCGCAAGCTGCAGAACGGCAACGGCTGGACCGACTGGAACATGAGCTGGGACGAGTACGTCAAGGGCAGCGCCCTGCCGTACCAGCCGGGCGGCGCGGACGCGACCGCCACTCCGGAGCCCACGCCGAGCACCTGACCGGCGGCGGAAACGCCGGAAGCCCCCTCCGCGAGGAGGGGGCTTCCGGTTCTGGGGTGACTGATGGGAATTGAACCCACGACAACCGGGACCACAACCCGGTGCTCTGCCAACTGAGCTACAGCCACCATGCCGTCCGCGCCGGTCCCCCGGGCGGATGCGGACTAATAATAGCCACACCCCGGGCGGCCCCGTCCAGCGGGTTCCGCACCGCCGCGCGGCGGGCAGGCCCGCGCCGGTCAGAGCTGCGCGGCGATGGCCTTGGCCGTCTCCACGTCCGGCCCCGGCAGCGGTACGAAGAGCGTCCGGCGGTAGTACTCCAGCTCCCGGATGCTCTCCCGGATGTCGGCCAGCGCCCGGTGCGCCAGGCCCTTCTGCGGCTGGCCGAAGTACACCCGCGGATACCAGCGCCGGCACAGCTCCTTGATCGAGGACACGTCGATCATGCGGTAGTGCAGGTGCGCGTCGAGGCGGGGCATGTCCCGGGCGATGAACCCGCGGTCGGTGGCGATGGAGTTGCCGCAGAGCGGTGCGCTGCGCGGATCCTTCACGTGGCTGGTGACGTACTCCAGCACCCGGTCCTCGGCCTCGGCCAGGGTGACCGCGGAACGGCGGACCTCGTCGGTCAGGCCGGACTTGGCGTGCATCGTCCGGACGATCTCCGGCATCGCCTCCAACGCCGCCTCGTCGGCGTGGATGACCACGTCGACCCCCTCGCCGAGCACGTTGAGGTCGGGGTCGGTGACGAGCGCGGCCACCTCGATCAGCGCGTCGCTGCCGAGATCCAACCCGGTCATCTCACAGTCGATCCAGACGAGTAGGTCTCCCACCGGGCCAGACTACGCGCCACCCGGCTGGCCGCGCCTCGGCACCTGCGGCGGAGCCGACCGCTAGGGTTTTCCCGTGCCAGCCGAACCCGCCGCTCCCCCCGCCGTCGCCCCCGCCGAGCAGCGGAGCCGTACGGCCCTGTGGGTGGTGGTGGTGCTGGCGCTGGTCGCCGCGTTGCCGTTCCTCTACGAGCGCAACCTGCGGCACCACTTCCTCGACCTCAAGATCTACATGAGTGCGATGGACTGGTGGCGGGCCGGTCATCCGCTCTACGACTACGTCCAGCCGGACGATGTGCAGGGCCAGCTCTACTTCACCTACCCGCCGTTCAGCGCGCTGCTGCTCTGGCCGTTCGGGTTGCTGCCGCTCGGGCTGACCATCGGCACGTTCGTGGTGCTCACCGTGGTGGGCGTCGTCGTCACCACCCGCTGGTTGGTCGCGCCGCTGATCGCCCGGCACGGGCTGCCCCGGGTGTCGACGATGACCGTCGCGGTGCTGCTGGTGATCGCCATGGAGGGCACCCGGGAGACGATCGCCTTCGGTCAGATCAACATGCTGCTGGTGGTGCTGATCCTCGCCGACCTGCTCTTCGCCGTGCCCCGGGCGGGGCGCTGGGCCGGGGTGGGGGTCGGCCTGGCCACGGCGTTGAAGCTGTTTCCCGGCATCTTCATCGTCTACCTGCTGGTGACCCGCCGCTTCCGGGCCGCCGCGGTGGCCGCCGTGACGGCGGCGGTCGCGACGCTGCTCGCGGCGGCGGTGGCGCCGCGCGACTCGTGGCGGTTCTGGACCCACGAGCTGTGGGACTCCGACCGGGTGGGCCGGCCCGACTACACCGGCAACCAGTCGCTGTTCGGGCTGCTCAACCGGCTCACCGCACCGGAGCGCGCCTCCCAGCTGCTCTGGCTGCTGCTGGTGGTGCTGGTCGCCGGGTACGGCCTGTGGCGGGCGGCCCGCGCCGCCCGGGCCGGCGACGAGCTCACCGGGATCACCCTGACCGGGCTGGTCGGCGGGCTGGTCAGCCCGATCACCTGGACCCACCACATCTACTGGTTCGTGCCGGCGGTGGTGGTGCTGGTCGACGCCGCGCTGCGCGCCGGGCCGGACCCGGCCGGGCGACGAAGCCGCTGGTGGTTCGCTGCCCTCGCTGCGGTCACCGTGGCCCTTACCGGCTACGGGGTGGTGTCCTTCCAGAAGTGGGACATCGCGCCGGTGCCCACCGACTCCCTCGGCGGGTTCGTCTTCCGCAACGAGTACGTGCTGCTCGCGCTGCTGCTCCTGGTGACCCTGCCGGTACGCCGCGGCGACGACGCACGGGCACGCCCCACCGACCGCTGAGCACATCCGGGCGGACGATCCGGGCGACCGCGGTCGCCCGCCCGGCGCACGATCCGGGCGGTCCGGCCGCTCAGCGCTCGGCGTCGTCCGGCCGCTCGGGCGGCCACGGCGGCAGGTCGGCGAGGGTGGCCGGCCGGTTCGTCGGCCCCGCGCCGATCGCGGGCCGGCCCGGCTCGGTGGCGGTACCGACCGCCACCAGCTCCCGCTCCGGGGTCGGGCGGCCCAACCCGCTCAGCGAGCTGACCCCGAGCCGGCCGGCCAGCACCGGCACCTGGTCCGGCTCGACCACGAAGACCACCTCGCGGGGGCGCACCGGGCGCAGCAGCACCAGCGCGGCCGACGCGATCAGCAGCAGCCCACCGGCCAGCAGCCCCCAGGCCACCGGGCCGAGCCAGCCGACCCGCAGCTCGGCCCCCATGTCCAGGGCGAGGTCGGCCGCGCCGTCCGGGCGCATCACCACCAGGCTCAGCCCCCGGCCGGACAGCTCGGCGGGGCTCCACTGGATCGCGCCGATCCCCTCGCGTACCCAGAAGTGCTGGTCGAGGGGGACGGCCGGGACGGCGGTCGGCGACCCGGCGGTCTCGCGCAGCCGGACCGGCAGCGGGCCGCGCGCGGGCGTCACCCGGTCGACCGTGGCGTGCGGAACGTCCGCCAGCCAGCGGCGCACCTCGACGGTCGGGGCCAGGCCGAGGAAGGCGGGCCCGTCGGTGGTGGCCGCGGTCAGCCGCAGGCCGGCCCGCCCGTCGCGGGCGAACGGCGCGGCGTCGCGCAGCAGCGCGTCCACGTCGGTCACCACCACCGCCCGACCGGCCGTCCGCACCGGCTCGACCCGGGCGCCGAACGCGTCGTCCGGGCCGGCCTGCCGGTCGACCGACCACAACCCGAGGCCGATCAACAGCGCCGGGATCCCGACGACGAGCAGCAGCAAACCGGTGAGCGCGCGTACGAACCGCATCCGTTCCGTCTCCTTCGGTGACCGGGTACCCGGCCGACCTTACCGACGCGACGGCCCTGATCTGCGGATATCGGCACGCCGGCCCGGACCCGACGGGTCGCGGGCCGACCGTCGGCGGGCCGGTCCGGCCCGCCGACGGAACGGTCAGGCCTGCGGGGTGGGCCGCCGACGCGTCCGGGCGAAGGCGACGCCGCCGAGCAGCAGGCCGGCCAGCCCGGCCACCAGACCGGCGATGCCCAGCCCGGTGGCGACGCCGGTGGAGTCCTCGTCGTCGGCGGCCGTCGACGAGGCGGCGGCGGGCGCGACCGGCGCGGCCGACGCCGAGGCGGCGGTGAGGGTGAGCACCGGCGCCGGGTTCTCCGGCTCCTCGCCACCCGCGGTCGGCTCCTCGATCCAGCGGGACACCTTGCCGTCGGAGTAGGTCTGCAGCACCTTGAAGACCATCTTGTCGACCTGCGGCAGCGGGCCCATCGACACCGGGAACTCCTGGAACTCGCCCGGCTTGACCCCGCCGCCACCGGCCGCGGTCCAGGTCAGCTTCGACACCGCCTCGGTGAGCTGGCTGCCGTGCACGTCGATCGGCGGGTCGACCTTGCGCTTCTGGACCACCACCGTCCAGCCGGGCACCGGCATGGTGGACACCGAGCCGACCGGCGCGTTCTCCGGCAGCGTCACCTCGACCTTCGTGGTGGCGGCGGAGTCGCTCTCGTCCGGCACCCGGAAGGCGAACCGGCCGTAGCCGCCCTGGGTCGCCTCCTGCGGGTTGACGGTGACGTGCGCCGAGGCGGGCCCGGCGAGGCCCAGTACGGCCGCGGTGGCGGCGGTGAACGCGAGCGCGGCGGCGGTTGCGGAGCGCCGGAGACGGATCATCTGATCGAGAGCCCTTCTTACTTGATCGGCACGGTGGCGGTCACCGTGGCCTGGTCGATCTCGGAGGTGCGGACGGTGATGCGGAACTGCCACTCCCCGGCCGCCGGGAGGTTGATCTCCCCGGTGACGTGGTTGTCGGTCAGCAACAGCAGCGGCAGATCGATCGGCTCGATGCCGGCCGACGGCAGCGCCGCGGTGGCCTTCCACTCGACCACCGGCAGCGGCCGGTTGTCCTTGGTGTACACGTACAGGTGCATCGAGTTGTTGCCCCGCTCGGCCGGGTCCAGCTCGACCTGCAGCGAGTAGATCGAGCTGGTCAGCGTGGTCGAGTAGTAGCCGGACGACGCGCCGGCCACGTCGCTCGCCGCGGTGCGGGCCGGGGTGGTCTCGACCAGGTTCGCCGAGACGCCGAGCACGATCGCGGTGATCGCCAGCTCGGCCCAGACCGCCCGCCGCATGGACGTCGGCCGGCCCGCGGCGGTGCGCCGCCGCACCAGCTGCCGGGAGTACGCGGCCACCGCCAGCACCAGCACGAACAGCCCGATCTTGAGCAGCAGCAGCCGGCCGTACCGGGTGCCGGTGAGCGCGCCCACGCTGCCCACCTCGATCAGCCCCTGCACCGTGCCGGCGAGCAGCAGCGCGGCCACCGCGAGCGCCGCCCAGCGCGACCAGATCGGCAGGATCGCGCCCAGTTCCCGCTCGTCGGCGCGGCGCAGCAGGAACACCGCCAGCATCACCAGGCCACCCAGCCAGACCGCCATGCCGCCCAGGTGCACCGCGTCCACCACCACCGACACGGCCGGCGCCGGCGACGCCGCCGGATGCCCGGCCAGCGGCCAGGTGAACAGCGCGCCCACCCCGAGGAGGCCGAGGATGATCCCGTCGGTGCGGCCGAGCGGCCCGGACGCCAACGGCCGCAGCAGGAACACCGCCGCCGCCAGCAGGCCCAGCCGGACCAGGTGGGTCGCCCCGAACGAGCTGCCGAGCGTGTCGGACAGCCCCGAGCCGGTGACCGCGAACAGGCCACCCCCGGCCGTGTAGGGCACCTGCAACCACAGCTCGGCCAGGGCGGCGAACGCCGACAGCCCGACCCCGCCCCAGAGCAGCCGGGCGGGACCGCGCCGGGACAGCCGGTACGGCCACAGCGCGGCGAGCACCAGCGCCGGGCCCACCACCAGCAGCAGGCCGGCGTACCCGAGGAACTTGACCACCTTGACCGCGGTCTCCACGGTCGGGTTGGCCCGGCTGTCGCCACCGGAGTCGGCGGGCGGCGTGGAGGGGGCGCCGACCGAGTAGGTGAACGCGCCCGGGACCGGGTGGCTGTCGGCGGAGATCACCCGGTAGCTGACCAGGTAGGTGCCGCGCGGGCCGGACGGGTCCACCTTCACGGTGACCACCCCGCCCTTGAACGTCGGCTCCCCCCGGTCGGCCCGGGTGCCGTCCGGCGCGATCACCCGGATCTTGCCGGGCACCTGGCGGACCGTCTCACTGAAGGTCAGCACCACCTCGGCCGGGGCGCCGGGCACCACCGCCGAGGCCTGCGGGCTGGTGCTGATCAGCACGGCGTGGGCGCTGGCCGGGGAAGCCGGGGCGAGCAGCAGCGCGAGCAGGGCGACCAACAGGCCGGCGGCCGCCCCGAGCCGGACGGGCCAGCGACGATCGGGCAGATTCATAGCGATCATGCTCGCCCATCGCACAGCACTCCGCCGCACGAGACCGGTCGGGGTGCCGGCCGCGGTCACCAGCGCCCCGCCGCGGCCACCGCCGGCCGGGGCCGGTCGAGGTCCCCGCTGACCCGGCCCAGCGCCCAGAGCAGCCCGGCCTGCACCACCGCGGCCAGGTGACCGACCTCGTGCACCAGCGCGGTGGTCGAGTTGGCGATGTCGATCGCGCTGGTGCCGGCCAGGCAGACCGCCAGCACCAGGGCCACCGGCAGGAACGCGCGGGCCCGCTCGGGCCGCCAGGCGGCCAGCGCGAAGCCCACCGCGAGGGCGACGTCGAACGACGCCATCTCCCGGCTGGTGTGCGGGGTGGTCGCCACGCCCAGCCCGGCCAGCAGGATCGGCAGCGCGATCGCCAGCTGGGCCACCGCGGCGACCGCCACGGCGATCCGCAACAGCTGCCGGCGGGCCGCCCGGACCGCCGCCGGCGCCCGCCGGGCCAGCACCGGGTCGGCGGCCACCGCGGCCAGCACCTGGGCGGTCAGGTCGGGCACCTGCACCGAGCGGATCCGGGTGAGCCGGGTCACCTGCTCCGCCCGGGCCAGCCAGGAGCGGCAGTCCGGGCACGCGTCGGTGTGCGCGTCCAGCGCCTCCGCGGGAGCCTGCGGGTCCTCGCCGTCCAGCCGCGCCGAGAGCGCCACCCGTACGTCGTCGCACGTCATGAGCAGGTAGTCGGGCGGGGGCGGGGAAAAGTTCCCGACGTGACCGGCGCCATGGAAAGGGGCGAAGGACCCTGCCGCGGCGCGTCTCGCCGCGTACCCTCGGCTGTCGTGATCCCCGTCCCGCGCGACGCCGCCGCCGGCCGTACCGGCGCGCGGCAGGACGCTGGCCGGGAGTCGGCGACGAGCTGGGCGCTCGCCGCCCGCGACGGTGATCCGCTGGCCCAGGCCGCCTTCGTCCGGGCCACCCAGGTCGAGGTGTGGCGCTTCACCGCCGCGCTGGTCGACCCGGACGACGCCGACGACCTGACCCAGGAGACGTACCTGCGGGCGTTCCGGGCGCTGCCGTCGTTCCAGGGGCGCTCCAGCGTACGGACCTGGCTGCTCGGCATCGCCCGGCGGGCCTGCGCCGACCACCTGCGCACCGTGGTCCGCCGGCGGCGGCTCGACGAGCGGCTGGCGGCGGACGCGCACACCGCCCACCCGCACCCCGACCCGGCCGGCCAGCTCGGCGCCGCCGACCTGGTCCGCCAGCTGCCCGCCGAGCGCCGGGGCGCGTTCGTGCTCACCCAGCTGCTCGGCCTGTCGTACGCGGAGGCCGCCGCCGTGGAGGGGGTGCCCGTGGGGACCATCCGCTCCCGGGTGGCCCGGGCCCGCACCGACCTGGTCGACGCGGTCGGCGACGCGTTGGCGGGTTGAGCGTGGAACCATCCGGCCGCGCGGAACGACAAATGATCGTGACCGCAGAGCGCACCCGGGCCGGTCGCCGGCCCACCATCCGCCCCTGGCTCGGCGTCGCCGTCCGGCTCGGGCTGGCCGCCGTCTGGCTGATCGCCGGCGCCGCCAAGGTCGGTGACCTGGCCGCCTCCGGCCGGGCCGTCAACGCGTACCAGGTGCTGCCGTACGACGCGGCCACCGCGATCGGCGCGGCGCTGCCCTTCGTGGAGCTGGCCCTCGGGGTGCTCCTGCTGCTCGGCCTGGCCACCCGGCTGGCCGCCGGCGTCTCCGCGGGCCTGCTGGTGGTCTTCATCGCCGGCATCGCCTCGGCGTGGGCCCGCGGCCTGGCCATCGACTGCGGCTGCTTCGGCAGCGGCGGGCAGCTCGCCGCCGGGCAGGCCCCGAGCTACCTCCCGGAGATCCTCCGGGACCTGGGATTCCTGGCGCTGGCCGGATTCCTGCTGATCTGGCCCCGCACGCCCGTCTCGGTGGACGGCTGGCTCGCGGGCGACCCACCGGTGGAGGACGAGGATGAGTAGTCGCAAGGGACGCAACGAGGCCGCCCGGGTGGTGCGTGAGCAGCTCGCCCGGGAGCAGCGCCGCAAGCGGACCCTCTGGACGTCGATCGCCGCGGTGGCCGTGCTGGTGATCGCCGGCCTGATCGGCTGGAGCGTCTACTCCAGCCAGAAGTCGGACAGCTTCACCACCCCGCCGGGCGCGAACGATGCCGGCACCGGCATCGTGCTCGGCTCCGGCCCGGTCACCATCGACCTGTACGAGGACTACCTCTGCCCGGTGTGCAAGCAGTTCCAGGCCACCACCGGCCCGACGATCAACCAGCTGGTCGCCGACGGCAAGGCCAAGGTGGTCTACCACCCGGTGGCGTACCTGAACCGCTTCTCCACCACCGAGTACTCCACCCGCGCGTCGGCCGCGTCCGGCTGCGCCGCGGCGGGCGGCAAGTTCAAGGAGTTCACCGACGCGCTCTTCGCCAAGCAGCCGGCCGAGGGCAGCGCCGGGCTGAGCAACGACGAGCTGATCCAGATCGGCGCCGGGGCGGGCCTGAACTCGGGCGACTTCAGCTCCTGCGTCAACGACGGGACGTACAAGTCGTGGACCGAGCACGTGACCGACGACGCCAGCAAGTCCGGCGTCACCGGCACGCCGACGGTCAAGGTCAACGGCACGAACGTCGAGGACCGCACCCCCGCCGGGATCACCGCCGCGGTGGAGGCGGCCGGCAAGTGACCGCCACCCCCCTGCGGCGCGCCGGGCTGGTCCTGGCCGCCGCGATCGCCGCCCTGCTCACCCTCGCCGTCCCGGCGTACGCGCACGGCGCCGACGCGCCCGACGGCACCGACTACCGGGTCGAGGTCACCGGCGTCACCCCGGCCCGGCCGGACCTGACGGTACGGGTGGTCGAGGCGGGCGCCCGGCTGGAGCTGGTCAACGCGAGCGGGCGGGACGTCGAGGTGATCGGCTACTCCGGTGAGCCGTACCTGCGGGTCGGGCCGGCGGGCACGTTCGAGAACGCCCGCTCCCCCGCCACGTACCTGAACCGGACCCTGGCCGGCGAGACCGTGCTGCCGGCCGAGGCCGACCCGGCGGCGCCGCCGCAGTGGCGACGGGTCTCCGGCGACCACCGGGTGCGCTGGCACGACCAGCGGATCCAGTGGCGCGAGCCCGGGCCGCCGGCCCAGGCCGTCGCCGACCCCACCCGGGAGCACCGGGTCCGCGACTGGGCCGTCGGAGTACGCGACGACGCCGGCCCGGCGGAGATCCGCGGCACCCTGGACTGGGTGCCGCCGCCCGACGCGTACCCGTGGTGGGTGGCGGCCACGCTCGGCGCGCTGGTGATCGGCGCGGCGGGCCTGCTGCCGGCCGGTACGCCCGCCGGGCGCTGGGCGCTGCCCGCGGCCGGCGCGCTGCTGGCGCTCGGCGGGGCGGGCGCGGTGGCGTTCGTCGTCGGCCGCGAGCTGGACGCCGGCGCCGAGGGGCTCGGCACGCTGCTCGTCGGGCTGCTCACCGCGCAGATCTGGACGCTGCTCACCGGCCTGGGGGCGCTCGCCGCCGGCGGATACGCGCTGGCCCGCCGCCCGGCCGCCGACTTCGCGCTGGCGCTGGCCGGGGCCTGTCTGGCGCTCTTCGCCGGCATCGCCAACGCCGGCGCGCTGACCCGCGCGGTCGCCCCGGTCCCCTGGCCCCCCGCGACCGCCCGCATGCTGGTCACCCTGGCGATCGCCACCGGCGCCGGCGCCCTGACAGCCGGCCTCCTGCACCTGCACGCCACCTCCCGCGCCACCCGCCCCACCCCCCGAACCCCCACCCCGTCCCCCACCCCCTGACCGCGCCCCGCGCTACTTCCTGGATGTAGTGGCCTCCCCGCGAGCGCGATGCCACTACCTCCAGGATCGAGCGTGATCTTGGGCGGCGCGCCGGGCCGCGCCGACGATCATGGAGTTGTGGCTGCGCGCAAAGGGGGCGAAAGGCGCTTTTTAGGAGCCACGACTCCATGATCGACGCGATGGGGCGGGGCGCGGGGCGGGGCTGTTAGGGGGTGTAGCCGTGGGGGAGTTCGAGGCGGTGGGCGGCCAGGAGGGGGGCGTCGGACAGGAGGGTGCGGGTGGGGGCGTCGGCGACGATGCGGCCGGCGTCCAGGATCACCGCGCGGTCGCAGAGCTCCGCCGCGTACGGCAGATCGTGGGTGACCATCAGCAGGGTCACCGGCAGGCCGCGGAGGATCTCCGCCAGCTCCCGCCGGGCGGCCGGGTCCAGGTTGGACGACGGCTCGTCGAGCACCAGGATCTCCGGCCGCATGGCCAGCACGGTGGCCACCGCCACCCGGCGGCGCTGCCCGAAGGAGAGGTGGTGCGGCGCCCGGTCACGGTGCTCGCTCATGCCGACCGCGGCCAACGCCTCGTCCACCCGCTCGGCCAGCTTCACGCCGCGCAGCCCCAGGTTGGCCGGGCCGAACGCGACGTCCTCGGCCACCGTGGGCAGGAACAGCTGGTCGTCCGGGTCCTGGAAGACGATGCCGACCCGGCGGCGGATCTCGGCCAGCTCGGCCCGGTCCTTCGTCACGGTCATCCCGCCGACGGCGACCGTGCCCTCGGTGGGGGTGAGAATGCCGTTGAGGTGCAGCACGAGGGTGGTCTTGCCGGCGCCGTTCGGGCCGAGCAGCGCCACCCGCTCGCCGCGCGGCACGGTCAGGTCGACCCCGTGCAGGGCGACGTGACCGTCCGGGTACGCGTACCGGACGCCGCGGACGTCCAGGGAAACCGTGGTCTGCACGGCCTCGATACTGCCAGCCTGGCCGATCATGTCAGGACGGCGGCGGTCGCGGCGATGCCCACCGCGACCAGCGGCACCGCCGCACCGGCCGCCCACTGCCCGGCGGTGGCCGCGCCCGCGCCCTGCCAGACGGCCGGCATCCTGCCCGTGTAGCCGCGGGAGAGCATCGCCAGGTACACCCGCTCGCCGCGCTCGAAGGCGCGCAGGAACAGCGCGCCCACGCCGGCGGCGAAGCCGCGCAGCTGCCACAGGAACCGCGGGTCGTCGCCGCGGGACACCCGGGCCACCCGCATCCGCCGGGCCTCGCCGACCAGCACCTCCAGGTAGCGCAGCATGAAGGTGGCGATCTGGGTGAGGATCTGTGGGCAGCGCAGCCGGTCCAGGCCGAGGATCAGGTCCCGGGTCGTGGTGGTCGCGGCCAGCAACAGCGACGCGAGTACGCCCAGCGTGCCCTTGGCGATGATGTTCCAGGCGCCGTGCAGGCCGTCCACCGAGAGGCTCAGCCCGGCCACCTCGGTGCGCTCCCCCGCCCCGAGGAACGGCAGCGCCACCGCGAAGAGCAGGAACGGCAGCTCGATCGACGCCCGGGTGAGCAGCCAGCGCGGGCCGACCCGGGCCAGCGCGGCGACCAGCGCGACCAGCGCGGCGTACCCGCCGAAGGCCCAGAACGCCTCCCGGGGGGTGGCCACCACGGCCAGGGTGAACAGCACCATCGCGGCGATCTTCACCTCCGGCGCGAGGCGGTGCACCGGCGAGGTCGACTCCCGGTAGAGAACGTGCGCGTGCCCCGCACCCATGCCCGCGTACCCCCGGGTCAGCCGGCGCGACCGACGGCGCGCCGGTCCCCGTCGGCGGTCTCGGTGGTATCGGCGCCGGGGTCGGTTCCGGTGCCGGCGTCGGGCCCGGAGCTGGTGTCGGCGTCGCGGTCGGCGGGGTTGCGGCGGCGCAGCAGCCAGAAGGCGCCGCCGCCGATGGCGAAGGTCAGCAGCACGCCGAGCACGCCGGACAGGCCGGTGGAGAGGAACGCGTTGTCCACGCCGCGGATGCCGTAGTCGGCCAGCGGGCTGCCGGCCAACTCGTGGCCCTTGGACCGCTGCGCCGGGCAGGAGCCGCCGGTGATGGTGTCGTTCGCGTCGACCGTGCAGCCCTTGAGCAGCGACGAGTCCAGCCCGTCGGGGTGCGACGAGGCGTAGTTGCTGACCACCCCGGCCAGCAGCAGCGCGACCAGCAGGCCGGCCGCCACGAACCCCCAGGGACGCTTGCTCACCGGGCACCTCCGACGGCCGGGACGGCAGCCGGCGCGGCCGGCTTCAGGTTGCGCAGGGCGTACACCAGGTCGGGGCGCACCTTGGCGACGGTGACCACGGTGGTCGCGGTGATCAGGCCCTCGCCGATGCCGATCAGCAGGTGCACGCCGGCCATCGTGCCGGCCAGGCCGGCCAGGTTGCCGCCCAGGTCGGTGGTGCCGCCCAGCCAGTACTCCAGCACGAAGCCCTGGCTGGCGACCACCACGCTGACCAGCGCGGAGACGAACGCGGTGACGCCCAGCCCGGCCGGGGTGCGGGGCAGCACCCGCAGCAGCGCCGCGATCAGCAGGTACGCCGCGGCGGTGCCGAGCAGCGCCATGTTGGTGACGTTCAGCCCGAGCATGGCCACGCCGCCGTCGCCGAAGACCAGCGCCTGCACGATCAGCACCACCGAGACGCAGAGCGCACCGACCCACGGGCCGACCAGCAGCGCGGCCAGCGCGCCGCCGAGCAGGTGCCCGCTGACGCCGGCCGTGAAGATCGGAAAGTTGAGCATCTGCACGGCGAAGATGAACGCGGCGACCAGGCCGGCCATCGGCGCGAGCCGGTCGTCCAGGTCGCGGCGGCCGCGCAGCACGCAGAAGGTGAGCGCGGCGAGGGCGAGGGCCGCGAAGACCCCCGCCACGGGACCGTCGATGATCCCGTTCGAGATGTGCATCGCCAGGGTGTCCACGCCGGCAGCCTATTGGCCGTACCTCGTTGTTGCCAAGTGTTGGCAACAAGCCATGTCCTTGATCACCGCGGCCGGGCCGGACAGCGGGTGCGGAGCGCGCGGCGCGGGTCGTCCGGCGGCGCCCACGGCGGCGGTAGGGTGTCCGCCATGACCGCGCCCGACCGCCTGGCCCCCGGCGACCCCGCCCCCGACTTCACCCTGCCGACCGACACCGGCGAGACGCTCGCCCTGGCCGACCTGCGTGGCCGCCGGGTCATCCTGTACGCCTACCCCGCCGCGATGACGCCGGGCTGCACCAAGCAGGCCTGCGACTTCCGCGACTCGCTCGCCTCGCTGCAGGCGGCGGGCTACGAGGTGGTCGGCATCTCCCCCGACAAGCCGGCGAAGCTGGCGAAGTTCCGCGAGCGCGACGCGATCACCTTCCCGCTGGTCGCCGACGTCGACAAGGCGGTGCTCACCGCGTACGGCGCGTACGGCGAGAAGCAGATGTACGGCAAGACCGTCACCGGGGTGATCCGGTCGACGTTCGTGATCGACCCGGACGGGAAGGTCGAGCACGCGTTCTACAACGTCAAGGCCACCGGGCACGTCGCCAAGCTCCGCCGCGACCTCGGCCTCGACTGAGACTGTCACACCCCGCCGCTACCGTGCGGACATGGTTCGTTACCGATACACGCCAGATGCGCTGGCCGCAGCGGCTGCGGTGTCATCGTCCGTCACCGGAGTGATGCGGCTTCTAGGTGTTCGCGTCAGCGGCGGCTCGCACGCGCACATCAGCCGGCAGTTGAAGCGGTTCGGCATCGACACGTCACACTTCAAGGGCAACGCCCACAACCGGGGATGCTCGGTGCCACGTCATGGGCCGTCCGAGATGCTGGTTAGACGGCCAGCCGGTGCGCTACGGACTCCGGGTGCTCGCCTGAAGCGGGCGCTTGCTCACTTGAACGTTCCGGAGGAGTGCGAGGAGTGCGGCGTCGGACCGCGGTGGCGCGGCAGACCACTCGTCCTGCACGTCGATCACATCAACGGTGACTTCCTTGACAACCGGCCACCGAACCTCCGTCTGCTATGCCCGAACTGCCACAGCCAGACGGCTACCTATGCGGGGCGAAAGAGTGGGACAAACTCCTCGCAGGAGCCCTTGCCCTCGGGAGTCCAACACCGGGAACCAGTCGCTTCGGTAGCGGTGGAGGAAGTTGTGGAGTTGGTTCGGCGGGTAGGCACCGGTGAGCTGACGACGGTTGAGGTAGGACGCCGGATTGGACGAAGCCGAGATGCCGTCCGGAGGATGAGCCGTCGTCTAGAGGCGACGGGAAGCGTCGAGCCGAACCCCCGCGGACGCGATCGCCCCGTGAGCGGGCAGTTCCGGAAGGTCGTCATTCAACTGGCCCTCTCCCATCCTGACTTCGGTTCTCGAAGGATCGCCCACGCCGTATCGGAGGCGGTGGGTGGGACACGAGTGATCAGTCATCTGACGGTGCTGACGATCCTCAAGGAGGCGGGGCTCGCCACCGCCGAAGCCCGACGCTCTAAACTCAACGGGTCGGCGGGAGTGGCGTAAGCGGCAGGCGCGATAGGTTTAGGTCCTATTGTCCGAAAGGACGTGGGGGTTCGAATCCCCTCTCCCGCACCAGGAAGCGCCGTCACAAGAGTCGCGTTCGGCGGCGCTTACTTCCGCATCGCGGCCGAAGCACACCCTCGGCTCCTTCATGACCGCCCTGAGCCCAGCCGGCCTGATGTGCAGTTCTCTGTACTTGTTCAGGAGGTTCCATCGTGCGGACCGTGAACTACACCCAGCTTCGGCAGAACCTGGGCGTCGAGCTCGGCCGCGTCATCAGCGACGCGGAGGAAGTGGTGGTGACCCGGTCGGGCCACGAGCCGGTGGTGATCGTGCCGCTCGCCGAGTACGAGTCGATGAAGGAGACCGAGTACCTCCTGCGCAGTCCGAGCAACGCCGTCGCGCTGCGCCGATCGATCGCCGAGCTCGAGCACGGCGACGCGGCAGAGCGCGACCTGATCGGCCCCTCGACCGGCGGCGGATCGGGCTGAAGCCATCTCCACCGACCTCTCGCTTAGGCGGCGGTGACGGAGGCCTCAACCGTTGGACGCCAGCCCCACGCCTCACCAAGGATGCGGGCGTGAGCCTGCACTTCGTCCTGGACCCCGATCTCACCCCCGAGCTGCGCGAACGCGTCGTCGACCTGTGGGTGGAGGCGACCAACGCGGGCGGGGCCGTCGGCTTCACCGCCCCGGTCACCGCCGCCGAGGTCCGCCCGTTCGCCGCGCGTACCCTCGCCGCCGTCAGCGACGGGCCCGACCGCCTGCTGGTCGGGTACGACGGTGACCGCCCGGTCGGCATGCTGATCTTCGCCGACACCCGGTTCGACCTGGCGCGGCACTGGGGCACCCTGATCCGGGTCATGGTGCACCCGGACACCCAGGGTCGCGGGTACGGCCTGGCCCTGATGCGGGAGGCCGTGCGCCGCGCGCCCGAGTTGGGCTGGCAGGCCGTGCAGGTGACGGTGCGCGGCGGGCTCGGGCTGGAGACGTTCTACGCCAGGCTCGGCTTCCGCGAGGTGGGCCGCCGCCCCGGCGCGATCCGGGTCGCCCCCGACGACGACCGCGACGAGATCATCATGTGGCTCGACCTACCCCCGACGACCTGACCGCCAGACCCGCCCGAGTCGCGTTCATGATCGTCTACGGCTGACCGACTCGACACGCCGCGGCGGGACCGCTCAGCCGTAGACGATCATCGTCGAGCCGCCCGGACACGCCGCTCAAGATCCGGCACGGTCAGCTCGCGGCGCCGCAGCCGGTCGCGCGTACCTCGTTCGCGGCGGGTGGCGGGACCGCGGCGTCCACCAGGGACGGCACGGCGGCCGGCGGCGGGCTCGGCGTCGTGGCGCGCGGCGACGGGGTGGCCGACCGGCTCGGTTTCGGCGAGGGCGTGGCGGACGACCGGGTCGGACGAGGGGTCGGCGTGCCCACCGAGCCACTACCGCCGTACATCCGGGCCGTGCCGCGCTGCGTCTCCCCCGGCGCCAGCCGTACGCCGGTGGCGGTGACCCGGTGGCCGTTCACGTCGGTGACCCGGATCGCGTACGGCCCGGGGCCGGCACCCGAGTCGATCAGCCAGTAGTTGTAGTCCTGCCGGACGGCGGACCGGAACGCGCCGGAGCCGCGTGGGAGCACCCCGACCGAGCGCAGCGGGTTGCCGTGCTCGCCGACCAGCACGGCGAACCACCACTGCGAGGAGCCCTCCTTGATCCGGAAGGTGAGCGGGCCGGCCAGCTTCGGGTCGACCACCGCACGCCAGGTGACGCCGACGACGCCCCGCACCGGGTCGGCGATTCGGGCGAACGCCTCGGCCGACAGGTCGAGGTGTCCCGGCTCGCACTCGGGGCACTGGTCCATGACCAGCACCCGGACCGTCCCCTTCGGACCGGTGACGTCCAGGTACCCGCCGCAGGCGGCGCCCGCCGCGTACTCGCTGGGGCCGAGCGCCACGTAGAGCCGGTTGGCCGGCGCGGACGGGTAGGAGCAGTTGCCGCCGGCGCCCTTCGAGTCGTAGAAGGTCGCCTGCCCCTGGTGGCTGACCCCACCGACCGGCGGCGCGGCCAGGGCCGGCGCCCCGGCCACCGGCGGCGCGGCGCGGCCCACCGGTGCGGCGCAGGCGGGTGCGGCACCGGCGCGCAGGGCCAGGGTGAGCCCGAGCACCGCGGCGAGCGCGGCCACCGCGCCGGCGGCGAGCCAGCGGGTACGGGGCGTCCGTGGGGCGCGGCGGCGACCGGCGGTGGAGCGCGGGGCGGGGGCGTCGGTCACGCCGGTCGATGCTGCCGGATCACCGCACCGCCGGGCAAGCGAGCTAAGACAGCCCTAATCCTGCGACCGCCCCGGCCGCCCGGGAAGACGCCCACGGAGCGCGGGCGACGAGGCTCACCGGGCGACGGCGGCGAGCCTCACCAGGCGACGCCGATGCCGTCGCCCGGGTACCAGTGGCCGGCGGGGGCCTCCCGGTAGGCGAGGAACCGTCGGCCGGTGCGCTCGGCGTGCTGGGGCAGCACGTCGCTGTAGGCGACGTTGTCGCTGAGCAGCAGGGCGCCGGGCGCGAGCTTCGGTTCGACGGCGTCGAACTCGCGCTTCTCGTGGGCGCGGCTGTGGTCGCTGTCGTGCAGGAACAGGTCGACCGGGCGGTCCAGCGCGGTGATCGAGGCGATCGAGTCGCCGATCACCAGATCGACCACGTCGGACCAGGGCGCGCTACGGGCCAGGTAACCGGCCTCGGGGTTGATGTCCAGCGAAGTGAGCCGACCGGGGTGCCCCTCGGCGACGTTGCGCAGCAGGGCGGCGGCGAGCACGCAGCTGCCCAGGCCCTTGTCCACCCCGGTCTCCACGACGTGGGCCGGCTTCCTCGCCCGGACGATGGCGTACCAGCCGATCCGGCGGGCGTAGCGGACCCGCCGGTCGGCGAGGCGGCGGCGGTCGGAGGCGGCGGTGGCCCGCTCGATGTGCGCCCGCAGGTCGGTGTCCGCCTCGATCTCGGCGAAGTACGCCCGGACCTGCTTGACCGGTACGTCGCACGCCACGGCGACGAACCAGCCGAGGTGCTCGCGGTTCAGCCTGGTCAGGTCGTACGTGTAGTTGTGGTGCTCGCGGGAGGTGACCAGCCAGCGGGCGGAGGCGCGCAGCACCCGTCCGTCGTGCCGGGCGACGGAGGCGAGCCGCTTGGGGAAGGCGGCGACCGGCGCCAACGGGGTACGGGCGATCGCTCGGCGCAGCTTGATGGCGTCCACGGGAGGGTTTTACCAGGCAGAGGTAACGGCTTGCTGAGTATCGGCCACCCCCGGGCTTGCTCGGTGAAAGTTTTCATGCATAGAGTCTCGGCATGAATGGCGGAGTCGACGCGGGCCACACCGACCCGCTGCTCGACCTGTTCCACGGGGTGCGGCTCACCCCCACCCAGCGCCGGATCGCGCACTGCCTGGTGCAGCACGCGGCCACCGCGGCGTACCTGTCCGCCGCCGAGGTGGCCGAGCTGGCCGGGGTCAGCCAGCCGTCGGTCACCCGGTTCGCCGTCGCGCTCGGCCACGACGGGTACCCGGCCCTGCGCCGCCGGCTGCGCGAGCTGACCGGGGGCGGTGGCGCGCCGGCCGACACCGGCAACGAGCTGCAGCGGGCGGTCCGCGCCGAGATGGGGAACCTCGACCGGCTGGCCGACCAGCTCGCGGACCGCAAGAAGGTCGCCCAGGTCGGCAAGCTGCTGGCGGCCAGCCGTCCGCTGCCGGTACTGGGCCTGCGTGCCGCCGCCCCGCTGGCGGCGTACTTCGCCTACTTCGCCGCCAAGGTGCACCCTGACGTCCGGGTGCTGGACGACGGTGGCAGCCTGCTCACCGACCGGCTGGAACAGGCCGCCGCGGCGGGCGCCACGGCGCTGCTCGCGTTCGTGCTCCCCCGGTACCCAAGGGAGACCCTGGACGCGATGCGCGAGGCCCAGGACGCCGGCCTCGTCGTCGTGGCGATCACCGACTCGCCGGTCAGCCCCGCCGCCGAGTGCGCCGACCGGGTGCTGCCCGCCGCGGTCGGCACCGACCTCGTCTTCGACCTGCACACCGCCCCGATGACCCTGGCCATGGTGATCCTCCAGGCGATCTGCGACGCCTCACCGGCGCAGACGCAGGCCCGCCTGGAGGCGTTCGAGTCGTCCGCCGCCCGCCGCCAGTTGTTCCTCGGCTGACCAGTCGTCGCCCGGCTGAGAGGAGTACGCCATGCACGAGCCCGTCCGCGCCGCACGCGGCACCACCCGTACCGCGAAGGGGTGGCCGCAGGAGGCCGCGCTGCGGATGCTGATGAACAACCTGGACCCGGAGGTGGCCGAGCGCCCCGACGACCTGGTGGTCTACGGCGGCACCGGCAGGGCCGCCCGGGACTGGCCGTCGTACCACGCTTTGGTGCGGACGCTCACCGAGCTGCGCGACGACGAGACGATGCTGGTGCAGTCCGGCCGCCCGGTCGGGGTCATGCGCACGCACGAGTGGGCGCCCCGGGTGCTGCTGGCCAACTCCAACCTGGTCGGTGACTGGGCCACCTGGCCCGAGTTCCGCCGGTTGGAGTCGCTGGGCCTGACCATGTACGGCCAGATGACCGCCGGTTCCTGGATCTACATCGGCACCCAGGGCATCCTGCAGGGCACCTACGAGACCTTCGCCGCGGTCGCGGCCAAGATCGCCGGCGCCCGCGGCGACGGGCAGCAATCCAGCGGCGGCTCGCTCGCCGGCACGCTGACGCTGACCGCCGGCTGCGGCGGGATGGGCGGGGCGCAGCCGCTCGCGGTCACCATGAACGGCGGCGCCTGCCTGATCGTGGACGTGGACCGCACCCGGCTGGACCGCCGGGTGCGCGACCGCTACCTGGACGAGGTGGCCGACTCGCTGGACGACGCCGTCGACCGGGTGCTCGCCGCGAAGCGGGACCGCCGGGCGCTCAGCGTCGGCGTGGTCGGCAACGCGGCCGTGGTCTTCCCCGAGCTGCTGGTGCGCGGCGTCGAGATCGACGTCGTCACCGACCAGACCAGCGCGCACGACCCGCTGTCGTACCTGCCGGTCGGGGTGGAGCTGGCCGACGCCCGGGACTACGCGGCTGCGAAGCCGGCCGAGTACACCGACCGGGCCCGCGCCTCGATGGCCCGGCACGTGGCCGCGATGGTCGGCTTCCTCGACGCGGGCGCCGAGGTCTTCGACTACGGCAACTCGATCCGCGGCGAGGCGAAGCTCGGCGGGTACCAGCGGGCCTTCGACTTCCCCGGGTTCGTGCCGGCGTACATCCGGCCGCTGTTCTGCGAGGGGAAGGGGCCATTCCGCTGGGCGGCGCTCTCCGGGGATCCGAAGGACATCGCGGCCACCGACAAGGCGATCCTCGACCTGTTCCCGGAGAACGAGTCGCTGGCCCGGTGGATGCGGATGGCCGGCGAGCGGGTCGCCTTCCAGGGCCTGCCGGCGCGGATCTGCTGGCTGGGCTACGGCGAGCGGGACCGGGCGGGCGTGCGGTTCAACGAGATGGTCGCCTCCGGTGAGCTCTCCGCGCCGGTGGTGATCGGCCGGGACCACCTGGACTGCGGCAGCGTGGCCAGCCCGTACCGGGAGACCGAGGCGATGGCCGACGGCTCCGACGCGATCGCCGACTGGCCGCTGCTCAACGCGCTGGTCAACACCGCCAGCGGCGCCAGCTGGGTGTCCATCCACCACGGCGGCGGGGTGGGCATCGGCCGGTCCATCCACGCCGGGCAGGTCTGCGTGGCCGACGGCAGCGCGCTGGCCGGGCAGAAGATCGAGCGGGTGCTCACCAACGACCCGGCGATGGGCGTGATCCGACACGTGGACGCCGGCTACGACGACGCCCGCGAGGTCGCCGAACGCACCGGCGTCCGGGTCCCGATGACCGAGGGCACCCCGTGAGCGCGCGGTTCCGGGCGCTCTGGGACGAGCTGGCCCCGGTCGGCCGGGACGCCGACAGCGGCGGCTACCTGCGGTACGCGCTCACCGAGCCCGAGCTGGCCCTGCGCGCCTGGTTCCGGCGGCAGGCCGACGACCGGGGCATGCCGGTCACCGAGGACGGCAACGGCAACCTGTTCGCCTGGTGGGGCGACCCGGAGGCGGGCGACGCGGTGCTCACCGGCAGCCACTTCGACTCGGTGCCGCACGGTGGGGCGTACGACGGGCCATTGGGTGTGGTCGGCGGGTTCCTCGCGGTCGACGAGTTGCGCGCGGCGGGCGTCGCGCCGCACCGGCCGATCGCGGTGGCCGCGTTCGTGGAGGAGGAGGGCGCCCGGTTCGGCGTACCCTGCCTGGGGTCGCGGCTGCTCACCGGCGTGCTCGACGCGGACCGCGCGGCCGGGCTGCGCGACGCGGCCGGGGTGAGCTTCGCCGAGGCGCTGGGCGCGCCGCCGGCGGGCGCCCGGCCGGAGCTGCTCGGCCGCTTCGCGGCCTTCGTGGAGCTGCACGTCGAGCAGGGCCGCGCGCTGGTCGAGGCGGACGCCCCGGTCGCGGTGGCCAGCGCGATCTGGCCGCACGGCCGCTGGCGCTTCGACGTCACCGGCGAGGGCAACCACGCGGGTACGACCAGGATGGTCGACCGCCGCGACCCGATGCTGACGTACGCGTTCACCGTGCTCGCGGCGAACAAGGAGGCCCGGCTGCGCGGCGCGCACGCCACGATCGGCCGGGTGACGGTGGAGCCGAACGCCACCAACGCGATCCCGTCCCGGGTGACCGGCTGGCTGGACGCCCGGGCCGCCGACCAGGAGACCCTGGCCGCGACGGTGGACGCGGTGCACGCCAAGGCCGCCGAGCGGGCCCGGCGCGACGGCACCGGCCTGGCGGTCACCGAGGAGTCGGCGACCCCGCTGGTCGCCTTCGACACCGACCTGGGCCGGCGGCTGGCAAAGCTGCTGGGCGCGCCGGTGCTGCCCACCGGGGCCGGGCACGACGCCGGGGTGCTGGCCGGGTTCCTGCCCACCGCGATGCTGTTCGTCCGCAACCCGACCGGGGTGTCGCACTCGCCCGCCGAGTCCGCCACCGACGCCGACTGCGCCGCCGGGGTGACCGCGCTGGCCCGGGCGCTGGAGGAGCTGGCATGCCGCTGACCCGCTGGCTGGCCGAGTACGCCTGGCTGCCCGAGCACGCCGCACCCACCCCGGACGTGCTGATCGAGGCGCGGGACGGCCGGTTCACCGCGGTCACCCCGTTGACCGGGGGCGGGCCGTCGGCCGGGGTTGAGGTGCTGCGCGACGCCCAGCGGTTGCCGGGGCTGACCCTGCCCGGGCTGGCGAACACCCACTCGCACGCCTTCCACCGGGCGCTGCGCGGGCGCACCCACACCGGGCGGGGCGACTTCTGGAGCTGGCGCGACGGCATGTACGCGGTCGCCGACCGGCTCGACCCGGACAGCTACCTCGCGCTGGCCCGGGCCGCGTACGCGGAGATGGCCCTGGCGGGGATCACCTGCGTCGGCGAGTTCCACTACCTGCACCACGGCCCGGACGGCCGCCGGTACGACGAGGAGAACGCGATGTCCGCCGCGCTGGTCGAGGCGGCCGCGCACGCCGGGATCCGGCTCACCCTGCTGGACGCCTGCTACCTGACCGCGGGCGTGGACGGCGCGCCGCTGGCCGGGCCGCAGCGGCGGTTCGGCGACGGAGACGCGCTGCGCTGGGCCGAGCGGGTCGGCGCGTTCCGGCCGGAGGACGACCACGCGCTGGTCGGGGCGGCCATCCACTCGGTCCGCGCCGTGCCGGCCGACCAGCTGGCCACCGTCGCCGGGCTGGCCGACCGGGCCGGGGTGCCGCTGCACGTGCACCTGTCCGAGCAGCCGGCCGAGAACGACGCCTGCCGGGCCGCGCACGGGCGCACCCCGACCGGTCTGCTGGCCGAGCGCGGGGTGCTCGGCCGGCACGTCACCGCCGTGCACGCCACCCACCCGACCGGCGCCGACCTGAACCTGCTCGCCGAGCACCGGACCGGGGTGTGCCTCTGCCCGACCACCGAGCGGGACCTCGCCGACGGGATCGGGCCAGCCCGCCGGATGGCCGACGCGGGCATCCCGCTCAGTCTCGGCAGTGACAGCCACGCCGTGGTCGACCTCTTCGAGGAGGCCCGCGCGGTCGAGCTGGACGAGCGGCTGCGCACCCGCACCCGGGGCCACTTCACCCCGGCGGACCTGCTGGTCGCGGCCACCGGCGGCGGGCACACCGCGCTCGGCTGGGGTGACGCCGGCCGGCTCGCGGTGGGTGCCCGCGCCGACCTGGTCACCGTACGGCTGGACAGCCCCCGCACGGCAGGCGTACCCCCGGTCGGGGTGTTCTTCGCGGCGACCGCCGCCGACGTCGCCCAGGTGGTGGTGGACGGCCGGGTGGTGGTCGCCGCCGGCCGGCACCTCAGCGTGGACGTCCCGACCGAGCTGCGGGACTCGATCGCGGCGGTGACCTCGTGACGGCCGCCGAGCCGGCCGCGGGCGGTACGGGCAGCCTGCTGATCGACAACATCGGTGAGCTGGTCACCAACGACCACCGGGCGGGCGACCCGCTGGGCATCCGGCGCGACGCCGCCGTGCTGGTCGAGGACGGCGTGGTGGCCTGGGTCGGGTCGGCCCGGGACGCGCCGGCCGCCGACCGGCGGATCGACGCCGACGGCGCGGCGGTGCTGCCCGGCTTCGTGGACAGCCACGCCCACCTGGTCTTCGCCGGGGACCGGGCCGCCGAGTTCGCCGCCCGGATGGCCGGCGAGCCGTACACCGGCGGGGGCATCCGGACCACGGTCGCCGCCACCCGCGCCGCCGCCGACGACCACCTGCGCGCGACGGTACGGCGGCTGCGCGGCGAGGCGCTGCGGCAGGGCACCACCACCATGGAGATCAAGAGCGGGTACGGCCTCACCGTCGCCGACGAGGCCCGCTCGCTGCGGATCGCCGCCGAGGTCAGCGCGGAGACCACCTTCCTCGGCGCGCACGTGGTGCCGACCGAGTACGCCGACCGCCCCGACGAGTACGTTGAGCTGGTCCGCGGGCCGATGCTCGCCGCCGCCGCGCCTTACGCCCGGTGGATCGACGTGTTCTGCGAACGGGGCGCCTTCGACGCCGAGCAGGCCCGGGCGATCCTCACCGCCGGGCAGGCCGCCGGCCTGGGCGTCCGGCTGCACGCCAACCAGCTCGGCCCCGGGCCGGCGGTACGCCTCGGGGTGGAGCTGGGCGCGGCCAGCGTCGACCACTGCACCCACCTGTCCGACGCGGACGTGGACGCGCTCGCCTCCCGCCGCGTCGACGACACGGGCGCCGACGGCGGGCTCACCGGCACCGTCGCCACCCTGCTGCCGGGGGCGGAGTTCTCCACCCGGTCGCCGTACCCGGACGCCCGCCGGCTGCTCCACGCGGGGGTGACCGTGGCGCTGGCCACCGACTGCAACCCCGGGTCGTCGTACACGTCGTCGATGCCGTTCTGCGTCGCGCTGGCCGTACGCGAGATGCGGATGACCCCGGCGGAGGCGGTGTGGGCCGCGACCGCCGGTGGGGCGGCCGCGCTGCGCCGCACCGACGTCGGCCGGTTGGCGCGGGGCGCGCGGGCCGACCTGATCGTCCTGGACGCCCCGACCCACCTGCACCTGGCCTACCGGCCCGGGGTTCCGCTGATCAGCCAGGTCCTGCACAACGGAGTGCCGCAATGTCCACAGTGATCGTCCAGCCCACCGGGATCTCCCCCGCCGACGTGCTCGCCGTGGCGCGGGGCACCGCCAAGGTCGTCCTCGACCCCGCCACGCTCGACGCGATGGCCGCCAGCCGGTCCATCGTGGACGGCATCGAGGCCGCCGGCCGCCCGGTGTACGGCGTCTCCACCGGGTTCGGGGCGCTGGCCAACACCTTCGTCGCGCCCGAGCGGCGGGCCGAGCTGCAGCACGCGCTGATCCGCTCGCACGCCGCCGGGGTCGGCGCGCCGATGCCCCGCGAGGTGGTCCGGGCGATGATGCTGCTGCGGGTCCGCTCACTGGCGCTCGGCCGCTCCGGGGTCCGCCCGCTGGTCGCCCAGGCGCTGGTGGACCTGCTCAACCACGACCTCACCCCGTGGGTGCCGGAGCACGGGTCGCTCGGCGCCTCCGGCGACCTGGCGCCGCTGGCGCACTGCGCGCTGGCACTGCTCGGCGAGGGCTGGATGCTCGGTCCGGCCGGCGAGCGGATCGACGCCGCCGAGGCGCTGCGCGGAGCGGGGCTGGTCCCGATCGCACTGGCCGCCAAGGAGGGGTTGGCGCTGATCAACGGCACCGACGGGATGCTCGGCATGCTCCTGCTGGCCGTCGCCGACGCCCGGCACCTGTTCACCATGGCCGACGTGACCGCCGCGCTGGCGATCGAGGCGATGCTGGGCTCGGAGCGGCCGTTCCTGCCGGAGCTGCACGCCATCCGCCCGCACCCGGGCCAGGCCGCGTCGGCGGCGAACATCCACCGGCTGCTGCAGGACTCCCGGGTGATGGACTCGCACCGCGACGACCTGGCGCACGCCGTGCAGGACGCGTACTCGATGCGCTGCGCGCCGCAGGTCGCCGGGGCGGCCCGGGACACCCTGGACTTCGTCGAGACGGTGGCCGGTCGGGAGCTGCTGTCCGTGGTGGACAACCCGGTGGTGCTGCCGGACGGGCGGGTCGAGTCGACCGGCAACTTCCACGGCGCGCCGCTCGGCTTCGCCGCCGACTACCTGGCCATCGCCGCCGCCGAGGTGGGCGCGATCGCCGAACGCCGGGTGGACCGGCTGCTCGACGTGGCCCGCAACCGGGAGCTGCCGGCGTTCCTCTCCCCGGACGCCGGGGTCAACTCGGGGTTGATGATCGCCCAGTACACCGCGGCCGGCATCGTCGCGGAGAACCGCCGGCTCGCCGCGCCCGCCTCGGTGGACTCGCTGCCCACCAGCGGCATGCAGGAGGACCACGTCTCGATGGGCTGGGCGGCGACCAAGAAGCTCCGTACCGTGCTGGACAACCTGTCCAGCGTGCTCGCCGTGGAGCTGCTGGCCGGCGTACGCGGATTGCAGCTACGCGCCCCGCTGGAGCCGTCCCCGGCCGGCCGGGCCGCGGTGGCCGCCCTGGGCGCGGCAGCCGGCGAGCCGGGCCCCGACGTGTTCCTGGCCCCGGTGATGGAGGCGGCCCGGGACGCGCTGCGCGGGCCGGACCTGCGGGCCGCGATCGAGCGCGCGATCGGCCCGCTGACCTGACCGCGCCGCCGCACCGCGGGCGGCGGGTCACGGGCTACGGAGCTGCGGCCGTGGGCCGTGGGCCGCCGGCGGCGCGCGGCGCGCGGCCGACGACGTGCGGCCGACGACGTGCGGCCGGCGACGTGCGGCCGGCGACGTGCGGCCGGCGTACTGCGGTGGCGAGTGGTTGCCGCGGGGGCTGCCGGCCCGGAGGGGGCGGGGCGCATGCTCGCCGCAGCGCAGCGACCATCAGCCTGGTGACTCTCCGCAACGCGATGCGGAAGTCACCTTCCGTAGTGCCGGCTGACCGAGCGCCCAAACCGTTCTTCTCGCTTTGCTCTGCTGCCATCAGCGCGACACGGCTCTTGAGCTGCTTCGATTACTTTCGGTCACCAGATTGGCCACCACGGCCAGGTGACGGAAAGTGCCTGTCGCCTCGGTGGCAGCAGAGCAAAGTCTGCGGGTGGGGCGGAAGGAGGCTGGCCCGGATATCACTATGGGCGACGGCGCGCTCATCCGGGAGGGGGCAAGCCGCCCGCTCCCGTCAGAGGTCGACGACGGTGAGCCACTCGCCGCCGCGTAGGGCGCGGTACCCGTACCGGCCGCGCAGAGCCTGCACGACCGCCGGCAGGTGGGCAGCGCCGTCGTACCCCTCGGCGACGATCAGGTCGCAGGCCGCGAGCCGGTCGGCCACCTGCCGGTAGAACGACGGCAATCCGAAGTGGACCATCGGGAAGAGGACGAACCGCAGCGGCGAATCCGGCCGGGCCAGAGTGATCACGGCGGAACGCAGGCCCAGCACGCTGACCTCGGTGATCTGCATCGCCGCCACTCCCCCGCCACCGGTGGCGTCAGGGTAGGGCGAGCGAGCGACCCGTCAGCCGGCGGGCGGGAGCACCTTGGCGACCAGCTTGGCCAGCTCGCGCAGCGCCTTGCCGCGGTGGCTGATCGCGTCCTTCTCCTGCGGCGTCAGCTCGGCGTTGGTCCGTTCCTGGCCGTCGCCGAGGAAGATCGGGTCGTACCCGAAGCCGCCCTCACCGCGCGGCGCGCGCAGCAGCCGGCCGGCCTGGCGGCCGTCGACCAGGTGCTCCTTGCCGGTGGGCAGCACCAGCGCCACGGTGCAGACGAACGAGGCGCCGCGGTGCTCGTCCGGCAGGTCGGCGATCTGGTCCAGCACCAGCTGGAGATTGGCCCGGTCGTCGCCGTGCGAGCCGGCCCACCGGGCGCTGAACACGCCCGGCATGCCGTTGAGCGCGTCGACCGCGATGCCGGAGTCGTCGGCGATGGTGGGCAGGCCGGTACGCCGGCAGCCCTCCCGGGCCTTGATCAGCGCGTTCTCGCCGAAGGTGAGGCCGCTCTCCGGCAGCTCCGGGTACTCCGCGACGTCGTCCAGGCCGATCAGGGCGACCCGGTGCGCGCCGAGCGCGCCGTCGAGGATCCGCTGCAGCTCGACCAGCTTCTTGCGGTTACGGGTGGCGAGCAGGACCTTGTTCACGATGCGAGCGCCTTCCGCTGAGCCTCGGCCAGTTCCATGCAACCCAGCGTGGCCACGTCCAGCAGCGCGTCGAGCTGGGCCCGGGAGAAGACGCCGTCCTCCCCGGTGCCCTGCACCTCGACGAACTCGCCCTCGCCGGTGCAGACCACGTTCATGTCCACCTCGGCGGCCACGTCCTCCTCGTAGCAGAGGTCCAACCGCGGCTCGCCGGCGACGATGCCGACGCTGACCGCCGCCACCGAGCGGTGCATCACGTTCTCCACCCTGCCGGCCAGCGCCTTGCGCCCGGCCAGCCAGGTCACCGCGTCGTGCAGCGCCACGTACGCGCCGGTGATCGCCGCCGTCCGGGTGCCGCCGTCGGCCTGCAGCACGTCGCAGTCGAGCACGATCGAGTTCTCGCCCAGCGCCTTCAGGTCGATGCTCGCCCGCAGGCTGCGGCCGATCAGCCGGGAGATCTCGTGGGTCCGCCCACCGATCTTCCCGCGCACGCTCTCCCGGTCGGACCGGGTGTTGGTGGCGCGGGGCAGCATGGCGTACTCGGCGGTCACCCAACCGAGCCCGGAGCCCTTGCGCCACCGGGGCACGCCCTCGGTCACGCTGGCCGTGCAGAGCACCCGGGTGCCGCCGAACTCGACGAGGACGGAGCCCTCCGGATGGGTGCTCCAGCCTCGACTCAGGCTCACCGGTCGGAGTTGGTCGGGCCGCCGCCCGTCAGGTCGCGCCATGCCTGCACCCTATGCGGTCGGCTGATCCGGCCGGGTGCGGGCCCGGCTCACCCGACGACGGCGGTGCCCTCCGGCCGGCGCGGGGCGTCAACCGGGTCCGGACCGGGCCCGTCGGCCGGCACGGCCGCGCCGTGCACCCGCAGGAAACCGGCGACCGCCGCGGGCCAACCGAACTCCTCGGCCCGGGCCCGGGCCGCCGCCCGGCGGGCCGCCTCCGGCCGGCCGAGCAGCCGGGTGACCGCCTCGGCCATCGACACCCCGGTCCCGTACGCGGCGAGCCCGGCGCCGCCCACCACCTCGGGCAGCGCGCTGGCCGCGTTGACCACCACCGGTGTGCCGGAGGCCAGCGCCTCCAGGCCGGCCAGCCCGAACGTCTCCACCGGGCCGGGCGCCAGCACCACGTCCGCGTTGGCCAGCAGCGCGGCCACCGAGGCGCGGTCGGGCAGGAAGCCGGTGAAGTGCACCGGCAACCCCGCCGCCCGCCGGGTCAGCGCGGCGCGCAGCGGGCCGTCGCCGGCCATCACCAGCACCGCCGGCACCCCCGAGTGGCGCAGCTCGACGAGCGCCTCGATGGCCAGCTCCGGCCGCTTCTCGGTGGAGAGCCGGGCGCAGTGCACGAGCAGCACCTCGGTGTCGTCGGCGTACCGCTCGCGCAGGCCAGCGTCCGCGCGGTCCGGGTGGAACCCGGCCAGGTCCACCCCGAGCGGCACCAGGTCGACCCTGGGCGCGCCGATCCGGTCGAACTCCTCGGCCGCCCAGCGGGTGGTGCAGACGATCCGGTCGTACGTGGAGACGGTCCGCAGGTTCAGCCGGTCGGCCACCGAACGGGCGCGGCCGCTGGGCATCCGCCACTGGCCCAGCAGCCCGGTCAGGCACTCGTGGGACACCATCACCGACGGCACGCCGTGCGCCCGGGCCCAGTTGCCCGTCCAGCGCAGGGTGGACCGGTCGGAGACCTCCAGCCGGTCGGGCGCCAGCCGGGTCAGCAGCCGCTCCACCGAGCCTCGGGCGGTGAGCAGGCGGTACCCGCCGCTGCCCGGCACCACCGGGCCGGGCAGGGTGAACACGGTCCCCCAGGGGTGCCGGCTGACACCCGGCCGCTCACCCGGGACCACCAGCACCGGGTCGTGCCCGGCCGCGCGGTAGCCCTCGCCGAGGTGGTTGAGCGCGGTACGCAGCCCACCCGAGCGGCCGGTGACGAAGTTCGCGAGCCGGACGATCCGCAGCCCCGACCGGCCGGTCACGCGGCGGCCAGCCCGGTCGCCGGAACCGCGGCGAGCACGGCCTGGTAGTGCCCGATCAGCTCGTCGCCGACAGCCGTCCAGCTGCGCCGGCTCACCGCCACCCGGGCGGCCGCGCCGTACGCGGCCCGCCGGTCGGGGTCGGCGGCGAGGGCGCCCACCGCGTCGGCCAGCGCGCCCTGGTCGCCGGGCGGCACCAGCAGCCCGGTGACGCCGGGTTCGACCAGGTCGACCGGGCCGCCGCAGGCCGGGGCCACCACGGGCAGGCCGCTCGCCGCCGCCTCCTGCACGGTCTGACCGAAGGTCTCGTGCGGGCCGGTGTGCACGAACACGTCCAGGCTGGCGTAGAGGCGGGCCAGCGCCTCGCCGTGCTGCACGCCGAGGAAGTCCACCCGGGGCATGGCCTTCTCCAACTGCCGGCGGGCCGGCCCGTCGCCGACCACCACCACCCGTACGCCGGGCAGCCGGGAGGTCGCCTCCAGCAGGTCGACGCGCTTCTCCGGCGCCAGCCGGCCGACGTACCCGACCAGCACCTCGCCGTTCGGGGCGAGCGACCGGCGCAGGTCGGCGCAGCGCTTGTCGGGGCGGAACCGCTCGGCGTCCACCCCGCGGCCCCACAGCCAGATCCGCTGCACACCGTTGGCGATCAGGTCGGCCGCCGAGCGGGTCGAAGGCGCCAGGGTGCGGTGCGCGGAGTTGTGGATCTCGGCGATCCGGCGCCAGGCCGCCGCCTCGCCCCACCCCATCCCGTACGCCTTCGCGTACGAGGCCACGTCGGTCTGGTAGACGGCGACCGTGGGCAGGCCGTGCCGGTGCGCCAGCGTCGCGGCCCGGGCGCCGAGGATGAACGGGCTGGCCAGGTGCACCACGTCGGGCGCATGCCCGAGCAGCGCGTCGGAGAGCTTGGCGCTGGGCATCCCCAGCCGGAAGCCCTGGTAGTGCGGCAGTGGCACGCTCGGGATCCGCACCACGGGGTACGGCATCCGGTCGATGTGCCGCCGCCGGGCACCCGGCGGCGCGGGTGCGACGACGATCGGGTCGTGGCCGCGGGCGACCAGGTGCTCCGCCGTCCGGACGACCGAGTTTGCGACACCGTTCACGTCGGGCGGGAACGACTCCGTCACGATGGCGATCCGCATGCAGCCACGGTGGGGGCGGCAGCGGTGCGCCAGACGACGGGCCGCTGACGCGACGGCGAACAGTTCCGCACGAAACCGCGCCGCGGCCCGGCGGAACCGGTCAGACCTCGTACGAGGCGCCGGGGCGGACCACTTCCAACGGCCCGGCGTACGCGGCGGCGGCCGACTCCAGGGTGTGCGCCTCGCTACCCCAGGCCGGCACCAGGTGGGTCAGCAGCAGCCGACCGGCGGCCGCCTTGGTGGCCGCCTCGCCGGCCTCACGGCCGGTCAGGTGCAGGTCGGGCGGGTTGTCCGTGCCGTCGAGGTAGCTGGCCTCGCAGAGGAACACGTCGGCGTCCTGGGCCAGCCGCAGCAGCGCGTCGCAGGGGGCGGTGTCCGAGGAGTAGCAGAGCACCCGACCACCGTGCTCCAGCCGCACCCCGTACGTCTCGATCGGGTGGTTCATCCGGTCGACGGTGACGGTGAACGGGCCGATCGGGAAGGTGCCCGGCTGCAGGCCGTAGAACTGGTAGACGTCCTCGACGCCGGCGTCCTCCTGGCCGTACGCGGTGGCCAGCCGGTCCGGCGCGCCCGGCGGGGCGTACACCGGCAGCGGCGGGTACGGGCCGTCCGGGGCGTACCGGCGGACCACCACGTACGACGTGGCGTCGAGGAAGTGGTCGCAGTGCAGGTGGGTCAGCAGGATGGCGTCCGGGGCGTGCAGCCCGGCGTAGCGCTGGAGCGTGGACAGCGAGCCGGGGCCGAAGTCGACCAGCAGCCGGAAGCCGTCCGCTTCGACGAGGTAGGCCGAGCAGGGGGACTCGGGGCCGGGGAAGCTGCCGGCGCAGCCGAGGACCGTCAACTTCATCAGGTCGCTCCGCCGTGACGCACTGTAGTCGGCGGCGCGGTGTCAGCACCGCCGATGATCTTCCCCGACGCGTACGCCACGCTGCGCAGCCTACGCGCAGCGACCGCGGGGCAAGAATCTTCCGCCGCAACTTGTCATCAACGTGACACCCACGGGGCCGGCCGCCGACCGGCGACCGACCCCGTGGTGTGACGTCAGGCCCAGAGCTGGCCCTCGAGCGCGTCCTCGGCGTCGGCCAGCGTGCCGCCGTACGCGCCGGTGGAGAGGTACTTCCAGCCGCCGTCGCAGACCACGAAGGCGACGTCGGCCCGCCGGCCGTCCCGGACCGCCTCGTGCGCCACCGCCAGGGCGGCGTGCAGGATCGCGCCGGTGGAGAAGCCGGCGAAGATGCCCTCCACCTCCACCAGCTGCCGGGTGCGCAGCACCGCGTCCCGGGTGCCGACGGAGAACCGCCGGGACAGCACGGCGGCGTCGTAGAGCTCCGGCACGTAGCCCTCGTCGATGTTGCGCAGCCCGTAGACCAGCTCGCCGTAGCGCGGCTCGGCCGCCACCACCTGGATGCCGTCGACCTTCTCCCGCAGGTGGCGGCCGGTGCCCATCAGGGTGCCGGTGGTGCCCAGCCCGGCCACGAAGTGGGTGATCGTCGGCAGGTCGTGCAGCAGCTCCGGCCCGGTCGTCTCGTAGTGCGCCCGGGCGTTCGCCTCGTTGCCGTACTGGTAGAGCATGACCCAGTCCGGGTGGTCCGCCGAGATCTCCTTCGCGGTCGCCACCGCCTGGTTCGAGCCGCCGGCGGCCGGCGAGAAGATGATCTCCGCGCCGTACATCCGGAGCAGCTGCACCCGCTCGGTCGAGACGTTCTGCGGCATCACGCAGACCAAGCGGTAGCCGCGCAGCTTCGCCACCATGGCCAGCGAGATGCCGGTGTTGCCGCTGGTCGGCTCCAGGATGGTGTCACCGGGCCGGAGCCGGCCGGCCTGCTCGGCCGCGCGCACCATGAACAGGGCCGCCCGGTCCTTGATGCTGCCGGTCGGGTTCCGGTCCTCCAGCTTGGCCCACAGCCGCACCGGCGGCGCCCCGTCGGGCACCGTCGGCGAGAGCCGGGGCAGCCCGACCAGGGGCGTGCCGCCGCAGGCGTCCAAAAGGCTGTCGTACCGCGCCATGGCGACCGCCCCGGTCAGTTGGCGACGGGCGCGCGCCGCGCGACGCGGTGCTGGCCGGTGGCCGCTGCCGCGGCGCGGTGCTGGCCGATCGCCGCTGCCGCGGCGCGGTGCTGGCCGATCGCCGCTGCCGCGGCGAAGCCGAACGCGCCGCCGGCGACGGCCGGCAGGACGGTCACGCTGTCGCCGTCGTTCAGCTTGGCGTCCAGCGCGCCGAGGAAACGGACGTCCTCGTCGTTGACGTAGACGTTGACGAAGCGGTGCAGCGACCCCTCGTCGGTGACCAGCCGGCCGCGCAGGCCGGCGTGCCGGGAGTCCAGGTCGGCGAGCAGCTCGCCGAGCGTGTCGCCGGCGCCCTCGACGACCTTCGCGCCGCCGGTGTAGCTGCGCAGGATGGTGGGGATGCGAACCTCGATGGCCATGACGTGGTGCTCCTTAGTTCGGTGTGCTCGATGACGGACGGAGTGGGGCTACGGCGCTGGACGGGTCAGCTGCCGGAACACTCGTAGTCGACCGTCGCCGGGCTCTGCCCGAACATGTAGGACTGCACGGCGTGCGAATCCACCCCGGCGGCCACGATCCGCACCGGCTCCTCGGTCACCACGCCGTCGACGATCCGGTACGAACGGATCTCCTCCGCGTCCGGCTCCCGGGTGGAGACCAGCAGGTAGTGCGCCCCCGGCTCACCCGCGAAGGCCACGTCCGTGCGGGACGGGTAGGCCTCGGTCGCGGTGTGCGAGTGGTAGATGACGACCGGCTCCTCGTCGCGGTCGTCCAGCTCCCGCCACACCCGCAGCTGCTCCATCGAGTCGAACTCGTAGAACGTCATCGAGCGGGCGGCATTGTCCATCGGGATGTGCCGGGTGGGGGTGTCGCTGCCGGCGGGACCGGCGACCACGCCACAGGCCTCGTCCGGGTGGTCCCGGCGGGCGTGCGCGACGATCGCCTCGACGATCGACCGGTCGATGCTCAGCACGCCGACCAGCCTAACGCCTGCCGGTGACGCGCCGCGAAGTGGCGGCGGTCACCAATCAGTCGATCAGGGCGTTGAGCAGGGATTCCTGCAGATAGCCGAGGTAGGCGTAGACCGACAGTTGGAACACCCGGGAGGAGGTCGGGTCGCTGGCCACCGCGTCGTCCAGCTCCTCGCCCAGGTCGGTGCCGTCCTTGATCTCCAGGCGTACGCCCATCGCCAGCCGGGCGTCGTTGAGCGCCCGCAGCCACGCTTCGGCCGCCTCGGCGTCCAGCCGCACCTCGCCGCCGGCCTCGTCGGGCAGCGCCGCGAGGATCGCGCCGGCCTGGTCGATCTTGGCGGTCTTGAGGTCGCCCTCGGTGTATTGGCGGAACTCCGCCGTGCCGGCCGGATCGTCCGGGTACGCGTCGGGGAAGAGCCGGCCGACCACCGGGTCGGTGTGGTCGAAGCCGTCGGTCAGCAGCCCGACCACCTCGGAGGCGACCTTGCGCAGCACCCGCGCCTCGTCCACCGCGAAGGTGGCGACGTACCGACCGCCCTGTCGGCGGAACATGCTCATGAGCGGTCCACCGTCGCCCAAAGCCCGTACGCGTGCAGCTGCGACGCGTCGTGCTCCATCCGCTCCCGGGCGCCGCTGGACACCACCGCCCGACCCTTGTGGTGCACGTCCAGCATCAGCTTCTCGGCCTTCTCCCGGCTGTATCCGAACAGCTTCTGCAGGACCCAGGTCACGTACGTCATGAGGTTGACCGGGTCGTCCCAGACGATCGTCACCCATGGCCGGTCGGAGACCGGCACCTCGGTGGTGTCCGGCGTCTCGACCGGTGCAACCTGTGGAGCCGCCATGCCCCCCATCGTGCCACCGGTCCCGGCGATCCGATGAACCGGAACGCCGGGGCGGCCCGGATCACCCGCCCGGGCGGCGTGGCCGCAGCCCCTGGTCGGGCCGGCCACGCCCCGCTCAGCCGAGCAGGATGCCGTGGTCGAGCGCATCGGAGAGCACCGCACCGAGCGAGAGACGGATCACCTCGAAACGCCGGGAGACCTCCCGGGACAGCTCCAGCTCGACCTCGCGCAGCGCCCGCTGGGCCCAGGACCGGGCGGCGTTGGAGTCGTCGTTGCCGGGGCTGCGCCAGTGCTGCCAGCAGCCGCCGGAGAGCGCGATGCCGACCGGCGGCAGCACCTCGTCGCGTTCCAGGCCGGGGAAGCCGGCCAACGCGTCGATCGCCCCGGCGCCGACCAGCACGGCCACCCCGGCGGTGCTGGTGACCAGCAGCACCCGGCCCAGCTCACCGCCGTCGGGAAGGTCCTCGAACCCGTGGCGCACGGCCTTGGCGATCCGCCGGCGTACCCCCTCGGCCAGCGGCGCGCCGAACAGCGCGGCCCCGGTGTCGTTGATGAGGCCACGGACGGCCTCGTCGCACTGGGCCGTGGCCAGCAGCGACAGGGCCTCCATCTCCCGGTCGAGCAACTGCGGCAGGCCGGCACAGCCGACCCCGAAGACGATGTCCTGCACCACCCGCAGGTGGATGTTCGCCAACTCCAGGGCGACGTGCTGGCGGATCCGTTGGGCGGCCGCGCGCACCTGGCGGTCGAGCCGGTCGGCGATGTCGGCGGCGTCCAGCTCCGGCAGGACGGTGATCCGGCCGTGCGAGCCGGGCGGCACCGGCGGCTCCGCGCTGGAGCGGCGCAGACCCTCGTTTACCGCCCAGCCGACCAGGGCCCGGCGCAGTGCGGCGTGGTCGCCCGGCCGGACCGGGAACCAGCGCGCGTCGACGAGCCCGGGCACCGCGGTGAGCAGGGTGGCCCGGTGGGCCGCCACCGACACGGCGGCCGGGTCCACCGGAACCCGGGCCCGGCCGGAGGCCGCGGCCCCGGTGCGCGCCGGCCCGACCGGCGCCGCCGCCTCCGGTGCGGCGCCCCGAGGCGGCGGCTGCTCCCAGCCCGCCGCCCCCGGGGTGACCACGAAGACCACCTCGACCGGCGCCCGGGCCACCTCGGCGAGCAGATGCAGCTCGGCGGCGGTGAAGGCCTGGTCGGCGCCGATCACGAAGAGCAGCGCACCGGCCCGGCCGATCGCGTCCAGCAGCACCCGGCCGTTGGCCACCCCGAGCGAGCCGGTGTCGGGTGTGTCCAGCACGGCGAAGTGCCGCAGCAGCGGCTCCGGCACGGTCAGCTCCACCCGGCGCGGCGGCCGGGCCAGCGCCGGGCCGGCCGCCGTCTGGTCGGCGCCGTACGAGTGCGGCTGGCGGTAGCCCGGCACGTACGCCGCCCGGGTCGGCACCCGGGCGTGGCTGACCAGCAGGCTGCCGCCGGCCGGCACCACGAGCATCGCCGGGTCCAGCCCGATCAGGGCGGCGAGCACCTCCCGCCGGCCGGCACCGGCCGGACCGGCGGCGACGACCGCCAGCGGCGCGTCGGGCAGCGGTGTGGTGACGCCCAGCCGGGTCGGCATCGACCCGCGGCTGAGCCGCTGCGTCGCCTCGTCCGGGTCGTCGGACGAGTCGACCGAGCGGAGAGGACCCGACTGCATCGGACGGCCTCCCGGTGTGCGCGACCGGTGTGCCGGTCGGATGGAGTTCCGGTGGTGATGCCCCGGATGCCGAAGACTACGCGCCCGCGAGGGCACCCGCGGCACACCCGGCTACTTAGCGGTGGTCACGAGACTACTCAACTTCAGTGCGTGACGAAGCACCTGGATCGGGATTTCCGTCGATATGCTGCGGCGATGAGTCGGTGGGGGTTCGTCGGCCGCCGGGCTGAGCTCGACCGCCTGCGCTCAGCGGTGCGCGACGACCACGCTGACGGGCTGTTCCTCAGCGGCAGCGCGGGGGTCGGCAAGAGCCGGCTGCTGCGCGAGGCGGTGTCCGCGCTGCCCACCGACCGGTACGCGATCTGGTTCGTGTCGGCCAGCACCGCCACCCCCGCGCTGCCCTTCGGCGGGCTGGCCCAGGTGCTGCCCGCGGCCCAGCCGGCCGGCCTGTCCCCCGCCGGGGTGCTGCGCTGGGGGGTGGAGGTGCTGCGGGAGCAGGCGGCCGGGCGGCCGATCGTGCTCGCCATCGACGACGCGCACCTGCTCGACCCGCCCTCGGCCGCGCTGGTGCACCTGCTGGGCCGGGCCGCGAACACCACCATCCTGGGCACGCTGCGCAGCGGCGAGCAGATCCCGCTGCCCATCCGCGCACTGTGGACCGACGACCTGGTCGAGCACGCCGAGCTCGGCCCGCTCGGCCCGACCGAGACCACCGACCTGCTCGCCGCCATCCTCGACGGCCCGGTCGACGCCACCTCCGCCGACCGGCTGTTCCGGCTCTCCGCCGGCAATCCGCTGCTGGTACGCGAGCTGGTCCTCGCCGCCGGCGGCAGCGACGAGCTGCACCGGGCGTACGGGGTGTGGCGGTGGACCGGGCGGCTCGAGCTGGCGCCCACCCTGACCGACCTGATCGACGCCCGGATCGGCCGGCTCGAGCCGGGGGTGCGCGCCGTGCTGGAGCTGGTCGCGTTCGGCGAGCCGCTCGGCCTGCACCTGCTCGACCAGGCCGCCGACCCGGCCGACGTGGAGCTCGCCGAGGAGCGCGGGCTGATCACCGTGGCGCACGACGACCGGCGGGTCGACGTCCGGCTGGCGCACCCGCTGTACGGCGAGGTGATCCGCCGCCGCTGCCCGGTCACCCGGACCAGACGGCTGCACGCGCGCCTGGCCGAGCTGCTGGAACGGGTGGGCGCCCGGCGCCGGGGCGACCTGCTGCGGGTGGCGGTGTGGCGGCTGGGCTCGGGCACCGCGCAGGACGCCGGCCAGCTGCTCGGCGCGGCCGTCCAGGCGTTCGCCCGGTACGACGTACCCCTGGCGACCCGGCTGGCCCGCGCGGCGCTGGACGCCGACGGCGGCTTCGACGCGGCGGAGCTGCTCGCCACCATCCTGGTCTTCGCCGACCGGCCGGACGAGGCGCTCCGGGTGCTCGACTCGGTGGCCGACCAGGTGCACGACGACCGGCGGCGCAGCCGCTGGGTGACCGTCCGCGGCATGGTGAGCTACTGGGGGCTGAGCCGGCTCTCCACCGTGGACGAGCTGGCCGCCGAGGCGGCGACGCTGACCGACCCGGGCGACCGGTCCCGGGTCCGGGCCTTCGAGGCGATCATGCGGCTGCACGGGCTGGACACCGACGCGGCCCTGCGGCTGAGCCGATCGGTGCTGGACCGCCCGGCGGCCTGTGTCGCGGCCCGCGAGCTGGCCCGGTGCGCCGTCGCGCACCTGGACGCGGCGTGCGGGCGGTTCACCGACAGCGCCGCGGCGGTCGCCCGGGTCGCCGTCGAGACCCCGCGCTGGCGCGCCGACATGCCCTACCTGCAACTGGCCATGGAGTTGGCCCGGGGCACCCGGTTGGCGCTCGCCGGCGACCTGCCCGGGATCGACGCGATCGCGGCGGACGAGTTCGCCGACCAGGCCGGCGCCGGTGACTTCCGGCTCGGCACCGGCTACCTGGCCGTCCTCCAGGCGTACGCGGCCCGGCTGCGCGGACGCGCCGGCGAGGCGCTCACCCTCAGCCTGGGCGCCTGCGCCGTGCTCACCACCAGCCGGGTCTACGCCGGCCTCGCGCACGCCGAACGGGCCCAGGCCGCCGCGCTGCGCGGGGAGGCCGAGCACGCCGCCGCGGCGATGGCCGAGGCCGACCGGACCCATTCGGCCGGCATGGCGGTGCTCTATCCGTGGCTGGAGCAGGCCCGCGCGGCGGTGCTGGCGGCCGGCGGCGACCTGCCGGGCGCCGCCAAGCACCTCGGCGAGCTGGCCGACCGGCTACGGGCCGACGGGCTGGCCGGGCACGAGGTGCTGGTCCTGCACGACCTGGTACGGCTCGGGCAGGCCACCGCACCGGTGGGGCCGACCCGCACCGACGGCAGCCGGCGCACGGTGGCGCAGCGGCTGGGCGAGCTCTCCGAACGGGTCGACGGCCCGCTGGCGCCGCTGCTCGCCCGGTACGCCCGGGCCGCCGCCGGCGGTGACGGGCCCGGCCTGCTCGCGGCGGCCGAGGGGCTGGCCGAGCGGGACCTGCCGCTGTGGGCGGCCGAGGCCGTCGCGCAGGCGCTGCCGCCGTTGCGGCGGTCGGCCGCGGCGACCGCCGCGCACCGCCGGCTGGCCGACCTGCTCGGCCGCTGCGACGCGGTGCGCACCCCGGCGCTGGACGCGCTGCGCCCGGCGCTGACCGACCGGGAGTTCGAGATCGCCCTGCTGGCCGCCGACGGGGTGACCAGCCGGGTCATCGCCGAGCGGCTGTTCCTGTCGATCCGCACGGTGGAGAACCACCTGCAGCGGGTCTACAGCAAGCTCGGCGTGGCCGGGCGGGGCGAGCTGCGCACGGCGCTGCGGTCCTTCCCGGGCCAGCACGGCGAGGAATCCGGGTGAACTCTAGGCTGGGGACGTGACCACCCTTCGCCCCGCGCTGCTCACCGACCACTACGAGCTGACCATGGTCGGCGCCGCCCTGCGGGACGGCACCGCCGACCGGCGGTGCACCTTCGAGGTGTTCGGCCGCCGCCTGCCGGCCGGCCGCCGGTACGGGGTGGTCGCCGGCACCGCGCGGCTGGTCGAGCTGATCCGCGACTTCCGCTTCCACCCCGAGGAGATCGACTTCCTGCGCCGCACCGGCGTGGTGGACGAGCCGGCCGCGCAGTGGCTGGCGGGCTACCGGTTCACCGGCGACATCGACGGGTACGCCGAGGGCGAGCTGTTCTTCCCCGGCTCCCCCATCCTCACCGTCTCCGGCGGCTTCGCCGAGTGCGTGGTGCTGGAGACCCTGGTGCTGTCGGTGCTCAACCACGACTGCGCGATCGCCGCGGCCGCCGCCCGGATGGTCACCGCCGCCCGCGGCCGGGCGCTGATCGAGATGGGCGCCCGGCGGGCGCACGAGGAGTCGGCGGTCGCCGCCGCCCGGGCCGCGTACCTGGCCGGCTTCCGCTTCACCTCCAACCTCGCCGCCGGCCAGCGGTACGGCATTCCGACCGCGGGCACCGCCGCGCACGCGTTCACCCTGCTGCACGACGACGAGAAGGCGGCGTTCGCCTCGCAGGTCGCCACGCTGGGCAGGGACACCACGCTGCTGGTCGACACGTACGACATCAGCCAGGGCATCCGCAACGCGATCGAGGTGGCCGGGCCGGAGCTGCGGGCCATCCGGATCGACTCCGGCGACCTCGCGGTGATCGCCCAGCAGTCCCGGGAGCTGCTCGACTCGCTGGGCGCCACCGAGACGAAGATCATCGTCTCCGGCGACCTCGACGAGTACGCCATCGCCTCGCTCGCCGCCGAGCCGGTCGACATGTACGGCGCCGGCACCGCCGTGGTCACCGGCTCCGGGGCGCCCACCGCCGGTCTGGTCTACAAGCTGGTCGAGGTGGACGGGCGGCCGGTGGTCAAGCGCTCCGAGCACAAGGCCACCATCGGCGGCCGGAAGGTCGCGGTACGCCGGCACAAGCCGACCGGCACCGCCACCGAGGAGGTCGTCGTGCCGCAGGGCGTGCCGGACCGGCGGCCCAACGACCGGATGCTGCAGCACTCGCTGGTCGTCGAGGGTGAGCCGGTGGCGCTGCCGTCGCTGGCCGAGTCCCGCGAACACCTGCGCCAGTGCCTGATCTCCATCCCGTGGGAGGGCCTCAAGCTCTCCGCCGGCGACCCGGCCATCCCGGTCACCGTCGTACCCGCCTCCTGACCCCCCGAAGGGAGCACCTCCGATGGCCAACGCACTGATCATCGTGGACGTGCAGAACGACTTCTGCGAGGGCGGCTCGCTCGCCGTCGCCGGCGGGGCGGGCGTCGCCGCCGGCATCTCCCGGTTGCTGGCCGACCAGCCGGGCCGCTGGGACCACGTGGTCGCCACCAAGGACTACCACGTCGACCCGGGCGCGCACTTCGGTGACCCGCCGGACTTCGTCGACTCCTGGCCGCGGCACTGCGTGGTCGGCACCGCCGGCAGCGAACTCCACCCGGACCTGGCCACCGACCGGGTCGAGGCGATCTTCCACAAGGGCGAGCACGCGGCCGCGTACTCCGGCTTCGAGGGGCACGCCGACGACGGCGAGGGCCTGGCCGCCTGGCTGCGCCGGCGCAACGTGGACCGGGTCGACCTGGTCGGCATCGCCACCGACCACTGCGTACGCGCCACCGCGCTGGACGCCGCCCGGGAGGGGTTCGCCACCACGGTGCTGCTGGACCTGACCGCGGCGGTGGCACCGGAGACCCTCGACGTGGCGCTGCGGGCGATGGCGGGCGCCGGGGTCACCACGTCGGGTGAGCCTGTGATCAGGGCCGCTTGACCCGGTAATCGCTTGCCGATGCCCCGCCTCCGGTCCAGGATGACCGCCGGAGGTACGGACCATCATGAACCTGACGCCTTACCGGCGGGCGCTCGCGCTGCCCGGGCTCCGTCCGCTGCTGCTGGTGTCGGTGTTGGCCCGCATCCCGGTCTCGGCCACCGGGGTGACCCTGACCTTCTTCGTCGTGCTCGACCTGGGTCGCGGCTACGGCGCGGCCGGTCTGGTCGGCGCCGCGCTGACCGTCGGGGCGGCGCTCGGCTCCCCGCTGCTCGGCCGCCTGGTCGACCGGCGCGGCTTGCGCCCGGTGGTCGCCCTGACAACGGTGGTCGAGGGGGTCTTCTGGGCCGCGGCGCCGACCCTGAGCTATCCGGTGCTGTTGCCGGCCGCCTTCGTGGCGGGGCTGCTCGCCCTGCCGGTCTTCTCGGTGATCCGCCAGTCGATCGCCGCGCTGGTGCCCGCCGACCGACGCCGCCCGGCGTACGCGCTGGACTCGATGTCGGTGGAGCTGTCGTTCATGGTCGGGCCGGCGCTCGCGGTCGCGCTCGCCACCGCCGTCTCACCCCGCTACACACTCTGGCTGGTCGGTGCCGGCATGGTCGGCTCCGGCGTGGCGCTCTGGCTGCTGAACCCGCCCACCCGGGGCGCCGAGGAGCCCGCCGGGCCACGCCCGGCCGTCCCGCGCCGGCAGTGGCTCACCCCCCGCCTGCTGGCCGTGCTGGCCGTCAGCACCGCGGCCACGCTGGTGCTGGGCGGCACCGACGTCGCGGTGGTGGCCGTGCTGCGGGCCAGCGGCGAGGTGGGCTGGACGGGCGCGGTGCTCTCCATGTGGGCGGTCGCCTCGCTGGTCGGCGGCTTCACGTACGGCGCGGTCAGCCGGTCGCTCTCGCCGCTGGCGCTGATGGCGGCGCTGGCCGCCTGCACCATCCCGGTCGGGCTGGGCGGCAGCCACTGGTGGCTGCTGTGTCTCACCCTGATCCCGGCCGGCGCGCTCTGCGCCCCCACCCTGGCCGCCACGTCAGACGCGGTCAGCCGGCTGGCTCCCGCAGCCGTCCGGGGCGAGGCGATGGGCCTGCACGGCTCCGCCGTCACGGTCGGCATCGCGCTCGGCGCACCGCTGGCCGGCGCGGTGATCGACGCCAGCGCGCCGCTCTGGGGCTTCGCGGTCACCGGCGCGCTCGGTCTACTGGTGGCCCTCGTGGTGCTGCCGATCGAGCTGCGCCACCGCCGCCACGCGGGCACCGCCGGCACCCACGCCGAGCACGCTCTCGCTCCGTCCACCGACCCCGCACCGTCAGCCGACCCCGCACCGTCAGCCGACCCGCTCCGGCAGCCGACCCGGTCCCGGCCGAGCCGGCCGCGACCGCATCCGCCACTGTGGCGCCGGCCGGCGCTGCGGTGCTGGTGCCGCCGATCCGTGCCACGCGAGGTTAACGCTTCCCGGCCCCGACTCAGATCGGCCACTGGGGGTTGATCGGCGTCGCGGCCCGGCATCGGCCGCGTGGCCCCCGGGCGTCGGACCGGCGGCAAGGGCAGGGGACGCCGTCCGCGCGGGAGGACGGTGGTCATGCCCGTCCCGGCGGGCCTGTGGCTGGTAAGCGTTATGCCTCAGAGGCATAAATATGCCTCTGAGGCATAACGCTTGTCAGGAGATTCGATCCGGCCGGCGTCACTGACAGTAGTGATCGGCGAGCCGCATTTTCGGTCGGCCGACAACCCGGCGGAGCGATGCGTCTCCGTACCCATGTCGGTAACGGCCGCGGGCGCCGTACCCCGGGAAGTGGGGTGCGGCGCCCGTGGGCGGAGCGGCGGTGGAACCTAGCGCTGGTCGACGTTCGCCGCGGTGTCCTCCTGGTAGCTGGCGCCACCGTTGGACTCGCTGGTCAGCGGCTTGGCGCCGCCCTCCGGCGGGCCCGCGACGCTCTGGCCGCCGGCGGCCAGCTCCGGGAACTTGTAGTCGAAGGCCGGCCGCTCGGAGCGGATCCGCGGCATCCGGTCGAAGTTCCGCAGCGGGGGCGGCGAGCTGGTCGCCCACTCGAGCGAGTTGCCGTGACCCCACGGGTCCTCGACCTCGACCACCGGGCCGGTCTTGTACGACTTCCAGCAGTTGTAGATGAACGGCAGCGTGGAGATACCGGTCAGGAACGCGCCGATGGTGGAGATGGTGTTGAGCGTGGTGAAGCCGTCGCTCGGCAGGTAGTCGGCGTACCGCCGCGGCATGCCCTCGTTGCCCAGCCAGTGCTGGATCAGGAAGGTGGTGTGGAAACCGATCATGGTCAGCCAGAAGTGCAGCTTCGCGAGCCGCTCGTCGAGCATCCGGCCGAACATCTTCGGGAACCAGAAGTAGATGCCGGAGAAGACGGCGAACACGATCGTGCCGAACAGCACGTAGTGGAAGTGCGCCACCACGAAGTACGAGTCGGAGACGTGGAAGTCCAGCGGCGGGCTGGCCAGCAGCACACCGGTCAGACCACCGAAGAGGAACGTCACCAGGAAGCCGATCGCGAAGAGCATCGGCGACTCGAAGCTGATTTGGCCACGCCACATGGTGCCGATCCAGTTGAAGAACTTCATACCGGTCGGCACGGCGATCAGGTAGCTCAGGAAGCTGAAGAACGGCAGCAGCACCTGGCCGGTGGCGAACATGTGGTGCGCCCACACGCTCATCGACAGCGCGGCGATGGAGATGGTCGCGGCGACCAGACCCTTGTAACCGAAGATCGGCTTACGGGAGAAGACCGGGATGACCTCGCTGATGATGCCGAAGAACGGCAGCGCGACGATGTACACCTCGGGGTGCCCGAAGAACCAGAACAGGTGCTGCCACAGCATCGGCCCACCGGTCGACGCGTCGTACACGTGCGCGCCGATCAGCCGGTCCGCCGCGAGCGCGAACAGGGCGGCGGCCAGCAGCGGGAAGACCAGGATCGCCAGCAGGCTGGTGACCAGCAGGTTCCAGGTGAAGATCGGCATCCGGAACATGGTCATGCCGGGCGCGCGCAGGGTCAGGATCGTGGTGATCATGTTGACCGCGCCGAGGATGGTGCCCAGACCGGAGATGGCCAGGCCCACGATCCACATGTTGGCGCCGACACCCGGGGAGTGCTCCACGGTGCTCAGCGGCACGTAGGCGAACCAGCCGAAGTCGGCGGCGCCGCCGGGGGCGATGAAGCCCGCGGTGGCGATCGTGCCGCCGAAGAGGTACAGCCAGTAGGCGAAGGCGTTCAGCCGGGGGAACGAGACGTCGGGCGCGCCGATCTGCAGCGGCACCACGTAGTTACCGAAGGCGAACACGATCGGCGTCGCGAAGAACAGCAGCATGATCGTGCCGTGCATGGTGAAGAGCTGGTTGTACTGCTCGGGCGACAGGAACTGCATGCCCGGCCGCGCCAGCTCGGCCCGCATGATCAGCGCCATCAGGCCACCGATCATGAAGAACGCGAACGCGGTGACCATGTACATGATCCCGATCTGCTTCGCGTCCGTGGTGCGCAGCAGCCGCGCGAATGCCGACCCCTTGACCGGCTCTCGGACCGGCCAGGGCCGGGTCACGACCGGCTTGGGTGCGACGGTGGTCACGAATGGCCTCCGGTTCTCGGTTGTCCCGCTCGGCACGCGCTTCCAGCTGCGAGCCGTCATCCGCAAGGAGGATAGTCCCCGGGAGGTGGCACCGCCGACGGGGGTGGTCGGGCAGGCTGGGCGGGGGCTCGTGTCCCGTCAGAGCGGGCCCACCAGGAGTCGGTAGTGCTCCCGGAAGATCCGCCCGCCGCGCCCGCGCAGCAGCGGATCGCGCAGCGCCGGCGGCACGTCCCGGGTCCGGTTGCGGTCCCGGGTCCGGTCCCGCACCCATCGGGTGCGCGGCCGCCGGCGACTCTCGTACGCGACCAGCGCCGCCTCCACGCTGCCGGCCGCGCGCAGCGACTCGGCGAGCACCACGGCGTCCTCCACGGCCATCGCGGCGCCCTGGGACAGCGTCGGCGCGGTGGCGTGGGCCGCGTCCCCGACCAGCAGCACCCGGCCGTGGTGCCAGCGCCCCAGCTCCACCTCCTCGGTGAGGCCGACCTGCACGTCGCCGAGCGCCTCCAGCACCGCCGGCACCGGCCCGCCGTACCCGCCGAAGAGCTCCCGCAGCCGGGCCACCGGGTCGGCCGGGGCGACCGTGCCGGCCTCGTCGGCGTAGCAGTACAGCCGGCCGGCGCCGGTCGGCACCACCAGGAAGCCGGCGCGCTGCCCGAGCAGCGCCGTCCAGTCGGTGACCTCCGGCCCGTCCCGGACCACCCCGCGGTAGGTCACCTGACCGGCGGGGCGGGGCGGACCGCCGAGCGCGCCGAGCGCCCGTACCGCGGATCGCGGCCCGTCCGCGCCGACCACCAGGTCGTACTCGCCCCCGGTGCCGTCGGCGAAGGTGACGCCGACACGGCCCGGCAGCAGCTCCAGCGCGCAGACCTCGGCGCCGTGCCGGACGGCGCCGCCGGCGGCGCTGAGCAGCACCTGGTGCAGGTCACGGCGGGGCAGCGCCCGGCACTCGCCGACCCCGGCCCAGAGCGCGTCGAGGTCGACCTCGCAGAGCGGCTCGCCGGCGGCGTCCAGGAAGCGTTGCCGGTGCACTACCTGCCCGAGCCGGCGGACCGGGTCGGCCAGGTCCAGCCGGCGCAGCGCGCGGTCGGCGTTGCCCGGAAGGTACAGGCCGGTGTCGGCGAGCTGGTTCGGCGGGAGCTTCTCGGTGACGTCCGGCCGGAACCCCGCCATCCGCAGCGCCCGCGCCACCGCCAGGCCGGCGATGCCCGCGCCGACGACGAGGACGCGCAGGGGGATGCCACCCATGGTGGTGTACGCCTCCGGAGGGGTTCGGCACGCGTTGGAGGCAAGACACTACTCGCCGCAGCGGCCCCCTCGACAGGGCCGACAGGCCCGTACGCCGGACCGCGGGGCCGCCCAACGCCCCCGCCAACGGGCTCGTTTCCGCTGGTCGGAGGAGGACCCCTCGGCCGTGTCGCCGGGCCGTCGATGGCCGCCCGGTCGGCCGTCGTACGCGAGCCGGCGAAGATTCACTTAACCGGTTCTGTTGCATTGTCGTTGCAGGCATGTAAATGTGTCGACAGAACCTGGGAGCGCTCCCGAACGTACCACCACCCGTCCGGCGCCCCCCACGCCGAAGTTCAAGGAGCATGATGAAGCGTTCACTCCGCGCCATCGCCGCGGCCGGCCTGCTGGCCGCCGGGTCGCTGGTTGCCGTAGCCCTCGGCGGCACCGCCTCCGCCGACACCCAGATCTGCGACCAGTTCGGCTCGACCGTCGTCGGCGGCAGGTACGTGGTGCAGAACAACCGCTGGGGCACCACCGCCACCCAGTGCATCAACGCCACCGACACCGGGTTCAGCATCACCACCCAGCAGGGCTCGTCACCCACCAACGGCGCTCCGGTGTCGTACCCGTCGATCTTCGCGGGCTGCCACTACACCAACTGCTCCCCCGGCACCAACCTGCCGCTGCAGGTGAAGTCGATCAGCAGCGCGCCGGGCAGCATCAACTACACGTACGTCAGCGGCGCGACCTACGACGCCGCGTACGACATCTGGCTGGACCCGACTCCGAAGAAGGACGGGGTCAACCAGATGGAGATCATGATCTGGCTCAACCGGCAGGGCCCGATCCAGCCGATCGGCGCCCCGGTGGGCAACACCACCCTCGCCGGGCGCAGCTGGGAGGTCTGGCGCGGCAGCAACGGCCAGAACAACGTGATCTCGTACGTGGCGCCGTCGCCGATCGCCAGCCTGAGCTTCGACGCGATGGAGTTCATCAACGACACCAAGAACCGGGGCGCGATCACCGCGGACTGGTACCTGACCAGCATCCAGGCCGGCTTCGAGCCGTGGCAGGGCGGCGCCGGCCTCGCGGTCAGCGGCTTCTCGCAGAGCGTCAACACCGGCGGCGGCACCACCCCGCCGCCGCCCAGCCCGACCCCGACGCCGACCGGCAGCACGCCCCCGCCGCCGGCGGGCGGCAGCTGCACGGTGAAGTACACCCCGACCAGCACCTGGAACAACGGCTTCACCGCCGAGCTGGTGATCACCAACACCGGCTCCAGCGCGGTCAACGGCTGGACGCTGGCCTACAACCTGCCGACCGGGCAGCAGATCACCAACTCGTGGAACGCCACGGTGAGCCAGAGCGGCAGCGCGGTCACCGCGAAGAACGTCAGCTACAACGGCTCGATCGCGCCGGGTGGCACCGCCAACTTCGGCTACCAGGCGTCGATGAGCGGCTCGTTCACCGCGCCGAGCAGCTTCACCCTCAACGGCCAGACCTGCGCCAAGGTCTGATCCACGACGCGGGGGCGGGCGCGGTCGCGACGACCACGCCCGCCCCTCGCCGTCGCGGTCAGCCGCCCAGCGCGTCGATGTCGCGCATCTCCTCGGCGGTCAGCGAGAAGCGGAAGACGTCGAAGTTGGCCCGGATCCGGTCCGGGGTCACCGACTTGGGGATCACCACGATCTCGTGGTCGATGTGCCAGCGCAGCACCACCTGCGCGGGCGACACGCCGTGCGCCGCGGCGATCCGGCTCAGCACCGGGTCGGCCAGGTCGCTGGTCTTGAACGGGCTGTACCCCTCCAGCACCACGCCGCGGTCCCGGTGCTCGGCGTGCCGCTGCCGGTCGTACAGCGACGGGCTCCACCGGATCTGGTTGACCGCCGGGTTCTCCTCGGTGGCCTGGATCAGCTCGTCGATCTGCGCGGTGCTGTAGTTGCTCACCCCGACCGCCCGGGTCAGCCCCGCCTCGCGCGCCGCGAGCAGCTCCCGCCACATCGGGATGCTGTCGGCCGGCGACGACGGCGGCCAGTGGATCAGCCACAGGTCGACGTGGTCGGTGCCCAGGGCGGCCAGGCTCGCCTCCAGCGTCTCCCGCTCCCGGCCCACCCGGTCCGGCGGCAGCTTGGTGGTGACGAAGACGTCCTCCCGGCGCAGCCCGCTCTCGGCGATCGCCCGACCCACCTCGTCCTCGTTGCGGTACATGGTGGCGGTGTCCAGGTGCCGGTAGCCGGCGTCCAACGCGGCCAGCACGGCGTCGTAGCCGGCCTGGCCGGTGGCCTGCCAGGTGCCGAAGCCGAGCAGTGGCATCCGCACGTCGCCGGCGAGCAGCACGGTGGGCTGATCATTGTCCATGCCGACCGTTCTACCCGTGATCGCCCGGGACATGCCGGGGCATCCGGCGAACCGCAGCGGTCTGCCGGAGAATACGGTGTGGCGGACCGGTTGGAGGAGTACCGACGCAGGCGGGACGCGGCACGCACCCCGGAGCAGGTCCCCGGGCCGGGCCAGCCGGCGCTGGCTGAGCATCGACGCGGCCTGACGGCGAGGAGCATCGTGTACCTGACCCACCTGGAGTGCCCGCGCTGCGGGCGGGAGCACGACGCCGGCAGGCCGGCCAACCTCTGCGGCTGCGGCTCCCCGCTGCTGGCCCGCTACGACCTCGCCGCGGTGGCGAAGGCGGTCGCGCCGGAGCGGTTCGGGCTGCGCCCGGCCGACCTGTGGCGCTACCGGGAGCTGCTGCCGGTGGCCGACGAGCGGCACGTCACCACGTTGGGCGAGGGCTGGACGCCGCTGTGGCGCGCGCCGGCGTACGGCCACGAGATCGGCCTCCCGGACCTGCTGGTCAAGGACGAGGGGCTCACCCCGACCGGCTCGTTCAAGGCGCGCGGCGCGGCGGTCGGCGTGTCCCGGGCCCGCGAGCTGGGCATCGAGCGGATCGCCATGCCCACCAACGGCAACGCGGGGGCGGCCTGGGCGACGTACGCGGCCCGGGCCGGGATGGGCGCGACGATCGCCATGCCGCTGTCCGCGCCGACCATCTGCCGCCGCGAGTGCGTGGCAGCCGGGGCCGACCTGCGGCTGGTCGACGGGCTGATCTCGGACGCCGGCCGGTGGGTGGCGGAGCTGGTCGCCGGCTCGGACGGCGCGGTCTTCGACGCCGGCACGCTGCGCGAGCCCTACCGGCTGGAGGGCAAGAAGACGATGGGGTACGAGCTCGTCGAGCAGCTCGGCTGGCAGGTGCCCGACGTGATCATCTATCCGACCGGGGGCGGGGTCGGGTTGATCGGCATCCACAAGGCGATGCACGAGCTGATCGAGCTGGGCTGGGCGGAGCACCGGCTGCCCCGGCTGGTGGCCGTGCAGTCCACCGGCTGCGCCCCGATCGTCCGGGCGTTCGCCGCCGGGCAGGACCGCGCCGAGCCGTGGGCGGACGCGCACACCGTCGCGTTCGGGATCACCGTCCCCGCGCCGCTGGGCGACGAGCTGATCCTGGCCGCGCTGCGCGAGTCCAGCGGCACCGCGATCGCGGTGGACGACGCGGAGATCCTGGCCGACCTGCGGGACTTCGCCGCCCGGGAGGGGCTGCTGCTCTGCCCGGAGGGTGCGGCCTGCCTGACCGCCGCCCGGCACCTGCGGGCCGGTGGCTGGATCCGCCCGGGCGAGCGGGTGGTGGTGCTGAACACCGGCGCCGGGCTGAAGTATCCGGAGACGGTGGACGTCACCGGCGTACCGGTGCTCTGAGGCGCCCTCGCTCCGCGCCCGGCGCGGAACAGCTCAAGCCGTGCCCGGGTCGGTCATTCGCCAGGCGGCGTTGATCAGGCCGATGTGGGACAGCGCCTGCGGCGTGTTGCCCAACTGCGCGCCGGTGGCCAGGTCGATCTGTTCGGCGAAGAGGCCGACGTCGTTGGCGTGCCCGAGCACCTTGTCGAACAGCCGGCGGGCCCGCTCCGGCTCGCCGGCCAGCACCAGGCACTCCACCAGCCAGAACGAGCAGAGCACGAAGCCGGCCGGGTCGGTGCCCCAGCGCCGGACCAGCCCCTGGTCGGTGCCGAGCTCGCGCTCCACCACGTCGATGGTGGAGCGCATCCGCGGGTCGGTGGCCGGCAGGAAGCCCACCACCGGCAGGAACAGCGCCGAGGCGTCCAGCTCCGCGGAGCCGAACGCCCCGGTGTACGCCCCGATCCGCTCGTTCCAGCCCTCCCGCAGCACGGTCGCCCGGATCTCGTCCCGGATCGCCGCCCAGCGCCGCGGGTCGGCCCGCTCCCCCAGCCGGGGCGCCAGCGCCACCGCCCGGTCCAGCGCCGTCCAGCAGAGCACCTTGGACGACAGGTAGTGCCGCTCGGCGTCCCGGGTCTCCCACATCCCCCGGTCGGGCTGTCGCCAGGTCGCCGCCACCTGCTCGGCCAGCCCGACGACCATCTCCCGCAGCTCCACGTCGAACGTCTCGCCCAGGTAGTCGTGCAGCCGCCAGACCGCCGAGATCACCTCACCGGGGACGTCCAGCTGGCGCTGCCGCCAGGCGTCGTTGCCGATCCGCACCGGCCGGCTGTCGGCGTACCCCCGCAGGTGGCCGCACTCGTGCTCGGAGAGGTCACGCTCGCCCTCCAGCCCGAACAGCACCGGCACCGGCTGGCCGCCCAGCCGGCCGATCGAGCGGGCCGCCCAGTTGAACAGCCGGTCGGCCTCGTCCGGGCAGGCCGCCACCCAGAGCGCCCGCATGGTCATCGAGAAGTCGCGCAGCCAGGAGTAGCGGTAGTCGTAGTTGCGGTCGCCGCCGATCCGCTCCGGCAACGAGGTGGTGAGCGCCGCGGCGACCGCGCCGCTGCGGGCGTACGTCAGTCCGGTGAGCACGGTCGCGCTGTGCCGGACCTGGGTGGGGTACTCGCCGTCGTACCGGTGGCTCTCCCGGTACGCCTCCCAGGCCCGGGTGGTGTCGACGACGGCGACCAGCGGGTCGAGCCGGGCCGGCGGGGCGCCATAGGCCGGGGCGTACGCCAGGTCGAAGCCGACCCGCTGCCCGGCGGCCACCTCGAACTCGTGCCGCACCCGGTCCCGGTCGGCCCGCAGGGTCTGCCCGGTGCCGCGCAGGGTCAGCGTGGCCGGACCGGCCGCGGCCAGCACCCCGCCGTCCGGCTGGTCGTGCAGGTACGGGGTGAGCAGCCCGTACTCCGGGCGGGGCGCGAGGTCCAGGCCCATCCGGACCCGGCCGCTGAGTCCCTCCACCACCCGCAGCAGCACGGCCGGCGAGTTCATCCCGAGCTGGTGGCCGCGCGCGCCCGGCTCGGCGGCGAGCGCGTCGGTGACCGCGACGCTGCCCTCGGGTGTGTGGTGCACGGTGCGCAGCACCAGCGTGTCCGGGTGGTACGCCCGTTCCACCCGGCTCGGGGCCAGCGGCGCGAGCCGCCAGTACCCGGCGTCCGGGTCGAGCAGCCGACCGAACACCGAGGGCGCGTCGAAGCGCTCGGGACACCACCAGTCGATCGCGCCGTCCCGGCCGACCAGCGCGCCGGAGCGGCAGTCGGACAGGAACGCGTAGTCGGAGATGGGCGGCTGCTGCACCCGGGCCGGGTACCCGCGCCGGGCCGGATCAGGCGGCCGGCGGCTCGTCCTCGCCGGCGGCCTCCGCGGCGTCGGCCTCCTCCTTGGTGTGGTGCACCACCTGGTCGGCGTGCTCGGGCGGCCCGTAGACGGTGTAGAGGACCAGCGGGTTCGGCCCGGTGTTGACGAAGTTGTGCTTCGTTCCCGCCGGCACGACCACCAGGTCGCCCTGGGCGACCGCCTTCGTCTCGCCGCCGACCCGGGCCTCGCCGGTGCCGCTGACGAAGGTGAGGATCTGGTCGATCCCGTCGTGCACCTCCTCGCCGATCTCGCCGCCGGACGGAATCGTCATGATCACCAGCTGGGTGCGCCGGCCGGTCCACAGCACCCGGCGGAAATCGGGGCTCTGCTGGGCGACGGTCGCGATCGTGAAATGTTCCATGCGCGGGCCTTACCCGGTGCGGGGCCGGATCACGCCGGGACTCGCAGATGGTGGAATTCCGGGGCCGGGGGAGGTTTGTTCACCGGCACAGCGGGCATCGAGCACCGGACCGGCGCGCAGACGGCGCCGGTTGAGCCAGGTCCCCGCCGGCGTACCGCCGGATGGCTGCGGTGGTGGGAGACGGCCGGAGCGCGGCGACGTGACGACCATGGTCGTGCGGCGCCGTGCGCCCGTCTCCGGGTCCGCCCGCCTGCGCTTCGCCCCGGCGGGTCGGCCCCGAGCCGGCGAACGTCAGTCGCGGCGTTGCGGCGTCGGCGGCGAGCCGGCGCAGCGCAGCTTCAGCTCCGCCTCGCCGCCCGGGCCCAGGAAGCGCACCTCGACGTGGTCGTCCGGGCCGCGTTCCACCTCGGCGGCCCGCCATCCCGGCGCCGGCGCCCAGGACACCAACCGCACCCCACCCGGTACGCACTCGGCGACCGCGCTGCCGCCGCCGGTGGCGAACGCCCGGCGGGAGCTGGCGGCGGTGCCGACGGCAGCCGGGCTCGTCGTGCCACCCACCGGCGAGCCGGTCACCGCCCCGGCCGACGCGGTGGGCGCGGGAGCGGGCGTGGCCGGGGCCGGCTCGGCGAGCGCCCGGGCCACCTCCCGCTGGCTGCGCACCCCGCCCGGGGTGCCGGTGATGCTCTCCCCCACCAGGCGGATCGCGCCGAGACCGGCGAGCAGGGCGGCGAGCGCCGTGACCAGCCAGCCGGCGGCGGCGAGGATCGGTCGACCGGACATTCCCCGAGTCTGCCCCAGCCCGGGTTGTGCCGCGCCCAGCGGAGGGTTAAGGGAAGGTTGTGCCGGACGACCGTACCGTCCAGCGCCGACTAGCCTGCGGCAATGGCCCGGCTGCTGCTCATCGAGGACGACCTGACCATCCGCACCCCGCTGATCCGGGCGTTGCGCGAGCGCGGGCACGCGGTGGCGGCCGCCTCGACCGCGATGACCGGGCTGCGGGACGTCCTGGAGGACCGGCCCGACCTGGTCGTGCTCGACCTCGGTCTGCCCGATCTGGACGGTGCCGAGCTGCTGCGGATGCTGCGCGCGGTGAGCAGGGTGCCGGTCATCGTGGCGACCGCCCGGGACGACGACACGGAGATCGTCCGGATCCTCGACGCGGGCGCCGACGACTACCTGGTCAAGCCGTTCACCGCCGCCCAACTCGACGCCCGGGCCCGGGCGGTGCTGCGGCGCGGCCCGGCCGGTGGGCCGCCGGCCGATCCCGCCCTGGTGGTGGGCGGGCTGTGGATCGACCCGCGGTCCCGCCAGGTCAGCCTGGACGGCGAGTCGGTGGAGCTCACCCCGCGCGAGTTCGACCTGCTGCGCCACCTCGCCGAGCGGCCCGGTCAGGTGGTGACCAAGCGGGAGCTGCTCACCGAGGTGTGGCGGATCCCGTACGGCGGGGCGGACAAGACCGTCGACGTGCACCTGTCCTGGCTGCGGCGCAAGCTCGGCGAGAGCGCCCAGCACCCGCGCTACCTGCACACCGTACGAGGGGTCGGGGTGCGACTGGAGGCGCCCCGGTGAGGCGGCGCCTGACGCTGCTCGCCGCGGCGGTCAGCGTGCTCACCCTGGTCGCCTTCCTGGTGCCGCTGGCCCTGCTGGTGCGGACCGTCGCGGCGGACCGGGCGACCGTCCGGGCGACCGCCGACGCGCAGAGCCTGGTGCCGGTGGTCGGCACCGCGGACACCACCACCATCCGGCTCACCGTGGAGCAGCTCGTCGCCGAGTCGGGGCGTCCGGTCAGCGTCTTCCTGCCCGACGGCGCAGTGCTCGGGGCGGCCGCGCCACGCACCCCGGCGGTGCGGCTGGCGGCACGCGGGCAGAGCCTCACCGCGGCGGACGCCGGTGGGCGGGAGGTGGTGATCGCGGTCCAGGGCCGGCCGGACGGCACCGGGGTGATCCGTACCGTGGTCGGCCGGGCCGAGCTGGAGAACGGCGTGGCCCGCGCCTGGGCGGTGCTCGCGCTGCTCGGCGGGCTGCTGGTGCTGGTCGGGCTGGCCGTCGCGGACCGGTTGGCCCGCAGCTTGGTCCGGCCGATCGGCGAGCTGTCGGCGGTCTCCCACCGGCTGGCCAACGCCGAGCTGGATGCCCGGGCCACCCCGGCCGGCCCGCCGGAGCTGCGCGAGGTGGCGGGCGCGCTCAACCACCTGGCGGGCCGGATCCAGGTGCTGCTGCGGGAGGAGCGCGAGCAGGTGGCGGACCTGTCGCACCGGCTGCGTACCCCGCTGACCGCGCTGCGGCTGGAGGCGGAGGCGCTGCGCGACCCACAGGACGCGGCCCGGCTGGCCGCCGCGGTCGACGGGCTGGAACGCGCCGTCACCGGGGTGATCCAGCGGGCCCGCCGGCGCAGCGACCCGGCCGCCGCGCCGGCCGGCTGCGACGCCGTCGCGGTGGTCGCCGACCGGTTGGCCTTCTGGTCGGTGCTGGCCGAGGACACCGGCCGGACGGTGGCCGTGCGGCTGGCCCCCGGCCCGCTGCCGGTTGGGCTGCCCGCCGACGAGCTGGCGGCGGCCACGGACGCCCTGCTGGGCAACGTGTTCGCGCACACGCCCGACGGCACGCCGTTCGCCGTGCGGCTGGCCCCCGAAGCGGACGCGGTCACCCTCACCGTCGCCGACGAGGGCCCCGGCCTGCCCGCCGACGCGGCCCGCCGGGGCGCCAGCGGCGCCGGGTCGACCGGGCTGGGTCTGGACATCGCCCGGCGGGCCGCCGACGCCACCGGGGGTCGGCTGGAGCTGGCCGGCGGGCCCGGGGAGGGCGCGGTGATCCGGCTGCGGCTGGGCCGACCGCCGGGATAACCGCGGCTTAGCCCTCGGGCAGCGCGCCGCTATCCGCCGTGGACCGATCCTCGATCACAACGACGAGGAAGGGTGGGACACCATGCGACGTACCTCTCTGATCATGGGCGCGGCGGGGGGCCTGGCCGCGCTGGCGCTGACCGGCGCGGCACTCGGGGCCGCGGCGGCCGACCGGAGCGCGGACGCCGACCGGGGCGCGCCGCGGGCGGTGGCCGACACCTCGCCGGCCGCAGGGCGGGCCGGTGGCCTCGGCGCGGGTGCGCCGAGCACCGGGCCGATGGTGGGCGAGCGGGTCGGCCGGGACCGGGCCGCGGCGATCGCCCGGACCGCGGTCGCCGGTGACCGGGTGAAGGGCGTAGAGGCCGAGCGGGAGGCCGGCCGTCCGGTGTGGCGAGTCACGGTGCTGGCCGGTACGACTGTCTGGGACGTCCGGGTCGACCTGGCCACCGGCGTGGTGACCCGCACCGACCGCCGACCGACCGCCGACCGGCCCGCGGGTCGGCCACCCGCGCCGGCCGCCTCGCCCACCGACGACCGGCACGGGCGCGGCACGGACGACCCGGCCGACGACCACCACGATGACTGACCGAGATGATGTGTGTGAGCCCGCCGCCACCAGCGGCGGGCTCAACAAGATCGTCTACGGCTGAGCGACTCGACACGCCGATGTCACGCACGCTGAGGCGTATTCGATCATGAGAGACGTCGACTGCGGGGCGCCGCCGCCTGCCGATGACGGCGGCGCCCCGGGTCCGGGGCGGGCGCGCGACCGGACCGCTCACGACGAGCGGCCGCCCGCGCCCACCCCGGGCGCGCCGGTTCAGCGCGTGGTGCAGGCCAGCGCCGACGGGGACCCGGCGGCGCCGGTCGCGACCAGGCCCCAGCTGGTGCTGGCACCCGGGGCCAGCGCGCCGTTCCACGCGGCGTTGCCGGCGGTGACCTGGGTGCCGGACTGGCTGACCGTCGCGTTCCAGCCGGAGGAGACCTGCTGGCCGCCGGCGAAGGTGAGGGCGGTGCTCCAGCCGGTGCTGGCGACCGTGCCGGTGTTGCGCACGGTCACCTCGGCCTGGAATCCGCCCGACCAGGTCCCGGTGACCCGGTAGCTGGCCGCGCACCCGGCCGGCGCCGGCGTCGTCGGGCTCGGGCTGGTCGTCGGGCTCGGTGAGGTGGTCGGGCTCGGCGAGGTGGTGGGGCTCGGCGAGGCCGTCGGGTCGGTGCCACCCGCGGTGGTGTAGTCCACCCGGGTGTATGCCGCGGAGCACGTCCCGCCGCAGGAGGCCGGCAGCGCGAACTTGTAGACCCGGCCGCCGTTGATCAGCGCGCCGGTGACGTCCCGGACCCGGATCTGGAAGTCGGTCCCGCCGCTGGTGGTGGCGCCCAGCAGGTACGACTGACCCATGTCGCTGTTCATGGTGGCCGCCTTCCACACCCCGTCGGCCAGGTACTCCACGCCGTGGATGCCGTTGGCCAGGTGCGAGACGGCGATGGCCGGCCAGTACCGCTGGGCGCCCTGCATGAAGCCGATCCGGATGTCACCGGAGTAGTTCGGGGCCGGCACGAACGACCAGGACACGTGCCGGTTGCCCCAGTGGTTCGGGTACATGTCGCCGACCGGGGCGCCGCCCTTGGCGAAGCGGTTCAGCGAGGCGGTGGCGAGGTCCAGGTGGTACGGGTCGTCCCGGCACCAGGCGTTGCCGTCGCCGCAGCTGTCGGCCACCAGCATGGTCAGGGTCGCCCCGTTGTACGCGTCGGCCGTCCACGCGCCGCCGCGGCAGAACGGCTGGCCGGGCGCGCCGTCGTTGATCCCGGTGCAGTAGTCGCCGATGCTCACCTGCACGTACCGGCCGCAGTTCAGGCCGTTGTTCCACAGCCCGATCTTCGCCGCCTGGTCCGGCGGGATCGGCCGGACCGGGTACGACGTGTAGTCGCCGGGCAGGTCGTAGACGTTCAGCGCGACGTAGTTGGGCGAGTCCAGCTCGGACTCGGGCAACCCGCACCCCCCGTACGGCGAGCCGAGCCCGTCGAAGTGGGTGGCGTTGCCGGTGACCGGGCTGGTGGGCGGGGGGACGGTCAGCGCCTGGGCCGGCAGCTGGGCGGCGAGGAGCAGCGCGGCGGCAGCGGCCAGCGCCGCGAGCAGACCGGCGCGGGGACGCGAGGATCTCATGGAGGAATTGCCTTCCGGGCAGGATGAAGCGACGACGTGGTCCTGGGTGCCCTGTCCACGCCCGGCGTGCCCGCCCGACCATGCCATCATCCGCGTCGACCCGTGTCAATTCCTCCGGTACGCCCTCCGGGTCGCCGCGGGCTGGCTCACTCCTTCTCGGTGAACCCGAACTGCACCACACCCTCGTCATCGACGACCGCGTCCACGGAGGTGTCGTTGAGCAGCTCGGCGGCGTCGGCGTCGAGGAAGATCCGGGCACCCTCGGTGTCGACCACCTGGTCGCCCTGCTCGGGCTGCGGCACCAGCTCGATGGTGAGCGAGCCCGCCTCGGTGTCGGCCGCGATGCGCAGCCCGCCGTCCTGGGCGACATCCTGCTGGCTGGCCAGGTCACGGATCACGAGCACGGCGTTGTCGGTCATGGTGAGCATGCGGAACTCCTCGTGGATGTCTGGGGATGGCGAGGCGCGCGGCAGTCGGACGCGCGAGCGGGCGGCGAGACATCGCCCGGCGGAGAAGGGCGTCTCGTGCGCCCTCGTCTCCCACCGTGCCCGCCGCCGGGGCGGGCGTCAAATAGAGCGGGGTCTGTCGGCGACGCGCCGAACCACTTTCGCGTTTTCCCATCTCGCGGCCGTGATCGCTCCATACGCTGGGCGCATGGACAACGCCAGACGGTACGCCGCCGAGTTCGGTGGCACCCTGTTGCTGGTCTTCTTCGGCGTGGGTGCCGCGGTCTTCGCCCGCGTCCAGGGTGGGGTGATCGTGGTGGCCCTCGCCTTCGGTCTCACGCTGCTCGCGCTGGTCTACGCCATCGGGCCGCTCTCCGGCAGCCACGTCAACCCGGCGGTGACGCTCGGGGTGCTGCTGTCCAAGAAGATCTCCCTGGTCGGGGCGGTGGCCTACTGGATCGCGCAGCTGGCCGGCGCCACCGTGGCCGCCTTCTTCATCTGGGCGCTGGTGCGCTGGGGCGACGTGGTGGACCAGACCGGTGCGTTGGGCGCCAACGGGTACGGCGCGCACATCAACCGTGGCGGCGCGGCGGTGCTGGAGACCGCGTTGACCTTCCTGCTGGTGCTGGTGGTGCTGGTGGTGACCAGCCGGACCGAGCACGCCGGGATCGCCGGGGTGCCGATCGGTCTGGCACTGGCCGCGACCCAGTTGGTCGGCATCACCCTCACCGGAGCGTCGGTCAACCCGGCCCGGTCCTTCGGCCCGGCGCTGTTCGAGGGCGGGACCGCGCTGCGCCAGCTCTGGGTGTTCATCGTCTTCCCGCTGCTGGGCGGCGCGCTGGCGGCGCTGGTGGCGCCACTGATCGTCAACTGGAACTCGCTCTACCGCGGCTCGCCGGAGCAGCCCCACGCGGCGCAGCCCGGGCCGCACCGGCACGCCCCGGACACCCCACACCCGCCGACCCCGCCGTCGGCTCCGCCGCACGCGCCGCCGGCCTGACGGCCGACCCTCGGCGAGAACCTTTCGCGCCCAGGTATTGCCCGGCGGAAATATGCGTGACAGCGTCAGCGCATGCATGGTCGTCTCTTCCGCCGGGCGGTGACGCTGGTGGCGCTGGCCGCTACGGCGGCCACCGCCGCCGCGCTGCCCGCCACCGCAGAGTCGCCGACCCCCGCCGAGACCCGGCTGCACGCCACCATCGACGCGATCCTCGCCGACGCCCGCCTCGACGGCGCGCAGGCCGGCGTCGTCGTCCGGGACACCGCCAGCGGCGCCCTGCTCTACGACCGCAACGGCGACCGGCGGCTGGTCCCCGCCTCGAACACCAAGCTGCTCACCTCGACCGCCGCGCTGGAGCTGCTCGGGCCCGGCCACCGGTTCACCACCGACGTGCGGGCCGCCGGCACCCGCCGCAACGGCTGGCTCTCCGGCGACCTCTACCTGCGCGGCGGCGGAGACCCCACGATGCTGGCCGCCGACTACGACGCGCTCGCCGCGCAGGTCGCCGCCAGCGGCGTACGGGTGGTGACCGGCAAATTGGTCGCCGACGACAGCCGGTACGACCGGGCCCGGCTCGGCCCCGACTGGACCTGGGACGACGAGTCGTACTACTACGCGCCGCAGGTGTCCGCGCTGACCGTCGCACCGGACACCGACTACGACGCCGGCAACGTGATCGTGCACGCCGCCCCGGCCGCCGCGGGCGCACCGCCGGTGGTCACGATGACCCCACCCAACGGGTACCTGCGGATCGACAACCGGGCCGAGACGGTGGCCACCGGCCAGACCAGCATCTCCTTCGAGCGGCGGCACGGCACCAACACCATCGTGGTCACCGGCCGGATCGCGGTGGGCGCCGAGCCGACGAGCGACTGGATGACCGTCTGGGAGCCGGCGGGTTACGCCGCCGACGTCTTCCGCCGCGCCCTGCAGCGGCACGGGGTCCGGGTGGCCGGCCGGCCTACGGTGCTGGGCGGGGTCACTCCCGCCACCGCGCCCGTGGTCGCCCGGCACGACTCGATGACCCTGGCCCAGCTGATGGTGCCGTTCCTGAAGCTGTCCAACAACGGGCACGCCGAGGTGCTCACCAAGGAGCTGGGCCGGGTACGCGCGGGCCAGGGCAGCTGGACCGCCGGGCTCGCCGAGATCGGCCGGTACGTCGCGAGCACCGGCGTGGACACCGGCACACTGCGCCAGCGGGACGGCTCCGGGCTGTCCCGGCTGAACCAGATCCCGCCCGGCCAGTTCACCACGCTGCTCAGCGCGGTCCGTGCCGAGCCCTGGTTCGCCACCTGGTACGCGGCGCTCCCGATCGCCGGCAACGCCGACCGCTTCGTCGGCGGGACGCTGCGCAGCCGGATGCGGGGCACCCCGGCGGCGAACAACGTGCACGCCAAGACCGGCAGCCTGACCGGGGCGTCCGGGCTCTCCGGCTACGTCACCGACGCCGACGGCCGGGTGCTGGCCTTCTCGATCGTGCTGAACAACTACCTGGCCTCGTCGGTGAAGGGACTGGAGGACCAGATCGCGATCGCGCTGGCGTCGTACTCCGGCAGGAGCGGCACGACGGCGCGGGTGGCGCCCCCGGTGGCACCGGAGGCGCCGACCGCGCCGGCGGGTCTGGAGTGCTCCTGGGTGAAGCCGAACGCCTGCTGAGCGCTGGTGCGACGATCAGCCGGCGGCCGCCGCCTCGCGTAGCCGGGCGGCGGTCCGGCCGGCGTCGTAGTCCGGGCCGACGCCCGGCACGATGATCGCGGACCCTTCGATGTTCCGGGTGCGCAGCGGCAGGATCTCCTGGTACGCGGGGGACGCGTACCAGGCGCGGGCCCGGTCGACGTCCGGGAACTCGATGATCACCACGGTCCCCGGCCACTCGCCCTCGAGCACCTCGACCTCCGCCCCGTGCACCCGGAACCGGCCCTGGTACGGGTCGAGGGTGGACTGGATCCGGTCGAGGTACTCCAGGACGTCCTCGTTGAGCTGTGGTGTGCGCAGGTGCGCCAGCGCGAAGGCGGGCATCGTCCCTCCCCGTGGTCGTGGGGCCCGCCGGCGCGGGCCCTCAGGGGATCATTCTGGCCGAGCCGCGCACCGGCGTCGATGCCGTTCCGCCTCAGACCCGCTCCAGCACCACCACCGGGATCTCCCGGTCGGTCTTGGTCTGGTACTCGTCGTACGCCGGCCAGGTGGCGGTCATGGTGCGCCACATCCGCGGCTTCTCCTCGGCGGTGGCGGTGCGGGCCCGGGCGGTGAACCGGTCGGCGCCGACCTGCACCTCAACCTCGGGGTCGGCGAGCAGGTTCAGATACCACGCGGGGTGCCGCGGGTCGCCGCCCTGCGAGGCGACCACCAGGTAGTCGTCGCCGTCGCGGCCGTAGATGAGCGCGGTGCGGCGCAGCTTGCCGCTCTTGCGCCCGCGGGTGGTCAGCAGCAGCGTGAAGACGCCGGGACGCCACTCGTGCCCGTCGGCGCCGGCGGTCTCCACGTACCGCTGGATGTGCTCGGCGACCCAGCCCTCGGGGCTGTCCACCACCTGCTCGTTCGTCGCCATCGGCCGCCTCCTGTGGAGTGTGGACATCCAGCCCAAGCTACTCCGGCGGTCGGGCCCGCGCAGGCCGAACGCCGCACCGCGGGCCGAACGCCTCACCGCAGGGCGACCGCCTGCAGGTCAACGTTGCCGCACCCGTTGAAGGTCTGCTCGGTGGTCCAGTCCAGCAGCAGCCGCTCTCCCGGCGCGACCCGGAACCGCACCACGAAGTCGGCGGTGTGGGTGGTGTGCGGGTCCTCGATCCGCAGGGTGCGGGTCGGGCCGCCGGTGGAGAGCCGGGCGTCCAGCCGGCCCCGGGCCATCCACAGGCCGGCGAAGAGGTGGACCGTGCGGTCCTGCCCGCTGCCGGCGACGGTCAGCGCGAAGCCGTTGCCCACCCCGCAGGCGTACACGCCGGTGGGGGTGGCCGGCTCGGCCGCGACGGGGTCGCCGTCGCGCCAGCCGAAGAACTCGGGGTTGGTGTCGTAGCCGCCCCGGGCGCCCCGGCCGCCGGCGTCCCGGATCTCGCCGGAGCCGCCGCGCTTGCGGACCACCGAGCTCGGACCGCGCAGTCCCCAGTGCACCCAGTCCCGGGCGCCCAGGCTGGTCAGGTCCACGGTGGCCGGCACGTCGGCCTGGGTCACCTCCAGCAGCGGGCCGCCCGGCCGACCGGTGGCCGGGCCGCTCGGCGGGGCGGCGGTCGGCGAGGGTGGCCGCTCGCGGGGCCGCAACCCCGGGGAGGCCGGGGCCGCCTCGCCGGACGCGCCGAGGCCGACCGCGGCCGCCGGGGGCGCGGCCACGGTGGGCGCGCCGGCCGGCAGCACCCCGTCCGGCGCGGGCGGCGCATCGCCCGGTCCGGAGCCGAGGTACGCCACCAGCGCGGCGACGCAGGCCACGGCGGCCAACGACTCCGCCACCAGCCAGCGGCGGCGTCGCCGGCCGCGGGCCGTCCGGCGGTCGGCACTGCGCGTGCGCGTGGGTAGCGGCCCGGGCCGGGCCGTCACTTCGTCCGTCACGTGTCCACTCCCCCGCCCGACGCCGGCGCCCGCGTGGGGAGTCGCGGTGCGGCGTGAGCCGTCTCACGTTTTCATCACGCGGCGGAGTGCGCCATATCCGGACGGGTGGGCGTTTCCAGTTCGTTACCAAGCGGTAGTAACGGCAGGTTTCCTGCCAGTACCGCGCGACGGATCAGGTGCGCAGCACGTTGGCGAAGATCAGCCAGGCCAGCGCGGACTTCGCCGCCAGGCTGAGCAGGATGTAGCCCACCTCGCCGAAGCGGTAGTCGCGCCAGCGACCCACCTCGGCGTACTGCAGGGCCATGTTGATCGCGAAGCCGGCGAAGAGGATGAACTGCACGACGGTGATCGCGTACACGAAGGTGGGCACCTCGGGCGGGTGCGCGATGTAGACCACGATCGCCACCCACGGCGCCACCCCGATCACCGAGCCGAACCAGAAGGCGCTCCAGTCGGCCCGGCCGGGTCGCTGCTGGCGCTCCATCAGCAGCCCGAACAGGATCATCGCGCTGTTCGCCGCGAAGATGCCGATCACCGCGGCCAGGTCCCGGATGCCGACGAAGAGACCGATCAGCACGATCATCAGCGAGGCGCTGACCGAGTACTCGATCCACCGGGCGTAGTTGGCCCGGCGGTCGAGCCGCCGCTCGTACCAGCGGTGCACCCGGGGCGCGGCCACCGTGAAGTGGTCCACGGCGGCGAGCAGCAGGAAGATCGCCACGGCCGGGCCGATCGGCACCCGCCAGACGGTCTCCGGCAGGGTGCCGTCGCGCAGGGTCACCGGGTCGGCGGTCAGGTAGGAGGCGGTGATCGGCAGCTTCAGGTCGTTGCTGGCCGCCCACATCAGCCCACCCTCGGCCGCCAGCAGCACGCCGACCAGCACGTTGAACCAGCGCAGCCGCCCGTACCGGCGCTCGGAGGCATGGGTCATGTCCGCACGATACGGGCATATCGCGCAGGCCGGTGGCAGCTCGCGACCGACCCGCCGGGGTCAGCGGATCTCGAAGCCGAGGGTCTGGGCCAGCACCATCGCCTGCTGCACGTCGATCAGCGCGCCGGCCCGCTGCACCACCGTCGGATCGAGCGCGGTGAGGTCGCTGCCGCGCAGGTCGGCCCGGGTCAGCCGGGCTGCGTGCAGCTGCGCCCCGGACAGGTCCACCCGGGTCACCGTGGCGCCGGTCAGATCGGCCCCGGTCAGGTCGGCCTCCCGCATCCGTACGTCGGTCAGGGTGACCCCGCGCAGGTCGGCCCCGGCCAGCGCGACGAACGACCAGTCACCCCCGTCGACCCGCAGCGGGCGCAGGTCGCACTCGTCGAAGCCGCTGCCGACCAGCTTGCAGCCGGTGAACTCGGCCTCGAACAGGTTGCACCGCCGGAACACGCAGCGGGTGAACGCCGAGTCGACGTGCCGGGAGGCGTTGAACCGCACCGCCCCGAACGTGCACTCGGTGAACGACGCACCCCGGCTGGTCGCCTCGGTCAGGTCGACGTCGTGGAACGCGCACCGGACGAAGTGCCGGTCGACGAGCTCCTCGGCGTACCAGTCGTCGTGGCGGAACGTGGTGTCCTCGATGGTCTCCGGCACCGGCCCACCCTATGCCGGCCCACCGGCGCCGCCGGCCGACCCTTCCGCGGTGGCGTACCGGCGAGTAGGTTCGGCGGGATGAGCGTGGCGCGCGACACCGACCCGGATCTGCTCGGCTTCGACCCCGACCGGCTGGCGCGGATCGACGCGCACTTCGGCCGGTACGTCGACGACGGCAGGCTGGCCGGCTGGCAGGTGGTGGTGACCCGGCGCGGCGAGGTCGCGCACTCCTCGACGTACGGGATGCGCGACGTCGAGGCGGGCGCGCCGGTGGAGCGGGACACCCTCTGGCGGATCTACTCGATGACCAAGCCGGTCACCTCGGTCGCCGCGATGATGCTCTGGGAGGAGGGCCGGTTCGAGCTCACCGACCCGATCAGCCGCTGGCTGCCCGAGTTCGCCGACGTACGGGTCTTCGACAAGGGCTCGGCCGTCAAGCCGTACACGGTGCCGGCGGTCGAGCCGATCCGCGTCTGGCACCTGCTCACCCACACCTCCGGGCTGACCTACGGCTTCGCCCAGACCTCCGTGGTCGACTCGCTCTACCGGGCCGCCGGTTACGACCTCGGCGTGCCGCCGGGGCTGGACCTGGCCGGCGCCACGGCCGGGCTGGCCAGGCTGCCGCTGCTGTTCCAGCCGGGCACCGGGTGGAACTACGGCGTCTCCACCGACGTGCTGGGACGGCTGGTCGAGGTGGTCTCCGGGCAGTCCCTCGACGCGTTCTTCGCCGAGCGGATCTTCGCCCCGCTGGGCATGACCGACACCCGGTGGTGGGTCGACGAGCCGGACGCCAAGCGGCTCGCCGCCCTCTACACCCCGCACCCGGCGACCGGCCAGGCGGTCCGCGCCGACCGGATCGGCGCCGCCGCGCTGGCCCGGCCCGGCTGGTTCTCCGGCGGCGGCGGGCTGGTCTCCACCGCCGCCGACTACCACCGGTTCACCCAGCTGCTGCTGCGCGGCGGGGAGCTGGACGGCGTACGCCTGCTGTCGCCCCGCACGGTGCGCTTCATGACCCGTAACCACCTGCCCGGCGGCGGTGACCTGGCGTCCTTCGCGCCGACCGGGTTCGCCGAGACCGTGCTCGACGGCATCGGCTTCGGCCTGGGCTTCGCCGTGGTCCAGGATCCGGTGCCCGCGCGGGTGCCCAGCAGCGTCGGCGAGTACTACTGGGGCGGCCTGGCCAGCACCGCGTTCTGGGTGGACCCGGTGGAGGAGGTCACCGCGCTGCTGTTCACCCAGCTGATGCCGTCGAGCACCTACCCACTGCGCTCCCAGCTGCGGCAGCTGGTCTACTCCGCGCTGATCGACTGACCGGTTCCACCGACGGCCACCCGGGCGGGTCCATAGCCTGGAGGGCATGAGCAATCTCGTGGTGTACGGGGCGGGCGGCACCGCGGGCTCGCGGATCGTGGTCGAGGCGGCCGATCGGGGGCACCGGGTCACCGCGGCGGTCCGCCGCCCGGAGGCGGTCACCTGGCTGCCCGTCGGGGTGAATGTGGTGACCGGCGACGCGACCTCGGCGCAGAGCGTACGACAGCTCGCGCCGGAGGCGGACGTGATCGTGGTGGCGATCGGCGGCGGCGACCGGGCGCTCTGGCGGGACGCCGCGGAGAACCTGGTCACCGTGCTGCGGGACATGCCGAACCCGCCCCGGGTGCTGCACGTCGGGGGCGGCGCCACCCTGCTGACCCCGAACGGCACCCCGTTCCTCGACGAGCCGGACTTCCCCGAGGAGTACCGCGACGCGGCGCTGGGCCAGGCCGACGCGCTGGCCCTCTACCGTTCCTCGGCCGACGGGGTCACCTGGACGTACGCGTCGCCGCCGCCGGTGGAGTTCCACCCGGGCGAGCGCACCGGGCGCTACCGCACCGGCACCGAGCAGCCCGTCGTCGACGGGTCGGGCCGCTCGGTGCTGACCTACGAGGACCTGGCGGTGGCGGTGGTGGACGAGATCGAGGAGCCCCGGTTCGAGAACATGCGCTTCACCGCCGCGTACTGAGGATCAGTCGGCGAGCCGGGCCGGGAACCCGCCGGTGGCGATCGGCCCCCAGCTGTCCACGGTCACCCGGATCAGGGACTTGCCCTGGGCCGCCATGGCCCGCCGGTACTCGTCCCAGTCGGGGTGCTCGCCGGAGATGCTTCGGAAGTACTCCACCAGCGGCTCCAGCGCGTCCGGCAGGTCGAGCACCTCGGCGACGCCGTCGACCTGCACCCAGGGGCCGTTCCAGTCGTCGGAGAGCACGCAGGCGGAGACCCGCGGGTCGCGCCGGATGTTGGCGACCTTCGCCCGCTCGGGGTACGTGGAGATGACCAGCCGGCCCGCGGCGTCCACCCCGCAGGAGACCGGCGAGGACTGCGGGCGCCCGTCGGCGCGGGTGGTCATCAGCAGCACCTTGTGCCGCGGTCGGATGAACTCGGTCAGGGCGTCCCGGTCGACCCGGGTGTTGCTCGCGATGCTGCGTGCCATCCCCCGGTTCTACCAGCCGCGGCCTCCGCCGGCGCGGCCAGCGGGGTCGGTCGAGATCAGCGGGGCCGGCCGGCGACGCCGCCGCGGTCCGGCTGGGCCGGCACCCGGGGGCGCGCGCCGGGCCGCCAGGCCCGGCCGTTGGCGTAGATCACCCGGAAACCGAGGTACGCCGCCAGCGGCGCCCAGTGCGCCGACCCCATCCGCAGCTCGGCGGCGTTGTGCCGCTGCCCGTTGGCCAGCACGTCGAGCAGCACCGTCTCGAAGGCGGCCGACTCGACCCAGTCGACCTCGCGGGTGAAGCCGCAGATCAGCGCCGCCCCGGTCACCTGGAGGAAGTCGCGCAGCGCGGCGTCCGAGGCGCGCAGCACCGAGCAGCTGCCGAAGTAGAGCCGGCGGCCGACGCAGCGGCCGGCCATCCGGTCGGCCACGTCGGCCAGCTCGACCGAGTCCCAGTCGGTGAGGCAGAGCCGGCTGGGCTCGCCGTGCATGGCGAAGAACCCGACCCGGTAGTCCGCGTACTGCTTGAGCAGCCAGCGGTCGAGGAAGTAGAACAGCTCGTCGCGGGTGGCGGCGTCCTTGTGGATGAACCGGATCCGGCCCAGCCGTTCGAGCAGTTCCAGGGTGGGCAGCACGGAGCCGCGCTCGTTCAAATCGCGGTGCCACTGCCCCTCGATGCAGAAGACGCCACCGCGCGCCACGTCCACCTCCCCCGTCCCAGCCGACCGGGCTCGACGTTACCGGTCGCGGGTGCGGGCGCGACATCCCCCGGAACGGGCCCGGCGTGCCCCTTCGCGCCGATCAGCGGGTTTGTCGAAAGTCGTTCCGGCAGGGCCCGGGTGGCACGGAATGGGGCTTTCGCAATTGGGGGCAATTCACAGGGAATGCCCAGCCACGGGCAATCCTGAGGACAATTCTCATTAATCACCACCAACCCGCTTCGAAAGTGTCAGGGTGGAAGCCGAGGGACGTCCCGGTCGATGTCCCGATCGCCACCCCAATCACTCTCCTATCGGGAGGACTTCTGTGCGCGTACACACCTTGAAACGGGCCGTCGTCGCGCTTGCCCTGGCGCTGCCAGGAGCCGCGATCGCCACGGTGGTCGCCGCGCCGGCGGCGCACGCCGACGGCTGCTACACCTGGAAGCGCGAGCTCTCCCAGGGGAAGACCGGGGACGACGTCCGGCAGCTGCAGATCCGGGTCGCCGGCTGGTCCGGCAGCGGGGGGATCGTCCGGATCGACGGGATCTACGGGCCGGAGACGGCCGCCGCGGTCCGCCGGTTCCAGGCCGCGTACGGGCTCAGCGGGGACGGCGTGGCCGGCCCGCAGACGTTCAACAAGCTCTACCAGTTGCAGGACAACGACTGCACGCCGGCGCACTTCAGCTACAGCGAGCTGGACGGCGGCTGCGGCCAGGGCGGCTGGAGCGGGGGCCCGCTGCCGGCCAACCAGACAAAGTCCAACGCGTTGCGCACCATGTGGAAGCTGGAGGCGCTGCGCCGCGGCCTCGGCGACAAGCCGCTCACCGTGAACAGCGGCTTCCGCAGCACCAGCTGCAACCGGCGGGTCGGTGGCGCGTCGGACAGCCAGCACCTCTACGGCGACGCCGCCGACATCACCTCACGCTCGACCTCGCTCTGCCAGATCGCCCGGGCCGCCCGCAGCCACGGCTTCAGCGGCATCTACGGCCCCGGGTACCCGGGGCACAGCACCCACGTGCACGTCGACTCGCGGCGGGAGAACACCAGCGACCGGTCGTCGAACACGACCAGCTGGTCCGCCCCGAACTGCGGCGTGAGCAGCCGCTGACGGATCGACGCCGGCCCGGCCGCGGGGAGGGGAACCCCGCCGGTCGGGCCGGCGTCGTGGCGCCCGGTCGAGCGTGGCGGTCGTACCCCCGCTCAGCTCGCCCGGGGCCAGCGCGGCGCGGTGGCGGGGGGTGCCACCACGCCGCGCTGGCCGGGGCCGCCGGGCCGGACGACCGGCCGGGCCGGCGGCGCGGGAACCCGACCGGCCTGGCTGCGGGTCGGGTACGCGGTGGGTCGAGCCGCGGTGGGCGACGGATAGGTGAACGGGAACGGCACGTGCACGAAGGGGTTGCCGTGTCGGATCAGGGCGTCGATCTGCCGCTCGTTGAGGCCGTGCGTCTCCAGCACCCGGCGGCCCCACCGGTGCAGCCGGCACGGGTACGTCGCGCCGTCGTTGCGGCACAGCGGCCCGTTCGGCCACTCCTCGGCCGCGTGCACCACCACCGCCCGGACCGCGAGCCGGACGTCCTCGGGTGTCAGCGGCGACGGCAGCGGCACCTCGCCCAGAATCTGATCGATGGGATCCCTCGACTGCTCACCAACGCTCACGGCAGGCCTCCCGCAGCTCGGCAGCGTGGCGGCTGAATCGCCGCCGCGCATCCTCGGCCAGTGGTACGGACGGTGACCGGCGACGGTTCAATGCCGCCAGGCGGTGAGCAGGTCCTCCGGCGACAGCACCCGCACGCCGTCCACCGTCCCGCCCGAGCGGGACACCGCGACGAGCGCGGTGCCCTCGTCGGCGCCGGGCAGCCCCTCGCTCAGACCAGGCCGGCGTCGTGCACCAGCAGCGCCACCTGCACCCGGTTGTTCAGCCCCAGCTTGGTCAGCAGCCGCGACACGTACGCCTTGACGGTGGCCACGCTCATGAACAGCTGCGCCGAGATCTCCGCGTTGGTGTGCCCCTGCCCGAGCGCGACCGCCACCTCCCGCTCCCGCTCCGTGAGGTCGGTCAGCTGCCGCAGCGCCCGCTCCCGGCGCGGGTCGACCCCCAGGGTGACCGAGCCGCTGGTGACGTGGCTGATCAGGGTCCGGGTGACCGTGGGTGACAGGGTGGCCTCCCCCGCCGCCACCCGGCGCACCGCCTGGACGATCTCCGCGGGCGGGGTGTCCTTGAGCAGGAAACCACCCGCCCCGACGCGCAGCGCCCGCAGCACCTGCTCGTCGGCGTCGAAGGTGGTCAGCACCAGCACCTCGGGCGGGTCGGGCAGCGACCGCAGCGCCTCGGTGGCGGCCAGCCCGTCGACCCGGGGCATCCGGATGTCCATCAGCACCACGTCCGGGGCGTACGCGGCGACGGCGGCGGGCACCTCGGCGCCGTCCGCGGCCTCGCCGACCACGGTCAGGTCCGGCACTCCGCCGAGGATCATCGACAGCCCGGCCCGGACCAGCGCGTCGTCGTCGACGATCAGCACCCGGGTGGGTGCCACCTCGCCGGTCACGCCGACCACGGCAGCCACGCGGCCAGCCGGAAGTGCCCGGCGGCGTCCCGGCCGTGCTCCAGCCGCCCGCCGGCCAGACTGACCCGCTCGGCGATGCCGATCAGGCCGGTGCCGGCCCCGGGCAGCCGCGCCCCGGTCTCCGCGCCGACCGGCCATGGGTTGCGGATCTCCACGGTCAGCCCGTCACCGGGGCGCCCGGCCAGCCGGACGTCGACCACCGCGCCGGGGGCGTGCTTGCGGGCGTTGGTCAGCCCCTCCTGCACGATCCGGTACGCGCTGCGGCCGACCCCCGCCGGCAGCTCGGCGGCCGCGTCCACCTGATCGTCCAGCCCGACCCGGACGCCGGCCGCGCGGGACTCCCCGACCAGCGCCGGCACGTCGGCCAGGGTGGGCTGCGGACGCTCCGGCGCGTCGGTCCCGTCCGTCCCCGGGTCGGCGCGCAGCACCCCGATCACCTCGCGCAGGTCCTGCAGCGCGGTGTGCGCGCTGGCCCGGATCACCCCCGCCGCCTTGGCGATCTCGACCGGCGGCGCGTCCGGGCGGAACTCCAGCGCCCCGGCGTGCAGGCTGAGCAGCGAGATCCGGTGGGCCAGCACGTCGTGCATCTCCCGGGCGATCCGGGTGCGTTCCAGCTGCCGGGCGCGGTCGACCCGCAGCTGCTGCTCGGCCTCGGCCCGGTCGGCCCGCTCGCGCAGCGACACCACCAGCTGCCGGCGAGCCCGGACGAACATCCCCCAGGCCAGCACCCCGCCGACGAACACGGCAACCCAGATCAGGTTGAGCCAGAGCGGCATGGCCGGTTCCGGACGCAGCCGGACGTAGACCGGCACGGTCAGCAGGTTCAGCCCGATCACCGTCGCCGCGACCGGCAGCGGTCGGTGCACGGTCACCGTGAACTGGATGATCAGCAGGGCCACCGCCGCGCTGACCGAGAAGAACGCCAGCGGCAGGCTGGCCACGGCGAGGCCGACCGGCCAGCGCCGGCGGAACCACAGCGCCGCGCAGAGCACCAGGCCGAGCGCGAAATCGACCTCGTTCAGCCAGGCCGGGCCGGTGTTCAGGGCGAACTCCGGCTCCAGCTGCACCGAGTCGCCCCAGGCGAGCACCGCCCAGCCCGCGGCCAACAGGAAGCAGAGGCTGTCGACGAACCAGTCCCGCGGCGTCCGCCGGGCCACGGCCGCGGTGCGGGTCAGGGCGCCCGGCAACAGCCAGGGATGGTCGGGTACGGCGGCACTGGTCACCCACCCATGGTAGGAACCCGCCGGCCCGGCTCCACAGCTACCAAAGTCGACGCGGGGGGCGTACCAAGGTCGACCAGGCTCTCGACCGCCGGCCGCTGCGGGTGGCCGGCTGGCGCGGGCAGGCTGGTTCCCATGATCGCAGTCGACAACCTGACCAAGCGGTACGGCCCGCATGCCGTCGTCGAGGACGTGTCCTTCCGGTGCGAGCCCGGCACCGTCACCGGCTTCCTCGGCCCGAACGGCGCCGGCAAGTCCACCACCATGCGCATGATCACCGGCCTGACCCCGCCCACCTCGGGCACCGCCACGGTCGCCGGCCGGCCCTTCCGCCAGCTGCCCAACCCGGGCCGGGAGATCGGCGTGCTGCTGGACGCCTCGGCGCAGCACGCCGGCCGGACCGGGCGGGAGACGCTGACCCTGGCCGCCCGCACCCAGGGCGTCGACTCCGACCGGGTGGCCACGGTGCTCGACCTGGTCGGGCTGAACGCGGTGGCCGCGAAGCGGCGGGTCGGGAAGTACTCGTTGGGCATGCGGCAGCGGCTCGGCCTGGCGCTGGCGCTGCTGGGCGACCCCCGGGTGCTGATCCTGGACGAGCCGGCCAACGGCCTGGACCCGGAGGGCATCTACTGGATGCGCGGCCTGCTGCGCGACTTCGCCGACCGGGGCGGCACGGTGCTGCTCTCCTCGCACCTGCTGCGCGAGGTCGAGGCGGTCGCCGACCGGCTGGTGGTGATCGGCGGTGGCCGGATCGTCGCCCAGGGCGGCAAGGACGAGCTGCTCGCCGGCACCGGCACCATGGTCCGGGCGCGGGACCCGCACGCGCTGCGGCTGACCCTGGACCGGGCCGGCCTGGACGCCACCGCCGGCACCGACGGCGGCTTCGTGGTCCGCGCCGAGGCCGGCGAGGTCGGCCAGGCCGCCGCGGACGCCGGCCTGGTCCTCACCGAGCTGCGACCCGCCGGCAGCGGCGGCCTCGAGCAGCTCTTCCTCACCCTCACCGCCGGCGCGTCGACCAAGGAGGCCGTCCGATGACCACCGCCACCGCCACCCCTGCCGACACCACCCCACCCACCGACGCCCGCCACCGGGTGGCGGTGCCGTCCCTGGCCCGGCTGACCGGGGTGGAGCTGCGCAAGCTCGTGGACACCCGGGCCGGCCGCTGGCTGCTGATCACCATCGGCCTGATCGCGGTGGCCATCGCCGTGGTGCAGCTGTTCGTGCTGGACGACGACCAGCAGACGTTCCAGAGCTTCTTCGACCCCTCACTGCTGCCGATCTCGCTGCTGCTGCCGGTGCTCGGCATCCTGTCGATCACCGCGGAGTGGTCGCAGCGCACCGCGTTGACCACCTTCACGCTGACCCCCCGGCGGGGACGGGTGATCCTGGCCAAGCTCGGCGCGGTGCTGCTGGCCGCGCTGGCCTCGGTGCTGGTCAGCCTGGCGGTGGCTGCCGTCTTCACGCTCCTCGCCCGCGCCACCGGTGGGGCTGGCGGCTGGGACCTCGAATGGGCGAGCGTGCTGCACGCGGCGGTGTTCCAGATCGCCAGCGTGCTGATGGGCGCCGGGTTCGGCCTGCTGCTGCTCAACACGCCGCTGGCGATCGTGACCTACCTGCTGCTGCCGACGGTGTGGACCATCCTGGGCGGCCTGATCAAGGCACTGCGCGAGCCGGCGCGCTGGCTGGACACCTCGTCCACCATGCAGCCGCTGATGACCAGCGAGGTGACCGCCGAGCAGTGGGGTCGACTGGCGGTGTCACTGCTGGTCTGGGTGGCCGTGCCGCTGGCCGCTGGCCTGTGGCGCACGCTGCGGCGTGAGGTCTCCTGACATGCACGGCGGGCAACCCGGCGTCGCCGCCACCACGGTGGGCGGCGGCGCCGGGGAGCTGGCCGTCATGTGGGCCGGCTTCCCGGTGCTCGGCGCCGGGGCGGGCTGGGCGCTGGTGGCCGCCGCGGACTGGATCAACGGGTTGCGCTGGGTGCCCTGGCGGGGCCTGTTCGAGCTGATCGCCCGGCAGCCGGAGCGCGAAGCCACCGCCGTCGCGCTGGCGCTCGGCGTGCTGGCCGGGCTGGCCCTCGCGTACGTGGGCACCCGGGAGCGGTTGATCGTCACGGTGGACCGGGTCGGGCTGCGGCTGCGCCGCGAGGGCACCGACCGGAGCCTGACCCGCCGGGAGGTGACGGCGGTCTTCGTCGACCAGCGACACCTGACCGTGCTCGGCGCCGACGGCCGGGAGCTGATCCGGGAGAAGTCCGACCTCAGGCGGAAGGAGCTGGCGGCCGCCTTCACCGGGCAGGGCTGGCCGTGGACGGCGGACGACCCGCACCGGGACGCGTACCGGCTCTGGGTCGAGGGGCTGCCGGGGCTGCCCGCCGGCGCGGACGCGTTGTTGCGGGCCCGGCAGCGCGCGGTCGAGCGGGACCGGCACGGCGACGCCCGGGAGCTGCGCGGCGAGCTGGCCCGGCTGGGCGTGCTGGTCCGCGACGACGGGCGTCGGCAGTACTGGCGGATCGTCCCGCTTCGACGCGAGGAATCCGCCGGCGGGCGGTAGCGTGAGGGTCCGAGGTAGACCGGACCGCCGGGAGCGCGCCGATGACCGAGCAGCAGCCGTACCGCGTGGTGGCCCGCCACCCCGGGTTCGAGCTGCGCCGATACCCGGCCTATCTGGTCGCCGAGCTGCGGATGACCGGTGACCTGGTCGGCGCCGGCAACGAGGCGTTCCGCCCGCTCGCGTCGTACATCTCCGGGGCGAACCGGTCCCGCCGGCGGGTGGCGATGACCGCGCCGGTGGTCCAGGAGCCGGCCGGGCCGGAGACCATCGCGATGACCGCCCCGGTGGTGCAGGAGGAGGGCGACCGGCCCGGCAGCTGGCTGGTCCGCTTCGTGCTGCCGGCGGCGCTCACCGCGGCCACCGCGCCGGAGCCCACCGACCCGCGGATCACCGTGCGGGAGTGCCCGGGGGAGCTGGCCGCCGCGATGCGGTTCTCCGGCCGGTGGTCGGAGAAGGCGTTCGGCGAGCGGGCCACCGCGCTGGGCCGGGCGGTCACCGACGCCGGGCTGCAACCCGCGGGCGCGATCCGGTACGCCCGCTTCGACCCGCCCTGGAAGCCGTGGTTCCTGCGACGCAACGAGGTCGTGCTGCCGGTCGTCGAGTGAGCCACACCGCATCGGAAGGGGAGCGCCGATGACCCAGCAGGGAATCTTCCGCCGCAAGCCGGTCGAGCAGATCGCCGACGAGACCGAGGAGGGGCTGTCCCGCTCGTTGGGGCTGTGGCAGCTCACCGCGATCGGGGTGGGCGGCATCATCGGCGCCGGCATCTTCGCCCTGGCCGGGGCGGTGGCCAGCGAGACGGCCGGCCCGGCCGTACTGGTGTCGTTCCTGATCGCCGGCCTGGCCAGCGCGGCGGCCGCGCTGTCGTACGCGGAGTTCGCCGGCATGATCCCGAAGGCCGGCTCGGCCTACACCTACGGGTACGCGGTGCTGGGCGAGGCGGTCGGCTGGTTCATCGGCTGGGACCTGCTGCTGGAGTACACCGCGATCGTCGCCGTGGTGGCGATCGGCATCTCCGGCTACTTCGGCTTCCTGGTCAACGAGCTGGGCGCGGACGTCCCGGCCTGGATGCTCGGCGCGCCCGGCACCGGTGACGGCCACGTGGTGGACCTCTTCGCGGTGGTGCTCTGCCTGCTCATCGCGTTCCTGCTGACCCTGGGGATCAAGACCGCGGCCCGGTTCGAGACGTTCGTGGTCGGCCTGAAGGTGGCCGTGGTGCTGCTGGTCATCGTGGTCGGTTTCTTCCACGTGAAGACGGCGAACTACTCGCCGTTCTTCCCGTTCGGGATCGGCGGGGCGTTCACCGGCGCGGCCACCGTCTTCTTCGCCGTCTTCGGGTACGACGCGATGAGCACCGCCGCGGAGGAGTCGAAGGACGCCCGCAAGCACATGCCGAAGGCGATCATCTGGTCGCTGGTCATCTCGATGGTGCTGTACGTGCTGGCCACCCTGGTGCTGACCGGCATGCAGAACTACCGGGACATCGACCCGGAGAGCGGCTTCTCCTCGGCGTTCGCCTCGGTGGGGCTCTCCGGGCTGGCCAGCGTGATCGCGGTCGGCGCGATCATCGGGATCCTGACGGTGATGTTCACCTTCATGCTCGGGGTGACCCGGGTGTGGTTCTCGATGAGCCGGGACGGCCTGCTACCGGCCTGGTTCGCCAAGGTCCACCCGGTGCGCCGGGTGCCGACCCGGGTCACCTGGATCGTCGGGGCGGGCTCGGCGCTGATCGCCGGCTTCCTGCCGATCAAGGAGGCGGCGGAGCTGACCAACATCGGCATCCTGCTGGCCTTCGTGGTGGTCTGCGTGTCCGTCATCGTGCTGCGCTACCGCCGCCCCGACGCGCCGCGCACGTTCCGGCTGCCGGGGATGCCGGTGGTGCCGGCGCTCGGCGCGGTCTTCTCGGTCTGGCTGATCACCTTCCTGAACCACGTGACCTGGCTGCGGTTCGCGGTCTGGTTCGTGATCGGCGCGGTCGTCTACAGCCTGTACGGCTACCGGCGCTCGGCGCTGGCCGGGCGCGGCGCGTCCACCGGCGAGCCGCCGACCGGTCCCGGTGCCGGTTCCGGTGGGCCGCCGACCGGTCGCTGACCGAGCGGGCCCGGGCGGGCCAGCAGCAGCGCCGTGCCCAGGCCGGCGACCAGACCGGTGAGGGACCACAGGACGTCCTCGTCGGCGACGTTGATGGGGCTGTTGCCGGCCAGTTCGGTGAGCGGCGCACCGACCTTGAGCAGCATGCTGACCACGTTCGTGACCAGCAGCAGCGCGGTGGGCACGACCAGCGCGACCACCGCGGCCAGGGCGTGTCGCCGCCAGGCCGGCCGACCGCCGGGCCACTCCCAGGCCAGCAGCGTGACCCCGGTCAGCAGCACGGCACCGAGCAGCGCCAGGGGGAAGAGCCGGTGGCCCGGCGCCACCGCCCGTACCGCGACGAGACCTGCCACCCCGAGGACGGTGAGCCCGGCCGCCAGCCGACGCCGGGCGGCCGTGCGCTCGGGCGCGGCGGCCAGCGCGCAGCCGACGGTGAGCGCGAGGAACAGCAGGCCGGTGCCGACGGCCGCCGGGTCGAGTTCCGCCTCCCGGTCCGACGGTGACTCGATGAGGCCGGCCACCAGCAGCAGCACCGCGGCGACGCAGGCCGCCGCGCAGAGCACCCGCCGATCGCGGCCGTCACCGGCGGACGACCTCCGATCGCGGCCGTCACTGGCGGACACCCGCCGCCGGCTCGGTCCGCCGACCGACGGCGCGCGCAGACCCGGCAGGGCCGCGGCGGCGACGGCCAGGCAGCCGGCGAGGGCGAGCACCACCGTGGCCGGGACGCCGGTCAGGTCGGCCCGGTCCAGCGCCACGTCGGCCACCACCCAGGCCCCGCCGAGCAGCACCGCCCCCAGCAGACCGCCGCGCCGGCCACCGGCGGCCAGCACCAGCCCGATCACCGCCGCGAGGATGGCCAGAAAGCGCAGGTCGCGCGCCCAGTAGGTGTTGTTGCCGGCTAGGCGCTCCGACCACGGGCCGAGCGGCTCGGTCAGCGGTTGCAGCACCGTCATGCCGACCGCCCAGAGCAGCGCGGCGAGACCGGCGAGGGTGAGACCCGCGAGGCGCATCCATCTCATCCCCAAACGGTAGTCGCCTTTGCACTCCACCGCCTCGGTCCACCGCAGGGCGAGGCCGGGCCCGGCCCCGGTGTGGAGCGGCCGCGGTGATCCCCGGATCGGTAGGTGCCGTCCCGACCCGGCAGGCCTAGGCTGGGCGGTGCCGGACGTCGACGGGCGAGGGAGGCCATCGTGGCCGACGTGCAGATCCCGACCGCGCGGGGGACGCTGCCCGCGTACCTCGTGGCACCGGACGGTGACCGGCCGCGGCCCGGCGTGGTGGTGGTGCACGACGTGTTCGGGTTGACGCCGGACGCCCGGCGGCGGGCCGACTGGCTGGCCGAGGCCGGATTCCTGACCGTGGTGCCGGACCTGTTCGCCTGGGACCGGCGGGGGCGGTGCGTGCGAGCCACGTTCCGGGCGCTGCTGAGCGGTCAGGGCCGCGCGTTCGAGGAGCTGGACGCCGCCCGGGCCTGGCTGGCCGAGCGGGCCGACTGCACCGGGCGGGTCGGGGTGATCGGGTTCTGCCTGGGCGGCGGCTTCGCCTTGCAGCTCGCCCCGGGGCACGGGTTCGCCGCGTCCAGCGTCAACTACGGCCAGGTGCCGAGGGACGCCGAGCGGCTGCTGGCCGGCGCCTGCCCGGTGATCGGCAGCTACGGCGACCGGGACCGGGGGTTGAAGGGCGCGCCGGCGAAGCTGGAGTCGGCGCTGGCCGCCAACGACGTGCCGCACGAGGTCACCGTCTATCCGGGAGCGGCGCACGGCTTCCTCAACGACCACCGACCGGGCGAGCTGACCCGGCTGCAGCAGGTGATCGCCCGGGTGGCCGGCGGGCCGCACGAGCCGTCGGCGACCGAGGCCCGGCGGCGGATCGTCGCCTTCTTCGACCGGCACCTGGCCGGGGAGGCGGCGTGAGCCGGTACGTGGCGCTGCTGCGCGGGATCAACGTCGGCGCCACCAACCGGATCGCCATGCCCGACCTGCGCCGGCTGGTCGAGGGGCTCGGGCACGGGGACGTGACGACCTACCTGCAGTCCGGGAACGTGGTCTTCACCAGCGTGAAGCGGGACGCGGCGAAGCTGGCCGCCGGCATCGAGCGGGCGATCGCCGACGAGCTGGGACTCACCGTCCCGGTGCTGGTCCGCGACGGGGCCGAGCTGTCCGCGCCGGGCAACGAGAACGTGGAGTTCACCGTGGCCGGCCGGGAGGTGCACCTGCACTTCCCCGACGGCGGGTACGGCCGGACGAGGTTCACCAACGCGTACCTGGAGAAGCGGTTGGGCGTGGTGGCGACCACCCGCAACTGGAAGTCGGTGCGCGCGCTGCGCGACCTGGCCGCCGGCTGACCGCACGTCCGCGCAGGTCGGACCGTTTTCGATCTTGCCGGGTGCCGGCGCGTACCGATACGCTCCCGCGGCTGTGTCCACTGAGAAAGGATCGTCGTGACCGCTCCCGTCACCGCCCAGAAGTCCTGGGTCGTCACCCTGCTGCTCTGCATCTTCCTCGGCACGCTCGGCGTGCACCGGTTCTACACCGGGAAGGTCGGCACCGGCATCCTGCAGCTGATCACCCTCGGCGGCCTGGGCGTCTGGACGCTGGTCGACTTCATCCTGATCCTGGTCGGCTCCTTCAAGGACAAGCAGGGTCAGCCGCTCGTCAAGTGACGGCGTGACGGCGGGGCCCGGTATTCCGGCCCCGCCGTCGTCCGGTCCGCCGCGAGGCGACGCCACCGCGGGGACCGGTGTCGGACGACGGAAGTTCACTCGGCCGGTCTCGCCCCGCCGCCGACCCCGCCGTAGCATCGGCGACCATGAATAACTGGAGCATCCGTCGGTCGCGACCCGGCCGACTGGGCACGGCGTTCGCGGTCGCCGTCACGCTGATCGCCTCGGTGGCGGTCGCCGCGACCTCCGCGTCGGCGGCCACCACGCTGACCGTTGCGCAGGCCCTCGCCACCCAGGACGGCCGGGCCGCCACGGTCACCGGGTACGTGATCGGTCAGCCGACCGCCACCAGCACCGTGATCACGTCGGGCTTCACCGCCGACACCGCGATCGCCATCGCCGACACCGCCACCGAGACCAGCACCGGCCGGATGCTCTACGTCCAGGTCACCACCGCGTACCGGAGCACCTTCGGGCTGCTCACCAACCCGTCGCTGCGCGGCCGGCAGATCACCGCCACCGGGTCGCTGACCGCGTACTTCAGCCACGGCGGGCTGAAGAACCCGACCGCGATGAGCCTCGGCGGCAGCACTCCGACGCCCTCGCCGACCCCCACCCCGACGCCCTCGCCGACCGGCACCGCGGGAACCGGCCCGTACGACTCGACGTACTACGCCGGCGCGGTCGGCAAGACCGGCACCGCCCTGCGCGCCTCGCTGCACGCGATCATCCGGAACCAGACGAAGCTCAGCTACGACCAGGTCTGGGAGGCGCTCAAGGACACCGATCAGGACCCGGCCAACGCCAACAACGTGGTGCTGGTCTACTCCGGACGCTCGCAGAGCAAGGCCAGCAACGGCGGCGGCGTGGACGACTGGAACCGCGAGCACGTCTGGGCCAAGTCGCACGGTGATTTCGGCACCGCCACCGGCCCCGGCACCGACGTGCACCACCTGCGGCCCGAGGACGTGACCGTCAACTCGACCCGCGGCAACAAGGACTTCGACGCCGGCGGCAGCGCGGTCGCCGAGGCGCCCGGCAGCTACACCGACGCCGACTCGTTCGAGCCGCGCAACGCGGTCAAGGGCGACGTCGCCCGCATGATCATGTACATGGCGGTCCGGTACGAGGGTGACGACGGCTGGCCGGACCTGGAGGTGGACGACACCGTCAACAACGGCACCGCGCCGTACCTCGGTCGACTGTCGGTGCTGCTGGCCTGGAACCGGCTCGACCCGCCGGACGCCTTCGAACAGCGCCGCAACCAGCGCATCTACGAGCGCTGGCAGGGCAACCGCAACCCCTTCGTCGACCACCCCGAGTGGGCCACCGCCATCTGGAACTGACCCCCTCCCCCCACCCCTGCCCCGCCGATCTAGGGCCAAGCGCTGTGAGTTGATCTCCAATCACGACACTTCGCCCTAGATCGGCGCGGTGTGGGGGCGCGGGGTCAGCGTTGGGCGGGGGCTACGGCGGGGGCCTGGTCGAGGATCGAGGCGGGGAGCTGGGGGCCGGCCGGGAGGGCCAGCGGGGCCTTGGCCCGGGTGACCAGCTCGACCACGGTACGGCTGAGCCGCTCCGACGACTCCGACATGGACCGGTTGGCGGTGACGATCGCGCCGACCACCTCGGCCCGGGCCTGCTGGCCGTAGCGGACCGCGTCCTCGATGCCCCGGGCCTGCGCGTCGATCGACTCGGCGACCTCCAGGATGGTCTCCGGCCGGACGGTCGGGGTCTGGATCACCCGGGCGATCTGCGGCACCGCCGTCTTCGACGCCGACGCGTACGCCGACAGCACGTCGTTGGCGCCGTCGGCGACCGCCTTCTGCATGTCGGCGGCCTGGTTGGCCTGCAACAGCAGCGCCCACTGGGCGATGGTCAGCTTCATCGTCGGGATGGTCAGGTTGATCAGCAGGGCCAGCCGCTGGCCGAGCCCGTAGTTCAGGGTGCGGATGTTGCGCACCTGCGGCGAGGTGGACCAGGCGACGAAGAGCCGCTGCTGGAACTCGTTGATCCGCACCTCGAGCGCCTGGATGAACTCGGTGACCACGGACAGCCGCTCCCGGCGGTCCCGCTCGTCCGGCGCGCCCGGGGTGATCTCGATGGACTTCGCCTCGGCCAGCGCCTCGTCGCGGACCAGCTCCATCACCGCGATCGCCCCGACCAGCTGGCCGATGGCCGCCTCGTTGGCCTTGTAGAGCTCGTCGCAGAGCACCACGTTGCGGCGCAGCTCGCGCTGCTTGTCGCTGAGCTGCCCGGCGACCCGGTCGAGCTGCTGCTCGACGCTGCGCGCCTCCTCGAAGAGCATCTCCAGCAGGTCCCGCCCCTTGCGGAACAGGCCGCGGACGGCGTCGGAGAACTTGGTGAAGGTCTCCCGCACCTTGGGGTCGCTCGGGTCGTACTTACGGCGGAACCCGCGCATCCGGTCGTTGATCTCGTGCATGATGCTGGTCAGCTCCGGGATGTCGACCCGGCCGACCTCCCGGAAGATCCGGCTGACCTGGGCGTTGACCTGGTCCAGCGCCTGGTTGCCGAAGCTCGCCAGCGCCTCGGTGTTGGTCAGCATCGTCGGGTAGAGCTGCCGGGCGGCCTGCCGCGCCTGCTCCAGCTGCGCCGGGGTGAGCAGGTCCCGGCAGGCGAAGGTGGCCGGCTCGGCGCCGGTGGCCAGCGCGGTGGTGATGGCGGAGTCGGCCGCGCCGGCGGGCGGGTCGGCCTGCCCGCCGACGATGGTGCCGAAGTCGATCTGCAGTCCCTCACTCATGGTCGGTCCCCTTCATCGGCAGGTGTTGGCGTCTTTCATGCAGCTGAGCAGGGCTAGTGTCACGTCGGCGGCGGGCGCCGGGGCGGCCCGGATCTGGTCGGCCAGGCCGATGCCGGGGAAGTCGCCGACGTCGTTGGCGCCGACCTGCACGGCGGACCGGAAGCCGTACTTCTTCCAGGCGATCTGCTGGATCTTCGGGTCCTTCAGCGCGTCGGCGAACCGGCCGGCGTCCGGGTCGAGCGCCAGCACCGGGTGGTCGCTGTAGATGGTCGGGTCGGGGTAGAGCACCCGCACGTTCTTCAGCAGGCCGGCGCTGGCGTCGCCGCTCTGCACCACCTGCTGGATGATCTGGTTCTCGTAGCCGGCGTAGAGCGGCGCCTTGAACTCGCCACCCTGGGTGAGCCACTCCCGGAAGCCGGAGTCGGAGCTGCGCGACTGCAGCCCCTGGGCGTCGTGCAGGGCGCGCATGGTGGGCAGCGCCTTGCGGGCCTGGGCCAGGCTCGGCGCGGAGAAGCCGTCGTCGGTGGCGATGATGCCCAGCTGGAGCTGGGACATGGTGAAGCCGCTGTTGGACTTGGCCGGGTCGGTGCTGGAGACGGTGATCGGGCCGCGCAGGTCGGCCGCGCCGAGCGCCTCCCAGGTGCCCCGCTTGACCACCTGGTTGAGCAGCAGCCCCTTCATGTCCACCACGAAGTAGCGGTCGCCGCGGCGCTGCACGATGCCCTTCTTCAGCAGCGCGTCGGTGCCGCGCGGGCCGGCGTAGATCACCTCCGGCGACTGCAGCACGTTCTCCGCCCGGTAGCCGGCGAACGCCCCGGCGTGCTGGGCCTCGAAGACGCCCTGGGCGCTGGCGCTGGACGGCCACAGGCAGTCCAGCTTGCGCGCCTTGATCTCGTCGGTGCTCAACTGCACCTGGTCGTACGAGCCCAGCGGGGTGAAGGCGACCTCGACCCGGTAGTCGTCGCGGAGGATGCGCTTGACCTCCGGGTCGGCCATCAGCTCCGACTTCTCCGAGCCGCCGACGCAGGTGACGGTGGTGGGTGGGGCGGCCGTCGCGGGCGCGTCGGCCGACCGCTTCCACAGCACCGCCGCGACGACGCAGACGGCGATCACCGTGACCAGTCCGATCAGGAACCGGGTGCTCGGCAATCTCAACGTGACTCCTTCATCGGCCCAGGTCGGGCAGGCTCGGTGGGGCGACGGTGTCCAGGTTGGCGGTGTACTGCGCGATCTCGCCCTGGTTGACCAGCCGGACGCTCTCCAGGGCGAAGTCGGCGAACCGGCGGAACGCCTGCTCGCCGTCGCGCTGCAGCCGCTCCGGGTCGTGGTAGAGCACCGGCTGGCGCTGGATGTCCAGGTACTGCCGGACCACCCCGTCGAGGCTGCGCAGGTGCCCGCCGACCTGGGCTGCGGTGGAGTAGAGGCTGTCCGGCGAGCGGTCCTTCACCCGGTCGAACAGCTCCGGGACGTACCGGCAGGCGTCGGTGAGCGCGGTGCGCGCCTCGGGGCTGCGGACGTCCCGGGCGAGCCGTTCGATGCCCCGCACCACCCGCAGCGCCTCCTCGACCCGGCCGCGGGCGTCGTCGGCGTAGCTGTCGCTGTCCACCCGGGCCGGACTGCGGTCGTCGACCATCAGGTAGAGCCCGACGGCGGCGGCGAGGGCGAGCAGCGGCGCCCAGATCAGGCTGTCGGTGACCAGGAAGACCACCGCGAAGACGGCCACCGCGGCGACCAGCGCCACGGGGGCGGCGAGCCGGTGCCTCACTTGTACCCCGCCGCCTGCCGCAGGGCGGCCACCAGGTCGTCCTGCCGGACGAAGGTGCCGTTGGTGGCCTGCGCGACCTCCTCCAGCTGGCGCGGGTCGGCGTCCCGCCCGAAGGCGATCGCGACCACCGGCACGCCGGCGGACTTCAGCGCGGCGAGCGCGTCGTCCCGCTGTTTCGAGCTGGACTGCCCGTCGGTCATCAGCACCACCAGCCGCTTGCGGTCACCGTTCTGCGGGCCGGTCAGCTCCTGGGTGGCGCGCAGCAGGCAGGCGTACATGTTGGTGCCGCCCTCGGGTTCGTAGTCGGCCACCTTGCGGGCCAGGTCGCGCAGGGCGTTGCCGTCGTTGCCGCGGACCTGCCAGGGGCTGCCGCCGGTGACCCCGCCGTTGAAGATGGCGACGGTGGTGGCGTCCTGCGGGTGGGTCTGCAGGAAGTTCTGCGCGGCCTGGTCCGGGTCGAAGACCTGCCCGGCGGCGGCCTTGATGCCGGTCCACCCGTCGTTCTCCCCCATCGAGCCGCTGCCGTCGAGGCAGTAGTACGCGGCGACCGGGCGCCGGTAGCGGGTCTGGTAACGGTCCAGCGCGGCCTGGATGACCGCCGCCGACGGGTACTGGATGCCCTGCTCGTTGATGGTGCCCTGGATGCCCCACGCCGGGTTGAACACCGTCGGGTCGGGCTTGTCCAGGGTGAGCCCGACGCTGGCGGCCGGCCGGCGGCCCAGCTTGAGCAGCGCGGCCTGCGCGTCGGCGTCCTTGAGCAGGTGGTCCTGCAGCTCGGTGAAGATCCGCCGGGCGTCGTCGTTGCCGGGTTGGGGAAGGAAGCCCAGCGGCGCGTCGCTGACCGCCAGCGACCCCCGGGGGTACGCGACCAGCAGCGGCTCCCGGCCCGCCTTGACCAGCTCGGCGTTCTTCTCGATGACCAGGTCCTCGTAGGTGAACATGGCCCGGCACTGGTCGGCGTGCGCGACGCACTCGGTCATCAGCGTGCCGGTCGACGGCGGGGTCTGGTCCATCGCCTTGATGAACCGGGTGACGCCCTGCTCGACGGCGGGCGAGTCGAGCTGCTGCTGGGTCAGCGGGGTGCCGGGGCCGTTGCCGGCGAAGTGGTTCATGAAGCCGAACAGCACGGTGGCGCCGGAGTTCGACTGGGTGGGGTTGGTGATCCAGACCTTGGTCTTGCCGGACTCGACGGCGGTCAGGATGTCGGCGATCGGCACGTCGGTGCGGCCGGCGAAGCCGAGCTTGGTCATCTCGGAGCGCCAGGCGGCGAAGACCACTGGGGTGAGGAACATCGGCTTGACGTCCTGCAGCGCGCTGGACCGGTCGCCGAGCTGGAGGAAGACGCTGGAGGCGAACCAGTACGCGTCGTAGGCGCGGCTGCCGCCGGAGAGGATCCGGGCCTGGTCGACCGAGCCCTTGAGGGTCACCTCGCAGGTGTACTTCTTGCTGGCGCACCAGGGCTTGACGATGGTGTCGACCACGCTCTGCTGCTCGCTGCCGGCGACGATCCGCAGCGTGCCGGCCTTCGGCGTGTCGTGGTGCGCCGGCTCGCCCTTGTCGTTCGTGCAGCCGGTGACCAGCACCAGCACCATGGCGGCAAGCGCCGTGAACCTCGTGGCCCGCACGTGCACCCCGTCTCCCGTTCGGTCGAACACCACATTCGGGTGGATCGAGGTCGTTGGTAGCACCGGTGAACCAACGGGACGACCAACAATGGGTGAACAGCGGGTGTCACGGGTCGTTGTCGCAGATCACTCGCCGTCCGCCGTGACGACCGGGCGCGACGGGGTACGACAAAGGGGTGACAGGAGCTCGCGCCGGCCGTGGAGACGATGCCGGCCCAGGGGCGCGGGCCCCGCAGACGATGGGAGAGACGGCCGCATGGCGAACACGATTCCCGACATCAGCCTGAACGACGGCAACACCATCCCGCAGCTGGGCTTCGGGGTGTTCCAGATCGAGCCGAAGGACACCGCCGAGGCGGTCCGCCGGGCGCTGGAGATCGGCTACCGGCACATCGACACCGCCGAGATGTACGGCAACGAGGCCGAGGTCGGCGAGGGCATCCGCACCTCCGGCATCGACCGCGACCAGGTGTTCGTGACCAGCAAGCTCAACAACGGCTTCCACAAGCCGGACGACGCCCGCAAGGCGTTCGACTCGACGCTGGCCGCGCTGAAGATGGACCAGATCGACCTGTTCCTGATCCACTGGCCGCTGCCGACGCTCTACGACGGTGACTTCGTCTCCACCTGGAAGGTGCTGGAGGAGTTCCAGAAGGACGGCCGGGCCAGGTCGATCGGCGTGTCGAACTTCCAGGTCGCGCATCTGGAGCGGCTGGCCGCCGAGGCGGACGTGGTGCCCGCGGTGAACCAGATCGAGGTGCACCCGTACTTCGGCAACGAGGAGGTGCGCGCCTACGGGCGGGCGCACAACATCCCGACCGAGGCGTGGTCCCCGATCGCTCAGGGCAAGGTGCTCGACGACCCGACGATCGTGGACATCGCCCAGCAGGTGGGCCGCACCCCGGCGCAGGTGACGCTGCGCTGGCACGTGCAGCGCGGCGACATCGTCTTCCCGAAGTCGACCACGCCGAAGCGGATCGAGGAGAACTTCCACATCTTCGACTTCAGCCTGGGCGACGCCCAGATGGAGCGGATCACCGGCCTGAACAAGGGCGAGGCCGGCCGCCAGGGCCCGAACCCCGACGCGTTCGACTACGTCCCCAGCTGATCGACGCCGACGCCCGCCTCGCCGACCCGACGGAACGCCTCGTGGGTCGGCGAGCCGGGCGTCGCCACGTAGACGACCAGCCGCTGGTCGGTCTCCGGCACCAGCAGCACCCGGCACTCGAACTCCAGCGGGCCCAGGCCCGGGTGGGCCACCCGCTTGACCACCGGCCGTCGCTCGGCGACGTCCTGCTCGGCCCAGAGCGCGGCGAACCGGGGTGAGACGCCGAGCAGCTCGGTGACCAGCTCGGCCAGCCCCCGGTCGCCGGGATACCGGCCGTACGCGGCGCGCAGGTCGGCGACCGAGTCGCGGGCGAAGCGCAGCGTCTCCGGGTCCGACCAGTGCGGGTGTGAGACGCGCCGGCGTGGAACATCCAGCGGATCATGTTGCGGTCGGACTCCGGCACGCCGGACAGGTCGCCGACGAAGTACCCGGCCAACCGGTTCCAGGCCAGGATGTCGTACTTGGCGTCCACCAGGTAGGCGGGGTTGCCGGTCATCCCGTCGATCAGCAGGCGCAGCCCGGGGGCGACCTCGCGACTGGGCCCGGCCACCGGCTCCGGGACCTCCCCCGCGATCCGGAACAGGTACGCCCGCTCGTCCCGAGTGAGCAGCAACGCCCGGGCCAGCGCGGCGAGCACCTGCCGGGACGGATGCGGGCCACGACCCTGTTCGAGCCGGACGTAGTAGTCGACGGACACCCCGGCGAGCTGGGCGACCTCCTGGCGACGCAGGCCCGGCGTGCGGCGGCGTACCCCGTCGGGGAGGCCGACCTCGGCGGGGCGCAGGCGGGCGCGGCGGCTGCGCAGGAAGGCGGCCAGCTCGTCGCGGCGCAACCCGGTCATGCGTACAGCCTGCCCCAGCCGGCGTCGCGGTGGGTGGTACCGCCGGTCCCAGCCAAGGCCGGTCTCTCCCGCCGCCGCCGTCGCGGCGGCACGCTCGCGGCATGACCACGACGCAGATCGCCCTGATCACCGGGGGCAACAAGGGAATTGGGTACGCGACCGCGCGGCAGCTCGCCGCGCGCGGCATGACGGTGCTGGTGGGCGCGCGGGACGCCGACCGGGGTGCGGAGGCGGTACGCACGCTGCGCGACGGCGGCGCGGACGCCCACCCGGTGCCGCTGGAGGTGACCGACCCGGCGTCGGTGGCCGCCGCGGCCGAGCTGGTGGAGCGGGAGCACGGCCGGCTCGACGTGCTGGTGAACAATGCCGGGATCGTCCGGGCCGACGGCACGGCGCTGCCCAGCGAGACCACCCTCGCCACCATCCGGGAGGTGTACGAGACGAACGTGTTCGCCGTGGTGACGGTGACCAACGCGTTCCTGCCGCTGCTGCGCCGCTCCCCGGCCGGGCGGATCGTCAACGTCTCCAGCGAGGTCGGCTCGATCGCCGCGATGACCGACCCGACCAGCTTCCTGTGGCCGCTGACCTCGGCTCCGTACCCGTCGTCGAAGACCGCGCTGAACATGGTCACCGCGATGTACGCCAAGGAGCTGCGGGACACCCCGATCAAGGTGAACGCGGCGAACCCCGGCTACTGCGCCACCGACTTCAACCAGCATTCCGGGTACCGCAGCGCCGAGCAGGGCGCCGAGGTGAGCGTGCAGCTGGCCACCCTGCCGGCGGACGGGCCGTCCGGCCAGCTCTGGGGTCACCGGGCCGCCGACGACTCGTACGGGCCGCTGCCCTGGTGAGCGCGGGTCAGGCGGTGAGGTCGAGGCGCCAGTCGTTGGAGCGCATCAGCTCACCCGGCGGGTACTCGAAGTCGGTCTCGCCGATCAGCGTGAAGCCGGCCTTGCGGCAGACGGCGTTGGAGGCCGGGTTGTCCACCGACGGAAAGGCGTGCGCCCAGCGCAGGTGACGTTGGGCGCGCGCCTGCGCGACCACCTCCCGCACGGCCGCGGTTGCCAGGCCCCGCCGCTGGTGCTCGGGCAGGATCGCCCAGCCCATCTCGTAGACCGGCCGGTCGTGCCAGACCCGCTCCCAGTAGCCGACGCTGCCGACCTTCGCCTCGTCGGGCAGCAGCACCGAGAACATGGTGCCCGAACCGGGGCCTGGGCCGCGCAGGTAGCGCTCGTGCCGTTCGCGCACCTGCGCCGCGCTCTCCGGGCCACCGGTGTGCCGGCGCACCTCCGGGGCGTTGAGCCGTTGCAGCAGCGCCAGGTCTTCCTCGTCCCACGGCGCGATCCGCACCTCTGTCACGTCTCCCCCGTCCGGTCGGCGGCGCACAGTCGTCCAACGCCCACCGGCACCGAGCCGATACTCGACCGCCCGCGCAATGATCGTCCAGGCAGGGAGCGGCACACCTCACGGCGGGTCGAACCGGTGAGGCGCCGACGATCGAGGGGCCGGCGTGGCGGGTGGCCGGCTGCTCGCGTCCGGATCCGGGGTGCTGGGGTGCTGGGGTGCTGGGCGGACGCTATGGACCTGATGACGTAGACGAATCACCCCGCCAGGTCGGCTGAGCCCACCAGTCTCGTGCGCCCGACCGAGCCGCGCCGGCCGAGCCAGCCGGGCCGAGCCGAGCGGCGCCGAGCCGAGCGGGGCCGGCCTGGCCACGGCGGCCGGCCCAGCCACAGAGGCCGGGTCCGACTGTCGCCTGCCGGTTCCCCGAGGTGATTCGTTTACGTCATCAGGTCCATAGCGTGTGAGGAAGGCACCCCCGCCGCACGGCGCGGCGCTCGCCCCGCGCAGCAGGCGGGCACAGTTCAGGCGCGGCGCTCGGCGCGGCGGCGGACGTCCCGCAGTAGGCGCCGCACGAGGACGGCGTGCGCGCCGGACCCGATCACCATCAACCGGTACGCCGCACCCAGCGGCCCGGGAAAGGCCGCATCGGTGCGGGCGCTCAGCGTGGTTCCGCCCGCTGCCGGCGTCAGGCTCAGCGTCAGGGCGTACCGGGAGAACCGGTGCCGGCCGGCGAGCCGCAGCCGGCGGCCCGGGTCGGCCTCCGCGACGGCGAAGCCGGGCAGGGTCGCGCCCTCGGTGAGGACGTCCCCGGCGGCCCGGGACGGCACGGCGCCCACCAGGCGGGCGAAGTTCTCGGCGGCGGCGAACCGCGGCACCTGCACGGCCAACGCCCGCCAGACCACGTCGGCGGGGGCGGCCACCAGGGTGCGGTGCTCGTCCACGAAGGGCAGGGACGGCTCGGACATCGCCTCAGGCCCGCGGTTGCGGCAGGCGGGGGTGGAAGCGGGGCCCCAGCGCCGCCACGAGGGCCGCCGCGTCCGCCTCGGGGTCGCTGCTCTCCCGCCAGCGCACGATGCACCGGGCCAGCCAGCTGGCGATGTCGGCGGCGGTGGCCGGCGGCCCGGCATCGTCGAGCAGTTGGCCGACCCGGCCGTGCAGCACCGAGGCGGCACGGCTGCCGGTGAGGTGCTCGCGCAGCCGGTCGCGCAGGCTCGCCGCACGCTCGACGTGGACGACCGTGTCGCCGGCCGACACCAGCAGCACCCCGGGCGCGCGGGGCGCGTCCGCGACGACATCCATCGTGTACGGGCGGGACACCGTGAACCCCGCCAGCAGGTCAGCCTGCGTCGTGTCGGCCATCCCCGGACGTTACCGGGGCGGGGGTGGGCACGTCATTCCCCTGATCGTCCGCCGCGCCGGCTTCAGGACTCGAAGGCGCGCGCGTCGATCGCCGCACCCCGGACCGCGCGCGACCCCGACCGCACCGGGTGGACGTACTGCCCGGTGGGGGTGAGCCCGGCCGGGGGCGTACGGCCGGCGTCGACGCAGGCCGAGCCGGGGCGCAGGTGGTAGTCGTACCCGGAGCGGTTGACGAACGTCGGGTCGGCGCAGGTGGCGACGAGCGTCGCGCCGGCCTGGGTGACCAGGGTGGGGCTGCCGCAGACGTCACCGTCGTACGTGCCGTTGCCCCTGGCGTCGATCTGGACGGTGTCGCCTGCCGACGCGGCGGCGATCGCCGCGCACGGCGTGCGGTACGGGTGCCCGGGACCGACCAGCCGCACGGTGCCGCCGGCGTTGCGCGGCACGGCGGCGGTGCGCGGGGCGGCCGACCGGCTCGGGCTCCTGCTGCCCAGGCCCACCGTGGCGGCGGGCGCGGCGGACGCGCCGGCGGCCGCGCGGGGCGTCGGCGGGGCGGTGGTGGCGGCGGGGATGTCGGTCGCCACCGGCACCGGGTCGCCGGCGGGCGTGGCGGCACCGCCGCAGGCGCCGAGCAGGGCAAGCAGGGGCGCGGCGGAGAGGGCGGCCAGGGCGCGGCGGGTCGACGAGGTCACCGCTGCACGGTAGGCGATCCGCGGGCCCGGCACGGCGTCGAACCGACAGCCCTAAAGAACACTTAAGCCCGCGCCGGGCCGGCCGGTCAGCTGCCGCCCAGGTGGGCGAGCATCGTCTGGTGGGCCACCCAGCCGTCCGGGAACTTCACCGGCACGTCCAGGTGCACCGGGTCGGTGGAGGGGTGGGCGTCGAGCAGCTCGCCGATGCCCGCCCGGGCCACCACGACGCAGGCGTGCCGGTGCCGGGAGGCGAGCACGCACAGCCGCCCCGACTCCAGGTGGAACGCGGTGGCGTCCCGCCGGCCCGACAGCGGGTGCAGCACGATCGTCACGTCGTACTCGCGGCCCTGGAGGCGGTTGGCGGTGTCGACGGTGACGCCCGCGCCGGCCGGGCCGAGGTGGGCGCGGATGGCGGCGACCTGGTCGCGGTGCGCGGCCCCGACGGCGATCCGGTCGGCGGTGACCGGCGCGCCGGCCGGCGCGTGCTCGGAGACGGCGACCGCTTTCCGCTCGAGCACCCGCCGGGCCAGCGCCGCGCACGCCGCGGCGGCCTCCGCATCGGTACGCGGGGTGTGCCGGGCGGGCAGCTCGTGCAGCGCCCAGCCGGTGCCGGCGGCCCGCTCGACGGCGGCGTCCAGCGCGTCACCCGGGCCCGGCGCGGTGAGCGACAGCACCCGGTCGGTGGGGCCGGTGCCGGCGCGGAAGCCGGTGAACGGGTAGAACGCGGCGGCCACCACCGGCGCGGCGGAGGCGGGCAGCCGCCAGGACACCGGCAACCGGTGCACCGGCAGGTCGGGGTTGTGCCGCAGCAGCACGGCCACCGCGGCCTGGGTCGGATCCCAGGTGAGGCCCGTCCAGCGCAGGGTCTCGACGGTGGAGAACGGGTCGAGCTGCCCCGGGTCGCCGACGAACAGCGCCCGCGCGAACCGGCCGGCCACGCGCAGCAGGGCGTCCGAGCGCATCTGGTACGCCTCGTCGACGATCGCCCACGGCCAGCTGCCCTCGGTGACGGTGGCCCACTTCGCGGCCGTACCGATGGTGACGGCGGGACCGCCGAGGTCGGCGACCTTGGCGGCGACCCGCACCGACCCGTGGCCCTCGACCCGGGGCGAGGGCCGGTAGTCGGCGGCGGAGAGCCGGCCGATGCGCAGCTCGGGGGCCTTCCGGGCGAGCCGGTCGATCAGGTCGTCGACCTGCTCGTTGGTCTGCGCGACGATCATCAGCGGCTCACCGGCGGCGGCCAGCTCGACGGCGGCCCGGACGACGAGGGTGGACTTGCCGGCGCCGGGCGGCGAGTCGACGACCACGCCGCGGTGGTCACCGGAGCGCAGGTCGGCCAGGACGGCGTCGACCACCCGCTCGGCCTCGACCGCCGGGGGCAGTTGCAGCCCGAGCATCGACCTCACCTCCCTCGTGCCGGGCACCCTACCGGCCGGGTACGACGCCGCCGCCCGCCGCGTGCGCGGCATGGCCGGCGGCGGAGCGGGTACCCGCGCCGGGCGGCAACCGGCCGCGGTGCGTACGCCCGCCGCAGCGGCGCGGCGGGTCCGCTGCCGGCCGTGCGGAGAGGTGGTGGCGAGGTGGCCAAGTTTCTGATCAGGGCGAGCTACACGGCGGAGGGGCTCAAGGGGCTGCAGGCCCAGGGCGGGGTGCAGCGCGCCGAGGTGGCCCGGGCGATGGTCGAGAACTCCGGCGGCCAGATGGTCGCGGTGTACTTCGCGTTCGACCAGCCCGACGCGTATCTCTTCGTCGACCTGCCGGACTTCATGACGGTGGCGAGCATCGCGGTGGCGATCCGCGCGGCGGGCGGCACCACGGACGTCCGGATCACCCCCGTGCTGACCGCGGAGGAGGTCGACCAGCTGGCCCGGCTGCCGGTCGTCTACCAACCCCCGGGCCACTGACCCGGGGCGTTCAGCGGTGTCCCTCCGGGGTGGTCGTGGCGGCCAGCCACACCCCGGCGGCGGCCGTGCCGGCGGCCAGCAGGAGCCCGATGATCCGGACCGGTTCGGCGGTGAGGGCCTCCCGGAAGACGACGACACCGAGAACGGTCGCCACGACGGGTTCGGCCAGGGTGAGCGCGGTCAGCGGCGCGGCCAGCCGCCCGTGCTGGAAGGCCGCCTGGTTGAGCAGCAACCCGACGCCGCCGACGATCACCAGCGCCGGGACCGGCCAGCTGATCAGGGTCTGCCACGGATCACCGTGGTAGCCGCCGGTCACCTCCTTCACCAGGGCCGCGGCGAAGCCGTAGCAGACCCCGCCCGCCCCGCCGAGGAGCGCGCCGCGGACGGCCCCGACCCGGCGGTGCGCGGCCAGCACGCAGACCAGGACGATCAGCGTCCCGACGGCGGCCGGGCCGGTCCAGGCGGCCGGGGCGGGGCGGGACACCCCGGCCCGCACGTCGGCGAGGACGATGAACCCGGTCAGCCCGCCCACCCCCGTCGAGACGGCGAGCAGGTCCCGACGTACCGGCCGGCGCCGTCGGGCCGCGGCCTCCAGCAGGACCGCCATGAACAGCCCGCTGGTCATGGCGGGTTGGACGACGGCCAGCGGCCCGAGGCGCAGGGCGACGACCTGCAGCACCACCGCCGCGGTGTCGGGCAGCCAGCCGGACAGCCACAGTCGGCTGCGCAGCAGCCCGAGCAGCAGCCGGGGATCCAGCGCGCGGCCCGGTGGCTGCCGTTTGGCCGCCCGTTGGTGCAGCGTGGCGGAGAGCGCGAAGCAGAGCGCCGAGGCGAGCGCGGCGAGGATCACGGCGCGGTGCTCATCGCCCGCCGGGGTGGACGCCCCGCCGGACGGCCTCGGTGACCACGAGGGCCATGTCGGTCGCGGTGGCCACGGGGGTGCGGGTGTCACCTGCGGTGGCCAGTACGCCGAGCGTCGGCTTCAGGTGCGCCGGGGCGGTGACGTAGGTGGTCAGCCCCTCCTCCGCCAGCAGCTCGGCGTTCGCCCGGCCGTGCCCGGGGATCGGCCGGTACGTGACGGTGGGCAGCCCGAGCGCCAGCGACTGCTGACAGGTCAGCCCGCCGGCGTTCTCGATCACCACGTCGACCGCCCGCATCAGGGTGGGCATGTCGTCCACCCAGCCCAGCACGTGCCCGCCGAAGCCACGCAGCTCGCGGCGCAGCTCCTCGTTGCGCCCGCAGACGACGACCGGCGTGGCACAGCCGGTGGCGAGCACCTCCGCGGCGGTGCGGGCGACGTCGCCGGTGCCCCAGGAGCCGGCGACGATCAGCGCCAACCGGTCCGCCTCGGGCAGGCCGAACCGGGCCCGGGCGGCGGGCCTGCCGTCGGCGCAGGCGGGGGTGAAGCGGGTCGACACCAGCGGGCCGACCACCCGCACGTCGGGCGCCCCGCGCCCGGCGGCCTGCCGCCGGGCGGCCTCGTGGATGACGCAGTACGTGTCGACGCCCGGCGACAGCCAGGTCGGGTGGACCACGAAGTCGGTGACGTACGCGATGACCGGCACGTCGAGCCGACCGGCGCGGCGCAGCGGGCCGAGGAGTTGGTTGGCGAACGGGAAGGTGGTGACGACCGCGTGGGTGCCCGGCGGCAGCCGGGACAGCATCCGCCGGGCGGCCGGTCGCAGGGCGGCCCGCAGGGCCGTGACGATCAGCGGCGAGCGGTCGGAGAGGGTGAACAGGACGTGGTAGCTCCACGGCAACCAGCGCAGCATCCCCCGGTAGATCTCCCGGACGACGCGGTGCAGGGGGCGCGGCAGCGCGGCGAAGAAGTTGAGGTGGTCCACCTGGATGCCGTCGGCGCTCAGCCGGTCGGCCAGCTCGGCGGCGGCCGCGTCGTGCCCCGCCCCGATGTCGGCGGACACGACGAGGATCCGGGCGGCGTCCGGCCGGGCACGGGTCACCCCGGTCACGGCCGCCCCGGCAGCGTGGGCCCGCCCTCACCCCGTCGCTTCACCGGCGGCGCTTACCCGCCGACCGCACCACCATGCCCGGCCGCCGGGTCGGCCGGCCCGCGGCGGCGGCCTGGTGGGCACCGAGCGTGCCGATGCTCAGGCCCCGCCCGGCGGCCCAGTCGACCAGGCGGGGCAGCACCGCCAGGGCGCCCCGCCAGGCGCCGGGGGTGGACGCTCGGTCGGAGTCGTGCAGCAGCACGGTGCCGCCGCCGTCGAGGTCCCGGGCGAGGGTCCGCCAGATCGACTCCGGCGTCCGGTCGGCCTCCCAGTCGCGCCCCCACACCGTCCACAGCCGCGGCGTCAGGCCCAGCCGCCGGCAGGCCAGCAGCGCGGCGGTGGTGAGCACGCCGTACGGCGGCCGGTACCAGACCGGCGCGGCGCCGGACGCCGCGGTGATCCGGTCCCGGGCCCGGGCGATGTCGGCGTACGTGGCGGCGGGGGAACGGCCCAGCAGGTTGCGGTGCTCCCACCCGTGCACCGCGACCTCGTGCCCGGCGGCGGCCAGCTCCCGGGCCAGCCCCGGGTCCGCGTCGACCAGGTCGCCGAGCAGGAAGAAGGTGGCCCGCACCCGGGCCCGCTCCAGCTCGCGCAGGAAGAGCGGGGTGGAGGCGCGGTCCGGCCCGTCGTCGAAGGTCAGTGCGATCCGGTCCGCGGGGCCGAGACCCGACAGCGCGGGCCAGAGCCGGCGTCGTACCGCCGGATGGGCGGTCACCGCGGGAAGTGACTGCGCGACCGCGCCCACGGCGGTGGCCGTGGCGACTGTCGTCAGCGCTGCCCGCAGGACCGGCTCCTTCCTGCCGTCGAGGAGCCGTCGAGTACCCGCCCGGGCCCGGTTCAGGCGCCTGACCCCGGCCGCAAAGGGCGGCGGCTCGGCCCCTTGGCGACGGCTCCGCCCCTTGGCGACGGAGAGCCGGATCTCCCCGCTCGCGACCCCGCCCCCGACTACGTTCGGTAGCGGCGGCCGGGCTGAACACCGGATGGAGCGGTATGACTCAGAGGCATAATTATGCCTCTGAGTCATACCGCTCCTTGGCGAACAGCTTTCCCCGGGTGGTCACCTTTCGGCTCCGCCTGACTGTCGGGGCGGCATCGACATCACGGCCGGGCCACCGGCGACACCCGACCGCTGACCCGAGGCGACCCGAGGCCGCCGACCACGCCCGGCCGCCAACGAGCCGAGGCCACCGACCAAGCGGGGCCACCGACGACACGGCGGCACCGGGCCACGTTCAGTGCACGAGGACGGGCGACGCCTGCTGCTTCCCCGGCCCACCGGGCTGGTCGTCGATCAACGACCGGTAACGGAACTCATCGGCCCGGCTGCGGTGAGTTTCTCCTCGCTCGCCGGTCCGACCGGCGTGACGACCTTCGCGGTGAGCGGGACGGTGACCCGGGCCGACATCCCGGCCCTCTGCGCCGGCCTGACCGAGCTGTTGCGGGGCCACCCCCCGGCCCTGGTGGTCTGCGACGCGTCCGGCGTGACCCGGCCGGACGTGGTGACCGTCGAGGCGCTGGCCCGACTGCGGCTGACCGCACGGCAGCTCGGCTGGCGGCTGGTGGTCGCCGGGGCGGGCGCCGAGCTATGCCGGCTGGTCGACCTGCTCGGCCTCACCGACGGGCTGATCCAGCCGCAGCGGCAGGCCGAAGAGCGGGAACAGGCGCGCGGTGTCGAGGAAGTTGTCGATCGCCACGATCCGCCCGGCTGACACCTCGATCACGATCAGCGCCCACGCCTCGTGCCCCGACCCGTCGGCGAGCGGACGGTACTGCCCGAACGCCGGCCGGCCGTTCGCCGTCACCGGCACCAGGCGGGAGCCGCGGCAGCCGTGACCGGTGCCGAGCATCCAGGCGGTGATGTGGTCGGGACCGCGCAGCCACAGCGGGAACGGCGGCATCGACAGGGTCGCGTCCTCGTGCAGCAGCGCGGTGAGCGCGGTCAGGTCGTACGCCTCGAAGGCCTGGACGTAGCGGGCGAGCAGCGCCCGCTGCTCGTCGTCGAGCGGCTGCTCGCCGGCGGCCGCGGTGTCGGTGGCGGCGAGCGTGGCCCGGGCCCGTTGCAGGGCGCTGTTGACGCTCGGCACCGAGGTGTCGAGCAGGTCGGCGACCTCCTGGGCGGACCAGGCCAGCACCTCGCGCAGGATCAGCACGGAGCGCTGCTTCGGCGGCAGGTGCTGGAGCGCGGCGACGAACGCCAGCCGGATCGACTCGCGGGCGGCGACCACCTCGGCCGGGTCGGCGCGCTCGGGCAGGACCCGGTCGTCGGGCGCCGGGCCGACCCAGATCTCCTCGGGGCGCGGCTCGCCGGGGTGGCTGGCCTCGCCGGAGCCGGCGGGCCCGAGATCCATCGGCCGAATCCGCCGCTGGGCGCTGCCGAGCATGGTCAGGCAGACGTTGGTGGCGATCCGGTAGAGCCAGGTGCGCAAGCTGGAGCGCCCCTCGAACTTCTCGACGCTGCGCCAGGCCCGGACGAAGGTGTCCTGCACGGCGTCCTCGGCGTCGAAGGCCGAGCCGAGCATGCGGTAGCAGTAGCCGGTCAGCTCCGACCGGAACGGCTCGAGCTGCGCCTCGATGGGGGTGCTGGTCGCCACGTCGCTCACATCGACCAACCTAGCCCGCACCCCCGACAATCCGAACGCCAGCGGAAATCGTGTCGCCGGCGCCGATGAGTGCCCGACGCCCGGCTGGTCTTCAGGGCACAACCACCTGATGCGAGGGAGCACCCGATGACCGACACGCAGCTCAGCACCGACGCCACCACCGCCGAGACCGCCACCGGGCAGTACGCCGAGGTCAACGGCATCAAGCTCTACCACGAGACGCACGGCGAGGGCCGGCCGATGATCCTGCTGCACGGCGGGCTCGGCTCCGGCGAGATGTTCGGGGCGATCCTGCCCGCGCTGACCGAGCGGCACCGGGTGACCCTGGTCGACCTGCAGGGCCACGGCCGCACCGCCGACATCGACCGCCCGCTGGACGTGACGCTGATGGCCGACGACGTCGCCGCCCTGATCGACCACCTCGGGCTGGACAAGCCGGACGTGGTCGGCTTCTCCCTCGGCGGCGGCGTCGCGCTGCACACCGGCATCCGCCACCCGGAGAAGGTCGGCCGGGTGGTCAGCGCGTCCGCGCACATCCGCAGCGACGCGGTCTACCCGGAGATGCGGGCCCAGCAGACCCAGATGGGCGCGGCCGCCGCCGAGTTCCTCAAGGACACCCCGATGTACGAGCTCTACCAGCGGGTCGCGCCGCACCCGGAGGCCTTCCCCCAGCTGCTCGACAAGATCGGCGAGGCGCTGAAGACGGAGTTCGACTACACGGAGCAGGTGAAGGGGCTGCGGGTGCCGACGCTGGTGGTCGCCGGCGACGCCGACATGGCGCCGCCGAGCCACTTTGTGGAGGTGTTCAAGCTGCTCGACGGCGGGCTGCGCGACGGCGGCTGGACCGACGAGGGCCGGCCCGCGGGCGGGCACGCGCTGGCCATCCTTCCCGGGCTGACCCACTACAACCTGGTCGACTCGCCGCTGTTCGCCGCGGTCACCCTCGACTTCCTCGGCAAGGGTCGCTGATCGCGATCCCCCGCCGCCTCGCCGGTCACGAGGTTCGCTCGGTCTCACCCTCCACGACCTCTGCCGCCCGTGGAGGGGGGACCCGGCGTGACAGAAGGCGCACACGACGAGACCGGGCCATCTCCACCAGACGATTCGCCCATGCGGCGAGCAGCAGGATCAGCATCGCCGCCCCCACGGCCCAGGCCAGCCAGCCGAGCGCGCCTCGGACGGCGTACAGACTGATGCCGAGGGCAAGCGCCGACACACCAGGGAAGATGAGACCCATCGCCATGGCCTGGGTCAGATGCCCGTTGTGCTTGCGCGCCCAGTAGAACGCTTCCCATCCGAACAGACTCTTGTCTCCGGTGTACCGGGCGACCGCAGGTCGCAGCACCTGCTCGAGGTAGTCACCCGCGATGCGGATGTCTCGATACTGGGACGCGACGTTCAGCCCCAGCGCAGCGCTGACGAGCGGCACAAGGAGGAGCAGGCGCAGGTCGGCCTTGTCGGAGAGAACGAAGCCGGCGACCGCGGCAACGATCGTGAGGTGCACACCGATGACGTTCTGGTTGTGGTTCGCCTTGCGCTCGATGGTGCTGCGGATCGCCGCAGCGTCGGCCAGGGTCGCCGACAACGCTCGGTTCTCCATCTCCCCCACCCGTGACGTCCCTTCCGGCACTCGTCCGACACCGCCCACAGGTTCAGTTAATCTGATCTATGCAAGTCGCGGTCCGCGGCCGTCCCCGCCGCAGGGTCCGTCGTGGTCGGCGCGCCGCCGGCAGCGGCCGGCGCCGACCACCGGGGCGTCACACCAGATCCGGGTACGCACACACTGCCGGTCCTCCTCGCTGACGGTGGTCTCGCCGAAGTCGACGGCGGTGTCCGGGCCCAGCGACTCGCGCAACGCCACGGCCAGCGCGGCCACCTCGTCGAGGGTGGTCAGGGTGGTGGGCAGGTGGATGATCCAGCGGCTCATCCCGCCTCCCGCCCGGCGTGGTGGCAGCGGGCGTGCTCGGACTGCCACTGCCGCAGCGCCCGCCGGATCCGCACGCCCTCCGCGTCGGCCACGTCCAGTGCGCGGTGCAGCCGGTCCAGCTCGTCGGCGACCCGGCTCAGGTAGGCGTACACCTGGGTTGGGTCGAGGCCGCGCCACCGGCGGCCGAAGGTGGCCGCGCGGACCTGGCGGGGGTGCAGCCGGCGGCCGGTCAGGTGGATCACGGCGCCGGCGGGCCGGCGGCGCGCAGCACCCCGGCCAGGTAGTCGACCGCCCGCCGGTGCTGCGCCTCCGACCAGCCCAACCGCGGCGGCTCGCCGGCGCCGGCGGCGACCGACCGCGCGACGTGCGCCTTCAACCGGTCCCAGTCCACACCGATCAGGTACGCGGACAGCTCCGCGTCCGCCGCGACCAGGCTCAGCCAGCGGGCCACCGCCTCGCGTACCTCCGGCTCGGTCATCGGCCCCGCCCCTCGGCCTCGACCTGCGCGACGGCCGCCAGCTGCTCCGCGTTCAGGCCGGCCGCGTGGATGGTGGCGTGGCCCCAGCGGGCCAGCCGGCACGGGTACGGGACGCGTTCGCTGCGGCACAGCGGGCCCTGCGGCCAGCTCTCCGGCGCGTGCACCCGGACGGCCCGGGCGGCGATGGTCAGGTCCTCGTCGGTGACCGGGGTGAGGACGGGGAAGTCTTCGGTGCGGGTCGGCATGGGCGTCCCTGGGGTTCGGGGTCTGGTGGGTCGGGTCTGGTTGAGCGGCACCGGGGCGGGCGGGGTCGGCCGTCACGCCGTTCGGGTCGACGCGGGGCCGGAGCCCGGCACCCGCCCCGGGCCATGCGTCGACTCTGGCCGCTGAGCAGGGGCGGGTTGATGCCCTGGTGATCATCGGAGTGATGCGCGCTGCGTATACGACCGACTACGCAGATGTGCCGGCGGTTCGTGGGCGACACTGCTGGCATGACTGATCGACAGGTGCTGCATCTGGTCGCGTGCGCCGCCCCGCCCGTGCAGCGGCTCGGCGAGCTCGTCGAGCTGCTGATGGCGGACGGCTGGACGGTGTGCGTGATCGTCACCCCGATCGCGGCGACCTGGCTGGACCGGGCGGCGCTCCAGGACCAGACCGGCTACCCGGTACGCGCCGAGTGGCGGATGCCGGGCGACCCGGAGCCGCACCCGCCGGCCGACGCGGTGCTGGCCGTGCCGGTCACCTTCAACACGGTGAACAAGTGGGCGACCGGGGTGAGCGACACGTTGGCGCTGGGCGTCCTCAATGAGGCGCTCGGCGCGGGGCTGCCGGTGCACGCCTTCCCGCGGGTGAAGCCGGCGCTCGCCGCCCATCCCGCGTACGGGCCGAGCGTGCGGATGCTGGAGCAGGCGGGGGTGGTGTTCCACGGCGGCGACTTCCTGCGGGCCGGCGAGGAGATGGCGGCGGACCGGTGGGCGGTGGTGGTCGACGCGCTGCGCCGCGCCCGACCGGTCTCAGGCTGAGGCCGGCTGTCGGCTGAGCCGGTGCCCGTGCCAGCGCCGGGCGGCGGCGAGCAGCGGCGTGTGGTGCGGGGCGGACGACGAGCGCTGCATCCGTTCCCAGAGCCGGACCAGCGCGCCGGCGAACGCGGCGACGGCGTCGTCGGGCGCCCGGGCGAAGGCCGGCACCAGGGCGGCCCACCGCTCGGCCTCGGACGGCTGGTGGCCGGCGCGGATCAGGCGCGGGACGAGCAGCGCGGTGTCGATCCAGGCGGCTCCCCGGGCGGGCGCGGACCAGTCGACCAGGCGCGACCGCTCGCCGAGCAGGAAGTTCCGCGGGGTCATGTCGGTGTGCAGCAGGGTGTCCCCGTCGACCAGCTCCGGGGCGATCAGGCCGTGCCAGCGGGTGGCGAAGGGCCGCACGGCGACCGGTGGGCCGGGCGTCAGCTCCCCGCCGAGTCGGGTGAGCAGCGCGGCGAGCGGGGCCAGGTCGGGTGAGCCGGGCACCAGGTCGGGGTGACGGCCGGCGACATGCTCGAAGCCGAGCAGCAGCCAGCCGGATTCCTCGACCGTCCAGCGCAGCCGGGGTGCGGCCACCGGCAGCCACGGGTTGACCCGGGCCTCGTTGCGGTAGAGCCAGGCCGTGGGCGCGTCGACCGGGCCGCCCTTGCAAAACACCGGGCCGGTCGCGGTGTCGAGGGTGAGCGCCAGGTCGCTGGAGGCACCCGCCGCGATCGGGTACGCGGACCGGATCAGGCCGGTGTGGGCGGCGACCGCCTGCCGTACCCGTTGGGGAAGCTCGTCCGAGCGGCGGCGGTGCGGCATGACGCGGCCCTCCCGGCGGTGCGGTCCCGGGCAGTCTATGCCCGGGACCGCGAGCCGAGGGGCTGGTCAGCGGGTCGGCGAGTTGTGGCAGCCGGCGTGGCACTGGCTGCACTTCTTGTCGCAGTCTGCGGCGCTACCCGCCCAGAGCGGGTGGTCGAGGGCGAAGCCGCCGGCGGTGATCGCGGCGACCGTCCGGGCGATCGGCGCACCGATCGGCTCAGGAGCGGCCGGGCGCGGCTCGTCGGAGTCCGGCTCAGGCTCGTGGTGGATGAACCGCCCGGCGACCCGCTGGCAGAAGTCGGCGTACTCGCGGGTGTGCAGGAGGAACGCGTGCCAGCCCAGGTCGACCAGCTCGGTCGGGCCGATCCGTTCGGTGGTGGTGGCGCAGGCGCCGAGGAAGGCGAGCGCCTGGTCCACGATCCTGGCCGGCACGTCCGCGGCCAGCTCCGGATGCTCGCGGGCGATCCGACGGGTCAGCCGGTCGAACAGCTCGTCGGAGACGAGCGACCGGCCGGTGCGCTTCTCGACGGTCAGCAGCATGGTGCTCCCTTCCTGATGTGCCAACGGATGCACCCAGGCTGGCCGCCGCCTCGGGCCGGAGCCATGACGGCGTGAGCATCCTCGATATGCGCGCTACGTATACCGACCCTCGACAGAACGGATTCAATGGATAGGCTCGACTTCGGACACAGCCACCCGCGAATGGCGAGGTTGCCGGTGACACACGCGAACTGCCCACGCTGCGGCGGGCGGCTGGCCCGCGACAACGACAGCGGACGCTGCGCGCCGTGCCAGGCCGCCGAGCGCGACCGGCTGAGCGCGCCACCGGCGGTGCCGGCGTCGTTCTGGGAGCACGAACCGGTACGACAGGCGCTCGCGTCCCGGCACCTCGGGCGGGTGATCCGGGCGTACCGAAGCCATCCGTACCACGGGCGGGTCGGGCTGCCGCAGGTTGTGGTGGCGGGGTGGCTGGGGATCACCCAGGCGCAGCTGAGCCGGGTGGAGAACGGACCACCGGTCGTGCACCTCGACCGACTCATCCACTGGGCTCAGGTCCTCGCTGTCCCAGGTGAACACCTTTGGTTCGCCCTTCCAGGTGCCGGAAAGCGCACGTCGACCGCTCGTATCCGAGCGAAGCGGTCAGCTCAACACTCCAACGCAGCGAAAAACGCCGGTGGAACGGCGACAGACGGGAGCCCCAGCGTGACCGCAGAAGCCGAGCCGGCGGCCCTCGTCCTGGCCCGGTTGGAAGTGCTCAGACAAGGTCTAACCGAGTCGGTGTCCGGAGGTGGCTCGACGGCGAGCGCCTACCTGGATGACTGGGAGCAAGTCGTCCTGGACCATGGCCGGGCAACTCGACATCGACCGGCACAGGAGCACTTCCGAGAGCTGGCCACCGACTTCACCGACATCCAACGGCTGTTCAGCGAGCGCCTGCCCTCGAACTCATTACGTCGGCTCACCCGGGCAACGGCTCAGATGGCTGGGCTGATGTTCCTGACGCTGATCAAGATGGGCGAGCCTGGCTATGCCGGGCACTGGATCCGCACCGCACGGATCGCCGCCGACGAGGCGGCGGATCCCGCTACCCAATGCTGGGTACGGGGCCAGGAAGCCTACGTCCACTACTACCGCGGCCAGTTGACGACCGCCCTTGTCGTGGCTGAGGAAGCGCAGGCCGTCGGTCGATTCGTCTCGTGTGCCGGCGAGCCGTTGGCGGCAGCGTTGCAGGCTCGCGCCGAGGCGCGCATGGGCCACACCGAGGCGGCACGCTCAGCGCTTGGTCGCGCCGAGGTGGCTCTGAGCGCGTTGGACGCGGACCATACAGTCGCCTCGGCATTCGGGTACGACGAGGCGCAGCTCCGCTTTCACGAGGGCAACGCCTACACCCACCTTGGGCACTGGTCAGCCGCGCGATCAGCGCAGGAAAGAGCGCTGGCGCTGTATCCGGCGCGCGACTTTCTCGACCGCGCGCTGATCCGCCTCGACCAGGCCATGAGCCTGGCACGTGAGGGTGACGTCAACACCGCCGCCGTGACCAGCTGCGACACGCTCCTCAGCCTCAGCCCAACCCAGCGCACCGGCCTGCTCAGGACTCGGGCCTGGGAGGTGTACCAGTCGTTCCCGGCACCGGGGCGCGGCCTCGGCGCCGCCCGGGAGATGTATGAGATCCTCGCCGACACATCCGCCGGAGCAAGGGGCTGACTTCTGTGCCTTCCGTAGCACCCGCCGAACCCGCCGACGCAGCCGGCCTCGCCATCCTCCTCGAGGAGATGGACCGGTTTTACGGAGCGACAGAGTTCGCTGCCATCGAGGATCGGGTGGCCGAGATCAAGGCGAACGTCTTCGACAGCGACGCCGGCATCTGCGTCCTCCTAGCGAGGGACGACGACGGCGAGCTCGTCGGTTTCGCCTCCTACTCCTACCTGTGGCCGGCGGTCGGGCTAACGCGCTCGCTCTTTCTCAAGGAGCTGTACGTCAGCGCGTCGCACCGGGGCAAGGGGATCGGTCGACAGCTCGTGGACGCCCTGAGGATGGTCGCAGTGGAGAGCGGATGCAGTCGGGTCGAGTGGACGACGGACCGGGGGAACATCAACGCTCAGCGCTTCTACGCACGCCTTGGCGTTCAGCAACTTCCCGCGAAGGTCTTCTATCGAATGGCAGTTGGCCCCTACCAGTGATGAGCACTCAGGCGAGGAGCGACCCGACGATGCAGGATCTGCGGCTGCGCCACTACTCTGCCGACCAGGCTGCACCGCTGGTTGATGGGCTTGTCGCTCTCTATCTTCGCGTGTACGCCGACGGCGGCGAGTTCCACAGCGAGGACCGCTACCGCCGCCAGCTCGCCGCACACATGGCACGGGACAGCTGGACCTTGGTCACCACAACAGCCGGCGAGGATCTGGTCGGCTACATTTACGGCTTCCCCCTGCCTGCCGGCACAAGCTGGTGGACGGGTATCCAGAAGCCCATCTCGGCCGGGTTCACTGACGAGGACGGAAAGCGCACCTTCGCCATCAGCGAGCTCATGGTGGCTGATGGTTGGCGGCGCCGTGGCATCGCCAGGATGTTGCACGATGAGCTGCTCAGCGCCCGGGTCGAATCTCGGGCGACCCTGCTGGCCGACCCGGACAACTCTCCCGCCCAAGCTGCCTACCGCTCTTGGGGCTGGAAGACGGTCACCAAGCTCCGGCCGAACTGGGAGGATGCCCCGACCTTCGACGTCCTGATCAGACCCACCCAGCTTCCCTGACACGGCAGCCCGAGGGCACTCAACCATCGAGCCACGCCACGGATCAGTGCGTTCAGCATCTAACCGAGATCAACCATGGTCGGCCGGAAGTCGACCTGAGTAGCGAGGTTGCCGGTGACACACGCGAACTGCCCACGCTGCGGCGGGCGGCTGGCCCGCGACAACGACAGCGGACGCTGCGCGCCGTGCCAGGCCGCCGAGCGCGACCGGCTGAGCGCACCACCGGCGGTGCCGGCGTCGTTCTGGGACCACGAACCGGTACGACAGGCGCTCGCGTCCCGCCACCTCGGGCGGGTGATCCGGGCGTACCGAAGCCATCCCTACCACGGGCGAGCGGCGCTGCCGCAGGTCGTGGTGGCGGGGTGGCTGGGGATCACCCAGGCACAGCTGAGCCGGGTGGAGAACGGGCCCCCGCTGAAGCACCTGGACCGCTTGGCGCACTGGGCGCAACTGCTCGGCATCCCCGGTAGGCACCTTTGGTTCGCCACGCCGGGCGGGGGGCCCATGGTGGTCGGCAGCCCGTCCAGGGAGCCGGACCGTAGCCGACCGGACGAGGGCCGGCGTGCACTGCTGGCCGGAATCGCCGCCGTCGCGGCCGGTGCCGGGCTGCTCAACACCTCCGAGACCGTGCAGCCGCGCCGCATCGGCGTTTCGGACGTCACCCGGCTGAACGCCGTGCTTGAGCTGTACCGCTCGGTGGACTACGAATGCGGCGGCGGTGTGCTGTACCGGGAGGTGGCCCGCTTCGCTGAATCGGTGTACCGGATGCTCGACTGGTCGCATCCGATCGGCCTGACGCCACGCCTGGTAGCGGCGGTGGCGGCCGCCCGGCAACTGGCCGGCTGGACGGCACTCGACGCGGGACGGCACGCCGACGCCCAACGGCACTTCGTCGCGGGCGAACGAGCCGCGCTCACCGCCGGAGATGTGCCGCTGGCCGCGATGATTCGCTACTCGCAGGCCAAGCAGCTCCAACACCAGCGACACAACCGGGACGCCCTGGCAACCCTGCAACTCGCCCACGCTCAACTCGGCTCGCAGGCCACGCCGGCGGTCAAGGCCCTGCTCTGGGGTGCCGAAGCCGCCTCGACCGCCGCACTCGGCGACCACAAGACCGCGATCACCACCCTAGGCAGGGCAAGCGACCAGTTCGAGCAGATCGTGCCCGATCGCGAGCCGGACTGGATGGGCTTCTACGACAGAGGCGAACTCCTCGCTCAGTACGGCCGCGTGTACCGCGACCACGCCCGACACGACGGCAAACACGCGTCCGAGGCGGTCCAATCCGTGGAGGACGCGATAGTCGCATTCGGCCCGGCGAACGTGCGCAGCATGGTGCTGAACGAGATCGGCCTGTGCAGCGCGCTGTTCCTCGCGGACGAGCCCGAGCAGGCTCTCAAGGTGGGTGCCCGGGTGGTGGCGCAGGCCAGAGCGTTGAGTTCGAAACGGGTGCTCGATCGGGTGGTGAATCTGCGTCGCGACCTCGCCCGACACCGGCACCTGCCGGAGGTGGCCGAGTTCGAACGCGCCCTCCCGGCTCGGGCTGCGGCCGCGTTATGAGCGGAAGGTTCTCCGAAGAGGCGATGACCGCGGCGATGCGGGAGGTCGTCGCCATCCTGGGTCTCTCACCCGAGAATGCTCAGCTGCTACGCCTGACCAACAACGCCGTCTTCGCCCTTCCCGATGCGGGCGTCGTCATCCGGATCGCCCGCACGCATCGACTGCGCGGGCGTGTGACGAAAGTGGTTCAACTCGGTAGCTGGTTCGCCGAGACCGACGCTCCGACGATCCGCCTGGCGCCGGTCTCGCGACAGCCGGTCGAAGTTGGCGACCTGGCCGCCTCGGTCTGGACGTACCTTCCTCCCCGAGAGCCGGCCCCAACAGTCGACGACCTCGGCCTGGTGCTGCAAGAGTTTCACGCGCTCGGAACTCCCCCGTTCCGGCTGCCCGCCTGGGATCCCATCGACGACGCGCGCCGCCGCCTGGCCGACGCGGACGGGCTGGACAGGACCGACCATGACTTCCTGGCGGCCTGGTGCGACCGTCTGGAGCCGCAGATCCAGGCTCTCAACCAGCGTGCGGAGCCGACGCTCATCCATGGCGACGCCCACGTCGGCAACCTGCTCCACGATCCGTCGGGCCGGGTTGTGATGTGCGACTTCGACGCCACCTGCGTCGGCCCCTGGCAGGTCGATCTGGTGGCGGTCGCCGTCGGCGAGGCGCGGTTCGGGGGTACGGGTCTGCACCGCGGCTTGGCGCGGGCCTACGGGGCCGAGGTCACCTCCGACCCGGCGTGGCCACTCCTTCGTGAGGCCCGCGAGCTGAAGATGATCGTCGCCGCCGTGCCGCTCCTGGCGAATTCGGAGAAGGTCGCCGCCGAGTTCGCCACCCGTCTCCGATCTGCCCGGGAGCACGACCGCGACGCGCGTTGGACGCCATTCGCCGATCTCGCTACGTAACGGCAAAGCGCTCGCATCGCACAGCGCGACACGGCCGCTGTCAGCTGAGCAGCCTCGACATGGGCCTAAGCACTGCGACGGCTGGCCTTCCTCGCTACCGCAAGGAAGGCCAGCGCGTAGGCAATCGATTGGGATAGCGAACGCGATGGCGTCGAACCTGGCGAGAAACGGTACCGTCACGCCGTTCTTGTCTCCCAGCTCTTCGACCTGCGGCGCGTCCGGCCCGGCGCAGACTAGAAGCCAGAGAATCCCGCATCCTCCGCGAGAGCGAGAATCTCGGTACCAGCTACCATGAGACTCGGTGTTGGCTCACCCCCGCGCCGCTGCATGTCCCGTACACGGACAGCCACCTTGCGCTGAGCAGCGTCCAGATTTCTCGACCGCGAACCCCACTGAAGCAGAGCGTCCCAACCGGCCGCGTTGACAGACATCACCTTGATAGCGGCTGCTTTCGCCTCAGGTGTCCATTTTTCCTCAAAGTCCAGCTTGGACCCCTGCCTCTTGCTGGCTATAAGGCCTTCGCTTGACTCCCAGGAAATCGATTGAACAGCCTGCCAGGCCGCCTCCTTCTTAGCCCATTCAGCAATGTTTGCCGACCCGGCCGTCACCACAAGCGTGCGGTGAACATCTCGCGAGACATACTGTACAGCGGCTTCCAATTCTTCAGACAGCGCCTGCTGCCTCCAAATTCTTCCTAGATCCAACTGCTGACTGGTTTTACGCGAAAGGAGAGCCAGTGTGTAGGTCACTGTCTGCGAACGGTAACCGCCAAGGCCGAGCCCACCGATGATCTTCTCAGCAGATCGAAACAAGATGGCCTTCGCGACCAGCTGTTCGAAGTAGCTCGAGTCGGGTTTGAATTCCGGCTTGTCACCAAGCTTTAAGGTAAACTCACGGAAGCATCGTTCGGCGCCGAGTGCCACCAAGTAAGGGCGCTGACTCCAAGTCATCTCGTACTTGGCAAGGTCCGTCTTCGTGAACTTCTGATCCACCGGATGCAGTTCCTTGAACGCCCTCTGACGCGCAGGGGTCCGTTCGACGGAAAGAGCATCAGCGTACTGGCCACGCGCCCGCTCATAGAACCAGCGCGTCGACCTCTGCGAGCCGTCTTTAGCCGGAGCCCAGATGGTTCTCGACAACTTCTCCAGTTCTACATGAAATGGGTCGTTTGCGCTAAAGTCAGCAGTCTTGACAGTGTTCTGACTGTTTGCAAACTCGGAAATGCGTGGTACCAGATCCTTCAACCTGCCTTCGGGAACGACGGACAGCTTTGCTTGAACAAAGATGCCGTCCAAGGGGTTCGCATCACGGCGGGCGCGGGCTTTTGCGTGATACAGGGAAGCTGTAGTCTGCCCACCATTTACAATCTGGAGATCATGGATGCGGCAAATGCCGGTCTCGCCCGTGGGCAGCGGCTTGAGATCGACTGACGCCGCCGTCATTGAAATACCATTGTTGTAGGCAAGGAAGCGGTGCGGCTCATCCTTGATCGTCTGCTGGATGCCTCGATTTACTTTGCCCCTGGCCTGCAAGAAGGACCTGACGTTCAGCTCAAGTAGCCGAGCGCCGTATTCCTCGTAGATATCCGCCAAAACAGAGCCCGGAATCAATAGGAGAAACGCTTTATAGTCATCGACGACACCTCTGGGTCCCAAAGCAGGAAGAGGTTCTCCCGCGATTCGATCAAGGTCGACCACGATTGGTTCGCGTTCTCGCCCAGAAGTCTCAAGGCGGTACAAGCGGTCCACATCCCAGACATGGAAGGTAAGATCCGGCCAGTCGGATTGCGAGGGCGCCGGCGCTCCGGATTTGACGCGAGCGTTGGTGAGAAGCGTGAGACGAACTTTCTCAGCACTGGGAAGTGCCCGACCGAGCCTTGAGGCCATGTCCCATGCCGGCATTGACTCCTCAAGCCCGCTGGCCAACCCTTCTTGGCAATTCACAGCGAAACGCTTCAGCTTCCGAAACAGCGACGCGACATCCGTCTTTCCAAGACTTCTGATAGACGGAGAAGGCTGGTAGTCCGTAACAAATATGTCTACAGATACCCTGTCATCGGAGATACAGAAGCCTGACGCGAGCATAGCGTCCCGGCCGTCCTTCGAGTAGAGCGCCGTCTCGCCATCTTCGATCTCGCCCGCGCCGGCCAGGACGCCGCGCATGTAGTCAGTAAAGGCGGCAGGCAACGGCAGCTCCTCGCGCTCAGCGTCAAGAAGGACACGCTGCTGCAATTCCTGCGCAAAATCTTGGGTCGCTACATCACTCATGCGGCATCACCTGCAACGGCAGCCCAGAAGTCTAGTGGATTCATGCGATACTGCTCGCAGGCAGACAAGGCTAGGCCATAAGAGACGGACCCCACCCCTTCAGGCAGCAGATCCTCAGTGATGCGAGGAAAGCCGTTCCGAACCTCAAAGATATCCATGTCCCTGACCATAAAGAGTCTTGCATTGTATCGTGAAGCATGGGAGTCGACGTAGCCGTACGCGAGCAGCGCATCGTCGAACGAAAGACCAAGATCCAAGGTTCGTCCCGCCAATTCGCGCACGGACTCGACGAGTCGAGGTAGCGAATCCCCTGCACCGTTGGCCTTCGCATCGATTGCCAGATGGACCAGATACAGCCGACCCAGGTACTTGGTATCAAGCTGCCGCTCGGAAGATACCCGAATCGTGGTTGGCTTGGCCTGCCGCGAAGCCTTCACCTCAACCGAAAAGCGGTCGAACTGAAAGTCTTGAGGTGCCCCCATGGGGCCGGTCCATGCGGCAACGGCATCTCGAACCGGCACTCCCTCCTCCACCAGACGCAGGATGACCTTAAGCTCGGCGAACAAACCGACCTGACTCTCCTCGCTAAGCCCATCGGGTCCCGCCTTGAGAAAGTTCTGCCAACGCAGAATCCTGCCCGCCACGAAATCGGGCGGAGCGGGGCGCTCAACCGCGGGGATCTTCACCACTCTGCGGAGGCCAGAGACGAGATCAATCACGAGGGCGTCAAAGACAGACTTGTAGCGGGCGTCACGTTCGGTCAGCTTGAACACGGTTGACCCGACCGACCATGACACCTCAACCTCAAGGCCCCGAGACGATCGGATCTGCTGCGCGAATGGCCCTGCCGCTTCGGCAAATACAGCGATGAAGCTGCGGAGCCTGCTTGGACGCTCCTGTTCGAGGAATAGATCAAATGGAAGATCGGGCTCAATTCGCCGTCTGACCACCCCAGACGGAGTGGATTGCTTGTCGATGTCATGCCATGTGGCGTCAAACGTCATAACGCGCTCCACTCATCATCCTCGAAGTCCTCTTCCTCGACCTCGTGCGGCTGATGGAGTTTAAGCCATGCATCTTTCGTAACCTGATATTCCATCGGCTTTGCCTTAGTGCTGCCAGGAAAGGACACCGCGAACCCTACGAACGGATCGCCTTTTTCCAAAGCGTACGGGGCTCCCTGGAGATTCAACGGATAAAGGATCAGGAGCCCTCGCGAAGGTGGCCTCACTCTACGGCATGCAATACCAGCTGGCTGAGAGGGCTCCTTGTCCCGCAAGTTCTTCCTGGGGCTGCTCGCCCACATTTCTCTCGTGTTCTGGAGTGCTTCGTCATACTGAGGAGTACCTGGAACGATGTCTACACGCTCATGGGAGGGACTCACCAAGCGGCGAATCGGGAAACGACCGGGCGCAGGGGACGATTCGATCTGGCCGGAATGCCAACCTCGCTTCGTCAAACCCACCCTCAGGGTCCCTACTTTCTCCTGGCCAGCAGTGGACGACGAGCTGTTGGCCAAAAGGATCCACCAATCGGTGAGTTCAGGTGGATCGTCCTGCGTCCTGCTCAGAATGTAATCTCTTATCGCCCGTGGCTGCACCTTGTAGGCATCCTCATGCGTCGTGTAGCTCGCAAAGAACTCGGCAACTAGGCCGGCAGGAACGTTTCGCCACACGTAATTCCCGCCTGACCCTTCCTCTTCCGTGACCTCAAGTGACCTGTCGGGCGAGGGTAGCTTCTCTACAAGGGTTCTGAGCGCTGTCCAATTTCGCTTTCGAGATGCTCCGCTTGTTTGAAACAACACGGTTTCACTCAGATTGCCAGCGAAGCTCATCGTGATCAGACGCGCTGTCCTCATCCGATTCGGTGAGGTAACCATCAAGCCGTCAGGATGCTGCTGCACACGAAGCCCGAACTCGCGCGGAGTGCTGCCCAACGCCACCATGTAGTCAAACTCGTGGTACAGCTCTTCGCTTGCTTCGGTGATGAGCGCATACCAATGCGCTAGCTCATCAGTAGTGTAGAGCCGGCAGAGATCCAGGTATCCGGACCGGTAGCCGAACCAACGACCCATCTGCATCAGAGTGTCGTACATACGGGAGCCGCGCAGGTAGTAGCTGATACTCAGTCCTTCAAGAGTCAGCCCCCTAGACAACTTCGCGCCGCCAACTGCGATCACATGGATGCCGTCCGGATGGTCAACGTAATCTAGCGCGTCTGCGGCGCTGCCGTTGATCAGCTTGACAGCGATGGAGCTGGCGGCCAGTGGTAGGTGCGGCTGCAGGTCTGACCAAGAGGGTGTTTTTCCTGTCTGGTCGCTGAGGTCATCGAAGGCACCGAAGGAATCAGTGGTCCGGACGAAGTCGCGCCCGTAAAGCTCGCCGGCCTCATGCCACACTAGGTCGCTGCTGATTTCGCCGAGCCGAAGGTGATTCTGCAGCCGCTCGAGCTCTTCGCTTACCTGGTCGCGAACGTGCCGCTGCACGTCCACGAACCGTGTAACGTGGACGAGCATGGAGTTGTGCTTGCCTGACTGTCCGCGCCACCGTCGGACGGCGCACGTCAAAACGAACGCTAATATCGCCTCACGAAGAGACCTCGGCATCGGCCCCGGAACATGGTCCCGACGGTGGCCGTCGGGCATCCAGGCCTCAAAGTCAGCGACCCTACGCACCATCGGCAGCGGGGCAACGAACTCGATGTTCCTGCTGATGTCCTCCTTCAGGCCGAAGACGCGGGAGGGCCCAATGTAGTTTGACGGTGCGGGGAGGCTCAGGATAAAACTCCGCGGGAAGAGGCTCTGACCAGCCTCTTCGTTCGACACATCAGGATCGATGAAAATGTTGGCGAATGGGGTAGCGGTGTAGCCAACGTATGAGCTCTGCTCGAAGCGGTCCAATAGCTGCCGCACCAAGCCGTTGATCACACTGGGGGCGTACTCAGTATCTTGAACGCCCCTTCTTGGACCATTCGTGTCGACCGAAGCTTGATCCGCCTCATCGTCGATAACCAGCATCGGGACCCCTCGCACGACCTGTTTGCCCGTGGTCGGATCTGCAACAGCACTGATGCTGGTGGCCCAAGTTAAAAGGTTGGTCAGGACGCTTTTGTTTTTCTTGACCACCAGAACCACAGGGTCCGAACCGCCGACATTTACCCCCACCTGCTCTGCGACTCTAAGATTGAAATCACCATTCTGTTTTCTTGAAGTAAAGGAGTTGACATGTAGATATTGTCCTGCAAGGAGCCCTACCCCTACTCGGCGCCCCGTCACCGCGTCGTAGCGAAGAGCCTTCTCCGTACTGAAGCCGAGGACTCCCTCGTCGACCCGAGCCTGCGTCTGGGCACGGAGGCTGTTGTGAATCCCGGCCAGAACGATCACAAGTTTGTAACCGGCGTCGATTGCTTTGCACGTCAATCCGATGTAGTTCCCCGTCTTGCCGCTCTGTACCTGACCAGCGACGAGTCCGCGCCGATCCCATGGTCCCTTCCGGCTTGGACGTTCAAGCCTACCGAGAACCATGTCCGTGATCTCGTCAAGCCGATCAACGGCCGAGGGGGGCATTTTGCCCACAGTGCTCACATAGCGGCGATACCGATCCCAGAACCGCCACTCGATGCTTGACTTTGATTCATCTAGCCAAGGATCGTGATCTTCGTCACCTTCCATGACATTGGCGCTGGGTATGAACACATTGCATGAGGATTCTACGTCACGCACGAGTGCGACCCGGTCGACGGCATGAACGAATTCCGCCCCTTTCATCGGCCAGTACATATCAAGGATGTGACTGACGCGCGCTTCGATGAACTGCGGTGTAAGCAGTCGTCCATTAGCCTGCTCGGCGCTGATGAGCGTCATGACGAGGCCTCGAACCTCGTCGTAAGGCGTGAGACTCATGACAACTGCTCCTTAAAGGCCTCAATCAACTGGGGGTGGCTGGCAAAGGGCTCGACAGCTGAGAGCTGCCGTATGCTTTCCTCGGTCGTCTGCCCTGCTTTCACCAAGGTCTCCACCGAGTAGCGCAAGAGGGCGAGCAACTCCGTCTGGTGGTGCTTGAATGGCAAACTCTGCTGGTCGAGCGACTCTGACACGCGCATACCAATCAGCGTCGTCGGAATCGTCTCTTCAGCAAACCTGAGAACGCGTTCCACCGCTCTGCGCTGCTGGGGCGGCCCATCCAGCGCGTGCTGCAGGACGGGGTGCTGACGGTTAAGGCGTAGCTTCAGTGCGCCGGCCCTGTCCTTGAACTCCTGCCAAGCAAAGACGAGATCTTTGCCGCTGCTTCTGACAGTCATGGATCCCCGATGGCGGTACACGGATTCCGCATGCCGCCTCGTGGCCGCCGCGATTCGTTTCAGATCCTGTATGATCGGTCCGGGAGGACGAGCAGTTGACTTCTTGACGTCGATTTGCCAGAGGAGGTCGAGCGTTGAGTCGAAGTCGACCAGAATCCGAGCAAGCTTTGTATGTTCGTCTTTCGACACCCCCAATCCGAGCCAGTCACCTGAAACCACTAGCCGATCATTGCGGTAGACGTAGAATCCTTGGTGCGCGTTCCACCCCTTCGTCCCGCCCCCGTACGCCTGCTGGGCGTCATTTAATTTGCTTCTGTGCGGTAAGACAAACGAACTAATGGTCACAGCAGAGCCGGCGAGAGGAAGACGTTCGGGCGGCGACACTTGATGCGTCGCGCTGTGCTTCAGTATGGGGTCCCAAGGGATAACGGCATTACCGTTGATTGTGATCACAATCGGGCTGCGACGATCAAGGAATCGGTGGAAGATCATTCCAAGATGCTTCGAAACCGATTCCGCCGATCGAAGGAAGCGGTCGTGAGATCTGTCGAGGTCGCCCAAGGAATCGCCGATCAGCCTGTCGCATTTCGTCCAGATGATTGCGGTGCCGCCCTGCTTCTCGATCAGCTCTACGTACTGGGCAGCGTGCACAGCCGCCGTACGGAGGAGCCGCCACTCGCCCGTGCTTCCCACAACGTCCAGGTCCCAGCGTCGGACCGACACGACGCCTGCGCCGGGCTTTGTTATCACCGTCAACTCGCGCGCCTGTGAGAATGATGCGGTCTTGAGGCCCAAGCCGAATCTCCCGAGGTCGCTTGGGCGCCGCAGTTCGAGGGGGCTCACGGTTCCGGGTCGCATCGCATCGACCAACCCGTCCGCACTCATGCCCCTGCCGTCGTCAATGATGGCGACGTGAGAGTCGGCCCCTCGCCAGACGAAACGAACATCGATCCGCCTCGCATCTGCGCTGATGCTGTTGTCCACAAGGTCCGCCAGCGCAGTTTCCGGCGAGTACCCAAATGATCGGAGACTCTCAATTAGTGCCTTGGGGCGTGGAGCGGCGTCGTCCCACTCCTCGTCGACCGCCACATCCACTTGCTTCTCATCCATTCGAATAGGGGTCGCCATGAACGGGGATGAGCCGAGCGATCGCCAGCGCCGCCTGTTCGACCGCGCAGGCGGCCGGTCTCAGCTGACCCTGACTCGCCTTGCGAGTCAGCCACCACGCACTGGTGTCCGCATGAGGCACAGATGTGCCAGCACGGGACAGTCCGCTTCGGCCGACGGGCGGCATCTCCAGCCAACCAAGGAGCCAAGTCACCTCCCCACAAGGTGTCCCCGGACACTACAGGCAGGAGTCCTGCCAGCGGGACCCCGAAGTCCTCATCTGAAAGGCCGCGGCTCGCCGCCGATACTCGGCCGTCAATCGGACCAGCTGCTGATCTTGCCGATGCAGCAGGCAGAGTGTCGGGTGTCTGACACCCGGGCTGAGAGGGCCGGAGATGGTAGGGATGACATCGTGGTGCACCCTCAAACTGACGCTGTCGCGGCTGACGGAGGCGTCGAAACCTACGACACCGGCGGTTCTGCCATGGGCCACCGGCCACCGCCCCTTAACGACGCCGTCTCTAGGCAGATGAAGGGGATGCGTCGCTCGTCGACCAAGCCGGAACTTCTCATCCGCAGGGAGCTGCATCGGCGGGGGCTCCGCTTCAGGGTCAACCACCCGGCTCTCCCCGGTAGACCGGACGTCGCCTTCACCCGCGTCCGTCTGGCCGTCTTCGTCGATGGCTGCTTCTGGCACCGGTGCCCCCTACATGGGGTTATGCCCAAGAACAACCGGGCATGGTGGGAGGCCAAGTTGCAGCGCAACGTGGAGCGGGACCACGAGAAGGACATCGCCCTCGCGGCCCTGGGTTGGCATGTCCAGCACTTCTGGGAGCACCAGAAACCTGCAACAGTTGCCGACGAGATCGAGGCGACTTGGCGGAACCTACGTGGGCAGGGCTAGGCGTCCCAAGATCCTCGCGTAGGTTGTGACATCCTGGTCCTCTCGATCGACGAGTTGGAGGTAGGCGGATGCCTGGCAAGGGGTGGTTCGAGGTCGCTCCCTCAGCTGCACGGCTGACGGGTTCACTTCGCGACATCGGTTACGACTTTCCGACGGCTGTCGCAGACATCGTCGACAACAGCGTTGCGGCAGGTGCTACCCGTATCAACGTAATGATCGAGTTCGCCGGCTCCAAGTCCCGCGTCTACATCGCAGACGACGGCAGGGGGATGTCCCCCGGGGCACTGCTGGAGGGACTCCGTCTGGGCAGTCGCCGCACCTACTCCCGGGGAGAGCTGGGCCGCTACGGGCTCGGCCTCAAGACCGCCTCGCTGTCGCAGTGCCGCTCTGTCGCAGTGATTTCCCGAAGTACGCCGGACGTGGTTCGCACGTCCGCACGCCTTCTGGATCTGAACGTCGTCGAGGAGTGGGACCAGTGGATCGTGATGGATCCCGGTGCTGACCCTGACGTGAGCAGAGCCAAGCAATGGCTCGCGGAAGGCACCGGAACCGTGGTCCTGTGGCGCGAACTTGACCGGGTTCTGCCGGAGACACGCCCTGAAGGTGGTTGGGCGCGGCGGCGTCTGGACGCACTCGCAGGCAAGACGGCCGACCACCTCGGCATTGTCTTCCACAGATTCCTTGAAGGCATCGGTAGCCGTCCGCCGCTCGTCATCACCGTCAACGGTCAGAAGGTCAAGGCTTGGAACCCTTTCGCAGTGGAGGAAGCTGGCCTGTCCGAGTTGCCCGCTCAACGCTTTGAAATTGCGGTCAGCCGAGTGTCTGGACACGTTGATCTCCGCCGCTTCATTCTGCCATCCCGGGACCGCTTTTCTAGTCCGGCTGAATTCGAGAGACTATCCGGCCCCCTGAACTGGAATCGACAGCAGGGCTTATATGTCTACCGGGCTGACCGCTTGGTTCAGTGGGGCGGCTGGAGTGGGATTCGCGGTATCGACGAGCACACAAAGATGGCACGCGCGTCCCTCGACTTCACCACTGATCTCGACTCAGCTTTCAACATCAACGTTGCCAAGATGAAGGTTTCCCTCCCAGCGCAGCTGCGTCAGATGCTTGAAACACCCATCAATGAGCTCTGCCTATACGCCAACGACGCCTACCGGAAGAGTGCCCGGACGAAGGCGAAGCCGGTTCCTGTTGACCTCAACGCATCGGCCGAGACGCGCGCGAGTACACATGCGGATACAACCACCGGATTGGCTCTGCGGGCAGCCGCCATGCAAGCCGGCGAGTGGGATGCGTGGCAGCGGATCGCACAATCTCTCCGCATGCAGGCGCCAGAGATTGCCCAATCTCTGGGACTTGAACGCTGAGGGATTGGGAAGCGTTCAGAAGAGGCGCAAGGGATCGGCCTGCGAGTCATCACAGAGCTTCTGCAAAGGACAGGCGTTGCACTCGGGATCAGCCGGTCGGCACAGGCTGTTTGCGAGCTCGACTAGGCCGAGATGCGCCCGTCTAGCGTCATTGTCCCCGCCGATCATCCGGGCAACCTCAAGTCGACCGTCCGTTAGACGGTTACGACGGTCGACCGGATCGCCACTGAATCGTGCAGCCACCCGGAGCACGCCCTTGGTGACTAGGACGGGCTCCTCCGAGTCCTCGTCACCTCGAGCCGGAACGACAAGGATGGCAAGGTCCGCCACTGACTCGGTAAGGCCCGCCACTTGACGTAGCCCATCGTCCTCATTGAGGAGCTCAGGCTGTTCGGCGAGGCGGCCGGCCAGCTCTAATATCGCACCCGCACGCTGCGGTCGCGACGCCCACTTGCTGAGTTCGATGAGCTCTGCCTCCGCCAAAATCGTGTCCTGGGGCTCCCGCCAACGTTCGAGCAGCGGCCAAATGAAGCGGACGACATCGGCAGGAGCTCGATCCAAGAGCATTTCACCCTGGATCACCTGCCAACGCGTCTCGGCTCGCAGCCATGGAAGACCACGAACCGAGGCGCTGTCGAACCAGCTCGAAAGCAGGGCAGCGATGTCCCGCGTCGTAGTGGACACGGGGCTAGGTTCCTCAAGTGCGAGGCGTACGGCGCGGGCCAAATGTTCGCCGAGCAGTGGCGGCACGGCGTTGCCGATCTGGCGGAAGGCTGCCGAGGGCGGGCCGGCGAATCGAAACCAGTCGGGGAAGGTCTGGAGGCGAGCTGCTTCCCTCACCGTGATCGTGCGGTTCTGGCGAGGGTGAATGTACCAGTACCCATCCTTGGCGATGTGGGCCGTGATTGTCCGCGACAGGTTATTCTCATCGAGTCGTTTGTACTTGTCGTCGAAGATGTCTTCTCGATACCGCTTGAACTCCTCGGGCAGATCGCGGTACCGGGTGGTTGCATCCATGGCCTCGAAGGCTCTCGCGTCGTCCTCCCGGACGGGCCGGGTGATGTGATCGAAAACCTTGTGGTCATCCCCCGTCGGAACCGACTCCCGCATTCGTCGTTGAAACTCACTCTGCGGGCCTTCGTAGTCGCTCCACCCATCAGCGCCACCTTCAGGACGCCAGCCGCCCTCGACCGCCGGCAAGTCACTGATGGCGTTCCACACGGTCACCTTCTCCCGCTGTTCCGCAGGCCAGGTAAAAGTGACGCCGTCCCGAAGAGCAACCAGAATAAGGCGCTGACGGAATTGGGGTACGCCGTACCGGAACGTCTCCACCAAACTCTCCTCGACCGAGTAACCAATCGACTCAAGCTCATGGACCATTGTCCGGAGAATAAACATCTCCTTATCCAAGGCCATGTCGGGGACGTTCTCCATCAAGACGGCCGCTGGACGGGCCGTCTTCGCGATTTCAAGGAACGATTGCCACAGGTCCTTGCGCTCGTCGTACGGGTCGCGCAAACCGTTACGAACTCGATGGCGGATCTTCGAACGTCCGGCCTTGGAGAACGGTTGGCAAGGCGGCCCTCCGGCGAGTAGATCAATCTGCGCCGCCTTGATGAGCTCGGCAACCTGCCTCACCCGGCCCGGGTCTCCAAGGTCCCAGTTCACGCTGAGGCCGGGGTGGTGGTGGCGATGCGTCTCGATGGCCTCTTCGTCGTGATCGACGGCGAGCACGACCTGATACCCAGCAGCCTGAAGCCCCAGGCTTAAGCCTCCGGCCCCGCTGAAAAGGTCAGCGGCCAAGCGGCCTCCACCACTGCGGAGCTTCGATGCCAGAGATACGAGCTCCTCAGGCTCTGAGCAGGCCTCAGCGTGCGGCGCCAGCCGAACAAAGGGCCCTCGGACCAACTTGACACCGTAGCCACGACGACGGACGGGAGCGGCAGGCTGGTCTTCATGGGTCACGGTCACGAAGATTACCGCCCGGTGCGTCCGACGACCGAACCCCGCACGGCGCCGAATGGTCTTTCCTCATCTGCCCGTGGACCGGGAACGCGCCGCAGATCCGGAGCGCGGTGACCGCGCTGATCCACCGGCCGGTGGGCGTGATCTGGCTGCTCGGCTCCCTCCCGGCCTACTGCTCGTGGTCAACACCGTCCGTCGACGCTCCGCCCCGCGGCCCGTCGAGCACCCGTACAGGGCAAGCTGACGGGCGCTGGAGGAGATCGTAGGGCCGCTGCTCCTGGCCGCGTTCGAAGCCGAGACGCGTCGCCTCGTACACCTCCACGGCGCCCGGCTCGGCCATGCGGCGATCACGCAGGTCGGCCCAGTCGATCGGGCCACTCATGAGTTCACCCAAGGTGTCGTCACCGCTTCCTCTTGTTACCCAGCTGAGCTGGGTCACGCCCCTGGCACGCCCACCGGCTCGGGCTCCGGCTCGGCGGGCCTCCCCCGCACCGGGCGCTCGTCGCCGTGCCCCGGCCACCACGCCTTGTGCCCGATCAGCGCGGTCAGCGCCGGCACGAAGAACATCGACATGACGAACGCGGAGAGCACGATCCCGATCGCCACCGCGAAGCCCATCTGCTGCAGGAACGAGATCGGCGCGAGCATCAGCACCCCGAAGGTGCCGGCAAGGATCAGGCCGGCGGCGGCGACGGTCGGGCCGGCGTGTTCCACGCCGATGGCGGCGGCCTGGCGGGGTTCGTTGCCCTCGCGGGCCTCCTCGCGCAGTCGGGCGATCATCAGGATGTTGTAGTCGGTGCCAATCGCCACCACGAACAGGTACAGGATGATCGGCAGTTGGAAGGTCACCCCGGGCTTGTCCTGCAAGCCCTGGAACAGGTAGACCGTCGCCCCGAGGGTGGCGGCGAAGTTGAGCAGCACCGCGACCACCAGGTAGATCGGCGCGACCAGGCTGCGCAGCAGCAGCGCGAGGATCAGCGCGATCAGGCCGGCGGCGACCGGCAGGATCACCGACAGGTCCCGGTTGTTGGCCGAGTTGATGTCGGCGAAGATCGCGGTCGAGCCACCGACGACCGCCTTGGTGCCGGATGGGGCGGCGGCGTGCAGGGCGTCGCGCAAGTCGCCGCGGACGAGGGTGATCGCCTCGTTGGAGACCGGGTTCTCGTTGAGCAGCAGGTTGACCCGCGCCACGCTCGGGTCGGTGCCGCGCTCGGCGGGCTGTGCCCGACCCACTCCGGGTGCCCGTGCGGCAGCGGCGGCGAAGTCATTGACCTGCTGCTCGGTCAGCGAGGTGCCGTTGCCGGTGGTCAGGTACGCCTCGGTGGGGGCGAGCGCCCCGGCGGCGAACCCGCGCTGGAGGTCCTTCGCCGCCCGGGCCGACTCGGTGTCCTGCGGGAATCCGGCGCTGAAGTCGTAGTCGGCCTGGTAGGCGAGCGTACCGGCGGCGAGGGCGACCAGGACGGCGCCGGACGCCGCCGCGGTGAGGGCGGGGCGGCGGCCGACGGCGCTGCCGAGCCGGTGCGCCAGGGTGGCCTTGGGCACCCGCTGCCACGCCTTGGACGGCCAGAAGACGTACCGGCCGAGCAGGGAGACCACCGCGGGGATCAGGGTGAGCGAGGTGACCAGCATGACCGCGACGGCGATGGCGAGCGCCGGGCCGAGCGAGCCGAAGAAGCCGAGCGAGGCCAGCAGCAGCACCAGGAACGCGACGATCACCGCCCCGGCGGCGGAGGTGATCACCTCGCCGACCCGCTGCACGGTGACGATCATGGCGGTGCGCTTGTCGTCGCCGGCGCGCAGCCGCTCGCGGTAGCGGAACAGCAGGAACAGAATGTAGTCGGTGCCGATGCCGAACAGCACGATCAGCAGGATGGTCTGCAGGTCCTGGCTGACGTTCAGGTCGAACGCCTTGCCGGCGGCGGCGACCAGCCCGCTGGTGACGGTGATGACCACGCCGATCACCACGACCGGCAGCAGCGCGGCGATAGGGCTGCGGAAGATGATCAGGATCAGTCCGATGATGAGGACGATCGTGGCGATCCCGACGACGGCGAAGGCCGAGTTGAAGGTGTTCTCGTTGTCGACGTAGCTGGCCACGTCGCCGGCCACCCCGGCGGTCAGCCCGCTGCCGGCGAGCGCCGGCCCGATGCCGGCCCGCAGGTCGCGTACGGCGTCCAGCAGCGCCGGGTCGTCGGGGGTCGGCGCGGCCAGGCCGACGGCGACCACCTGCACCGACTTGTCCGGCGCGACGGCCGGCGGGCCGGTCAGGTAGCCGGAGGTGTGGGCGATGTTCCTGCCCTTGAGGGCCTGGGCGAACTGGGCCACCCGCGCCTGGTCGGCGTCACTCAACGGCTGCCGGTCCGATCGGGTGACCACGATGGTCGCCGTCGCGGTGGCCTGCCGCGGGAACGCCTTCTTGGCAAGCTCCGTGGCCTGCACCGACTCGTACGATCCGGGCAGGAAGCTCTCCTGGTCGGACGAGGTGATGTCGCTCAGCGAGGGTGCGGTGACGATGATCGCGATCGCGGCGAGCAGCCAGCCGCCGATCACCCACCACGCCCTGCGTACGACGAATCTGCCCAGCCGTTCGAACATCGTTGCCCCCGTGTGCGGTCGTGCCGTCCCATGATCACTGGATCGGGCAGCGGTCGCTACCCGGAGTGATCGTACCGCCGGAGCGCAATCCTTTTCGGACGGCGCGGCGGGCGGCATCGGCCTGAACCGCGTCGCAAGGACGGTTCGTCGTACCCCGCGACTAGCGTGACGGCGTCCACACTTCCCCAGGGAGGCCCGTCGTGCTCGATCACCTCGGCATCCAGGTCCGTGACCCCGCCGTCAGCGCCGCGTTCTACGACGCGGTCCTCGCCCCGCTCGGCGGCAAGCGCATGCAGCAGTACGGCGACGTGATCGGCTACGGCGTCGACCACCCCGACTTCTGGATCAGCCCGATCGACTCCACGGGTAACGCCCGCGAGGCGCACATCGCGTTCGTGGCGCCGAGCCGGGCCGCCGTGCAGGCGTTCCACGACGCCGCGTTGAAACTCGGCGCCGAGGTGCTGCACCTGCCGAAGCTCTGGCCGGAGTACCACCCCACCTACTTCGGCGTCTTCATCCGCGACCCGGACGGCCACAACGTCGAGGCGGTCTGCCACGCCCCGGAGTAGTGCGCGATCAGGGCGGCGGGGCGACGCGCTCCCGCCAGTGCGGGTGATCCGGCCGGGACGACGACCGCGGTCAGAGTGGTGACAACGCCGTCTCCCGTCGCGCCCGCGCCAGGCAGTCCGGCACGTCCGCGGCGTGGTAGGGCCGCTCGCTCGGCTCGATGCCGGCGACGAATCCCGCGTACACCGCGGCCAACCGCCACCACGCGACCGGCCGCAGCAGCGCCACAGCCCGCTCCGGGTCGCAGCCCGGCGCGTCCGCCCGCCACCGCGCGCACCACGCGGCCAGCAGCGCCGGCCTGGTCGCCGCGTCCTGGCCCCGCGTCAGCCCCAGGATGTCGAACGCCGGGTTGCCGACGAACGAGTCGCCCCAGTCGATGATGGTGCGCCGCCGTCCGTCGCCGCGCACGTTGCCGGGGTGCAGGTCGCCGTGCACGAGGGTGTCCGGCAGGCCGCAGTCGCGGACCGCGTCCAGCCGCGCCTCCAGGTCGTCCGGCAACCTGGTGTGCGGGGCGAGCGTGTCGCGCAGCCACCGGGCCAACGCCGGGCCGCGCCGGTCCGGCACTCCGGCCGCCACCAGGGCGTCCGCGTCCCGCAGCGCGCGTACCTGCACGACGTGCTGGTCCGCGGCGATCGCCGCGCGCTCGGCGGCGTCCGCGTCGTAACGGTCCTCGCCCGGCACGTGCGCGAGCAGCATCCGCCCGTCACCGTCGTCGGCCAGCAGCGTCGGCCCCATCCCGGGTACGCCCCGACCCAGCCACCGCAGCACCGCCGCCTCGTGCCGGAAGAAGCCCGGCACCTGCTTGAGCCACGCCGTCCCGTGCGGCCCGTCGAGCCGCCAGATCGTCGACAGGTTCCAGGTGCGCTGCTGCGCCGCCGCAGTGGCCGGCCGGCCCAGTCGTTCCAAGGTCTCCCGCGCCCACGCCACGCTCGCCGCCGGCCCACCCGGCTCGGCGTACGGCGCGCGCAGCGGGTGCGGCGTCAGGTCCACGTCCACCGGGGACAGCCCGCTCGGCGGCGGTCCGGTCAGCTCGGCCAGGTAGGTCACCGCCCCGCCCGGCGGCGTGGCGCGCTCCCCGGCCAGCAACCGCAGCACGGTCACCTCGACGCCGTGCCGCTGGCGGGCGGTCGCCACCACCGACGCGGACTCCTGCCACCAGGGCGTCGGCACCTCGAACGGCGGCAACGCCCCCAGCGGCCGCCCGGCCGGATCGACCAGGGCGAGCGTCACGGTACGGGTCACGCCGGCACGCTAGCGCCGCCGTGCCCGGCCCAGCCACCACTTTTGCGACTACCGGCCCCGCGTCGTCGCGAGCTTCCGGTTGGCCGCCAACGACCTCCGGACCTGGCGCTCCTCGCAGCGCAGACGTACGGCGAACAGCAGCTCACCGAATGCCACGCACACCCCGATCAGGGCAGCCACACCGCTGAGCACGGCGAGCAACGTCTCGTGCCGGGTAAGGAGGTAGCCGGTGGCGGCCACCAGCAACGCGGCCAGCAGGATCGGCGATCCGGCGGCTATGCCGTTGCGCTGCCGCATCCGCCGCCGGGCGTTCCCGATCTGGGCCAGGATCTGCTCGCCCTCCTCGACCGCGAGCGGCGCGAGACCGGGGTCGGCGACCGGCTCACCGGCCCGCAGAGCGCGTCGCGTCACCCGCCGCGTCGCCTCGGTCACCCGCCCGTCATCCGGCTGCGCCATCTCGACTCTCCCCTCGCCGATATACGCGGGGCGCTAGTTGCCGTCGCCCTGGCGGCGGGGTCGATAGAGCGACCCGGCCGCCAACAGGATCAGGATGATCCCGCCGACGATCCGCAGCGTGCGCTCCACACTTGTCAGCTCGTCGGCATCGAAGATCAGCGGACCCAGCACCACGAAGGACAGCAGCAGGAAGACCACCGCCGAGCGAATCCGCAGCTGCCGAGCCGTCCTGCTTCTCACTTGCCTCACCCCAGGTCAAGTCGAAGCACGCCTGAACACATCAATTCACTCGGATCGCGCCGCCCCGGTGAGACGCCCATCCACGTCTCGCGAGGCGTCCACTGTGGGCCACGCTACATGGCGGAGCACCGATCCAATCTTTGCGCCTTTCAGCAGCAGTGCCACCGCCAGGAAGCGATGTCCGGAACCCGACATTTGCCGGGAACCAAGTACCGCAATTCGGGGCACTCGACACCGGACTGCGGAGGAACCACCGGGACTCGACCTGTCTGTTTCGTCATCCGCTGGCTATGGTGTCGACTCCGCATCCCTCCTGACAAATAGGACTGACGTGGGGATCCTCAAGGAAATGCAGCGTGCGCACGCGAGGCAGGTGCGCGCACAGAAGCAGGCTCAGGCCGCGGCGTACCGCCACCACCAGCAGCTGCGACGCGAGGCGGACCGCGCCATGAAGGCCGCACAGCGGGCCGACGCCGCGAACGAGCGAGAGCAAAAGCGGCTGTACGCCGAGGCAAGACTCGCCGAGGTGGCCGCCGACAACTCCGATCTTCAGTCGCGTCTTGAAGAGCTGGAGAATCTCCTGGCCGCCACACTCGATGCTGACGATCACATCGACCTGGGCCAACTACGGAAGACCGTGACTCACCCGCCGTTCGATCCTGGCAAGCTGAGCGCGCCCCTGCCACCGCCGGACTGGCGACGCTTCGAACCTCCGCCCCCCAGCGGCTTGGGCAAGATGTTCGGTGGTCAGACGAAATATCAGCAGCAACTCGCTGCCGCACAACATTCCTTCGCCCAGGCGCAAGCCCAACACGCGGCGGCCGAGGCCCAGCGACAGCACCAGTTGTCGGCCGCTTACCAGGGCTACCAACGACACTGCGGCAAGGTTGAGGCTGAGATCAACGCCCACAACGCCGCGATCGATCGATTCACGGCTGCTCTGGCCTCCGCCGAGCCTTCCGCCGTGGTCGAGTACTTCGGCATGGTGTTGGGTAACTCGATCTATCCGGACGACTTCCCGCAGCACTACCGCCTCGCATACGTCCCGGAGTCCCGCCAGCTCGTGGTCGAATACCACCTACCAACTCTCGACGTGATTCCGGCGGTTCGGGAGTACCGCTACGTCAAGGCCCGCGACGAGGTCACCACCTCCGCCCGTCCGATGAAAGAGATCAGGGAGCGGTACACGGAGCTCGTTGCCCAGGTGACCCTGCGGACAGTGCACGAGTTGTTCGAGGCGGATCGGTCCGGACTGGTGGAGACGATCGTCTTCAACGGGATAGTCGACACGGTCGACCCGAGGACCGGCTCCTCCGTCCAACCCTGCCTCGTGACGCTGCGCACCACCCGGGACGTCTTCGTCGCGCTGAACCTCAGCCTTGTCGAACCGCTTGCTTGCCTTCAGCACCTCAACGCTTCGGTGTCGAAGCGCCCGGCGGAACTGGCACCGGTGCGTCCCGTACTGGAGTTCGACATGGTCGACAAGCGGTTCGTCGATGAAGTCGACGTTCTGGCCGACCTTGATCAACGACCCAACCTGCTCAAGCTCACCCCCACGGAGTTCGAGAGCCTGATTCAGAACCTCTTCGCCAAGATGGGCCTGGACACAAAGCAGACGCGGCCGTCCCGGGACGGCGGTGTCGACTGCGTCGCCTTCGACCCTCGCCCGATCTTCGGTGGGAAGGTCGTTATCCAGGCCAAGCGTTACCGCAACACCGTCGACGTGTCGTCCGTCCGCGACCTCTTCGGCACTCTCCAGAACGAGGGCGCCTCCAAGGGAATTCTGGTGACGACCAGCGGCTACGGACCTGCTTCGTACGAGTTCGCCTCCGGCAAGCCACTCGAACTCATTGACGGCTCGAACTTGCTCTATCTGCTCGCCGAGCATGCGGAGGTGCAGGCGCGGATCGACCCTGGTGAACTGGACTGACTGTGGTGGAGTCGGCCGCGGCGAAAGCGCCAAAGCAACCCCTGATCATGCACTTCACCCATATCGACAACATGCCGGCGATCCTTGAGGCCGGACGCCTGATGGCCGACAGTGCGGTCGGCGTCAACCTCGTCACCGACGTTGGGGCGGCCGCGATCAAGGCGAACCGACGCCAACGTCGCGTTCCCTGCCCGCCGGGTGGTGTGGTGGCCGACTACGTGCCGTTCTACTTCGCCGAACGCTCACCGATGATGTACCGGATCGCCTGCGAGCATCGCGACGGGAAGGCGGGCTGCTACCCCGGCGGCGATGATCCGCTGGTCTACCTGGTCGGCTCTGCGGAACGGGTGCACGATGCCGGCCTCGACTGGGTGGCCAGCGACGGCAACTGCGCCGCCAGCCTGACCCGTTTCTCCCCCGACCTGCGCGATCTCCCGGAACTCGTCGACTGGGCGCTGATGCGGGAGACGATCTGGAAGAACCTGCCGGAGGATGGGGACCGTGTCCGCCGCCGGATGGCGGAGTTCCTGGTGCATCGGGAGTTCCCGGTCAATCTGGTGCTCGGCTATGTCGTCCGGACGCCGGCTCGGGCGACACAGTTGAGGCAGGTCCTGCGCGCTGCTGGCATCATCGACGCGTACGTTGATGTCAGACAGCACTGGTACTACGGATACCAGCGGGGGGAGGTGCGCGGATGATCGTCATCAGTCATGGCAACCTGCTGACCGCGGACGCCGATGCCCTGGTCAACACGGTCAACACGGTGGGGGTCATGGGCAAGGGCATCGCGCTGCAGTTCAAGCGCGCCTACCCGGCCAACTTCGCCGCCTACCGCAAGGCGTGTGCCGCCAAGAAGGTCAATCTGGGCGAGATGTTCGTTTACGATTCGGCCCGCCTGGGCCCGCGCCGCTTCGTGATCAACTTTCCCACCAAGGGGCATTGGCGGGCGAACTCACGACTGGCTGACATCCGGTCCGGCCTCACCGACCTGGTTCGCGTTGTCCGCGAGCACCAGATCAGGTCGGTGGCGCTGCCCGCCCTCGGGTGCGGCAATGGTGGCCTCGACTGGGACGAGGTCCGCCCCATGATCGAGCAGGCCTTCGCGGAGCTCCCGGATGTTCAGGTTCTCCTGTTCCCACCCGAGGGAGCACCCGATCCGTCGGACATGCCCGTGGCCACGGAGAAGCCTGATCTGACGCCCGGTCGGGCCACCCTGCTTCGGGCCATCGAACGTTACCTGGAGCAGGCCCAGGGGCTGGAGCCCCGGGACGGCGTCACCGTGCTGGAAATCCAGAAGATCGCCTACTTCCTCCAGGTGCTCGGCCAACCGCTACGGCTCCAGTTCGGCCGCGGTCGGTACGGCCCGTACGCGGAGAACCTCAACCATGTCCTCGACCGGCTCGAAGGCCACTACCTGACCGGCTTCGGTGACCGGTCTTCCCGGGTCGAGGAGCTCCAGCCGGTCCGGCTGATGGACGGCGCGGCCGGCGAGGTCGCCGCCTGGTTCGCGGCCCACGGCGCACCGGACCGACTGCTGGAACGCCTGGCCGAGCTGGTTCACGGCTTCGAGGCCCCCTACAGCCTCGAGCTGCTGGCGACGGTTCACTTCGCCGCTGAGTCACACCCCCCGACCGCCGACCTCGATGAGCTGATCGAACGCGTCCGCGGTTGGAGCGGTCGGAAAGCCCGGCTGTTCACCTCCGCCCACGTGCGGACCGCTCACGAACGACTGCTGGCGTCCGGGCTGATCGCAAGCCTGACGAGCGCCTGACGCCCCGCGAGCCGCAGCCGCGCAGCACACGGTGACGGTACGGTCCGGGGATGGAGCAGCGGATCAGCCTGATCACCCTGGGCGTCGCCGACCTGGCGCGCGCCCGCACCTTCTACCAGCGCCTCGGCTGGCGCGGTCAGGAGGTCGACGAGACCGTCTTCTTCCAGGCCGGCGGCCTGGCCCTGGTGCTGTGGAGCCGGCAGAAGCTGGCCGCCGACGCGGGCGTGCCGGACACCGGCCCCGGCGCGGCGACGCTGGCGCAGAACGTCCGCTCCCGGGCCGAGGTGGATCAGGTGCTCACGGTGGCCGTCCAGGCCGGCGCCCGCATCACCCGGCCCGCCGCGGAGACCTTCTACGGCGGGTACGCCGGTTGTTTCACCGACCCGGACGGCCACGTCTGGGAGATCGCCCACAACCCGGGCTTCCCGCTCGCCGAGGACGGCTCACTGACCGTCCCCGACTTCAGCGCCAGCTGACCGCGAGGACGCGAGCTGACCGCCAGGACGCGAGCCGACCGCCAGGACGCGGGCTGACCGTCAGGAGTGGACGATCCGGCGTACCCCCCGGTGGCCGGCGCAGGCGTCCGGCCGGCCGCCGGTGAGGCTGACCTGCCCGTCGACGCACTGCACCAGGTAGCCGCGGCCGGCCCAGAAGTCCGCCGCGCAGTCGAACCAGTCGCAGACCCGGTGGTCCGGTCGGCGTACCCGCAGGCCGGCGCCGCAGTAGTCGTACCCGATCGGGTTGGTGGGGGCGCCGCAGAGCGGGCCGCGCGCCGCGGCCGGTGCGGGCGACGGGCGTCGCGGGGTCGGCGCCGGCCTGGGCTTCGCGGGCAGCCTGCCCAGCGGCGCGCCGACCGGTGCGGCGGGGGTGGCGGCGGCGGCCACCTCGGGGCCGGGGGTGACCGGCGGGTCGGATTCCAGCAGCACCGCCGGGACGATCAGGGTGAGCGCGGCGGCGACCGCGACGGTCCGCCGGCCGCCGGGCACCCGGGCGGTGAACCGGGCCTGCGCCGGGGTGGCGATCGCCGCGCGGAACGGCCGGGTCTGGTCGTGCTCGGCGATCAGCTCGTCGAGCTGGGCGACGACTGCGGCGCGCTGCTCGATCGCGTCGGCGAAGGCCAGCGTGAGCACGAACCGGAACTCCGCCGCCGCGTGAGCGGGCAGCAGCACCCCGGCGGTGCGCCGCCGGTCCAGCGCCTGGATCAGGGTGACCGGCGCCGCCGGGTCGTGGGACAGGCCGGTCATCTTCCCGTACGCCCAGTCGCGCCGGCCGCGCCCGCCGAGCAGGACCAGCCGGCGGCTGGTGACCACCGCGATGCCGGCGTCGGTGGCCCGCACCCCGTCCGGAAGCCGGTGGTGCAGCGGCGCGGAGTCCACGTCCACGGTCAGGTCGGGGGCGGGCAGCACGGTGGTGTGCCGCACCTCGACCAGCTGCGCGGCGGGCATCGTCCGGAGCACCGTCTCGCCGGGGGCCAGCTCCAGGGGCAGGCCGGCGCCCGCCGCCGCCGAGCCCCGAAGATCGACCGCGAGGGTACGCCGGCGGCGCAGCTCGTCGTCGCGTCGCCGCCAGGCCTGCTCGGCGTCCCGGTGGGACCGCTGCCGGCGCTCGTTCTGCCGCTGCGCCCACCGGTAACGCCAGGTGGAACCCGTCGAATCAGTATTCGCCACGCCGACTCCTTAAGTCGCGCGAGCCACCAACCGGGGTGTTCACACCGCCTAACAGTCGGGACGGCCGGGACGTCACCGGTGATCGGCGGCAAAGTGCCCGAACGGGCGGCCGGCCGGCACCTTAGGGGGAGGCGTTGCGTCGATTCCAGCCGTTGGTCCGGATCGGTCCGTGCCGCGTTTCACGCCACCGTGCGAGGGACCGCCACCGTGGGTAACGTCAGGCGCAGCCGGTCGGCGAGGGGGCCTCCGGCGCGTACCCGGGGAGGTGTGCCGGTGGGCGACTCCGTCGTGCTCGGCGTCGACATCGGCACCACCAGCACCAAGGTCGTCGCGTACGACACCGGCGGGCACCAGCTGGCCAGCCACTCCGCCGGCTACCCGCTGGACGAGCCGCACCCCGGCTGGGCCGAGCAGGACCCGCAGGCCATCCTCGACGCGGTCATCGAGTGCCTGCGTACGGTCGCCGCCGAGCTGCCCGAGCGGGTCGCCGGCCTGTCGTTCAGCACCGCGATGCACAGCCTGATCGGGCTCGACGCCGACGGCAACCCGCTCACCCCGTCGGTGACCTGGGCCGACTCCCGGGCCAGCGCGCAGGCCGAGCGGCTGCGCGCCGCGCCGTGGGGGCTGGCCCTGCACCGGCGCACTGGCACCCCGGTGCACCCGATGGCGCCGCTGCCGAAGCTGGTCTGGTACGCCGAGCAGGAGCCCAAGCTGCACGAGCGGGTCGCGCACTGGGTCGGCATCAAGGACTTCGTGCTGCTGCGGCTCTGCGACGCGCTGGTCACCGACCACTCGGTGGCCTCCGCCACCGGGCTGATGAACATCCACCAGCTGGACTGGGACGGCCAGGCGCTGCGCATCGCCGGGATCACCGAGGAGCAGCTGCCGCAGCTGGTGCCCACCACCACCGTGCTGCCCGGCCTCACCGCCGAGGCCGCCGCGGCCACCGGGCTGCCCGCCGACACCCCGGTGGTGGTCGGCGCCGGCGACGGACCGCTGGCCAACCTTGGCCTCGGCGCCGTCCGGCCCGGCGTGGTGGCCTGCTCGATCGGCACCTCCGGGGCGATGCGGGTGGCCGTGGAGCGGCCCGCCGTCGACCCGCTCGGCGGGGTGTTCTGCTACGCGCTGACCGAGGACCGGTGGGTGGTCGGCGGCGCCATCAACAACGGCGGCATCGTGCTGCAGTGGGCCGGCGACGCGCTCGCCCCCGAGCTCGGCGAGCACGCCGAGGAGGAGCTGCTCGCGCTCGCCGCCCGGGCGCCGGTCGGCTCCGGTGGGCTGATCATGCTGCCGTACCTGCTCAGCGAGCGGGCGCCGCACTGGAGCGCGCTGCCGCGCGGCGCGTACGTCGGGTTGACCCACGGCCACCGCCGCGAGCACCTGGTAAGGGCCGCGTTGGAGGGGGTGTGCCAGCAGCTGGCGCTGGTGCTCGCCTCGGTGCGGGCCGCCGGCAACGAGGTCCGCGAGGTCCGCGCCTCCGGCGGCTTCGCCCGCAGCCCGCTGTGGCGGCAGATCCTCGCCGACGCGCTCGGCCTGCCGGTGCGCTTCCCCGCCGGGCACGAGGGGTCCAGCTTCGGCGCCGCGCTGCTGGGCATGCAGGCGCTCGGGCTGATCTCGTCCATCGACGTCGCCGCCGACCTGGTGGAGATCGACGAGACGGTACGCCCCGAGCCCGCCTCGGCCGCCGTCTACGCCGCCCTGCTCCCGCTCTTCTCCGAGCTGTACGACGCGCTGGTGCCCACCTTCGCGTCGCTGCGACGGCTGGCGCCCAGCCTGCCGCCGGAACCACCGCCCGCGCCCGCACCCATGTGATCGCCCGGCCCGCCCGGGCCGGACGTCGTTCGAAGGTCGTGATGTCCCGTGACCACACTCCTCGCCGCGCCCGCTGAGCCGCTCAGCGACGCCGGCAACACCCAACTGATCATCGCGGCCCTGCTGGGCATCGCCGCGGTGGTGCTCCTGATCGCCTGGGGCAAGGTCCACCCGTTCCTGTCGCTGATCCTCGGCGCCGCCGTGCTGGGCGTGGTGGCCGGCGTGGCCCCCGACAAGATCGTCACCTCGTTCAGCGGTGGGGTCGGCTCCACCGTCGGCGGCGTCGGCCTGCTGATCGCGCTGGGCGCGATGATCGGCGGCATGCTCGCCGAGTCCGGCGGCGCGGACAGCATCGTGGAGCGGGTGGTGGGCCGGGTCTCCGGCGGCGCCCTGCCCTGGGCGATGGCCGGGGTGGCGGCGCTGATCGGCCTGCCGCTCTTCTTCGAGGTCGGCGTGGTGCTGCTGGTGCCGATCGTGCTGCTGGTCTCGATGCGGGTGAACGTGCCGCTGATGAAGATCGGCATCCCGGCGCTGGCCGGCCTCTCCGTGCTGCACGGCCTGGTGCCGCCGCACCCCGGGCCGCTGGTCGCGATCGACGCGCTCGGCGCCAACCTGGGCCAGACCCTGGCGTTCGGCCTGCTGGTCGCCATCCCCACGGTGATCATCGCCGGCCCGGTCTTCGGCAACTTCATCTCCCGCTACGTGACGGCGACCGCCCCGGAGGCGCTGCTGCCCACCCGCCGGCCGCTGGTCGTCGCGGGCGCCCGGGACACCGCCGGGGAGCGCGGCACGGCCGGCGGACGGGACGTGGTCGACACCACCCGCGGCCGGATCGACGACGACGGGGACCTGGTCGATCAGGACGACCTGGCCAACCCGGGCACCGGCCGGCCAGGCGAGCCGGTCGACCAGGCCGGCACCGACGCGGTACGCGCCCGCCGCGCGCCGGCCCTGTGGGCCGCCGTGATCACCGTGCTGCTGCCGGTGGCGCTGATGCTGCTGCGCGCCATCGGCGAGCTGACCCTCGACGAGGGCACCGGCGGCCGCAAGGCGCTGGACATCGTCGGCACCCCGATCGTCGCCCTGCTGGCCGGCGTCATCTTCGCGATGATCTTCCTCGGCTACCGGACCGGGTTCAGCCGGACCCAGGTCTCCGGTTTCCTCGGCGGCGCGCTGCCGGCGATCGCCGGCATCCTGCTGATCGTGGCGGCCGGCGGCGGCTTCAAGCAGGTGCTGGTCGACGCGGGCGTGGGCAACCTGGTGGCGGACGCTGCCAAGGGCGCCAACCTCTCCCCGCTGCTGCTGGGCTGGCTGGTCGCGGTCGGCATCCGGGTGGCGACCGGCTCGGCCACCGTCGCCACCATCACCGCCGCGGGCATCGTCGCACCGCTGGCGTCCACCCTGCAGGGGCCGGAGGTGGCGCTGCTGGCGCTCGCCGTCGGCTGCGGGTCGCTGTTCTTCTCGCACGTCAACGACGCCGGCTTCTGGCTGGTCAAGGAGTACTTCGGGCTGACCGTCGGGCAGACGCTCAAGAGCTGGTCGGTGATGGAGACGATCATCTCGGTGGTCGGCTTCCTCGGCGTGCTGCTGCTCGACCTGATCGTCTGACCACCGCCGCACCGACGCCGGCCACCCACGACGGGTGTGCCGGCGTCGGCGCGTTCCGGGTCAGACGCCGGGGATGTTCTTCGGTGGGTTCTCGCCGATGGTGTCGGCCGCCGGCTTGTCCGCCGCCACCGGCAGGCCGAAGTCCGCGTACGTCAGGTCGAGCGCGGAGACCTTGCTCTGCTCGCTGGCCAGCTCGATCCGGTAGCGGACCAGCCGGCCCTGCTCGTCCACCGACGCGGTGAACGGCACCGCGCCCGCCCGGTCCCCGAGCACCCCGCCCACGCCCTCACCGAGAACGTCCGCGCTCTCGCGCAGGTCCAGGGTGCCGGCGTACGCCCGGTCGCCGGTGCGGCGCACCCCGGACGAGCTGCCCAGGGTGCCGGCCAGCCGGGTGTTGTCCAGCCCGGTGCGGTTGGCCGCGACCTTCTCGGCCGGGCCGATGTGCCACCAGGTCTTGCCGTCCCACGAGGGCACCCGCCGGTCCGGGGCGGTGATCCGCACGTACACCTCGGGGCCGGTGGTCAGGCGCTCGATCTTCACCGTGCCCTTCGCCACCGCCAGCGAGGTGGTCTCCAGGCCACGGCGCTGGGCCGGGTCCCAGACCAGGGTGGTGCCGTCGCCCTTCTCGCCGCCGCCGGAGCCGACGGTCAGCCGGTAGGACTGCTTGTCGACCTTCGCCGCCGCGTCGGCCAGCACGGTCGCCGGGTCGGCGTCGGCCGCCACGGTGGTCGTCGCGCTCGCTGACGGCCCGGCGGCCTTGTCGTCCGACGTGCAGCCGGCGGCGCCGAGGGCGACGGCCAGGACCAGGCCGGTGGTGGCCAGCTTGCGGTGCGGCACGGACGTCTCCTCGCGGGCGGCGCGCCCGCCGGCGAAGCCGATCGACGCTGATGACGGTACGGTCCGGCCAGCCTAGCCGGACCGCCCGACGCGCCCCGGAGCACCTCGGCCGGCGGCACCGGCGGGCCACTCTGCCACGCACGGTGACAGGCGGCGGGCAGGATTCCTCAGAGAGCGATATGACGCGGAGTCATAATCATGCCGCTGAGTCATATCGCTCTTTCACGAATCGTCCTCCGACGGCAGCGACGGGCACGCACCGACCGCCGGGCGCGCGACAACCAGCCGGCACACCACGACCGACCACGAAGCCCAGCTCCAGCCGGCGGCGCGCCGGAGCGAGACGGTCAGGGGGCCTCGACGGCGGAGATGAGGTAGCGGTGCACCTCCGCGCCCCGGATGGCAGCCGTCTGCTCCTGCGACGGCCCGTCCTTGCGGAAGGCGAGCAGTCGCTCCTCGTCCTCCCAGCGCTCGTACACGTTGATCCGGCCCGGCTCGACCAGGTCCGCGCCGATGGCGAAGTCGACGCAGCCCGGCGCCTCGCGGGCCAGCCGGACCACCTCCACGCAGGAGGCCAGGTAGGCGTCCCGTCCGGCCGGGTCGACGTAGATGCTGCCGGCGATGATGAACACTGCGAACCTCCGGTGAGAGTGCTGCCCCCGATACTGACCGGTCGGGGGCGGCAGACTCATCGGTACGGCTCAGGCGCGGCTGATCGCGTTGGCGTGGATCGCCTCGGCCAGGTACGCCGCCATTCCCGGGTGGATCGCCTCGTAGGTGGCGGTGAACCGCTCGTCGGCCAGGTACATGTCGGCCAGCCCGGTGTGCATCTCGTACGGCAGGTCGTAGAACCAGCGGCAGATGAACTGCCGGTGCTCCTCGGCCAGCGCCATCGCCTCGGCCGAGTCGGCCGGCGCACCCGAATCCATCGCCAAGACGAACCGCCGCTGCCAGTCCTCGTTCTCGGCCCTGTGCCGCAGCCAGTCCTCCTTCGTGTAGCGGGCCACCCGCCGGCTCGACTCCCGGTACGCGTCGGTCTCGCCCCAGCGCTGCTGCGCCTCCTCGGCGTGCTCGTCCGGGTCGAAGTCCCCGAACACCTCGAACCGCTCCTGCGGGGTCAGTTGAATTCCCATCCGCTTCGCCTCCATCGCGATCTCGATCGCGGCGACCATCTCCCGCAGCTTCCCGATCCGCCCGGTGAGCAGCTCGTGCTGCCGGCGCAGGTGCGCCCCCGGGTCGACGGTCGGGTCGGCGAGGATCACCCCGATCTCGTCCAGCGGGAACCCCAGCTCCCGGTAGAAGCGGATCTGCTGCAACCGCTCCAGGTCGGCGTCGTCGTAGCGGCGGTAGCCCGCCGCGGTGCGCCCGCTGGGTGACAGCAGCCCGATCTGGTCGTAGTGGTGCAGCGTCCGGACCGTCACTCGGGCCGCCCGCGCCACCTGACCCACCGTGTACGCCATGGGTTCCCTCCCTTCCACGACCAAGGCTCCCGCCTGCCGTTACGTGAGGGTCAACCCGATTGTGCCCACGCGACCGCCCCCGGTCTCCCGAGTGGGGCGGGAACCGGGGGCGGGCGGGTCGGCAGGCGGTCAGGCGGTGACCGGTTCCTTCACCGGGGCGGCCGGGGCGGCGAACGCCTCGGTCGGCGGGGTGCGGAAGGCGTGCACCAGGCCGGCGGCCGACAGCAGCAGGAGCAGCGCCGCGCCGAGGTACACCACCAGGGCCGCCTGCCCGGCCTTGCGGCCGAACTCGCTGAAGCCGTACGAGGTGAGCAGCAGGCCGCGCAGCGTCTCGCCCTTGAACACGGTGTCCCGCTGGGCGCTGACGTCGGCCAACTGCTTCTGCAGGTCGGCCAGGGCCGGGTCGTTGGTCTTGGTGGCCTGGTCGACCTTCGCCTTGAGGGCGTTCTGCGGCTCACCGAGGTCGGCGTACGTCTTGCCGCCGCCGATCGACTTCAGGTGCAGGCCGATGAACTGGTTGGCGTAGCACTCGGCCTGCTTGCCGGTGGTCATCGCCTGCCCGGCGTTCTGGACCAGGCAGTCGGCCTTCTTCTCCTCGTCGGTGAGCGTGTCGGCCGTCTTGAAGGTGATGTGCTGGGCGGCGAGCTGGTCGTGCACGTAGCTGTTCGCGAAGCGGGCGTTGCTGGTGAGGACGATGCCGGCGACCAGGAGCAGGACGGCGAGGCCCAGCCCTCCGATGCTGAACAGCAGGTCCAGGGTCCGTCGCTTCATTGTCTGCTCCCGGCGGGATGGTGGGCGGTCGTCGATGCTCATTCATCGTCGACCGTCGACCCCCCTCCCGGTCAGGGCCGAACCCCCCGACCGGCCGGGACCTTCGCCTCCCACCGGCCCGGGCCGCCCGACCCGCGCCGCGCCGCGCCAATCACCGCACACGGTGGCGGCCGGCGGGTCGTCCGCCGGCCGCCACCCGTGCCCGCTACTGGACGGTCACGTTGTCGACGTAGACCGCCGAGCCGCCGCTCGCCCCGCTGCCCGGGACGAACTGCACGCCGATCTCGCGGACGTCACCGAGGTTGGCCACCCCGGAGAGGTTGAGCGACAGGTTGGCGCCGGCCGAGGTGACCGCGACCGAACCGCCGTCGAACCACTGCCATCCGGCGCCGGTCTTGACGTACAGCTTGGCCTGGCTGCCGGTGCCGTAGGTGCCCCAGGGCGCGACCCGGGCGGTGGCCCGCAGGGTGGTCTTGCCGCTGAGGTTGGTGGTGGCGCTCTTCTGCAGGTACGCCGCGCCGGCGCCCAGGTTGACGTCGGACTTCAGCGAGTACGAGCCCTGCGCGGCCCACTCGTTGACCTGCCACGGCCCGCCGGTGACTCCTGCGCCGGTCCATCCCTCGGTGCCCGACTCGAAGCCGTTGACCAGGGTGCGGCCGGACGGCGGCGGGGTGGTGGTGCCGCCGCCTCCGGGCTCTACGACGGTGCCCAGGTCGACCTCGCCGCGGTTGGCGATCCAGGAGTTGTTGAACAGCGTGCTGGCGCCCTGGTTGCGCGCCGGGCTCCAGCTGTCGTTCCAGGCCAGGAAGTACGACGTCTTCGGGTAGCTCTGCTGGAACGCGGTGACCCACTTGCCGTAGTCGAACGAGCCGGCGGTGTCCGGCCCGATCTCGGCGAACGCGAACGGCTTGCCCAGCCCGACCAGCTCGCTGTACGCCGACTGGATGCCGGAGACCTGCGGGTTGTCGTCGTACGCGTCCATGCCGACGATGTCCACGTAGGACGCGCCCGGGTAGTAGGTGGTGCGGTTGCCCCGGCTGAAGTCGGCCGAGTACACCCAGATCAGGTTGTCCAGCCCCTTCGTCTGCGTGAAGTACGTGTACATCTGCTGCCACACCTGCTTGAACGTGTTCGGGTCGCGGTTGCCCCACCAGAACCAGTCGCCGTTCACCTCGTGGAACGGCCGGAACAGCACCGGCACCCCGGCGTTCTCCAGGTCCTGGAGGCCGGCGGCCATCTTGTCCTCGAGCTGCCGCCAGCGGGCGCCGGCCGCGGTCGACGGGTTGAGCAGGTCGGCGAAGTTGCCCATGGCGGTGTTCAGCCCGCCGCCGTTGGCGTTGGCCGGGCTGGGCGAGTGGACGCTGACGGTGACCAGGCCACCGGCGGCCGACCAGGACTTCAGCGACGGGTTGCACGAGTAGTCGACCAGCGCGGTGATGTCGTTGTTGGTCGCCCAGCCGGAGCCGTAGTCGCAGCTGAGGATGGCCGGGTACTGCCCGGTGGCGCTCTTCAGCTCCTCGGTCTGGCTCAGCGAGAAGCCGCTGTTGCTGTAGCCGCCGAAGAAGCCGGAGGCGATCCGGTTGCTGCTCCGGTTGGGCAGGTGGGCCAGCCAGTTCAGCGTGCTCTTCGTGGCGGTGGAGGCGTTGGCGTTCGCGGGGGTGACGGTGTGCGCGTCGGCCGGGCCGGTCACGGTCAGCATGGCGGTCGCGGCCAGGACGGAGGCGGCGACGGCGCTGAGCGCGAGGCGGAGAGGACTGCTTCGCATCGGGTCAACCTTTACGGGGGTAGGGGTGGTGGTGCGTCCCCCCACTGAACTACTGAACCGCTTCAGTTTCAAGCATGTAAATGTATTGTTACGGTTGCGCTGGGTGAGCCTCGGGCGGGCCGCCGTGCGTCCACGGGGTCTCCTCCGGCGCCGGAAACGCGCCGGCCGGCAGGAACGCGTCCGACAGGGTGGTCAGGCAGAGCCGCTCCCCCACCTCCGGCACCGTCCCGGGCGGCGCGGTCAGGCCGCGCCCCATCCCGCCGGAGAGCTCCAGCACCACCTCGGTCTTCCCGTCCGCCGCCGGGGTCAGGAAGACCACCCGCGCCTTCTGCGCCGGCCGGGCCGGCGAGTACAGCGTCGCGCCGACCGGCACCGACACCGGCTCGGTGGTCACCACCTGGATCCGGGGCCGCAGCACCGGCCGCTTCCCGGTGTCGTCCACCCGCCTCGGGTCGGCCAGGGTCACATCCCCGACGAACGCCTCCCCGGTCAGCCGGTGCTCCGCCATCACCAGTGGGTCGTCGTAGGCGCGCTGCACCGCGTACGAGGTCGCCGCCCGCTCCAGCCGGTGCAGCCGGACCGCGGCGGCCACCGCGCCGTCCCGCCGGGGCTGCGGGCCGCCCCCGGCGTCCAGGTGCTCGGCGTACCCGGTGAAGGCGTCCCGGTCGCCGTCCCAGCGGCCGGCCACCCGCGCCCCGGGCGGCAGCGCCCGGAGCAACCCCAGGCCGCGCCACATCAGCTCCCAGGTCGGCGCCAGCTGGTCGCGCAGCACCCGCTCCAGCTCCGCGTACGCCCCGAAGCGCGCGACCGGGTCGTCGGCCGACTCGGCGTACGCGGTCATCAGCGGGGCGAGCACCCGGTTGTCGAACTCCGGGTCGGTGGCCGGGCCGGCGGGCGGGCAGCCGGCCGGGTCCTCGGCCCGGGCGGCGGCCGCCGGCCCGGACAGCCCGGCGGGCGGGTCGATCCAGCCGAGCAGGGCGGGCAGGTGCAGGTCCTCCACCGCGCTCTGCCCGGTGGCCCAGTGCAGGGTCAACGCCTCGGTCAGCGCCAGCAGCGCCGACGAGCCGGGCTGCTCGGCCCGCTCGGCGAAGTAGGTCAGCCAGCGGCCGAGCAGCGGCACGTCCGGGTGCACCGGGTGCTCGCCGTCCGGGCGGCGGAACCGGGTGGCCCGGCCGAGCAGCCGCAGGAAGGTGATCCCGGCCGGGTTCGGCACCACCAGCTGCGGCGCGTCGACGTACCGGTAGCGCACGTCCCGGCCCCGGTCCACCGGCACCGCCTCGCTGACCCCGCGGAACGAGCCCAGCCAGGGCAGCACGATCGCGGCCAGCTCGGTGACGAACCGCAGCCGCTGGTCCCGGTTGCGCGGCTGCGGCACGATCAGCAGCCGCGGATCGCCCGGGTCGACGCCGGCCAGCGCGGCGAGCGGGGCGTTCGCCTCACCGGCCAGCACCAGCGGCACCAGCACCAGCGGCCGGGCCGACAGGTGCAGGTGCCGGACGGTGGCCACCGGCTGGGCCACCCCGGCCGCGAGGGCCTGCGCCTTCGCCAGCGCGCGCAGCGTACTCATCCGACCGGCCGGTGACGGGCCGGGGCGGGCGCGCGGAGCGTACTCACGCGGGGGTGCCGGCGAGGGCGTCGGCGCGCAACCGGGCGGCGGCCCGCAGCAGCGCGGCGGCCTCCTCCCGGGTCGGGTCGGCCGGGCGCTCACCGGCGGCCAGGGCCAGCGCCTCCTCGACCGTGTCGACGCCGCCGAGCGCCTCCCGGACCGGCCGGCCCAGCGCGGCGGTGTGCCCACCCGCCTCGCTGCGGCAGAAGTACGCCAGCTCGCAGCTGGCCAGGCACTCGGGCGCGTACCGGGCCTCCACCGTGGACAACGCGGCCACCAGCGCGGCCGGGTCGGCGGTGGGATCGGCGGTGAAGCCGGCCGGCACGGCGGCGAGCAGGGTGTCCAGCCGGGCCATCCGGTCCAGCTGGCGACGCAGCGCCAGCAGCTGCTTGCGTACGTCGATCAGGCTGGCCACCGGCTGGTTGGTGAAGTCGCGCGGGCAGACCAGCACCACGTCGTGCGAGACCAGCTCCGGGTCGTGGCCCTCGGTGGCCAGCAGGTCCCGCAGCGCCAGCACGTAGACGGCCGACTGGACGGCCGCGGCGGCCACCTTCGCCGGGTCGGCCTGCCCGTCGACCACCGGGAACGACTTGACCTCCACCACGTGGAACCGGCCGCCGAGCCGGGCGGCGACCAGGTCGGGTTCCAGGCTGACCCGCTGGCCGGCCACCGCCAGGGTGAGCAGCGGGTGGTCGAACAGCGCGGCGCCCGACCCGGCGGCGGTCAACGCCGTCCTGGTCCGCTCGTGCCGCGCCTGGTCACCGCCCAGGTCCGTCCAGTCGGCCCGGTCCGGCACCGGCACGCCCAGCCGCTCGGCGACCAGTCGCAGCAGCTCCACCCCACCGTCGGCCTTGACCTGCGCCTCGAACGCGTTGCCCCGGGTGATGGCGAACCGGGACTGCCCGAAGCCGGCCGGAAAGCCGATCCGCTCGGCCAGCCGCGGCTTGTCCACGCCGGCGCCGTCCAGCACGGCCCGCCGGTCGCAGCCCGGGTTCCCGGTGAGCGCGGCGATCGTCCGGGCGTTGTGCCGCTTCGGCGGCGTGCCGCCCCGGATCTCGGCGAGGCGCTGCGCGGTGCTCGTCATGATCCGCCAGAGTAGCCGCCGCCCGCCCGGTCGGCCCGGGTGACGTGGGGGCGGCGGGGGCCCGGACGGTCGGTCGGCCCCCGGCCGGCGCCGGTCAGGGCACGACGAGGCTGGTCCGCAGCCCTGCATTGCCGGTCTTGTCGAACGTCCAGATCGCGATGGCGACCGGCTGGCCGGTCGGCGCCGCGAACCGGACCGGACTGGTGGTGCCGTAGCGGGCCAGGTTGCCCACGTCGGGCGCGCCCGGCGCGACGTCACCCGAATACCACCGGACGATCGTCCGGGCGAAGTCCGTCGACGGCGGGTTGGTCCAGCTCAGGTTGACGTAGCCGCCGTCGCGCACCGCGCTGACCTCGCTGACCCGGAAGGGGCCCTTCAGGTCCGTCCGGGCGTGGTGCCGGATCCGCCCGCGGACGGTGTGCCCCCTGGCCTCCCGGCAGTACGTCGAGAAGGTCGCGTCGAGCAGGCTGAGCCGGTCGTCCACCCCCTGGTACGCCAGTTTGGCGATGTCCAGGGTCGCCCGGGTGATCTCGCACGCGTTGTTGCCCTGGGCGAGGCTGACCAGTGGGCCGAGGCCGTCGGGCTTGTACTCGTAGTGGCCGCCCTGGGCGAACTTCTCCCCTCTCGGCGGGTAGTACTGGGTGTTCCACAGGGAGCCGTCGGCATCCCAGCCCTGCGACGCGAGCTCGTACGGGTTGCCCCAACTGAGCGAGTGCGGCACGTCGATGTGCAGGTCGGGGTAGGTGGGCTCGTCGTGGTCGACGTCGACGGACCAGTCGCTGACGCCCAGGTTGCCCGCCCCGTCCAGGGTGGTGGTGAGGGTGCCGGCCGAGGTCTTCACCTCCAGTCGGGCGTAGCGGGGGCCGCCGGCCGGCGGGACGAAGCCCACCACCACCGTGCAGCCGGACGGGCCGACCACGCCCGTGCACCCGTTGCGCCGGATCGGGAACGAGCTGGGGGTGGGCCCGGTGACCGCCACCGAGCTGACCGTGACCGGCGTCGAGCCGGTCGGGAACACGGTCACCGGCACGTCGTACGACGACTGGCCCGGGTCGGGGCCGGGCGGCCACCGCACTGCCCGGGGGGTGACGTCGACCGACGCGGGCTTCGGGTAACCGAGCCGGATCTCGCCGAACGTCGGGCGCTGGTCGACGGAGAGGGCGTTGTTGCAGTACCGCTGGAAGGTGATCCAGATGCGGGTGATCGTCGGGCCGCTCCGCTGGATGTCGCGGACCTCGAAGTTGCCCCGCTGGTCGCTGCAGAAGCCGATCGGGCCCATCGACATGCCGGGCCGCCCGGGATCGGTGAAGGGACCGATCTGCGTGTCGCCGTAGTAGCCGACCGTCAGCTTCTCGTGGGAGCTGTCCCGGGAGGCGAACTCGAAGGCCAGGTCCCACGGGCCGTCCTTCTCGACCACGGAGATCCGGATGCTCTCCCGGGTGACCTCGTCGGACTGTAGGACCGCGACGGTCGAGTTGGCCGGGGTGTAGACGGCGCTGCCGTCCTGGCCGCCGTACGAGATGGAGTGATTTTCCTCGATCACCGCGGCGTCGGCGTGCCGGGCGGGGATGACGTCGGTGACGACCATGGTGGCGAGCAGCGCCACCGCGACGACGCCGAACGCGCGGCGGCGCGAGGCGTGCCGACCGGGGCCGACGCCCGTCGCACGCCGGGTGGGCACGGGCGACGCGCTCATGACTGCCTCACAGGGCTGGAAGCTGGACGGAGCCGAACCACCCCGGGCCACCGGTCACGGCCGCCCGGGATCTTGCCCGCTCCGCCCCTACCGGCGTCCACGGCATCGAGGAATTTACCTCAGTGCGCCGTCCTTCGTGGCCCGCCGGCTCAGCGGCCGGCGGAGCGGTTCCAGGGCGAGCGGGGCGACTGCGCGCCGGCCAGCGGGCGGCTGCGCCGACGGTGCCGGCGCCGGCCCGGCGTGCACGGCGGCCGGGACACCGTGTGCACCGGCGCGGCGGCCGGTGCGGCGGGCTGCCGGCCGATCAACCAGCAGAGGAAACGGGCCATGGATCAGCCGACCGGGAGGCGCCGGGCCTCGTCCCTGGCGACCGCGTACTCGGCGCCGCAGAACGAGCACTGCTGCACGTAGCGGGTCCGGATCGGGATCAACGGGATGAAGAAGAGGCTGAACTTCGTGGCCCGCCGGGTGATCACCTGGGCCGCCTGGTTGCCGCAGTGGCGACAGACCTGCGTGACGACACCGGACCGGGTGACCTTGGTCCGGAGGCCGAAGATGAAGAACATCGCCCGCCATTACCCAGCCGGCCCTCGAAAATCACCTCCTGTTTTTCCGGCGCAGGGGCGGCTAGGCTCGGGGCGTGATCACCGGACCGGCATCTCGCCACGCACGGATCGGCGACCCGGTGGACGGCTGATCCGCCACCGGACGCCCGCCCGGCGTCCCCGTCGTTCGGCCCGCGGCCCGCCACAGTGACCCGCACACCACGAGTCCCTGTTGTTGCCGGCACGTGAGCGAGGTCGACCGAATGCCCGTCAGTTTCAACCACACCATCATCGCCTCGAAGGACCGCGAGGAGTCCGCCCGGTTCTTCCGCGAGCTGCTGGAGCTTCCGGCGGCGCCGTCCTGGGGCTTCTTCACCAACATCCAGCTCGACGACGGCACCCTGCTGCAGTTCGCCGAGCCGCCGGTGGAGATCCAGATGCAGCACTACGCCTTCCTGGTCGACGACGAGCTGTTCGACCGGGCGTACCGGCGGTTATCCGCCGGCGGCGTCACGCACTGGGCCGATCCGCACATGCGGCGGCCCGGTGAGATCAACCACGAGCACGGCGGCCGGGGCGTGTACTTCAAGGACCCGGCCGGCCACGCCATCGAGCTGATCACCCGGCCGTACCTCTGAACCGCGCGGTCCCTGCCGTCGCGCGGACTCAGGCGGCAGGGACCGGGTGGTCGGGTCAGGCCGGGGTCGGCATCTCGACCGACAGCCAGATCGGCTGCCAGTTCGCCATCTCGTGGAAGCGGCGCAGCTCGGCGAGCCCGGCCACCGTCCCGCGCCGGTGCGGCGCGGCTCTCGTCGACGGGCGGTGTGCGGTCAGGCCGTCCAGTCCGGGCGCAGCGGGTAGCCGCTGACGCCGTCCGGGCCGTTGTGGGTGGCCAGCACCTGGTGCAGCTGGATGCCGTTGCGCTCGAACGCCATCCGCGAGCCGGCCATGTAGAGGCCCCACACCCGGGCGGTGCCCGAACCCACCTCGCGGACGCAGAAGTCCCAGTGCTCGACCAGGTTGCGGCACCAGGCGGCCAGCGTCAGCGCGTAGTGCCGGCGCAGGTTCTCCTCGTGGTGCACCTCCAGCCCGGCGTCGTGCACCTCACCGATCAACCGACCCGGCCCGGCCAGCTCGCCGTCCGGGAAGACGTACCGGTCGATGAACGCGCCGGAGCGGTGCGGCGCCCGGTTGTCCGCCCGGGTGATGCAGTGGTTGAGCAACCGGCCGCCCTGGCGCAGCCGGCCGCGCAGCGCCCCGAAGTACGCCGGGTAGTTACGCACGCCGATGTGCTCGGTCAGCCCGATCGAGGAGATCGCGTCGAACTGCTCGCGCGGGGCGTCCCGGTAGTCCAGGTGCCGCACCTCCGCCAGGTCGGCGAGCCCCTCCCGCTCGATCGCCGCCTGCGCCCACTGCGCCTGCGCCTTCGACAGGGTCACGCCGAGCGCCTTCACGCCGTACTCCCGGGCCGCGTGCCGGACCATGCCGCCCCAGCCGCAGCCCACGTCCAGCAGCCGCATCCCCGGCTTCAGCGCCAACTTGTTCGCCACCAGGTCGTACTTCGCCCGCTGCGCCTGCTCCAGCGTGTCGTCCTCGCTGCGGAACAGCGCGCAGGTGTACGTCATGGACGGGCCGAGCACCTTCTCGTAGAAGGCGTTCGAGACGTCGTAGTGGTGCGAGATCGCGGTGCTGTCGCGCACCCGGGAGTGCCGCAGCCCGTTCATCACCCGCCGCCAGCGCGGCTGGGCCTCCTGCGGCGGGGCCGGCGGGGGCAGCAGCCGCTCCCAGCCCAGCCCGCGCACCAGCGCCAGCCCCTCGGCCACCGAGGGCGCGCGCAGCCGCAGGTCGTCCTTGAGCACCCGCAACGCCTCGTACGGGTCGCCCGGGTGCACCCCGTCCAACCCCAGGTCACCGCTGACGTACGCCCGGGCCATGCCCAGGTCGCCCGGCGCGGTGAGCAGGTACGACAGGCCCCGCTCGGAGCGGATCGACAGGGTGATGCCGGCGTCGGACGGGCCGACAGCGCTGCCGTCGTACCCGGTGATGCGGATCGGGAGATCCCCGGTGGTGACCGCGCGGACCACGTCCGCCACGGTCGGGCCGGTACGCCGGACGCCCGCCGGCGGCTCGGCGGAAGCGCTGGACGCTCCCTGTTCACGGTCGGTCAGGCTCATCTGCGTGCAACCGCCTTCTCGTAGAGTCCGGTGAGCCGATGGTCCGGGTCGTAGCGGTCCTTGACGGCGCGCCAGGTCTCCCCGCCGTAGAGCCGGTCGAAGGCCGCCCGGTCGTAGTACGCGTCCGAGTAGAGGGACTTGTGCCCACCCGCCTCGGACACCGCCCGCTCGATCGAGCGGTTCATGTCGCCGTCCGCCGCGCCCTCGGCGAGCGGCACGCTGCCCCAGAAGCCGATGTTGACGTAGCTCTGCCCCGGCCGGAGCGGATACAGCGGCCAGGCCCGCGCCGACCCCGGGCCGGCCGGCTCGCGCAACCGCAACGGGCACAACCACACCGGGTTCATGCCGACGTTCCCGGCGAACCAGCGAAGAAACTCCGCCGTCCCCTCCAGCGGGATCTCCACGTCCTGCACCACCCGCTCCCGGGCCGGCCGGCCGCGCCAACGGTCCACCCGGGCGGCCACCTGGTGCTGGTGCTCCAACCGGACCAGCCGGTGGTAGACGTCGCTGCGGCGCAGCCGGGCCGGCCAGAGCCGGCGCACCACCGGGTGCTGCACGCCGAACGCCGCCGAGCACCAGAACCAGTCGGTGTCCCAGCGCCAGAGGTAGTCGTACGTGCTCAGCGCGTCGCGGACGCGCCGGCGCAGCGAGCGGTAGTAGATCTCCTGGCCGGTGTAGTCGCTCAGCTGCGGCGCGTCGTCGGTGAAGGTGGCGAACGTCAGGTACGCCTCGCCGGGGCTGAACATCACCCCGTCCATCCCGTCCACCGGCCGGCCCTCGAACTCGCCCTTGGCGATCACCTCGGCGATCGTCTCGGTGAGCTCCTCCAGCCGGCTGAACCGGACGTTGCGCAGGGCCACCGCCCGGCGTACCGGTTGCAGCTCGATCCGCAGCCGGGTGGCGTAGCCGAGGCTGCCCAGCGAGTTGGGGAAGGCGGCGAACAGGTCGGCGTGCGGGCCGTCCGGGCCGGCGGTGAGGTGCTCGCCGGCCCCGGTCAGCAGGTCCATCTCCAACACCGACTCGTGCGGCAGGCCGTTGCGGAACGACGTCGACTCGATGCCCAGCCCGGTCACCGCGCCGCCCAGGGTGATGGTGCGCAGCTGCGGCACGACCAGCGGCATCAGCCCGTGCGGGAGGGTCGCGTCGACCAGGTCCTCGTAGGTGCACATGCCCTGCACGTCGGCGGTGCGGGCGGCCGGGTCCACGGCGAGCACCCCGTCCAGCCCGCTGACGTCCAGGCCGGGTGCGCCGGTGGCCTGGCGGGGGCGGAACAGGTTGGAGGTGCGCTTGGCGAGGCGTACGGGTTGTCCGGGCGGCACGGCGGCGTACGACCGTCGCAGCGTGTCCACCGCCTGCTCATGATCACGCAGGGCGCGCATGAGATGACCTTACGCGCGAACGGCCGCTCAGGTGGGACGTCCACGGCTGCGGTTTCCCGTCCGGCCTCTGACGGGCTTCCGTACGCCCCACCGGACGAGTGGCCGGGACGGGCCGACGGGCATAGCGTGGGAGCATGCCGAAAGCCGTCTGGAACGACCTGATCGTCGCGGAGAGCGACGACACCGTCATGGTCGAGGGCAACCACTACTTCCCCCGCTCCGCGCTCCGCGACGACCTGATCACCGAGTCGTCCACCCACACGGTCTGCCCCTGGAAGGGCACCGCCTCCTACTACACGCTCAGCCACGACGGGCGGACCAGCGCCGATGCGGTCTGGTACTACCCCGAGCCGAAGCCGGACGCCGAGATGGTCCGGGACCGGGTGGCGTTCTGGAAGGACGTCGCGGTCATCGAGTGACCGGTGTCGACGCGCGGCGGATTGGCCGTCGGGCGGGTCGGTGGGTGAGGATGCCCCCATGTCCGTCTCCGACGAACAACCGCCCGGCACCGTCTACGGCGCCCGCCGCGGTCGGCGATCCGCCCTGCCGCGGGACCCGCTGATCCGGGTCGCGCTGGGCACCGGCCTGGCCGGCGTACTGCTGGGGGTCTTCTTCGCCACCGGCGTGCTCGGCGGCGGTGACCGGCCGGTGGTGCCGGCCGCGGCGGCGCCGTTGCCGCCGACCGCCGCGCCCACCGGCGAGCCGGCCACCACCCCGGCCGCGCCCTCGCCGACGCCCGCCCCGACCACGCCGGCGGCCACCACCGCACCCCCCACGCCGCCCGCGCCCGCGCCGCTGACCGGGCCCAAGGTGATCCGGTCGGTGCCCTCCGGGCTCTGCGTGGGCCTGAACGGCACCGGCGAGTCCTCCATCGCCGTGCTGGCCCCCTGCACCGGCGGCCCGGAACAGCAGTGGGTCGCCAACCCGCTGGCCCCGGACGTGGTCACCCTCACCAACGCCGCGTACGGGCAGTGCCTGGACGTCGAGGGCGGCGGCGTCGACGACGGCGCCCGGCTGCAGCAGTTCGGTTGCCACGGGCAGCCCAACCAGCAGTGGCGGGTCACCCCGATCGGCACCGGGGCGGTGCTGCTGGTCAGCGTGCAGTCCACCCGGTGCGCGCAGGTCCGGGACGCCCGCACCGACCCGGGCGCGGACCTGATCCAGACCGGTTGCACGGCCGCCGCCGAGCAGCAGTTCCTGCTGGGCTGAGCCGGCTCGGGCCCGAACCGGGCTGGGCCGGCTCGGGCGCGACCTGGGCCGGGCCGGGTCGGGCGGGCAGCCGCCGGGCGGTCAGCCGCGGTAGCTCCAGGCCCGGGCGACCGGCGCCGGGATCGGCACCGGCACCGCCGTCGGCTGGCGGCGACGCAGCAGTAACGACAGCCCGGCGGCGCCGATCGACAGCGCCCCGGCGACGTACCAGGCCAGGGCGTAGTCACCGAGCCGGTCGCGGACCAGGCCGGCGCCGGTGGCGGCCACGGCAGCGCCGACCTGGTGGGCGGCGAACACCCAGCCGAAGACCACCGCGCCGGCGGCGCCGAAGTACTCCCGGCACAGCGCGACGGTCGGCGGCACGGTGGCCACCCAGTCCAGGCCGTAGAAGATGATGAAGACCAGCATGCTCGGCCGGGCGGTGCCCGCGAAGAGGGCGGGCAGCACCAGCAGGGACCCGCCCCGCAGCGCGTAGTAGGCGCCGAGCAGCAGCCGGCTGTCCACCCGGTCGGTGAGCCAGCCGGAGGCGATGGTGCCGACGATGTCGAAGAGCCCGACCAGGGCGAGTAGGCCCGCCGCGGTGGTCTCCGGCATGCCGTGGTCGTGCGCGGCCGGCACGAAGTGGGTGCCGACCAGCCCGTTGGTGGTCGCGCCGCAGATCGCGAAGCCGCCGGCCAGCAGCCAGAACGGTCGGGTCCGCGCGGCCGTGGCCAGCGCGCCGACCGCCCGGGCCGCGGCCCCGCCGGCCGGCGCCGGCCGCGGGGTCACCTCGGTCGCGCCGTAGGCCGGCAGCCCCAGATCCGCCGGGTACTCCCGCAACAGCCACACCACCAGCGGTACGACCGCCAGCGCGGCACCGGACACCACGAGCGCCGCCGTGCGCCAGCCGTGGTCGCGGACCAGGATCGCCAGCAGCGGCAGGAAGACCAGCTGGCCGGCGGCCCCGCCCGCGGTCAGCACCCCGGTGACCAGGCCGCGCCGCCGGACGAACCAGCGCCCGGTGACCGTGGCGACGAAGGCCAGCGCCATCGAGCCGGTGCCCAGCCCCACCAGCACGCCCCAGCAGAGCACCAGCTGCCAGCTGGCCGTCATCAGCACGGTCAGCCCGCTGCCGGCCGCCACCAGCACCAGCGCGCTGGCGACCACCCGGCGGATGCCGAACCGGTCCATCAGCGCGGCGGCGAACGGCGCGGTCAGCCCGTAGAGCAGCAGGTTCACCGAGACGGCGGCGGAGATGGTGGCCAGCGGCCAGCGGAACTCGGCGTGCAGCGGGTGCAGCAGCACCGACGGGGTGGCGCGGAAGCCCGCGGCGCCGACCAGCGCGACGAAGGCCACGGCGGCCACGGGCCAGGCGGGGTGCAGGCGGCGGTTGCGGGTCACGGTACGAGTCTCGGCCTGCTGCCCACCGCCGGGCGAGTGGCCGGAAAGCCACGATGCGCAATAATCGGGCCATGACCGTCGCTCCGCACCGGGTCGCGGTGCTCACCGTCGACCAGGGGGTCGGCCTCGACCTCGGCACCCCCGCCCAGGTCTTCGGCGCCGCGCGCACCGGCGACGGCACCCCGCTCTACACCGTCGGCACGTGCACCGGCGGCGGGCGACCGGTCCGCAGCTCCGGCGGCTACCAGGTGCTCCCCGACCACGACCTCGGCCTGGTCGCGGCCGCCGACACCGTGGTCGTACCGGGCGTCGACGGCGGGCCGCCGCTGACCGACGGCACGGTCGACCCGGAGGTGACCGCCGCGCTGCGGGCCGCCCGGGAACGCGGCGCGCGGATCATGTCGATCTGCACCGGCGCGTTCGTGCTCGCCGCCGCCGGCCTGCTCGACGGCCGGCCGGCCACCACCCACTGGGCGTACGCCGAGCGGTTCCGCCGGCTGTACCCGGCCGTCGACCTCGACCCGGAGGTGCTGTTCATCGACGACGGTGACGTGCTCACCTCGGCCGGGGTGGCCGCCGGCATCGACCTGTGCCTGCACGTCGTACGCACCGACCACGGCAGCGAGGTGGCCAACCGCGCGGCCCGGCGCTGCGTGGTGCCGCCCTGGCGGGACGGCGGGCAGGCCCAGTTCATCGAGCGCCCGGTCCCGCGCGGGCCGGAATCCGGCACCGCCGCCACCCGGGAGTGGGCCCGGCAGCGGTTGCACGAGCCGGTGGCCCTGCGGGACCTCGCCGCGCACGCCCGGATGAGCGTGCGCACCTTCACCCGGCACTTTCGCTCGGAGACCGGGCTGAGCCCGGCCCAGTGGCTGCTGCGGCAGCGCACCGAGCACGCCCGGCTGCTGCTGGAGACCACCGACCTGAGCGTCGACCAGGTGGCCCGGCGGGCCGGCTTCGGCACCACCGCCGCCCTGCGCCAGCACCTGCACGACCGGATCGGCGTCTCCCCGACCGCGTACCGCCGCAGCTTCCGCCGCACCTGACCCCGGCCTGCCGTCCGTTCGCCAGGTCGGCGTGTGGCCCGGTCGGCGGGGTCAGGGCGGTGGGGTTCCCAGCCGGTGCAGCGCCAGCTGGGCGTCGCGCAGATGGACGTCGGCGTGCCGGGAGGCGGCCGGCGCGCCGGTAGTTGTGACGCCCGGGCCGGCGGGCGCGATGGTGGCGCCCGGGGCGGTGGGCGGGGTGGGGTGCATGGCCGGCACCGGGTGGGCGGCCAGCGCCATCAGCCCGTCGGCGAGCGCCGTCAGTCGCCGCGGCAGGGATTCGTGGCCGGTGTCCGGTGCCGCGGGCCGCGCCCGGGTCCCGTCGGCCGAGGCCCCGCCGCCGATGTGCGCGGACCGATCCGCCAGCTCGGACCGATTCGCCAGCTCGGACCGGGCGTCCACGCAGAGCAGCAGGACGGCGGCGACCAGCACGTCCATGTCGTCCAGCGGTTGGTCCGCCTGCCGCAGCCGGGCCGCGCGGCGGCGTCCCCGTACCGTCCGGAAGGTCTCCTTGTGGGCCGCCGCCCGGGCCGCGGAGAGCTCTCCCAGGCGGGCGTGCGCCTCCCGGGCGTCCGCGCAGGCGGCCCGCGCCCCGGCGGCGGAGCCCCGGGCCAGCGCGTCGGCCGCGGTCCGCAGGGCGTCGGCGGCGTCCGCCAGGATCTCCCGGGCCGGCGCCTCGACCAGCCGCACCGGGTCCGGGGTGAACAGCACCTGGCTGCCGAGCAGGCCGATCACGCCGCCCGTCGCGGCGTCCAGCAGGTAGTCGGTCGGGGAGCTGGAGGCGCCCACCACCACCACGATCAGCACCGCCCCGCCCGCCTGGATGTACGTCAGCGGCCGCGGGTCGACCAGCGCGACCGTCGCCATCGCCACCGCGATCGCCAGCGCAATCAGCCAGAAGTCGTTGCCGGCGTGCAGGGCGCGTACCCCCTCGCCGACCAGCACCCCGGTGCCCACCCCGACCAGCAGGTCGACGGCCTGCCGCCCCCGGCCGCCCAGGCCCGCGGTCAGGCAGACCAACGCGGCGGTGGCCGCGAAGATCGGCCGCTGGTGGCCGAAGAGGGTCTGCGAGATCCACCAGGCCAGACCGGCCAGCACCGCGCACTGCGCGATGAGCGGGGCGGCCATCCGCAGCCGGTGCCGGAACACGCCCGGGCCGGCGATGTCCAGCGACGAGCGGCGGAGCGTCGCCCAGCGTCGCGGCCGGGCGGTCACGACCGGGGCGGGTGGCCGTCGCGCAGCATCCGCAGCTGTGCCAGGTGCTTCGGCAGGTGCACCCGGGCGTGCAGGTCGAGCACCCGCCCCCAGGGCAGCGGCTCGTCCACCACCAGGTCGAAGCCCTCCCGCAGGTGGGTGTCGACCGGTGTGTCCGCCGCCGGGCCCAGCCGGTCGGCCAGGGCGCAGAGCTTCTGGCTGGTGGCCCGCAGCAGGGTGGCCAGCCCGTCCAGGCCGCCGCACCGGCCGACCAGGGCGTCCAGCTCCGGCCGGTGCACGCCGGCCAGGTCGTAGTAGGCGAACGGGGCCCCGGCGAGCACCGCCTCGCCGGCCTCGGTCATCAGCTCGTCGTTCGTGGCCAGGTGCGCCACGAGCTGCTCCGCGCCCAGCCGTCCCGGCGGCGGCACCCCGAACCCGCCCGCCTCCACCTCGGCGAGCACCTCCCCGTACGCCCGCCGCAACTCCGCCGTCTCCACGCCCCCATCAAACCCCGCCCGGCCCGGTCGATCATGGAGTTATGGCGCCCGGATCACCCGGAAAGTGCGCTTCGTCCACAACCACAACTCCATGATCGACGGCGTAGCAGGGTGGGTGGGGGTCAGCGGCGGCCCTGGCGGGTGCGGAGGTAGTCGGAGACGACGTACTCGCCGAGGTCGGCCAGGTCGGGGGTGAACATCCGGCCGTGCGAGCGGCGAGCCACCGCGTCGACGAAGCGGCGCAGGCCCGGGTCGTCGCCGAGCATGAAGACGTTCAGCGTGGCGCCGAACCGGGTCAGCCGATCCACCTCCCGGATGGTCGCCTCGACCGTCTCGTGCAGCGGCGGCCAGTGGAACAGCGCCTCCCCGTCCTCCGGGTCGAGGTGGGCGGTCGGCTCACCGTCGGTGACCACCAGCACCACCGGCTCGGCGCCCGGGTGCCGGCGCAGGTGCCGGGCGGCCAGCCGCAGCGCGTGCTGCAGGTTGGTGCCCTGCTCCAGGTCCGGCTCCACCGCCGCCAACTCCAGCTGGGTCAGCGGCATCGCCTGCCGGCCGAAGCCGATGATCTGCAGGGCGTCCTGCGGGAACCGGGTGGCCATCAGGTGCGACAGGGCCAGCGCCGTCTGCTTCATCGGCCCCCAGCGCCCCTGCGAGATCATCGAGTACGACAGATCGACGCAGAGCGCCACCGCCGCGCTGGCCCGGCGCTCGGTCTCCACCACCTCGAAGTCCTCGACCGCGAGCTGGACCGGCACGGTCGGCCCGGCCCGGCGTACCGCCCGGGTGAGCGTGCGCACCACGTCCAGCGGCTGCTCGTCGCCGTACTCCCACTGCCGGGAGCCGCCGCTGACCTCGCCGGCGGCGCCCGCCGAGCGCAGGTCGTGCTGCCCGCGCGGCCCGGCGGTCAGGTCGGCGAAGACCCGCCGCAGGGCGGTGCCGGCCAGCCGGCGCAACGCCTTCGGGCTCAACGTCAGGCCGTCCGCGTCCCGCTCGACCCAGCCCTGCCGGCGCAGCTCCCGCTCCAACTCCCGCAGCCGGCGTACCTCGTCTGCGGCGTCCCGGCCCATCGTCCGGGCGACCGCCTCGACGTCCACGTCGTCCAGGGTGCCGCCGGGCTGGTCCTGGTCGAGCGCGTCGAGCAGGTCGTCCAGCTCGGCGATCTCGTCCAGCGCGCCGGCCGCCTCGCCGTAGCCGAGCGGCTGGTCACCGCGGACCCGCTCGCCGCGTTGCCAGTTCAGGTCCGGCCGCAGCGACCGCAGCTGCTCGTCGAGCCGGGACAGCTCGCCGGCCAACTGGTCGCCCAGCGACTGGCGCATCAGCCCGGCCAGCTCCTCGCGCTGCCGGTCGGTCAGCGAGCGCATCAGCCGCTCCCCCGCCGCCGCCCGCCGGGCCAGCACGTCGACCAGCTCGTCGACGTCGCCCGGCTGCTCGGGGAAGAACTCGCCGTGCCGGCGCATGAACTCGGCGAACGCGTCGGTGGTGTCCTCCGACCGGGCGTGCCGGGCCAGCAGGTCGTTGAGATCCCGCATCATCTCGGCGATGCGGGCCTGGGCGGCCGGGTCGCCGGCCGCCCGGGCCGCGTCGCGCAACCCGGCGAAGCGCTGCTCCAGCACGTCGCCGCGCAGGCCGTCGAGGATCTTCTGGTACGTCTGCCGCGCCTCGTCGCTCGCCCAGCGGTACTCGGACAGCTCCTGCACCGCCCTGGCCGTCGAGCGGGGCAGATTGTCCAGCACCGCCTCGGCGAACCGCGCGTCGTCGTCCGAGCGGTTGCGCAGTTCGTCGCGTTCGGCGGCGAGCGCTTGGTCGAGCAGCGCCCGGGAACGGGTCACCGCACCGTCCAGGTCGCCCCGGCGCAGCGCCTCCCGGCGCAACCGGCGGGCCCGGGCGGCCAGGTCGTCCAGGCCGCCCCGACCCTGCGGGCCGCGGCGCAGCAGGTCGCGCAGCGCCTCTCGGAGGCTGCCGCCGGCCAGCACCTCCGCGCCGACCGAGTCCACCGCGGCGCGTACGTCGTACGGCGGGGCGAGCGGGTCGGGCCCGCCACGCCACTGGCCGTACCGGAACCGGTTGCCGGCCATGGTCAGCCCCGGCCGCCGTAGACGGTGCGCCCGGTCTCGGTCACGTCCTTGCCGAGCCGGCGGGTCAGGTGCAGCCCCTCCAGCACGAACTCGACGCCGGCGGCGGCCTGCTCCGGGGTGGGCGCGTCGCCCAGCCCCAGCCGGTCCAGCGCCTTGGCCAGCCCGGGGACGGTGCCGACCTGGCGCAGCAGCTCCGCCGAGGAGACCAGCTCGCCGGTCTCGATCACGCCGTCCTCGGCGACCAGCGCGGTGAAGCCGGAGAGGTCCAGCCCGGCCAGCCGGGCCCGGAACGTCTCCGCGGTGGCGGTGCGCAGCAGGTGGGCCAGGATCTCGATCTCCCGCCCCTCCTCGCCGGATTCGAATTCCACTTTGCCGCGCAGGGTGCTCGTCACCGAGACCGCATCGCCGACCCGCGCGACCGGCGCCTCACCCCGTACCCCCTCGGGGGTGCCGGCGGCGAGCAGGCCGGCGCGGCGCAGCGCGGCCGCGGCGACGGTCTCCGCGGCGGCGATGGCGAACCGGGCGGAGACGCCGGAGCGCGGGTCGACCGACGGCGACTCGCGGACGTCCCGGGCGAACCGGGCCAGCACCTCCAGCACGTGCTCCGGCACCTCGGCGACCAGGTCGGCCTCCTGCCGGATCAGCGCCAGCTCCAGCTCCAGGTCGACCGGGTAGTGGGTGCGCACCTCCGCGCCGAAGCGGTCCTTCAGCGGGGTGATGATCCGGCCCCGATTGGTGTAGTCCTCCGGGTTGGCGCTGGCCACCAGGAACAGGTCCAGCGGCAGCCGCAGCTGGTAGCCGCGGACCTGGATGTCGCGCTCCTCCAGCACGTTGAGCAGCGCCACCTGGATCCGCTCGGCCAGGTCGGGCAGCTCGTTGACCGCGAAGATGCCCCGGTTGGTGCGCGGCACCAGGCCGAAGTGGATGGTCTCCGGGTCGCCGAGGCTGCGGCCCTGGGCCAGCCGGATCGGGTCGACGTCGCCGATCAGGTCGCCGACGCTGGTGTCCGGGGTGGCGAGCTTCTCGCCGTACCGCATCGAGCGGTGCAGCCAGCCGATCGTCAGGTCGTCGCCGGCCTCGGCGACCAGGGCCCGCGACGCCGGGGTGAGCGGGTGCATCGGGTGCTCGTTGAGGGCCGAGCCGGACAGCACCGGCGTCCACTCGTCGAGCAGCGCCACCAGGGAGCGGATCAGCCGGGTCTTGCCCTGGCCGCGCTCGCCGAGCAGCACCATGTCGTGGCCGGCGAGCAGCGCCCGCTCGACCTCGGGCAGGACGGTGTCGTCGTAGCCGACGATGCCGGGGAAACGGTCCTCGCCGGAGCGCATCCGGGCGAGCAGGTTGTCGCGGAGTTCGGACTTGACGGTGCGGTACCGGTGCCCGGTCGCGCGCAGCTCGCCGAGGGTGCTCGGCAGGTCGGCGGGTGGGACGGGGAGCACCTGGTTGGGCTCGGTCACCCGACCACGCTAGCGCGGTCGGGTGACCGGCGGCCCCCTTCGCGGAGGTCATCCCGCCCGCACCGGGCACAGGCGCCCCGGCGGCGCAGCCGGTACGCGTACGTCGCCACGGCCAGCGCCACTCCCCAGACGGGCCAGAGCAGCATTGGCAGGGTGGTCAGGCTGAGCCCGCCGGTCAACTCCCAGAACCTCGGCGCGGTGACCAGTCCGAGCGAGCCCGCGGTGACCGCCAGCGCGACCACGGTGGCCGGAACCACGGCCAGCATGGTCGGCACCCGTCGACCGGCCAGGCCGACCATCCACCTCGGGAACCGCTCGCCCCAGGGCCGGACCAGCCCGAGGGTGAGGATCGCGCCGGCCACCGCGAACGCGCCCAGCCCGGCGCCGGCCCAGACCAGCCCGGTGTCCTGCATCTCGTGCAGGAAGTCGCGGGAGATGCCGAGCGGGATGCCGGCCGCCCAGGCGAGCCGGCGGCGGTGCCGATCATGGCGAGAGCGGCGACGGCGGCGGTGAGCAGCAGGGCCGCGAACAGCGGCGGGCCGACCGACACCGGCACCAGCCGGAGCAGGTTGGCCTCCCGGTCGCGGTCGTGGTCGCCGAACGGGTAGCCGGCGCCGGTCAGGGTGCCGACCAGGGCGAGGACGCCCCAGAGCGCGAGCCAGCCGGCGGCGAGCGGCGCGATCCGGGACCGGTGGTGCGTGGGTACGAGCAACGCGGTGGTCATGCTCCCCAGGCTCGGCCGATCGGGGTGGGAAACCCTCCCGTGCCGGGGTGAACCTCCTCCCCCCTCCGAGGGACGTCAATGTAGCGTTGACACATGTCGACGGAGTTGGATGAGCTGGCCCGACTGCGGTCCGTCCGGCGCGATCTGGACGAGCGTGAGCTGGACCTGATCGACCGGGCCCGGCACGCCGGCGCCACCTGGGCGCAGCTCGCACGGACGCTGGGACTGAGCAGCCGGCAGGCCGCCGAGCAGCGCCGGCAACGACTGGCCGCGGCCCGGCGGAACCGGCGGGACCAGGCCGACGTCGACCTGCCGCCGCAGGTGGCCGCGATCCGGGCCGCCGTGGCTGAGCTGGGCCGGTGGCTCGACACCGACCGTCGGTGGGATGGCCGCTTTCGCCGAGCGGCTCTCGTCCGCGAAACCGTCGAGGCGGCTGTCGACGCCGAGCCGGGAGCGCTTCACGCGCTGGCCACGCACCTGCTGGCCGACCTCGACGGCGTCGGATCCGAGCGGCTTCCTCCTCCCGTCCGCGCCGCGCGGACGTCACTGCGCGCCGGATTGTCAACAGCACATTGACAGTCTTCAGCGCTATTGCTTCGCCATGGCTCAAGAACCAGGCTGAGTCCTCTCGACTCAACTCCTGGAGGCCCCATGCGTCGCAACGCCGTGCTGTTCGTGGCGATCTCCCTGGTGTCCGGCTTCGGGGGCGGGGCGATGACCCTGGTGGCCGGCATCTGGATCCTCGACCTCACCGGTTCCACCGGCTCCGCGGCGTTGGCCGGGCTGTGCGTGTACGCCCCGGTGCTGGCCGGCCCGTGGCTGGGCGGCGCGCTCGACCGGGTGCCCCGCCGCGCGGCGATGATCGTGGTGAACGCGGCGCTGGCCGGCGTGTTGCTGAGCCTGTTCGCCGTCCGAGGTCCCGGCCAGACCTGGCTCGTCTACGCCGCCGCCTGTGCGTACGGGTTCAGCTACGTGTTGATCGACGCTGGCGAGACGGCCCTGCTGCCGTCGGCACTTCCGCCCGAGCGGCTCGGTGACGTGAACGGCTGGCGCTCAAGCGCCCAGGAGGGCATGAAGCTGGTCGCGCCACTCGCCGGGGCCGGCCTCTACGCCTGGCGTGGCGGCCACTCCGTCGCCCTACTCAGCGCGGTGATGCCGGCCCTCACCGTCGCTCTCTACGCGGCGCTACGGCTCACCGAGCCACCGGTCACCTCCGCTCCGGCCGAGCGCCGCGCCGGGTCCGCCGCCGGACTGACCGTCCTGCTCGAACGGCCGTCGACCCGGCTCACCGTCGTGCTCGCCGCCGTGTCGATCGCCATGTCCGGGTTCACCACCGCCGCCGTCTACGAGGTGGTGGTCGACGGCCTACGACTGCCGACGACGTTCCTCGGGGTGATGGCGAGCGCTCAGGGCGCCGGTTCCGTGGTGGGCGGGTTGATCATCGGCCGGATGCTCGCCCGGTGGGGTCCCGTCCCCGTTGCCGTCGCCGGGACCGCCCTGTTCGCGCTCGGCTGCCTCACCCGTTGCCTGCCCTGGTGGCCCGCCGCCATCGCGGCCTCGGTGGTCGCCGGAATCGGGTTGCCCTGGGCACTGATCGCCGCCGTGACCGCCGTGCAGACCCACACGCCGCCAGCACTGTTGGGCCGGGTCGCCGCGACGGCCAACACGGTGATGTTCGGGCCGATCGTGGCGGCGATCCCGCTCGGGACGGTGGCCGTACGGACGGGTGGTCGACCACCGTTGGCGGCCGCAGCCGCCCTGTGCCTCGGCGCGGCTCTCGTCGCCATGAGGCTGGACCGCCAACGACGCCCGGCGCGGCACCCGCGGGCCGAGGCCCCGCGACAGGCCGTAGGAGCTGATGGGCGCGGTGAGGGGCTCAGCCGGACGGGGTGACGAAGCCCGACTCGTACGCGGCGATCACCGCCTGGGTACGGTCCCGTACGCCCAGCTTGGCCAGCAGATTCCCGACGTGCGTCTTCACCGTCTCCGCGCCGACCACCAGCCGGGCGGCGATCTCGGTGTTGGACAGCCCGGTGGTCATCAGCCGCAGCACCTCCGCCTCCCGGTCGGTCAGCCGGGCGGCCCGCAGCCCGTCCCCGCCCCGCCCCCCGTACGCCCCGGCGAGCTGCCGGATCGCGGCGGGGAACAGCAGCGACTCACCGTGCGCCACCACCCGGACGGCCTCCACCACCTCGGCGGGGCGGGCCCGCTTCAGCAGGAACCCGCTCGCCCCGGCGCGCAGCGCGGCGTAGACGTACTCGTCGTTGGCGAACGTGGTGATCACCAGGACGCGCGGCGGGTCGGCCGAGGTGGCGAGCAGCTGCCGGGTGGCCTGGATGCCGTCGATCGCGGGCATCCGGACGTCCATCAGCACCACGTGCGGGCGCAGCTTCGCCACCAGCGGCGGCACCTCGGCGCCGTCGGTTGCCTCACCCACCACCCGCAGGTCCGGCTGGGCGTCGATGATCGCCCGCAGCCCGACCCGGATCAGCTCGTCGTCGTCCACGATCAGCACGTCGACGGTCACCGCGCCTCTCCCCTCGGCACCGGCAGCCGGACGTCGACCCGCCACCGGCCGTCGTCCGGCCCGGCGGTGATCCGGCCGCCGAGCAGCAGCACCCGTTCCCGCATGCCGGCCAGCCCGCGCCCGCCGCGCCCCGACCCGGCGTCCCCGGCCAGATCGTTCTCCACCTCGATCACCAACCACCCCCCGTCTGCCGGATCGGCCCCGGCCCGCGAGCCCGCGGTCGGATCGGCGTCGGCCGGCGGGGCCGCGGGCGGATCGGCGTCGGCCGGCGGGGCCGCAAGCGGATCGGCGTCGGCCGGCGGGGCCGCGGGCGGATCGGCGGCGCGCGGGGACCCGGGTCGACCGGTGGCGGTGCGCGGGCCCGCGGGCGGCTCGCCGGGCCGCGAGCCGGCGGGCGGATCGGCGGCGGCGCCGGGGCGCGGGGAAGCGGGCACGCCGACCCGCAGCCGTACCGGGCCGCGGCCGTGCCGGGCGGCGTTGGTCAGCCCCTCCTGCACGATCCGGTACCCCTCGCGGGACACCGCCGCCGGCAGCTCCCCGAGCCCACCGGTGATCGCCGCGCGCACCGGCAGCCCGGCGCCCCGGGTGTCCGCGACCAGGCGGTCGAGGTCGGCGAGAGTGCGCTGTGGGGCGGTGTCCGTCGGCGGGCGACCGCCCGGGCCGGCATCCCGGAGCAGGCCGAGCACGTGGTCGAGGTCGTCCATGGCGTGCCGGCCGGTCTCCTCGATGGCGGCCAGCGCCCGGCGGGCGAACTCCGGGTCGGCGTCCAGCACCTCGCGGGCGGCGGCGGCCTGGAGGGTGGCCACGGTGAGCGCGTGCCCGACCGAGTCGTGCAGCTCCCGGGCCAGCCGGTTGCGTTCGGCCAGCCGGACGGCGGCCCCCTCCAGCGCGGCGATCCGCTCGGCCTGGGACGGGCCGAGCAGCACCGGCGCCATCGACGCGGCCAGCGAGCCGAGCCCGGCGACCGCGTAGCCGAGCCCGACCAGCAGCAGCACCCCGGTGAGCATCATGCACCGGCGGTCCTGCCCGGCCAGCGGCCCGAACCCGGCCTCGTCGACCGGCCCGGTGTCCACGCCGAACTGCTGCACGATGAAGACCAACGCCATCGGCAGGGCGCTGAACAGCGCGGCCAGCACCAGCGCGCCGGTGACGAGATGGGTGCCGATCCAGAGCGCGGCGCGCAGCCGGGCCTCCCGGTCGGGCCGGTGGTCGGCGGCGGGCTCCGGCAGCTCCACACCGAGCAGGGCGCGGACGGCGGCGATCTCCAGCGCCCGGCTGCCGGCCAGGAAGACCGGCACCACGCCGACGGCGGCGGCCACCACGAGCAGGCCGAGCACCACCGGCCGGGACACCTCCGAGCGGGTCAGCATGCTGGCGAAGGTCGCGGCGAGCAGCACGTACGGCAGCGCCAGCACCCCGCCGAGCAGCAGGAACACGCCGCGCCGCCAGGTGCTGCCGCGCACCAGCGGCCGGAGCGCCCCGAGGACCGTCACCCCGGTCATTCTGCCGCCAGCCGCCACCCCGCCGACTCCCCCACGACGGGGAGATCGCGAAACGCAACGGGTGCATCTGTTGTCGCTCCGACGACCACAGATGCACCCGTTGATTCCGGACCTGCCGCGCCCCCGACCGAGCTGGGGCCGGCGTGGCGCGGTGGGAGATCGCCACGACAGCCCCGGGCCCGCCGTTCACCCGAGGAGCGGGCCGCGGGGGGAGCCAGCCGGGGGATCGCCGTACGCTTGATCGTCGACGAAGGAGGCGGCGGGGTGGTGGAGCGGACGATCCGGGTGGGCCCGGAGCCGTGGGAGTCGGCCGACGGCGAGCGGCTGCGGGAGGCGCAGCGCGCCGAGCTGGACGCGCGCTACGGCAACGACAACCACGAGCCGGGCGCCCCGCCGAGCGGCGCGAGCGTTCCGGTGTTCCTGCTCGCCCGGGACGACGCCGGCACGGCGCTGGGCTGCGGCGGCCTGCGGTTCATCGACCCGGGCTCGGCGGAGATCAAGCGGATGTACGTGGTGCCGGCCGCCCGGGGCACCGGCGTGGCGACCGCGATCCTGCGCGGCCTGGAGGACGCCGCCCGCTCGGCCGGCGTCACCCGGCTGCTGCTGGAGACCGGCACCGCCCAGCCCGACGCGATGCGCTTCTACGAGCGCGAGGGCTACCACCGGATCGACAACTTCGGCCCGTACGCGGGCGCGGAGCTGTCCGTCTGCTACGCCCGCGACCTGCCCTGACATCCGCGCCGGGTGCGTCCGTCGTCGTCGGGACGACGACGAACGCACCCGATGGCAGACGGCGTGCGTCAGCGGTGCTCCTCCACGTACTCCTTCGGGTCCTTGTCGGCGAAGCGCAGGTCGCGCCCGTTCTTGTGCTCGCCGTAGAAGGTCAGCCAGCGGGCGCCCAGCTCGGCGCGCAGCTCGACCGAGGCGTGCTTGCGGAAGTCCGGCAGCGCCTCGTCCTCCTCCTCGGCCAGGTGCTCGCTGTTCTCCTTGCGGGCCTGGCCGACCGCCGCCCACCACTGGTCGGAGCCGACCGGGTGCAGCTTCGACTCGGCGACCGCGTCACGGATCTTGTTGTGGTCGCCGATCGCGTCCTCGGTCTCGTCCTCGCCGTCGTCGCCGTGCTTGACCAGGTGCGGATAGAGGATCGCCTCCTCTGCCTCGGCGTGGATGTCCAGGTGCAGGGCCAGCGCCTCCCAGACCGCCAGCAGCTCGGCGTCGTCGCGGGCGTCGTCGAGTCGGGCGAAGCCACGCCGGAAGGCGGCGTGGTCGTCGAGGATCAGCGCGGTGATGTCGTCCATGTGCTCACCTTCCCACGCGGGCGCGGATCAGCTTCGGCAGCGCCGCCAGGCCGGTGACCGGACGGAACTGCCGGGCGGCGGTGACCAGCGCGGCGTACTCGTCGTCGGTCAGGTCGATGTCGGCGGCGGCCGCGTTGCGCTCCATCTGCTCCACGCTGGACGCGCCGGGGATGGCCACCACGTTCGGGGAGCGCAGCACGTACGCCAGGGCGATCTGGCTGGGCGTGGCGTCGTGCGCCGCGGCCACCTCGCGCAGCGTGTCGATCAGCGCGGTGCCGCGTTCCAGGTTCTCCGGCAGGAAGTACGGGTTGGCCCGGCGCACCGCCCCGCTCGGCGGGTTCTTCGCGTCGTACCGGCCGGAGAGGAAGCCCTGTGCCAGCGGGCTGTACGCGATGACGATCCGGCCGGTGCGCTCCGCGTACGGGATCAGGTCCTCCTCCGGGCCGCGGTCGATCATGCTGTAGCGGACCTGGTTGCTCAGCACCCGACGGCCCAGCGCGGCCTCGGCGAACTGCCAGCGGCGCAGGTTGTAGTTGCTGACCCCGACCTCGCCGACCAGCCCGACGTCCTGCAGCGCGCGCATGCCGCGCATGGTGGTGGTGTCGGCGACCACCGGGTTGGGCTGGTGCACCTGGTAGAGGTCGAGGCTGGTGACGCCGAGCCGGGCCGCCGAGGCGACCGCGCGCTGCTGCACCACCGCGGCGACCGGCAGCACCGGGAAGATCTTGGTGGCCACGGTGACCTTGGCCCGCTCGTCGCCGAGCGCCTCGCCGAGGATCCGCTCGCTGCGGCCGAAGCCGTACAGCTCGGCGGTGTCGAAGAAGGTCACGCCGAGGTCGAGCGCCCGGCGGACGATGTCGGCGGCCCGGCGCTCGTACTCGGGGCCGTAGCCCCACTCCTTCGAGCCGAACTGCCAGGTGCCGAGGCCGATCTTGGAGACGGGTTTCGGGATGTCGAGCTGGACGAAACGCATGTGACCGAAGCTACCCGGCGCGGCCGTCGGCCACTCCCGTTCCGACCCGCCCGGCGTAGGCTCACCATCCGTGACATACCTCGCCGCGGACGACCGCTACGACCAGATGACCTACCGCCGCAGCGGGCGCAGCGGGCTCCGGCTGCCCGCCGTCTCGCTCGGGCTGTGGCACAACTTCGGGCCGGACCGCCCGTACGAGCGGCAGCGGGACATCGTCCGGCGCGCCTTCGACCTCGGGGTCACCCACTTCGACCTGGCCAACAACTACGGCCCGCCGCCCGGCGCGGCCGAGGAGGCGTTCGGTCGGATGCTCGCCACCGACCTGAAGCCGTACCGGGACGAGCTGGTGATCTCCAGCAAGGCCGGCTACCTGATGTGGCCCGGCCCGTACGGCGAGTGGGGTTCCCGCAAGTACCTGATCTCGTCGCTGGACCAGTCGCTGAGCCGGATGGGCCTGGAGTACGTCGACGTCTTCTACTCGCACCGGTTCGACCCGGACACCCCGCTGGAGGAGACGATGGGCGCGCTGGACGCCGTCGTCCGCTCCGGCAAGGCGCTCTACGTGGGCATCTCCAACTACACCTCGGAGCAGACCGCCCGCGCCGCGGCGATCCTGCGCGACCTGGGCACCCCGCTGCTGATCAACCAGCCGTCGTACTCGATGTTCAACCGGTGGACCGAGGACGACGGCCTGCTCGCCACGCTGGACGAGGTCGGCGCGGGCTGCATCGCGTACAGCCCGCTCGCCCAGGGCCTGCTCACCGACCGTTACCTGGGCGGCATCCCCGAGGACTCGCGGGTGCGCACCAGCGTCTTCCTCGACGAGAGCGCGCTGACCGAGGAGAAGCTGGCCGCCATCCGCGGCCTCAACGAGGTGGCCGCCGGCCGGGGGCAGACGCTGGCCCAGCTGGCGCTGGCCTGGGCGCTGCGCGACCCGCGGATGACCAGCCTGATCATCGGCGCGAGCAGCGTCGAGCAGCTGGAGGGCAACGTCGCGGCGGTGCGCAACCTGGACCTGTCGGCCGAGGAGCTGGCGCAGATCGACCGGCTGCTCGGCTGAGCGACCGCCGGGCCGCCGCCGGTCACCAGATCCGGCGGCGGCCCGCGCGGTGGTTGCGCACCCCGCAGGGACGACCCACGGGCACGGTGCCGGCCCGGCGCAGCCGCATCGCCACCATCGCGGCGAGCAGCACGGTGACCGCGGCCGCCCCGACCACCACCAACCGGAGGCCGCCGCCCCCGACGTGGGTCACCGACGCCACGGGTACGCCGGCCCCCTCGACCGCCGGCGCGGTGAGCACGGAGACGGCGGTCGAGGGCGACGACCGGGCCGGCGCCGGCCGGGCGCTCGCCGTCCCACCGGCCGCGGGGGCCTCGCCCGGCGCCCGGAACACCACGTCCGAGCAGGAGTAGTAGGTGTCCGGCGTGCTCGAGTTCTGCCACACCGTGTAGATCAGGTGCCGCCCGGTCAGCCCCGTCGGCAGCCGCCCCGGCATCTGGTACGCCCCGTCGCGCATCGGCGGGTCGGTGACCGTGAGGAACGGCCGGTCGGCCAGGTCCGCCCAGTTCAGCCGGTTACCGGGCTGGTAGCCGGGGCGGGTGGCGTAGAATCGGAACGTGCCGGAGTGCGGGATGGTGCCGCGGTAGCGGAAGATGAACCGGGCCCCCGGCACGACCTCGGTCGCCGGCCAGTCCGCCCGCGGCAGGTCCAGCCCCCGGTACGCGGACATGCCACCGCTGCACAGCTCCCCGTCGGGAATCCGTTCCCGGTCCCGCCCGTTCACGCCGTACACCCGGATGTTGTCCCACTCCCGGACGGCGGCGCCGGCCGAGACGGCGGCCTGGCAGGCGGGCCCGGAGCGGTACGCGCCCTCCGGTCCGCAGGCCGCCGAGCGGCTCAGCGGGCTGGTCGGCGCCCCGTGCGCCGTGGCGGGAGACGCGATCGGCAGGACGCTCACGGTCGCCGCCGCGGCGGCGGCGAGCATTCGACGTACGGTCATCAGGTCGACCTCCCGCGCACTGGTACGGATCTGCGCGAGGAAACGTTCGATCGTTCGGGCCGTTCGGGGCGGCGTGGGACGCGGGTGCGGACCTAGAGTGACGGCAGTCCTTTTCGATCTAGGAGTGCGCCGTGCCCGAGTCGCCAGCGGCCCCCGACTCCCCGACCCCGGCCCCGGCCGGCGGGTCGGCGGAGCGACCCGCCGATCCGCCGCAGCTGCTCGTGATGCCGGCGAGCACGGACGCACTCCCCGGCGTGCCGTGGCCGGGGCCGGACGACCGGCCCGCGTGGGCGATCCCGGTGTCGGTCCCACCCGGCACCCGCGGTTACGCGCTGTTCATCCCGCTGGTGCCGGTCGACGAGGACGGCCGCCCGGCGCCGGGCGCCGTCCCGACCGTCCCGGCACCGTCCGTCGGGCCGCCCCCGGTCGCCGCGCCACCCGCGCCGGCTCCACCCGTGCCGGCTCCAGCCGACGCGGCCCGGTCCGTCGCGGCCCCGGCCGACGCGGCTCGGTCCGCCACGGTCCCGGCCGACGCGGCTCGGTCCGCCACGGTCCCGGCCGACGCGGCTCGGTCCGCCACGGTCCCGGCCGACGCGACTCCGGTCGACGCCTCCGGCTCCGGGCCGGCTCCCGCCGGTCAGGCGCTGACCGACACCACGCAGGCCGAGGCGACCCCGCCCGCGAGCCGCGAGGCGGGGGCCGCGGTGCCGCCGAGCCCCGCCCCCCAGCAGCGGCAGGGCTCGCAGCCGGGGCCGCCGGCCGCCCCGTCAGGTCCGACGGCCGCTCAGCCGGGGCCGCCGGCCGCCCCGTCAGGTCCGACGGCCGCTGCGCCCGGCGCCCCGGCCTCGCAGCCGGCCGCCGCGCAGCCCGGCGCCCCGACCCCGCAGCTCGCCCTGGCGCAGCCCGGCACCCCGGCGCCCCCACAGCCTGGCGCGCAGTGGCCGCACCCGGGCCCGTACCCGCAGCAGCCGGGTCGGCCCTGGACGGGGGCGCCGGCCCACCCGGGCGCGTGGGCGCCGATCCCCCGGCAGCCCCGCACATCGTTCCTGGGCGCGCGCTGGCCCGGGCCGAAGCCGGCCACCGGTCGCGCGGTTCCCGCCGCCGTCCTCGCCGGGGCGCTCGGCATCGCCGCGTTCGTGCCGCTGACCCGTACCGGAATCGGCTGGTTCCTCGGCTGGCTGGTGCTGACCGGGGCCGTGCTGGTCGGCGTACGCCGGCACACCGCCGGCCTGGCCCGCGGCGAGCGACTGGTCCGCGGCGGGTGGGCGGTCGCGGCGCTGGCGCTGCTCGCCGTGCTCGGCTTCCGCAACGCCTGGTGGCTGGTGACCTTCTGCGTGCTCGGCGCGCTGGGCTGCGCGACGCTGGCCATCGTCGGCGGCCGGCTGGTGCGGTCCATCCTGTTCAGCCTGGTCGCGGCGCCCTTCGCCGCGCTGCGCGGCCTGCCCTGGGTCCGCCGGCACCTGCGGGCGCCGGCCGACGCCGACACCGGTACGGCCCGACGGGTCGCGTTGTCGGTCGTCGCCACCGTGCTGGTGCTGCTGGTCTTCGGCAGCCTGCTGTCGTCCGCGGACGCGGCGTTCTCCGAGCTAATTGGCGCGCTGGTGCCGGAGGTCAGCGTGGGCGCCACGTTCCGCCGGCTCTTCCTGGCCGTGGTCGGCGCGCTGATCGCGGTCGCCGCGGTCTACACGCTGGCCGCGCCACCGGAGCTGTCCACGGTGGACCGGCCTGCCCGGCGCAGCCTCGGGCTGGTCGAGTGGGCGCCGGCCATCGGCGCGCTGACGCTGCTCTTCGCCGGCTTCGTGGCGGTGCAGTTCACCGTCCTGTTCGGCGGCGACCGGCACGTGCTGGCCACCGCCGGGCTCAGCTACGCCGAGTACGCCCGCAGCGGGTTCTGGCAGCTGCTCTTCGTCACCCTGCTGACCGTGGCCGTGCTGGGGCTGGTGAGCCGGTGGGCGCGGCGGGAGTCGGCCGCCGAGCGGATGCTGCTGCGCGCCCTGCTGGGCCTGCTCAGCGCGCTCGGCGTGGTGATCGTGGTGTCGGCGCTGTCCCGGATGTACGCGTACCAGAAGGTCTACAGCTTCACCGGTGAGCGGATCTTCGTGATGGCCTTCGAGCTGCTGCTCGGGGTGGTCTTCCTGATGATCCTCGCCGCCGGGGCGCGGTGGCGGGGCCGGTGGATCCCCTCGCTGACCGTGGCGCTGGCGGTGGCGATGCTGCTCGGCCTGGCCGTGCTCAACCCGGAGGACTACGCCGCCCGGCGCAACGTCGCCCGGTACGAGCAGACCGGCAAGATCGACGCGTGGTACCTGCGGGCGCTCTCCGCCGACGCCACCCCGGCCCTGACCACCCTCCCCGACCCGGTCCGTCGCTGCACGCTGAGCTGGATCGCCGACGACCTCGCCGAGGACGACCCCTGGTACGCCTGGAACCTGGGCCGGCACCGGGCCCGGCAGGCGCTCGACAAGCTCGGAAAGGGCGCCGTGGGCGGCCCGGGTGACTGCCGCGAGGCCGACCAGTACGACCTGCCCAAGACCCCGCCCCGCTGACCGGCCGGTCGCGTCGTGCGGTCGGTCGGCTGCCCGACGCGACGCGCTCGCCTCCGCTGGGAATGCCGTTCAGGACGCCACGGCCGACCGGATTCCCGCCCGCCCCGCGCCACCCGGGCGGGCCTCGCGTCGTCCCGATGGACCGGCCTCGTCAGCCGATGCCGGCCGCCGCCTTCGGCTCGTGCACATGCGGGTGCTCGTCGTGCCGGTCCGGATCGTCCGCGTGGTCGGCGTGGAACAGGGCCTCGGCGAGCAGCGCCCGCACGTGGCTGTCGGCCGCGGAATAGTGCACGAACGTGCCGTCCCGCCGCCCCTTCACGAGACCGGCGAGGCGCAGCTTGGCGAGGTGCTGGCTGACCGCGGTGGGGCTCGCTCCGACGAGCTCCGCGAGGCAGGCGACCGACGACTCACCCTGCAGCAGCGCCCAGAGGATCTTGATCCTGGTGGGGTCGGCGAGCAGCCGGAAGCCCTCGGCGGCCAGGTGGACCTGCTCCTCGTTGGGCATCTGGAAGTCGGGCAGCGAGGTGTGCACGAGCCCACGATAGCCGCGCCTGAGCGGGCGTCCGCGCACCTTCCTGCATACCTTCATTCCTACGCAGGTATTGTGGCCTCTCGTGACCAGCTCGACGCTCTCCTCGCCGCCCGCCGTCGCCGTCCAGCCCGGCCGGCCCGGCCTCGTCACCCGCTTCTGGGCGCTGGCCGAGGTGCGGTGGGCCGCGATCGCCACCGGGCTGTTCGGCCTCGGCGGTGCGGCCCAGCTGCTCGACGCGCCGCCCGTGCTGTGGTGGACCCTCTACCTGGCCTGTTACGCGGCCGGGGGCTGGGAGCCCGCGCTCGCCGGCCTGCGGGCGCTGCGGGAGCGGACCCTGGACGTCGACCTGCTGATGATCGTGGCCGCGATCGGCGCGGCGAGCATCGGTCAGGTGTTCGACGGCGCGTTGCTGATCGTCATCTTCGCCACCTCCGGCGCGTTGGAGGCCGTGGCGACCGCCCGGACCGCCGACTCCGTACGCGCCCTGCTCGACCTTGCGCCGGAGCGGGCCACCCGACTGCTCCCGGACGGCCGGGAGGAGGTCGTGGACACCGCCACCCTCGGCGTGGGCGACACCATCCGGATCCGTCCCGGCGAGCGGATCGGCGCGGACGCCGTCGTGCTGGACGGGTCCACCGACATCGACCAGGCCACCATCACCGGGGAGCCCATGCCGGTGGCCAGGACCGTGGGGGACGAGGTGTTCGCCGGCACCCTGAACGGGACCGGCTCGCTCGTGGCCCGGGTGCACCGGCCCGCGGGCGAGTCGGTGATCGCCCGCATCGTCGCGCTGGTCGAGGAGGCATCGGCCACCAAGGCGAAGACGCAGCTGTTCATCGAGAAGGTCGAGCAGCACTACTCGGTCGCCGTGGTCGTGGCGACCCTGGCCCTGTTCGGCATCCCGCTCGCCTTCGGTGCGGAGCTGCGGTCCACCCTGCTGCGGGCCATGACCTTCATGATCGTCGCGTCACCCTGCGCTGTCGTGCTGGCGACCATGCCACCCCTGCTGTCCGCCATCGCCCTCGCCGGCCGCCAGGGGGTGCTGGTCAAGTCCGCCGTGGTGATGGAACGACTCGCCGACACGACCCTGGTGGCGTTCGACAAGACCGGAACGCTCACCACCGGAGCCCCGCGCCTCGCCACCGTCCACCCGGTGGCCGGGATCGATGCCGCCGAGCTGCTGCGGCTCGCCGCCGGGGCCGAGCAGCCGAGTGAGCATCCGCTGGCGGTGGCGGTCGTGGCCGCCGCCCGGGAACGTGGGCTGCCCATCCCGTCCGCCAGCGACTTCGAGTCCACCCCGGGCCGAGGGGTCCTGGCCCGTACCGACGGCAGGTGGGTGGCGGTCGGCCGGCCCGGCCTGCTCGACGACCTGCCCGACCACGACAGCGCCGACGTCCGACGGGCGGTCGCCGACGTCCAGGGCGCCGGCCACACCGCCGTCGTGGTGGCGGTCGACGGGCGGCCGCAGGGCGTGCTCGCCCTCGCCGACCACATCCGCCCGGACGCCGCGACCACCGTCGAGACCCTCACCGGCCTCACCGGCGCCACACCCGTCCTGCTCACCGGCGACAACCCCGGCGCCGCCCGCCAGCTGGCGGCCCAGGCCGGCATCGGCGACACCTACGCCGGCCTGCTGCCGGCCGACAAGGCCGACCGGGTACGCGACCTGCAGGCCCGCGGGCAGCGGGTCCTGCTCGTCGGCGACGGCGTCAACGACGCCCCCGCCCTGGCGACCGCCGACCTCGGCGTGGCCATGGGTCGCCGAGGATCCGACCTCGCCCTACAGACGGCCGACGCCGTACTCGTCCGTGACGACCTGAGCGCCCTGCCGGCCGTGATCGCCCTGTCCCGGCGGGCCCGCCGAGTGGTCAAGGCCAACCTCCTGATCGCCGCCACCTTCATCGTGGTGCTGGTGACCTGGGACCTCATCGGCAACCTGCCCCTGCCCCTGGGGGTCGCCGGCCACGAAGGTTCCACCGTCATCGTCGGCCTCAACGGCCTCCGACTTCTGCGCCGGTCCGCCTGGTCGGGCACGGCGTAGCAGCCGCTACGAATCCGCCGAGCGCCGGCTGCGGACGCCGTCCACCGGGCGGGACGGCGGGGCGGGACGTACCGTCGGCGCATGGATCTGCCTGACACCCTGATCGACCTGCTCCGCAGGCCCGCCATCTGCTTCGTGACCACCCTGATGCCCGACGGCTCCCCGCAGATCACCGAGACCTGGGTGGACACCGACAGCCAGCACATCGTCGTCAACACCGTCCAGGGCTTCCAGAAGGTGCGCAACGTCGAACGTGACCCGCGGGTGGCGGTCGCCGTCGCCGACCCCGAGACGCCGAGTCGCTACGTCGCGGTGCGCGGCCGGGTCGTCGAGCTGACCGAGGACGGCGCGACCGAGCACATCGACCAGCTGTCCCAGAAGTACCTGGGCCGCCCCTACCCCTGGTTCGGTGGCCGCGAGCAGCGAAGGGTGATCATGAAAATCGCGGCTGAGAAGATCAGTTCTCCGGGCTGACGGGGCCCGCCCCGGAGTGCCACGCACAAGGTCGCCTCACCATGCGACCTGTCGGCCCGCGGGTGCCGCCCGGCCGGTGGGTAGCGCTGGGTCTACCCCGGGAGTGGACCCAGCCGGCTGTCGGAGGCCTGGGGCCACCCCTAGCCTGATCGCATGACAGACACCCTGCTCAGGGCGGTGACCGGACGACGGTTCCTGGTGTCCGCGTGGCCCTGGCGTGGGGTCGCCTACTCCGCCACGACGGCGGTCGCCGCCGGGCTGCTGTGGCTCCTGCTGGCGGTACCGCTGACGCCGGTCCTCATGGCCGTCCTGGTGCTCTTCGCCGGGCGTACGAGTAGTCATCTGATCGTGGCGGCCGGCCTCGGTCTGGTCGGGGTGAGCCTGCTCGCGCTGCTCGGCCCGCGGCTGGCGCTCGCGACGGCCCGAGCCGAACGGTGGCGGCTGCGGCTGGTCGGCGACGCCCCGCGCTCACCCGGGCGCGGCGGTCGCCTCTACAGCGACCCGGCCACCTGGCGGGCGGTGGCCTACATGGTTCTGCTCGGCGTCGTCGGCCCGATCTGGCTCGGAGTGCTCGGAGTCATCGGGCTGATCGTCGTCTCGACGCCGCTCTCGGTGGGTCACCGGCTCTCGGTCATGGACTCCCCGACCGGCATCGTCGGGCGGATCGGTGGCGGGCTGCTCCTGATCCCGGTCCTGCTCTACCTGGCCGCCATCTTCGGCGGGGCGCACGCCGCGCTGGCCCGGACGCTGCTGCACCCCGAGCCGTCCGAGGAGCTGGTCGAGGTGGCCCGCTCCCGCACCAGGCTGACGCACGCGTTCGACGCCGAGCGGCTGCGTATCGAGCGGGACCTGCACGACATCGCCCAGCAGCGCCTGGTCGCGCTGACCATGCAGATCGGGATGGCCCGACTCGACCTGCCGCCCTCGTCGCCGGCCGCAGCCGCGATGGCCTCGGCACACGACCAGGCCAAGATGCTGATGGCGGAGCTACGTGACCTCATTCGCGGCATCAGCCCCCGCACGCAGCGGGAACTGGGCCTACGGGCCGCGGTCGAGGAGTTGGCCGCGGCGAGCCCCCTTGAGGTACGTGTCGACGTCCCCTCGTCGCGTTTTCCGGCGGCGGTGGAGTCAGTCGCGTACGCGGCGATCTCCGAAGGCCTTGCCAATGCCGCGAAGCATGCCCCAGCCGCCGAGGTCACCGTCACCGTTCGCCGCCAGGCCGACCGGCTGTTGATCGAGGTCCGCGACGAGGGCGGCGGCGGTGCCGACCCGGTCCGAGGATCCGGGTTGACCGGCCTCGCCGACCGCGCCGCCGCGGCCGGAGGACGGTTGCTGATGTCGAGCCCGCCCGGCGGGCCGACCGTCCTGCGCGTGGAGCTGCCGTGCGCGTCGTGATCGCCGAAGACTCGGTGCTCCTCCGGGAGGGGCTGAGCGCCATGCTGCCCCGGTTCGGGATCGAGGTCGTCGCCGCGGTCGGGGATGCGCCCGCGCTGCTGGCTGCCGTCCGCGAGCGCCGCCCCGACCTCGTGATCACCGATGTCCGGATGCCGCCGGACCACACCGACGAGGGGCTACGGGCGGCCATCACGCTCCGCACCGAGGATCCTGGCCTCGCGGTGGTCGCCCTCAGTCAGTACGTGCAGCACAGCTACGCCGGGGAACTGCTCGCCTCGGGTTCTGGCCGGTCCATCGGCTACCTGCTCAAGGACCGCATCGGCGACGTGGCCGAGTTCGCCGCGCAGCTCCGCCGGGTGGCTGAGGGCGGCACGGTGGTCGACCCCGAGGTCGTACGGCAGCTGATGCAACGCCACCGCGACCCGCTCAGACAACTCTCCCGCCGCGAACGCGAGGTTCTCGCGCTGGTCGCGCAGGGACACTCGAACGCGGCCGCCGCCGAGCTTCTCTCCCTGACCGAAGCCGGTGTCGCCAAGCACATCGGCAGCGTCCTCACCAAGCTGAACCTGCCTGTCAGCAACGACACCAACAGGCGGGTGCTCGCCGTCCTCGCGTACCTGCGCAGCCGATCCGACTAGGAGTCCCCCTTGTTCACCACCACCGCCCGGCGGCACGCCGCCGGGCTCCTCATCATGGCCGTTCTGCTGACCGCCGCGTTCTTCGTCGCCCCACCGCTGCTGGTCGGCGCCGACCGGCTCGACGACTTTCCGCGCGCCTTCGTCGGCTACTGGTCCTCGGGCGGCACAGACCTCCCGCCCGACCTCCAGCACCACGTCGACCACCAGTTCCGCCTTCATCTGGTCCGGGTGCTGATCGCCGTGCCGCTGCTCGCGGTGCTGGTGACGCTGGCCGTGCTGCTCCGGCGGTTCCGGCTGCCGATCGGGGCTCTCGCGGTCGCCGCGGCGGTGCTGCTGATCGCCAACGTCCAGGGGGCCGTGTCTCCCTTCGGCACGCTACTGCCGAATCTGGCGTCCGCACCCGCCGACGCCGACCTGACCGCCGCGCTGGCCCAGGTTCGCGACCAGGCCTCCAACGGCCCGACATCGCCGGCCCTGACCGTGATGCTCGACGAGTACGTGCGCTGGCACGTCGTGAAGGGCCTGCTGGTCGGTTTCCTGGCAGCCTTCTTCATAAGCCTGTCGGTGGTGACGTGGCGCCGGCGCCGGCGGTGGCTCAGCGGGCTCGCGGCGGTGTCGACCGTGGCCGCACTCCTGGTCGTGGCGGCCAACGTCAACGTCGTGGTGAATCCCGTCCCGGGTTTCCTGCTCCTGCTGCGCTACGGCGGTTGGTGAGGCCCAGGCGGGGGATGACGGGAGGAACCGCGAAATACCGGGTCGGAAAACGATTCAGCGACCTGGTCGATGATCATCGACCAGGTCGCTGAATCTGCAACCTCAAGGGTGGAGCCGAGGGGACTCGAACCCCTGACCCCCACACTGCCAGTGTGGTGCGCTACCAGCTGCGCCACGGCCCCTTGCCAGCGTCCCGGTCACCCGGGCACGCAGAGAACTATACACACGCCGTTCGGCATGGTCATCTCGCGGGGGTCCCCCCACGAACGCTCAGTTCAGGGCCACGTCGGAGGGGAAGTGCGCCACCGCCGCCATCATCCCGCCCTGCCGGCGCAGCACCATCGGCCACAGGTCGTCGGGCCGGTCGACGAAGGCGTCCCCGGGCAGCGCGTCGAACACGAACCAGGAGCCTTCCGCGATCTCCTGCTCCAACTGCCCGGAGCCCCAGCCGGAGTAGCCGGCGAAGACCCGGATCCCGCCGATGCCGTCGCGCAGCTTCTCCGGGTCGACCGACAGGTCGACCGTGCCCACCGCGCCGGAGACCTGCTGGAAGCCCTTCAACCGGCGGATCGGGTGCCGCAGCCGGGCGAGGCAGATCGCCGAGTCGGGCTGCACCGGGCCGCCCTCGAAGAGCACCGCCGGATGCCGGGCCAGGTCGCTCCAGTCGCCGAGCACGTCGGCGACCGGCACCTCGGTGGCGCGGTTGAGCACCACCCCGAGCGCGCCGCCGGCCTCGTGGGCGACCAGCAGCACCACCGTACGGTCGAAGTTCGGGTCCTTCAGGGCCGGAGTCGCGACCAGCAGCCGTCCGGTCATCGACTCCATGGCCCGACCCCCGATCGCCCGCCCCTCCTGCATCTCGGACACCCTCAGCCGCGCACCGGGTCGGGGAACCGGGCATCGCCGGCCATCCGTGCTGTCACCGCCATGCCTGGCACCATAGCCTGCACCCGGGGCGCTGGCTAAGGTCTGTCCGGCGGGTGAACGAGCGGGATCGAGGGAGGCGCCATGGGTCCGACGGCGGACATCGCGGTGATCGGCGGGTCGGGGCTCTACGCGCTGCTCGACGGCGCCACCGAGCACGAGGTCAGCACTCCGTACGGCGCGCCCTCCGACCCGGTGACGATCGCGCAGGTCGGCGGCCGTTCGGTGGCCTTCCTGCCCCGCCACGGGCGGGACCACCGCTTCCCCCCGCACCTGATCCCGTACCGGGCGAACCTGTGGGCGCTGCGCTCGCTGGGGGTACGCCAGGTGCTGGCCCCGTGCGCCGTCGGCGGGCTGCGCCCGGAGCTGGGGCCGGGCACGTTCGTGGTGCCCGACCAGCTGATCGACCGGACGAGCGGGCGGGCGCAGACCTACTACGACCGGGGTGCGGTGCACGTGCCGTTCGCCGACCCGTACTGCCCGGTGGGCCGGCGTACGCTGCTGGCCGCCGCCGCGGGCCGGGACGTGCCGGCGGTGGACGGCGGCACCGTGGTGGTGGTCGAGGGCCCGCGCTTCTCCACCCGGGCGGAATCCCGCTGGTACGCCTCGATGGGCGGCACGGTGGTGAACATGACCGGCCACCCGGAAGCGGTGCTCGCCCGGGAGCTGGCCCTCTGCTACACCTCGATCGCGCTCGTCACCGACCTGGACGCCGGGGTGGAGGCGGGCGAGTCGGTCACCCAGGAGGAGGTGTTCCGGGTCTTCGCCCAGAACACCGGCCGGCTGCGCGGGCTGCTGCTGGACGCGGTGGGCGCCCTGCCCGAGCAGCGGGACTGCCCGTGCGGGCACGCCCTGGACGGCATCAAGACCCCGTTCCCGCTGCCCTGAACGGGCCGGGACCTGGCAAAGCGCCCGGTCCGCTCCCTCGCGCTCGCTAGATTCGACTGGTGGGGGGCTGATCCGTCGCGCCCGCCTGCGGCCAGCGGCACGTGCCGGGACACGGAGGGGCGATGGCGACCGTCCGGGACACCACCTACGACCTGCTCCGATCCCTCGGCCTGACCACGATCTTCGGCAACCCCGGGTCGACCGAGGAGCCGTTCCTCCAGGACTTCCCGGCCGACTTCCACTACGTGCACGCGCTGCAGGAGGCGTCCGCGGTGGCGATGGCCGACGGGTACGCCCAGGCCACCGGCCGGCCGGCGCACGTCAACCTGCACACCGCGCCCGGCACCGGCAACGGGATGGGCAACCTGGTCACCGCCTGGCACAACCGCACCCCGCTGATCGTCACCGCCGGCCAGCAGAGCCGGGAGATGCTGCTGATGGAGCCGCGGCTGGCCAACCGGCAGGCGGCCGAGCTGCCCCAGCCGTACGTGAAGTGGAGCCACGAGCCGGTGCGCGCGCAGGACGTGCCGGCGGCGTTCATGCGGGCGTACGCCACCGCGGTCCAGCCACCGACCGGGCCGGTCTTCCTCTCCCTGCCGCTGGACGACTGGCACCAGCCGGCCGACCCGCCGCCGCAGGTGCGCACGGTGGCCACCCGCTTCGCGCCCGACCCGCGCCGGCTGCGGGAGTTCGCCGCGGTGCTGGCGGCCAGCCGTAACCCGGTGCTGGTGGTCGGCGCGGCGGTGGACCGGGCCGGCGGGTGGCCGGCGGCGGTGGCCGTGGCGGAGCGGCTGGCCGCGCCGGTCTGGTCCGCGCCGGCGCCGGAGCGGGCGGCGTTCCCGGAGCACCACCCGCACTACCGCGGGGTGCTGCCGTACGCGATCGCCCCGCTGGCGGAGCAGCTGCGCGGCCACGACACCGTGCTGGTGGTGGGCGCGCCGGTGTTCCGGTACTACCCGCACGTGCCGGGTGACCACCTGCCGGAGGGGGCGCGGCTGCTGCACGTCACCGACGACAGTGAGGAGTCGGCCCGGGCGCCGGTCGGCGACAGCCTGCTCGGCGACGCCGGGCTGACCCTGGCCGCGCTGCTGGATCTGCTGCCGGCGGCCGACCGCCCGTCCCCGGAGCCCCGCCCGACCCCGGCGGCGCCGTCGCCGAGCGACCCACCGAGCGCGGACGCGCTGTTCGCGGCGCTGGCCGACTGCTGGCCGACGGGCGGGGTGCTGGTGCAGGAGTCACCGTCGAACCTGGCGGCGCTGCGCCGTCGCGTCCAGGTGACCCGGCCGGCGTCGTACTTCACCATGGCCAGCGGCGGGCTGGGGTACGGCCTGCCGGCGGCGGTCGGCATCGCGCTCGCCGAGCGGGGCACCGGCCGGGGTCGGCCGGTGGTGGCGGTGATCGGCGACGGCTCGTTCCACTACTCGGTGCAGGCGCTCTGGACGGCCGCCCGGCTGCGGCTGCCGGTGGTGGTGCTGGTCCCGGTGAACCAGCAGTACGCCATCCTCAAGGCGTTCGCCGACCTGAAGGCCACGCCGGGCGTGCCCGGCCTGGACCTGCCCGGTCTGGACATCACCGCGATCGCCCGCGGCTACGGCTGCGCCGCCCGGGTGGTGGAGTCACCCGACGCGCTCGCCGACGCGATGGCCGAGGCGCTGCGCGCCGACCGGCCGACCGTGCTGCCGGCGCCGATCAGCACCGACGTGCCCGCCATTCTCTAGCGGCCGCTCTCCCCACCCAGATCCGTCTGGTACGCCTGCCAGAGCAGGTCCGCGCCGCGCTGCCGGTGCCGGGCCAGCGCCCGCAGCAGCTCGTCGACCCGCCGGCTCAGCTCCGCGGGGCCCACCGAGGGCCGGTCGGCGGCCCGCTGAAGCTCCGCCAGCGCGGCGACTATGGCGGCGTGTTCCCGGGTGAGCAGCCGTACGCCGTGGTGCAGCCGGGGCGCTTGGGCCAGCACCTCGGCGTAGAACCCGGTGGGGCCCTCAGTACGCCGGACGTGCTCGACGAAGGTCCGTCGGATCGGGGTGAGGTGGTACAGGACGCTCTCCCGCCAGCGGGGCTCACCGGCCAGGGCGAGACCGGCGGCGAGGACGTGATCGGGGAGGCCGGCGACGGCCGGCGGCTGGATCGGACGGGTGACCATGGGCACCTCCCGCGCTGCTGCGCTACCGCGTACAGCGATGGTGAACCCGCAGCTCGGCGCTGTCCAGAGGGCGGCCGGACGAAAAACGACTGTGCGCCCCGGTCCAGGTGGACCGGGGCGCACATCGAGGTGGTGGAGGTGCCGGGAATCGAACCCGGGTCCTTCGCCGGTTTGTCAGGGCTTCTCCGAGCGCAGCTCGCTATGCCTCTACTCGGCCCCACCGCTCACGCGAGCGAGTTGGTGTGACGGGCCCAGTCGCTGATTGATCTCGCCGCACGGACCCCGCGACCGGGTCCGGTTGGCCAGCCTCCTAACTGATGCCGGCATACTGGGACGGAGGCGCTCCCAGGCCGACAGACTCACTACTCGCCTCAGGCGGCGAGAGCGAAGTCAGCGCGATTGTTCTTGGCGCTTATTGGTTTCCGACGAACGATTCTCGAGACGACGTCGGCTTCCTCGGCTCGCTTCCCCTGTCGCTGCGTACGAAGTCGAAACCAGTCACCCCCTCGACAGGCCACCGTCGTGGTGGCACTGACAAGCGTAACGCCTGCCGCAACAAGATTCATCCCGAGCCCGGGGTCGGCGCGCCGACCGTGACGAACGGGACGAATCAGTCGTCCATCCCCTTGCCGCGCCGGCCGGCCACCCGCTGGATCTCCCGGTCGGCGTCCCGCTTGGCGAGGTCCTGCCGCTTGTCGTACGTCTTCTTGCCCTTGGCCAGGGCGATCTCCACCTTCGCCCAGCCGTCGGAGAAGTAGACCTGCAGCGGGACCATGGTCAGGCCGCCCTCGCGGGTCTTGCCGATCAGCCGGTCGATCTCCAGCCGCTTGAGCAGCAGCTTCCGGGTCCGCCGGGGCTCGTGGTTGGTCCAGGTGCCCTGGGTGTACTCCGGGATGTGCATGCCGTGCAGGTAGAGCTCGCCGTCGCGCTCCTGGGCGAACGCGTCCACCAGCGAGGCGCGGCCGGCCCGCAGCGACTTCACCTCGGTGCCGGTCAACGCCATGCCCGCCTCGTACGTGTCGAGGATGGCGTAGTCGTGGCGCGCCTTCTTGTTGGAGGCGACCACCTTGCGGCCCTTTTCCCGTGGCATCCGGCGCCACCCCCTTTCCGGTACGGCCCGCGGCCGGGCGGGCCGGTCGGCGGGCGAAGGGATCATCGTACTCGAACGACAAGGGCCCTCCCGCACCGATTATTCCGGCGCGGGAGGGCCCTCGGGAGAGCGGGCGGGGGGACTAGACCCGCAGGTAGAACCGGAGCGTGACCCAGGCGGTGACCGCGCTGATCAGGCCGCCGACGCCGGCCATCAGCGGGAACATCAGGAAGATGTCCGACCACTGGATCGGCGAGAGCAGGCCCTCCAGCGCCTTGAGCGAGCCGCTGAACAGGAACTGCTTGGCGCCGATCAGCGCGACCAGGCCGATCAGCGAGCCGATCAGGCCGGCGACCACCGCCTCCAGCACGAACGGCGCCTGGATGAACCAGTTCGACGCGCCGACCAGCTTCATGACCGCGACCTCACGCCGCTTGCTGTACGCGGCCACCTGGATGGTGTTGGCGACCAGCAGCAGCGCGGCGATCGCCATCACCACCGCCGCGGCCAGCGCGATGTTCTGGATCGCGGTGAGGATGTTGAAGATCTGGTCCAGCAGCTTGCTCTGGTCCACGATCTCGTCGACACCCTCGGTGTCCTTGTACTGGTCGTAGATGTTCTTGTACTGCTCGGGATTGTTGAGCTTGATCCGGAACGAGGGCGGTAGGCTGTCCGCCTTGACCGCGCTGATCAGGTCGGGAGCGTCCTGGAACATCTCCTGGAAGCGCTTGAAGGCCTCGTCCTTGTTGACGTAGATGACCTCCTTGACCAGGGGGTCAGCCTTCAGCTTGGCGTCCAGGGCCTCCCGCTGCTGGTCGTTGACGTCGGTCTTCAGGAAGATCGAGACCTGGACGTTCTCGTAGTAGAGGTCCTTCATGTCGCCGACCTGCTGGTACATCAGGCCACTGGCGCCGAGCATGGTCAGCGACACCGCCATCGTGATGATCATCGCGATGGTCATCGTGACGTTGCGCCACAGTCCGACCAGTACCTCGGACAGGACGTATTTCATCCGCATCGGGTGTTCCTCCGGCTCTCCGGCGTGAGGTGTTCGTCGTCAGGGTGTACGGCGGGGGTGGAGCTGCGGCTCACCCGTAGACGCCGCGGGCCTGGTCACGCACGATGCGACCACTCTCGATCTCCACGACGCGGCGACGCATCTGGTTCACGATGTTGGAGTCGTGGGTGACCATCACGACGGTCGTGCCGGTGCGGTTGATCCGGTCCAGCAGGCGCATGATCTCGATCGAGGTGTCCGGGTCCAGGTTTCCGGTCGGCTCGTCCGCCAGCAGGATCAGCGGACGGTTCACGAACGCCCGGGCGACGGCGACCCGCTGCTGCTCACCACCGGAGAGCTCGTGCGGGTAGCGGTGCTCCTTGCCACCGAGCCCGACCAGCTCCAGCACCTCCGGCACGACCCGGCGGGCGACCGCCTTGGTCTTGCCGATCACCTCGAGGGCGAACGCCACGTTCTCGTAGGCGGTGCGGTTGGGCAGCAGCCGGAAGTCCTGGAAGACGCAGCCGATCGAACGCCGGAAGTGGGGTCGCTTCCAGGGGCGCATCGAGGTGACGTCCTTGCCGTTCACCACGACCCGCCCCTTGTTGGGGGCGACCTCGTGGAGCAGCATCTTGATGATCGTGGACTTGCCGGAGCCGGATGGACCGATGAAGAAGACGAACTCGCCCTTCTCGATCGAGACGGACACGTTGTCGAGCGAAGGCCGGGACGCCTTCGGGTACGTCTTCGTCACTTGCTCAAGCTGAATCACGGGTCGTGAGTCTACGCGGTGTAACCGCAGAGCCAAGTCCCGAGGGCCGCCGGAGCGGCGCGCGTCATCGATTCACCCGGTCAACCGGAGATCGACGACGCGCTCCGCCCACGGGTGATCACGCAGCGTCGCTGGCGAGCTGCTGCTGCTTACGCCACCGGATGCCGGCCTCGATGAAGTCATCCAGCTCGCCGTCGAAGACCGAGGACGGATTGCCGGTCTCCTGCTCGGTTCGGAGATCCTTCACCATCTGATACGGGTGCAGGACGTAGGAGCGCATCTGGTCACCCCAGGAGCTGGTGCTGCCGCTCTTGAGGCCGGCCATCTTCTCCTCCTCCTCGCGCCGCTTCTGCTCCAGCAGCCGGGCCTGCAGCACCCGCATGGCGGAGGCCTTGTTCTGCAGCTGGGACTTCTCGTTCTGGCAGGTCACCACGATCCCGGTGGGGATGTGGGTGAGCCGGACGGCGGAGTCGGTGGTGTTGACGCTCTGCCCGCCCGGGCCGGAGGAGCGGTAGACGTCCACCCGGATGTCGTTCTCCGGGATGTCGATGTGGTCGGTCTGCTCGGTGACCGGCAGCACCTCGACCCCGGCGAAGCTGGTCTGCCGGCGACCCTGGTTGTCGAACGGGCTGATCCGGACCAGCCGGTGGGTGCCGGACTCGACGCTGAGCGTGCCGTAGGCGTACGGGACCTTGACCGTGAAGGTGGCGGACTTCAGGCCGGCCTCCTCCGCGTACGAGGTCTCGTAGACCTCGGTCGGGTAGCCGTGCCGCTCGGCCCAGCGCAGGTACATCCGCAGCAGCATCTCGGCGAAGTCCGCCGCGTCCACCCCGCCGGCGCCGGCCCGGATGGCGACCAGCGCCTCCCGGGAGTCGTACTCGCCGGAGAGCAGGGTGCGGACCTCCATCTCCTGGATGGCCTTGGTCAGCCCGGCGATCTCGCCCTCGACCTCGGTCAGCACGCCGGAGTCGCTCTCGTCCTCGGCCAGCTCCAGCAGCACCCGGGCGTCGTCGAGGCGGGAGCGTAGGCTGCCCAGCTTGTTGATCTCGCCGTTGACGTACGACAGCTGCGAGGTCACCTGCTGGGCCTTGGCCTGGTCATCCCAGAGATCCGGCGCGGACGCCTGCTCCTCCAGCCGGGCCTTGTCCTCGTGCAGGCGGTCGAGGTTGAGCACCGCCTCGATGTTGCGCAGGGTGGCGTCGAGGTCCTTGAGCTGTTCGGCGTAATCGGCAGCGGTCACGACAGTCAAGCGTACTAGCTCACCGGGGCGGTCTTGAGCCAGGACAGGGCGGCCTTGTGGTAGGCGACGGCGAACTCCAGCGCGCTGGCGTCGTACGGGTCGCCTTCCTTCTTGGCGGTCTTGACCTGCTCGCGCACGTACGCCAGGGCCTCGGTGTGGTACTCGTTGGCCGAGGCGTACAGGTTCTTCAGCTGGCTGGCCGAGTGCAGGTTGCCGAAGGCGATCCGCAGCGCGATCGGGTTGCGGATGGTGTCCCGCCCCGGGTTCTCCGCCAGCCAGCGGGAGAACGTCCGCTTGCCAGACGCGGTGATCGCGTACGGCTGGCTCATCCGCGGCCCGGGCTTGCCCAGCCGCACGAAGCCCCGCTCGGCCAGCACCGGCAACTCGCGGTAGACCTGACTGCGGGTCATCGACCAGTACGGCGCCAGTCGCCGTTCAGCGGCGGCCATCAGCTGACCGCCGGTCATGGGGCCCTCGTGCAGCAGGCCCAGCAGGGCCGCCGCGGTGGGGTTGACTCCGGATTCCGCCATGCCCTCTAAGCTGCCACTTTGGCGGCACCACGTCCAGGATTTCCGTATTTGCCACCCCGGAGATTTCCTATGTGCACTGTCGTCGGCCGACAGTGCCGGCAGGACTGTCGATGCCTGCCACCCGGACGGCCGGCCGCGCCCCTCGGACGGCCGATCCCGGCTGCGGCCCGAGGGCCGGCCGGGCCGCCGGGAACGCGCGTCGCGCCCCCGGCGGCCGTCGCCGGTCTCAGCCCATGTGCGGGTACGAGTGGTCGGTCGGCGGGACGAAGGTCTCCTTGATCGTCCGCGGCGACATCCAGCGGACCAGGTTGTGCCAGGAGCCCGCCTTGTCGTTGGTGCCGCTGGCCCGGGCGCCGCCGAACGGCTGCTGCCCGACCACCGCGCCGGTCGGCTTGTCGTTGATGTAGAAGTTGCCGGCCGCGTACCGCATCTTCTCGGCCACCGCGTCCACCACCCGGCGGTCGGTCGCGAAGATCGACCCGGTCAGCGCGTACGGGGCGATCGACTCGGCCTGGGTCACCACGTCCTCGAAGCGCGCGTCGTCGAAGACGTGCACGCCCAGGATCGGCCCGAAGTACTCGGTGGTGAAGGTCTCGTGCGCGGCGTCGGTGCACTCGAAGAGCGTCGGCCGGACGAAGTAACCGACCGAGTCGTCGGCGGTGCCGCCGGCCAGCACCCGGCAGGTGTCGTCGCCGTTGATCAGCTCCAGCGCGGCGGTGTGCCGGGAGAACGCCTTGTCGTCGATGACCGCGCCGCCGAAGTTGCGGAAGTCGGTCACGTCGCCGTAGGTCAGCGAGTCCGCGGTGGCGGCCAACCGGTCGCGCAGCCCACCCTCCCAGATCGACCGCGGCACGTACGCCCGGGACGCGGCCGAGCACTTCTGGCCCTGGTACTCGTAGGCGCCCCGGATCAACGCGGTGTGCAGCGCGTCCACGTCGGCGCTGGAGTGCGCCACCACGAAGTCCTTGCCGCCGGTCTCGCCGACCAGCCGCGGGTAGCCCCGGTAGCCGGCGATGTTCTCGCCGACGGTGCGCCACAGCGACTGGAACACCTTGGTCGAGCCGGTGAAGTGGATGCCGGCCAGGTCGGGGTCGGCGAGCACCACGTCGGAGACCTCCTCGCCGCGCCCGGTGACCATGTTGATCACGCCGGGCGGCAGGCCGGCCGCCTCGAACAGCCGCATGGTGAAGTGCGCGGCGAACTGCTGGGTCGGGCCCGGCTTCCAGACCACGGTGTTGCCGACCAGGGCCGGCGCCGACGGCAGGTTGCCGGCGATCGCGGTGAAGTTGAACGGGGTGACCGCGTAGACGAAGCCCTCCAGCGGGCGGTGGTCGAACCGGTTCCACACACCGGGCGACGACTTCGGCTGCGCCTCCAGCAGCTGCCGGGCGAAGTGCACGTTGAACCGGAGGAAGTCGATGAACTCGCAGGCCGCGTCGATCTCGGCCTGGACGGCGGTCTTCGACTGGCCGAGCATGGTGGCCGCGTTGAGGGTGTCCCGCCAGGGACCGGCCAGCAGCTCGGCGGCGCGCAGGAAGATCGCCGCGCGCTCGGAGAACGGCAACGCCCGCCACATCGGGGCGGCGTCCTTGGCGGCCTTGACGGCGGCCCGGGCGTCCTCGTGGTTCGCGTGCCCGGTGACGCCCAGCACGTGCGCGTGCCTGTGCGGCTGCACCACGTCGATCGGCGCGCCGCCGGCCATCCGCTGCTCGCCGGCGATGGTCATCGGCAGGTCGATCCGCTCGGCGGCCAGCTCGCTCAGCCGCCGCTGGAGCCGCTCGGCGTCGGCGCTGCCCGGCTCGTAGGTGCGTACCGGCTCGTTGTGCGGCTCGGGTACGGAGAACACGGCGTCCATTCCACAGGCTCCTGTGCGATCTCGACGGCGATGGCGAAACCGGACCCGCGGGCGCCGACCGGACGGCCGGACGCCGGACGCCGCGGTGGTGGGACCGGTCGCGGCGGCGGGACCTCGGCCGATTCTCCCACGGCCACCGGCTCCACCACCCCGACGGCCCCCGGTCACCCCGACCGGGACCCGGCTGCGGTCGGAAGATCTGGGCCGGTCGCCGCCTTGCATCCTTCCGCGCGGAGGCCGCCCGGGAAGGGAATCGACGGCGCCGCGCGGCTCGGGGCGGGCCGGGACGCCCGCGTACGCTGGGGTGCCGGTGATTGTGCCCGCCCGGCGGGTGAGGCGTCGAAGGGGAGACGATGAGCAACCAGCCCGGCCGCTCGACCGCCGCGGAGCCGGAACAGCCGCCGCGGGGCGACACCCCCGGTGCGGCGTCGACGCGGGCCACCGAGAGTCGTCCGTTGCGCGCCCCGGGTACGCCCGTGCTGGCGCTGCTCGCGGTCGCCTGGCTGGCGGCGATGCTCTGGTCGACCCGGGAGGCGATCACCTCGACGGCGGCCGGCCTCACCGCGATCAGCCTCTCCGCGTTCGCCCTGCCCGGCGTGATCTCCGCCGCCCTCGTCGCCGGCGCCGCGGTCGCGCTGGCGGTGACCGAACTGCTCGCCCGCCGGGGCGACCGGGCCACCTGGCGGTTCGTCGCCGCGGTCGGCACCGGCGTGCTGGTCGGTCTCGGCACCGCGGTGGCGGTCAACCTCACGTATCCGGACAACGCGACCACCAACACCATCGCCGGCACCAGCGCCGCCGCCGCGGTCATCGGCGGGGCGCTGGCCGGCGCGCGCAGCGCGGCTCCGGTTGGCGCGGTGGTCACCGCCGCGCTGGGCACCCTGTTGTTCGTGGTGGCGTTCAGCCAGGCCCGGGACCCACTGTTCGACGTGTTCGGCTCCGACGGCTCGCAGGCCTCGCTGGTGTCCGCCGCGAAGTGGGTGTCGCGGACCGAGTCGCTGCTCGGCGGCCTGATCGCCGGGCTGCTCGCCTTCGGCTATCTGACCTGGGCCCGCCGGCGGGCCGCCCGTCGCGACCCGGCCATGGTGCCGCCGCGCTGGCCCGCGTATCTGCTGGCCGGGGCCGGGCCGGGGCTGCTCCTGCTGCTCACCGAGGTGATCATCCGGATCGGCGGGCGGACCCTGCTCGACCTGGCCGGCGCGCTCAGCGAGGCCGACGCGGTGGCGCAGACCAGCCTGGGCACCTCGCGGGTGGACAACGGCATCTGGGTGCTCTTCGTCGGGGCGCTGACCGCGCTGATCGCCTTCGGCCGCACCCTCGGCCCGACGCCACGCGACGACGAGCCGCACGACGATGAGGCGCCCGCCGCGGCCTGACCGGCCGGGGTCAGCCGGCGACAGCCTGGTGGCCGGGGCGGCCAGCGACAGCCTGGTGGCCGGGGTCGGCCGGCGGCCGCGCGGCGGCGGCCTGGTCAGCCGGCGGAGTGCAGCAGCAGCTGGAGCTCGGAGGGGTCGTACCACTCCAGCTCGTGATCCTCGGCGCCGTCCACCACGAACTGGGCGTCCGGGTCGCCCGCGGTCGCCTCGACGATCACCTCGACCGCCGCCGACACGTCCTTCACCGCGTCCGCGCCGTCGACGTGCAGGGCGGCCACCGCCGACCCGGGCACCGGCCGGTCAAGGCTGACCGCGCTGGACCCGAGGTCGATGTCCGCCCGGCCCACCGCCGACCGGGGCAGGTCCGCCGAGACGACCACCCGACGCCGGGGCGCGGCCGGGTCGTCGCGCAACAGCTGCAACGCGTCCTGAGCCGCCCGGGTGAACGCGACGTACTCCAGCTCCTCGTCGTCGCCCTCGGCGTACCACTCGCGCAGCGCGGGGGTCACCGCGTGCGCCGACGACGCCGGCAGCCCCTGCTCCTCCAGCCGGGCCAGCATCGGCACGGTCGCCGGGACGTACACCCGGACCAGCTCGTCGCCCACCGTCGTCTCCCACCCGTCGTCCTGGCCGCCGGCCGGCGGCCGGTCCCGGCCGCCGATCATGCCGTACGCCGAGACCTGCATACACCTCGCACCGGCCCGGCGGAAGTTCCCGCACCGTACGCCGCGCCGGGGGCGGCTGGGCGCGCGGCGCTGTCGATGGCAAACTGAGGCAAACGACGCCAACACCGGGGGTTTCCGTGGAGCCGAGGTTTCTCCTGCTCTCCGACGTGGCCGCCGAGCTGAACGTGTCGGACTCGCAGGTGTACCACATGGTGCGCAGCGGCGAGCTGCCGGCGATCAAGATCGGCGGACGCGGGCAGTGGCGGGTCGAGCGGGCCCGGCTGGAGGAGTACATCACCCGCAAGTACGCCGAGACGGCCGACTGGGTGCGCGGCAACCCGCTGCTCGACCGCGACGGCGAGTAGCCGGCCGACCTCTCCCCGCCATTGACGCTCGGCGTTGCCATGCCTGAGAATCGACGTTGTCGAAGGCAAACGAAGGCAAACGCAGGATGAGGGGTCGAGATGACCGACTTCCGCCGCCCGGGGCCCAGCCGCCCGCCGATCCGGCTGCGCCCCGCGCCGATCAGCGACCCGCCCTACGTCGACGAGTCGACCGACCTCTGGCCCCGGCCGCCCGGCCAGCTCGCCCTCGACCTGTTCGGCCCGAGCCGTCCGGCCGGCGGCCCGGGGGGTGGCGCCGCCCGTCCCGGTCCGGCACGGCCGGTACGACCCTCGGCCGGCCCGCCGCCCGGTTCGCTGGCCACCGCCACTCCCGAGGCGACCCGGGCCGCTCACCGGTTCGTCGGCACCTGCCTGGAGATCCTCAACGGCTACCGCCCACCCGGCCAGATCCGCTCCCTGGTCGAACCGGGCAGCTCGACCGAGGTCTCCGAGCAGCTGGCCCGGGCGGCCGCCCGCAGCGGGCCGGTGCGTCGACGGTCCACCCGGGCGGCGGTGCACCTGCGCCGGCTGCGCGCCTGCGAGCCGCGGGCGGCGGCGGTCGAGGTGGCCGCCGTGGTGTCCGGCGGCGGGCGCACCTGGGCGATGGCGTTGCGGCTGGAGCAGCGCCGCGGCGCCTGGCTCTGCACCCACCTCGAGGTCATCTGACCGCCACCACGCCGGGGGCGGGTTGCCGTGGTCGTTCGAGGTTCTCCCGCACTCTTGCCGGCGTGTCGAGTGGCTCAGGCACAAACGATCAGGGCGCTCCCCGGGGAGCGAGCCGGAGCAGGGCGGAAGCGGCCGAGCCGCGCTCCCCCCGGAGGGAAGCGCGGCTCGGCCGGTCGTCGCCGCGGCTCGGGAGCCGCGGGCAGGGTGGGGTCCTCGGTGTCGCGTACGGACGGAGCGCCCCCGCGGTGCGGGTCAGGCGCCGCCGTTGGGGGCACCGTGGCAGCGCTTGTACTTGCGGCCCGAGCCGCACGGGCACGGGGCGTTGCGGGACGGGCCGTTGCCGGCCTCCACGCCGTCCACCGGCGCCGGGCCGCGCCGAGCGGTGCTGGCCGCGGCGGCCTGCCCGCTGGCCCCGGTGGCGGCGGGCCGGCGCGGCGTGCCGGACGGGCCGGGTGCCGCCGGACGCTCCGGCGCACCGCCCACCCCGAGGGCCGGGGCGTTCTGCTCGGGCCGCTCGACCGCGACGCCACCGGCGCCGGCCTCGCCGTCGATGGTCGGGGCGGAGTACTGCAGGCCCTGCTGCTGCGGCGCCCGGTTGAGGCCCTTGGCCCGGATCTCGACCGGCTTCTCCAGCAGCTTGACCTCTTCGGCCTCCGGCTCCGGCTCCTGGACCTGGACCTCCAGGTTGTAGAGGAAGCCGACCGTCTCCTCCTTGATGCCGTCCATCATGGTGGCGAACATGTCGAAGCCCTCGCGCTGGTACTCGATGACCGGGTCGCGCTGGGCGTACGCCCGCAGGCTGATGCCCTCCTGGAGGTAGTCCATCTCGTAGAGGTGCTCGCGCCACTTGCGGTCGATGACCTGCAGCAGCACCATCCGCTCGAGCTGGCGGACGCCCTCCTCGCCGAGCTCCTCCTCGCGCCGGTCGTACGCGGTGTGCGCGTCCTCCTTGAGGCGGGAGAGCAGGAAGTCCTGGTCCAGGCCGGCCCGGGAGCCGACCTCGTCCTCGAGCTCCTCGATGGTGACGCCCACCGGGTAGAGCTGCTTCAGGCTGGCCCAGAGCTGCTCGAGATCCCAGTCCTCGGCGTAGCCGTCGCTGGTGGCCCCCACCACGTACGCGCCGATGGTGTCGTCGATCATGTTGCGGACCTGGTCGGACAGGTCCTCGCCGTTGAGCACCCGGAGGCGCTCGGCGTAGATCACCTGGCGCTGCTTGTTCAGCACCTCGTCGTACTTGAGGACGTTCTTGCGGATCTCGGCGTTCTGGCCCTCGATCTGCGCCTGCGCGCTCTTGATCTGCCGGGTGACCATCTTCGACTCGATCGGCACGTCCTCCGGGATGTTGAAGCGGTCCATCACCGCCTCGACCGCGCCGGCCCGGAAGCGCTTCATCAGCTCGTCCTGGAGGGAGAGGTAGAAGCGGGACTCGCCCGGGTCGCCCTGCCGGCCGGCGCGACCGCGCAGCTGGTTGTCGATCCGGCGGGACTCGTGCCGCTCGGTGCCGAGCACGTAGAGGCCACCGGCGGCGGCGACCTCCTCGGCCTCCACGTCGCAGGCCTGCTTCCAGGTGGGCAGGACCTCCTCCATGGCCTTGGCGTACTCCTCGTCGTTCTCCACCGGGTCGAGGCCGCGCTGGCGCAGCTCGTTGGCGGCGAGGAACTCGGCGTTGCCGCCGAGCAGGATGTCCGTGCCACGGCCGGCCATGTTGGTGGCGACGGTGACCGCGCCCTTGCGCCCGGCCTGGGCGACGATCTCGGCCTCCTTGGCGTGGAACTTCGCGTTCAACACCGAGTGCGGGATGCCGCGGCGGCGCAGCAGCGTGGAGAGGATCTCGGAATTCTCCACCGAGACGGTGCCGACCAGCACCGGCTGGCCCGCGTGGTGCCGCTCGGCGATGTCCTCGATGACCGCGTTGAACTTGGCCTTCTCGGTCTTGTAGATGACGTCGGCCCGGTCGAGGCGGACCATCGGCCGGTGCGTCGGGATGGTAACGACGCCGACCTTGTAGACCTTGTTGAACTCGCCCGCCTCGGTCTGGGCGGTACCGGTCATGCCGGAGAGCTTCTCGTAGAGGCGGAAGTAGTTCTGCAGGGTGATGGTGGCCAGGGTCTGGTTCTCCTGCTTGATCTCCACCCCCTCCTTGGCCTCGATCGCCTGGTGCATGCCCTCGTTGTAGCGGCGGCCGTGCAGGATGCGCCCGGTGAACTCGTCGACGATCAGGACCTCACCGTCGCTGACGATGTAGTCCTTGTCGCGCTTGTAGAGCTCCTTGGCCTTGATCGCGTTGTTGAGGTAGCCGACCAGCGGGGTGTTCACCGACTCGTACAGGTTGTCGATGCCCAGCCGGTCCTCGACCTTGGCCACGCCGCGCTCGGTCACCGCGATGGTGCGCTTGGCGTAGTCGACCTCGTAGTCGCCCTCGCCGTCGGTGCCCGGCTGCATCCGGCCGACCACGCCGGCGAACTCCTGGTACCACCGGGCGGAGTGCTCGGCCGGGCCCGAGATGATCAGCGGGGTCCGCGCCTCGTCGATCAGGATCGAGTCGACCTCGTCGACCACCGCGAAGTTGTGGCCGCGCTGGACCAGCTCGTCCCGCGACCAGGCCATGTTGTCGCGCAGGTAGTCGAAGCCGAACTCGTTGTTCGTGCCGTAGGTGATGTCGCACTCGTACGCGGCGCGGTGGTCGGCGGCCGGCCGGTTGGGCAGCACCACACCGACGGTGAGGCCGAGGAACTCGTGCACCCGGCCCATCCAGGCGGCGTCGCGCTGGGCCAGGTAGTCGTTGACCGTGACCACGTGCACGCCCTTGCCGGACAGGGCGTTGAGGTAGACCGCCATGACCGAGGTCAGGGTCTTACCCTCACCGGTCTTCATCTCGGCGATGTTGCCGAAGTGCAGCGCCGCGCCGCCCATCACCTGGACGTCGTACGGCCGCTGGCCGAGCACCCGGGCGGCCGCCTCGCGCACCGTGGCGAACGCCTCGGGCAGCAGGTCGTCGAGGGTCTCGCCGTCGGCCAGCCGCTCACGGTACTGCTCGGTCAGGCCGCGCAGCTCCTCGTCGGTGAGGTTGACGTAGTCGTCCTCGATCGAGTTGACGGCGGCGGCGATCGCCTTGAGCCGGCGCACCATGCGGCCCTCGCCGGCGCGGAGGACCTTTTCCAGAATCGACACGGATCAACGCTCCCCTAGACAGTCTCGAACCATCGTAGGCGCTCCCTTGCGGCGATGGTCACTGGTGGCGGCGGACCGGCCCGGCGAAAACGACATAACACGCGGGCCGCGCCACCCCCGGCGGAATTCCGGTTACGCCCAGCGCGAACGATCCGGCACCATGCTCCGATGGATCCAGTGGAGATCACCGAGGACGGGCTGCTGCTGCGTCCCTGGCGAGCCGCGGACGCGGACGACGTGCACCGGGCCTGCCAGGACCCGGACATTCAGCGCTGGACCACCGTACCGCGCCCGTACCTGCCCGAACACGCCCACGGGTTCGTGACCGGGAGGAGCGACCGGGCCTGGGCCGACGGCAGCGGCGCGCCCTTCGCGGTCTGCGACGCGGCCAGCGGTGAGCTGCTCGGCTCCTGCGGCCTGGTCTCGATCGACCGGGACCTCACCTCCGGCGAGCTCGGCTACTGGACGGCGCCGTGGGCGCGCGGTCGCGGGGTGGCCGTGCGGGCCTCCCGCGCGGTGGCCCGCTGGGCCTTCGACGCGCTGCGGCTACGCCGGCTGGTCTGGCAGGCCGAGGTGGGCAACCACGCCTCCCGGTTGGTGGCACTGCGTGCCGGGTTCCGGATCTCCGGCGAGCTGCGGCTGGCCCGGCCCACCCCGGGCGGTCGCGCCGAGGCCTGGGTCGGCTCGCTACTGCCCGGCGAGGTGCCCGCCGCCGGCGAGCCCGGCCCGGCCGGCCCGAAGACCCTGGACGCCCGGCGGGCGGCCGTGCTCGGCCGCCCGCAACCCGTGCTCTTCGCCGCCGCGGGCGGCACCGAGCTGCGCCTGCGCCCGATGGAGGAGCGCGACCTGGACGGGATCGTGACCGCCTGCCAGGACCAGGACACCGCGCGCTGGACCAGCGTGCCGCACCCGTACCGGCGCGGCGACGCCGAGGGGTACCTCGGCTACGCGGAGCTGAGCTGGGGCCGGGGCAGCGCGGCCACCTTCGTGATCGCCGGCCCCGACGACGCGTACGCCGGCACCGTCGACCTGCGGCTGACGCCGGGCAAGCCGCTGCTGGCCGACGTCGGCTTCATGACCGCGCCGCACGCCCGGGGGCGGGGCTGGATGCCGGCCGCGCTCGGCGCGCTGACCACCTGGGGCTTCGTCACCCTCGGCCTGACCCGGATCGAGTGGTGGGCCAACGTCGGCAACACCGCCTCCCGGCGGGCCGCCGAGAAGGCCGGCTTCCGCGTCGAGGGCACCGCCCGGGGCGGCCTGTCGCACCGCGGCGAGCAGGTGGACGTCTGGGTGGGCGCGCTGCTCGCCGACGACGCCCTGCCCGCCGCAGCGTCGCTCGGATCGGGGCGGTCATGACGCCGGAGGCGATCGAGACCGACCTGGTGCGGCTGCGGGCGTTCCGGCTCGACGACGTGGCGGACACCGCCGCCGCCTGCGCGGACCCGCTCACCCGGCGGTTCATCCCCGACATGCCCGACCCGTACACCGAGCAGAGCGCGCGGTGGTGGATCACCGAGGGCGCGCCGGCGGCCTGGGCCGCCGGTGGGTCCGCGTACGCGCTCGCCGACCCGGCCTCCGACCGGCTGCTCGGCGGGGCCGGGGTGAGCCGGGTGATGCCGGACCGCGGGCAGGCCGAGATCGGCTACTGGGTGGCGCCCTGGGCGCGCGGCCGCGGAGTCGCCACCGCCGCCACCCGGGCGCTCGCCGGGCACGCCTTCGCCGCCGGCGTGGCCCGGCTGGAGCTGCTCACCGACCTGCAGAACGCCGCCAGCCAACGGGTCGCGCTCGCCGCCGGCTTCCGATACGAGGGCACCCGCCGGGCGGCCAACCCGGACCGCGGCGGCGGCCGGCCGGACCTGCTGGCCTGGGTACGCCTCGCCGAGGACCCGGACGGTCCCGCCCCCCGCGCGCTGCCCGACCTGCCCGACGGCCGGCTCACCGACGGCGTGGTGACCCTGCGCCCGACCGGGCCGGACGACGCGGACCTGATGTACCGGCTGCACACCCGGCCGGAGGTGGTGGCGAACCAGGCCCCGCCGGTGCCGCCGACCCGGGAGGCGATCGAGTGGCGCTGCCGGACCGCCACGAGCAGATGGCTGACCGGCGCCCTCGCCTCGATGCTGATCCTGGACGCGGCCAGCGGGGAGCCGGTCGGCAGCTGCGGCCTGTCGTACTCGGACGCGGGCGCCGGCGAGGGCTCGGCGGGGTACGCGATGCTGCCCGAGTGGCGCGGTCGCGGGTACGCCACCCGAGCGCTGCGGCTGCTCTGCGGCTGGGCGTTCGGGCCGGTCGGGATGGCCCGGCTGACCGCCGGAACCGTGCCGGACAACGTCGCCTCGCACCGGGTGCTGGAGAAGGTCGGCTTCGCCCGGGAGGGCCTGCTGCGCGGGCGGCTGCCCGGGCTGGCCGGCACCCGGCTCGACGACCTGGTCTTCGGGCTGCTCCCGGACGCGCTGCGCTGAGCGCCGGCGCTCGCGCCGGCCGGGCCGCGGTCAGGGCCGGCGCCGGCGACCGGCCAGGGTCAGGGCCGGCGGCCGGGCGGGGGTCAGGGCCGGCCGCGGGAGCCGGGACGGGTGCGCCGCCCCGGCCCGCGGCCGGTCTTCAAGGGGTGGTCAGGGGCGTCAGACGTCGAGCGCGATGATGCCGTAGTCGTAGGCGTGCCGGCGGTAGACCACGCTCGGCCGGCCCGACTCCTTGTCGTGGAAAAGGTAGAAGTCGTGCCCGACCAGTTCCATCTGGAACAGGGCATCGTCCACGGTCATCGGCTCGGCGGGGTGCACCTTGGCCCGGGCGATGTGCCAGGGCTGATCGTCGTACTGGTCGGCGGGGTCCTCGTCACGCTCGGCGACCGCGGTGGCGGTGCCGGCGGAGCGGACGACCGCTCCGTCGAGGTCGGCCACCGGCAGGTCGGCGGTGGCGGCGGCGACGGAGAGCGGCGCGTGCCGGCCCCGGTGCACGCGACGGCGATCGGCCGCGCGGCGCAGTCGGGTGTCCAGCTTGGCGATGGCGGCGTCGAGAGCGCTGTAGAAGTCGCTCGTGCAGGCCTCGGCCCGGATGACCGGCCCACGGGAGACCACGGTGATCTCCACGCGCTGGCAGGTGTCGGACTGGCGGGGATTGCGCTCGTGGAACAACTCCACGTCGACGCGGATGAGTTTGTGGTCGTAGCGCTCGATCTTTGCGAGTTTTTCAGCTACGTGCACCCGGTAATGGTCCGGCACTTCGACGTTTCGGCCCTTGACCACGATGTCCACGTGACCTCCCTTTTTCGGATGGCCGTCTGATTTCTGGAATTCGGTCGACCGACCCGGGGAGTTTCCGCGCGGCGTCGACCGGTCGAGTACGGCTACGCCTCCTTTCACGGTCGAGAGGTGGGGTGACGAACCTCCTACCCTCGACACGAAAACGCTAACTCCTGTTCGGTCGCCAGTCACCCCCAGTTGCCCACAACTCCCAGACTCTTCACAGCTGCTTACACCATGGGGTGAAAGGGAAACACGAAGCGTCACCGATGCCGCCGCTTTTGCGTTGCACCGAGCACCGCCGCGCACTTTGGCGTCATTCCCACGAGGTGCAAAGTCCGGCTCACCGCCGCCAACGTCGCACCGGTGGTGAGGATGTCGTCCAGCACCACCACCGCCCGGTCGTCCGGGCCGGCGCCCGCGCCGGGCCGGAGCCGGAAGGCGTCCCGGGCGGCGGCGACCCGTCCGGCGCTGTCCAGCGTCACCGAGTCGGGCCGGGGCAGCGCCCGCAGCGGCCGGGCCAGCCGGACGTCCCAACCGGCCGCGCGCAGCCGGGCCGCGGCGGCCCGGGCCAGCCGGGTCAGGTGGTCGCCGTAGCGGGCCCGGGCGGCCGCCGCGGTGTCCGGCACCGGGACCAGCAGCACCGGCCGGGCCGGCCCCACCCCGACGGCCACCACCTCGGCCAGCAACGCGCCCAGCGGCCGGGCCAGCCCGTGCCGGCCCCGCTCCTTGTACGTCAGCAGCGCCTCCCGCAGCGGGCCGGCGTACGGGCCGAGCGCGTGGCAGGGCGGCAGGCCGGGCGGGGCGGGGGTGGGGCGTACCGGGCCGGGTCGCAGCGCACCCAGTGCGGCGGCGCAGGCCGGGCAGAAACCGCGCCGGGTCGGCCCGCGCTCCCGGCAGCCCGCACAGCCGACGGGTAGCACCAGATCGGTCAGGTCGGCCCAGAGCTCGCCCCCGCCGCCCGCCATGCCGCGCTCAGTACAGGAAGAAGGGCGCGGTGGCGCTGCCCGGCCGGCCGCCCGTCGGCGTGGACGGCACATCCTGCACCTGGTCGACGCGGATCTTCTCGGTCGACGGGAACCGGTAGGACACCCCGTTCGCCTCGTACATGAACTGCAGGCCGGGCCGGGGATTGACCGGGTTGGTGGGGTACGCGGCCAGGTGGGTGACCCGGGCGCCGACCTCGCCGACCAGCTCGGTCTGCACCGTCCCGTCGACGCTCACCTCGTACACCGAGGAGCGGCCGGACGTGCCGGCCAGGACCAGGTCGTTCTCCGCGGCCCAGTCCACCGCCGACAGCTCGGTCAGGGTCGTCGGCACGGCCCGGGGAGGGCCCAGCGAGACCACGCCGCCGTCCAGGTTCAACGCCGCCACCCAGAGCGCGCCGCCGACGATGAGGGCGATCCGGTGCCCGTCCAGCGAGGTGGCCGCCGCGCTCACCGCGCCGGTGACCCCGACCGGCACCCGGATCATCCGGGCCGACCCGTCGAACCGGTAGAGCTGACCGTCGGCAACCACCAGCCCGTACGGCTCCTCCGCCGCCGTGTCGCGCAGCCAGAGCGGGCGCCCGATCGTGCGGAAGGTCTGCGGGGCGAGCTGGACCGGCGGCACCGGATTGGAGCCGGTGCCGACGGCCAGCCGCTGCCGCCCCCCGGGCACGTCGGTCACCAGGGCGGCGAGCATCCGCTCCTCGGTCTGCCGGAACGCGGCCGACACGACGGCGTGGTTGTCGGCCGGCGCCAGCGGCACCGGACCACTCGGCTCGCCGGGAATGACCAGCGGGTGGACCGCGCCGTCGTAGACGGTGAACCGTTCCAGGCTCTGCGGGAGCTGGTAGGGCGGGTGCGCCTGGCGGTGCCGCTCCAGGTCGTCGATGCGTACCCGGGACTGGTTGCGGGTGGTCAGCTGGAGCTGCCCGTCCAGGTCCGGCAGCGACCAGGCCAGCTGGGTGGCCAGCTTCTCCAGCTTCCCCCGGTCGTCACCGGGCAGGTCGACGGCGACCTCCCACCGGTCGTCGGTCTCCACCGCGTTGTTGATCAGGGCGGTCCGGTCCGGCAGCCGGCTCACCCCGGGGCCGAGCCACTCCGACGGGCCGCCGATCAGCCACTTGACCACCTCGCTGACCAGCCGCTCCCGCGGCACGGCCAGCGGCTGGTAGCGCTGGTCGGCGACCAGCCGGGTCTGGTCGGAGTTCCAGAAGTAGATCGTGTGCGCCTGGTAGTAGCTGCGCAGCGCGTCGGTGCTCAGCAGCAGCACGTTCGGCGGGTTGGTGACGTACAGGCCGGTGCCCTCGCCACCCTCCTCCCGAGCGGTGCGCAGCGAGAACGTGTACTCCGCCTCGGTGGCCACCGCGGGGCCGAGCACCCCGTTCGCCCGCAGCTGGCCGACCTGCTGCACGGGCAGCCGGACGTCGAACTCGCCGTTGGCGTTCTCGGTGATCACCGGCCGCTCGGTCACCCGGACCACGTTGATCGAGACCTCGTTGCCCGGCCGGACCTGCAGCCGGGCCCGGTTCTCCGGCGCGATGAACAACCCCACCCGCTGGTACGCCCCCTCCGGCTCGCCCGCCGCGGCGGCCAGGAAGTTGTCCACGAAGGTGGGCCGGTCGTTGGTGACCGACCGGGTGGGCGGCTCGTCCCGGCGGAAGCTGGACGAGCCGGCCTGCACGGCCGGGCCCTCGCCGTCCACCCGCACGTCGGTGCGGGACGGGATGCCGCAGCCGGCCGCGCCGAGGGCGAGCAGCACGGCGCCGGCGGCGGCCACCAGCCTCGGCCGGCTCCCGCCGCGCCGGCTCCCGCCGTCCCTCAGCCTCACGGTCGTGCCTCCGCCCGGTCGCCGGCCGTCGCGGGGCCCGGCCCGATCGCCAGCGCTCCCCCACCGCCCGGCCCGATGGCCAGCATCTCGCCGGTCCGGGGCCCACCGAACGGCAGCGTGGCGTCGGCCGGCACCAGCCGCAGCGGCGAGGTGGTGAGCCGGTCACCGGCCCGGGCCGGCAGGGTGAGCCGGAACTGGGCGCCCTGACCGGGCGCGCCCCACGCCTCCAGCCACCCACCGTGCAGCCGCGCGTCCTCCAGGCTGATCGACAGGCCCAGCCCGGTCCCGCCGGTCTGCCGGGCGCGGGACGGGTCGGCTCGCCAGAACCGGTTGAAGACCAGCTTCTCCTCGCCCGGCTTCAGCCCCACCCCGTGGTCGCGGACGGTGATCGCGACGGCGTTCTGGTCCACCCCCAGGGTGATCAGCACAGGCTTCGCCTCGCCGTGCTCGACCGCGTTGCCGACCAGGTTACGCAGCACCCGCTCGACCCGGCGCGGGTCGACCTCGGCGATCACCGGGTTGTCCGGCACGTCCAGCTCGACGGCCACCCCGACCCGCTCGGCCAGCCCGGCCAGTCGCTCGGCGACCCGGTGCACCACCGGCACCAGGTCGGTCGGCTCCGAGTCGAGCATCGCGAACCCGGCGTCGAACCGGCTGATCTCCAGCAGGTCGGTGAGCAGCTCCTCGAAGCGGTCCAGCTCGGCCTGGAGCAGCTCGGCGCTGCGCGCCACCGCCGGGTCGAACTCGTCCCGCTCGGCGAAGATCAGGTCGGCGGCCATCCGGACGGTGGTCAGCGGCGTCCGCAGCTCATGCGACACGTCGGAGGTGAACCGCCGCTGCAGCCGGGACATCTCCTCCAGCCGGAGGATCTGCCGCTGCAGGTTGGTGGCCATCTGGTTGAACGAGGCGGCCAGCAGGGCCAGGTCGTCCTCGCCGTTGACCACCATCCGCTGGTCGAGCAGCCCGGCGGAGAGCCGCTGCGCCGTCCGGGCGGCCACCCGGACCGGGGTGACCACCAGCCGGGTGACCAGCGCGGCGAGCAGGCCGAGCAGCAGCACCAGCGCGACGCCGGTGGCCAGCACGGTGGACCGGGCGTCCCCGGCGACGCCGTCCTGCCGGTCCAGCGGTACGAGGTAGTAGAGCTCCACCTGGCCGAACCGGGTCGGCACCGGTGAGCCGTACACCAGGTACTTGGTGCGGCGGTCGCCGGTGAGCCGGCCGGTCTGGATCTGGTGGGCGATCTTGCCGTTGGCGACCGAGGCGCGCAGCTCGCGGCTGATCAGCGGCCCGATGTCCAGCGCCGGGGACGTCCGGGTCTTGATCACGTCGGCGTGCCGGTCGGCGGTGATCGCCACCACCACCCCGCTGGTCTGCTGCGGATCGCCGCCGGCCAGGTAGTTGACCGTGCCCTCGATGGTGTCCTGCACCTGGGCGTCCTGCGGCTGGCTGTAGAGGGTGAGCTGCTTCGACGAGTACTCGCTGCCGCTGCGCAGCCGCAGCCGCACGTCGGTCTGGGCGTTCTCCAGCAGGATATTGGTGATCTTGTCGGCGATCACGTACGCGAAGCCGCCGACCAGCAGGCTGGAGGCCACCAGCGTGATGGTGACCACGCGCACCTGCAGGGACCGCCGCCAGGTCTGGTGCAGCCCCCCGGTGAGCCGCAGCACCCGGCCGACCAGCGCACGCCACAGCGCCGCTGCGGCGGGACGCCAGCCGGCGGGGGTGTCGGGGCGGGTCGGAGTGCTGGTCACGGTGCGACCCAGGTTATCCGGTGCCCGCCTTGTAGCCCACGCCCCGCACGGTCAGGATGATTTCCGGTCGCTCCGGATCCGGCTCGATCTTGGCCCGCAGCCGCTGCACGTGCACGTTCACCAGCCGGGTGTCGGCCGCGTGCCGGTAGCCCCAGACCTGCTCCAGCAGCACCTCGCGGGTGAACACCTGACGCGGCTTGCGGGCCAGCGCCACCAGCAGGTCGAACTCCAGCGGCGTCAGCTTCACCTCCTCGCCGTCCCGGCTCACCGTGTGCGCCGGCACGTCGATGGTGATCTGGTTGCCGGGCGGCCCGATGGTCAGCATCTCCGGTGCGACGTCCTCGCCACGGCGCAGCCGGGCCCGCATCCGGGCCACCAGCTCCTTGGGCTTGAACGGCTTGACCACGTAGTCGTCGGCGCCGGACTCCAGCCCGAGCACCACGTCGACCGTGTCGCTCTTGGCGGTCAGCATCACGATCGGCACGCCCGACTCGGTGCGGATCGCCCGCGCCACGTCGATCCCGCTCATTCCGGGCAGCATCAGGTCGAGCAGTACGATGTCGGGCCGGTTGTCCCGGAACGCGGCCAGTGCCCGTTCCCCGTCGGCGACGAACGAGGGCAGGAAGCCCTCGCTGCGCAGGACGATGCCGAGCATCTCGGCGAGCGCGGGGTCGTCGTCGACCACCAGTACCCGGGCTCTCATGGGGTTTATGTTTCCATCCCCGTTCAATTCGGTGGGAGCGGAGTTTCACCCGGCACGGTACCGGACGTACCGCCATGATCCCCCGAACGCGGCGCCACCCGCCACCGTGCGCGGGCTCCGGGTCAGCCGAAGAGGGCGCGCCCCCAGTGGTCGGCGCCGTCGCGGACGCCGGGCGGGCAGGCGAAGACCGCGCTGGAGACGTGCCGCAGGTACTCGTTCATCGCGTCGTGCCGGGCCAGCCGGGTCTGGATCGGCACGAACTGCTTGCGCGGGTCCCGCTGGTACGCCATGAAGAACAGCCCGGCGTCGAGCCGGCCCAGCCCGTCCGAGCCGTCCACGAAGTTGTAGCCGCGGCGCAGCAGTCGGGCGTCGTTGTTGGTGCTCGGGTGGGCGAGCCGGACGTGCGAGTCGACCGGGATCGTCGGCTGCCCGTCGTCGGCCTTCGCGGCGAAGTCCGGCTCGTCGAACTCGTCCCGGCGGCCGAGCGGCGCGCCGCTGCCCTTGGTCCGCCCGACGATCTGCTCCTGCTCGGCCAGCGAGCTGCGGTCCCAGGTCTCGATCTGCATCCGGATCTTGCGGGTGACCAGGTACGACCCGCCGGTCATCCAGTCCGGCCCGTCGCCCGGCTGGGCCCAGAGCTGCTCGCGCAGCAGCCCGGTGTCCTCGGCCTTGAGGTTGGCGGTGCCGTCCTTGAAGCCGAACAGGTTGCGCGGGGTGGCCTGGTCCCGCGAGGTCGACGAGGTACGCCCGAAACCCAGCTGGGACCAGCGGACGCTGACCACGCCCATCCCGATCCGGGCCAGGTTGCGGATCGCGTGCACGGCCACCTGCGGGTCGTTGGCGCAGGCCTGCACGCAGAGGTCGCCGCCGGACAGCTCGGGGCGCAGCGCGTCCCCGGCGAAGTGCGGCAGGTCGGCCAGGGCGGCGGGACGCCGGGCGGCGATGCCGAAGCGGTCGCGTCCCTGGGCGTCCCGGAACAGCGTCGGGCCGAAGCCGACGGTGAGGGTGAGCTGGGACGGGGGCAGCCCGAGCGCCTCACCGGTGTCGTCCGGCGGGGCCTCCGGCACGCCACCGACGGCGCCGATCACCCCGGCGTCCCGGCCGGCGGTCATCCGGGCGGCGGCGGCCGTCCACTCCTGGAGCATGGCGACCAGCCGGGCCCGGTCCTTGGTGATCACGTCGAACGCGACGAAGTGCAGCCGGTCCTGGGCGGGCGTGGTGATGCCCGCCTGGTGCTCGCCGTGGAACGGCACCGCGTCGGCGGCCGGCTGGTTCGACGAGGCGTGGTCGACGCTCCGGACCAGGGCCGTCGCGCCGGCGGCGACCCCGGCCACGCCGGCCACACCGGCGCCGGCCAGGGTGATGGCCCGGCGGCGGGACATCGCCGTGCCGCGCCGGTCGGCCGGCCCGGCGGCGTCGGGCGTGCGCTGCTGCTCGCTCATCGACTCTCCTGACGGACCGGTGGTCAGCGGGCGACGGCCGCGGCGACCCTGCTGATCGGCTCGGCGAGGGCGTTGATGCTGTCCGACAGCTCCTTGAGCTCGGCCTTGCTCAGCTGGGTGTGCAGCTTCCAGCCGGCACCGGCCCGGTGCTTGCTCAGGGCGGCCTCGACGTTCGTGAACTCGACGTCGAGCTGCTTGACCAGCTCGGGCGAGCGCTGCTCCAGCGCCGGGCGGAGCGCGTCCATCGCGGCCTTCGAGCCGGCCAGGTTGGCGTCGAAGTCCCAGAGGTCGGTGTGCGAGTACCGCTCCTCCTCACCGGTGATCTTGCCGCTGGCAACCTCGTCGAGCAACGCCTTGGCGCCGTTGGCCAGCTGCAGTGGGGTGAGCTTCTCGGCGTTCGCCTTGGCCACGATGGCCTTGACGTCGGTGAGCAGCTGGTCGGCCACCGGACCGTCCTTGCTGATGTCGCCGGTGGTCCAGAGGTCCTTCTCGATCCGGTGGAAGCCGGTGAACTCCATGCCCTCCTCGACGACCTCCTCGCGGCCGTCGATCTTCGGGTCCAGGTCACCGAAGCTCTCCGCCACCGGCTCGATCCGCTCCCAGGGGGTGCGGGCGACCGGGTAGAGCGCCTTGGCCTTCGCCACGTCGCCGGCCTTGACCGCGGCCACGAACTGCTCGGTCTTCGTCAGCAGCTCGGCGGTCTGGCTGGTGACGTACCGCTGGTACTCGGCGGTGGCACCGGCCAGCGCGGCGTCCGGGGCGGCGGTCGCGCCGCCGCCGCTGACCTTCAACGCCCCGCGGATGCCGCGGCCGTCCATCCCGGGCTTGCAGGCCGTCTCGTACGTCCCGGCGGGCAGCTCGACGCGCAGCTCCCGGCTCAGCCCGGGGGCGATGTTCTCCACCTCGCCCATCACCCGGTCGCCGGCCCCGTAGACGTAGAACTCGTTGACCTTGCCGCCGGAGTTGGTCACCGTGAAGATGACCTGACCGGCGGGCAGGTCGGTGCGGTCGACCTCGCAGGCGGTGTCGGTCGCCTTGACCGTCACGGCGTTCCCGGCCTTCGCGGCCTCCTTGCCGTCGGCGGAGCCGCAGGCGGTGACGCCGGTGATCACCAGCACGCCGGCGGCGGCGGGCACCAGGAAGCGGGCGGTACGCATCGTTGCTTGTCTCCTCGGAGTACGGGTGAGTCAGGCGCGCTGCGGGGCGGAGGCCGGGGCGGCGGGCTCGTCCGGCCCCCGCTCGGCGCCCGGCGCGACGGTCGGGGCCGGCTCGGCGGCGGTCGGCGCGGGGGCGGTCGGCGCGGGGGCGGTCGGCACGGGGGCGGTCGGCTGCGCCGGCTTCGCGGGGGTCGCCGGCTTGCGCAGGAAGAGCAGCATCACCGGCACCGCGTACGCGACCCAGGCGATCATCTCCAGCACGGTGGGCGCCGGGGTGATGTTGAACATCCCGGCGAGCAGGCTGGCGTACCAGGTGCTCGGGTCGAGCGTCGAGGTGATGTCGAAGGCCCGGTCGTTCAGGCCGGGCAGCACGCCGGCCTCCTGGAAGTCGTGCACCCCGTACTTGAGGATGCCGGCGGCGACCAGGATCAGCAGGGCGCCGGTCCAGGTGAAGAACCTGGACAGGTTGATCCGCAGTGCGCTGCGGTAGAGCAGGAAGCCGATCGCCACGGAGGTGGCGATGCCACCGATCAGCGCGAGCAGCGGGCCCTGCCCGGCGCCGCCGGCCGCGCTCTGTGCCGCCGAGTAGAAGATCAGCGCGGTCTCCAGGCCCTCCCGGATCACCGCGAGGAAGGACATGCCGGCCACCGCGATCGAGCCGACGGCGAGCGCGTCGGTCAGCTTGCCGCGCAGCTCCCCGGCGATCGTCCGGGCGGCCCGCCGCATCCAGAAGATCATCCAGGTCACGAAGACCACGGCGGCGACCGACGTCACCGCCTCGAACAGCTCGCGGTCCTCGGAGCGGGCCAGCAGCGAGGTCGAGGTGTACTCGATCAGCCAGCCGAACAGCACCGAGAGCGCCACGGCCAGGCCGACACCGGCCCAGACCTGGGGCAACCGGTCGCGCCGCTGCGACTTCACCAGGAACGCGACCAGGATGCTGACCACCAGGGTCGCTTCCAGGCCCTCCCGCAGGCCGATCAGGTACGTGGCGAACATCGGATCTCCGTGTCTCGGTGAGGCTTGCCTCTACTAACTTAGGGCAGCCATACCTTCCTACCGCCGCGGGGGTGCCGTCAAGTCGCTCCGGGGAATTCACTCCCGCTCCGCGCGCCGATCCGGTCGCGGGGCGAGCGAGGTCACCCCCGACACCCCGCACCCCGGCACGGGCGGCCGCCGCCGTGCGAGGATCGCCGCGAACCTGCGAGGAGGGATGCCCCGTGGCCGACCCGCGCGACGCGCCCACTGTCCGCCCGCCGGCCGCCATGCCACCAGGGCCCTCCGATCCTGGTACGGGCGTACCCGCGCCGACCGGCCGACGCCGGTGAGGGGCCTCGGGCCCTGGCTGGCCGTACTCCTGCTGGTGATCGTGCTGAGCGCGCTGCGGCTGCGCCCGCTGGCGGTCGCGGTCTCGCTGGCCTGGCTGGCCTGGTGCGTCTGGACCTGGATCCGCCCCGCCCGCCCCCGCTCCCGCTGACCCCCACCCACCCCGACCCCGGGATTGCGCCGAGGGGCCCCCGCCCGGACCCACCACCACCGCCACCCCGCAGCGGTGCCGTGCTGTGCGGACGCTACGAACTTGATGACGTCAGCGAATCGCCATGCACCTTCAGCTCCCGCTGTGGGCAAGCTCAGCGAAGGCGGAAGCGAGCGCGTGGCGGCCCGGCGCGACAGACCGATTCGTCGGCGTCATCAAGTTCGTAGCGTCCGACGAGGCCACCCCGTCCGCCGGCACACACCTGGCCGGACGGGCCGCGAGGCGTACGCGAAAAGGACCGGGCCGGCCGCGCGGCGGCCGACCCGGTCCTCGAACGATCAGAACTCAGTAGCGGTAGTGCTCCGGCTTGAACGGGCCCTCCGGGGAGACCCCCAGGTACGCGGCCTGCTCCTTGGTCAGCGTGCTCAGCTTGGCGCCGAGCGCGGCCAGGTGCAGCCGGGCGACCTTCTCGTCCAGGTGCTTCGGCAGCACGTAGACGCCGATCGGGTACTCCTGCGTCTTGGTGAACAGCTCGATCTGGGCAATCGTCTGGTTGGCGAACGAGTTCGACATCACGAAGCTCGGGTGGCCGGTGGCGTTGCCCAGGTTCAGCAGGCGACCCTCCGACAGCACGATGATCGCGTGCCCGTCGGCGAACTTCCAGAGGTCGACCTGCGGCTTGATGTTGAGCCGCTCGACGTCCGAGCGCTTGGCCAGGCCGGCCATGTCGATCTCGTTGTCGAAGTGGCCGATGTTGCCCACGATGGCCTGGTGCTTCATCCGGGCCATGTGCTCGTTGGTGATGACGTCGAAGCAGCCGGTGGCGGTGATGAAGATGTCCGCCTGCTCGACCACGTCGTCCAGGGTGGCGACCTGGTAGCCGTCCATCGCCGCCTGCAACGCGCAGATCGGGTCGACCTCGGTCACCACGACCCGGGCGCCCTGGCCGCGCAGCGACTCGGCGCAGCCCTTGCCCACGTCGCCGTAGCCGAGCACGACGGCCATCTTGCCGCCGATCAGCACGTCGGTGGCGCGGTTGATGCCGTCGATCAGCGAGTGCCGGCAGCCGTACTTGTTGTCGAACTTGCTCTTGGTCACCGAGTCGTTGACGTTGATGGCCGGGAAGAGCAGGGTGCCGGCGCGGTGCATCTCGTAGAGCCGGTGCACACCGGTGGTGGTCTCCTCGGTGACGCCCTTGATGCCGGCGGCGATCCGGGTCCAGCGCTGGCCGTCCTCGGCCAGGCTGCGCTGCAGCACCTGGAGGATGACCGCGTACTCCTCGGAGTCGGCGGACTCGACCGGCGGGACGACCCCGGCCTTCTCGAACTCGACACCCTTGTGGACCAGCAGGGTGGCGTCGCCGCCGTCGTCGAGGATCATGTTCGGACCCTGCCCGTCGGGCCAGGCGAGCACCTGCTCGGTGCACCACCAGTACTCCTCGAGCGACTCGCCCTTCCAGGCGTAGACCGGGACGCCGGCGGGCGAGTCGGGGGTGCCGGTCGGGCCGACGACGATCGCCGCGGCCGCGTGGTCCTGGGTGGAGAAGATGTTGCAGGACGCCCAGCGGACCTGCGCGCCGAGCGCGACCAGGGTCTCGATCAGGACGGCGGTCTGGATGGTCATGTGCAGCGAGCCGGTGATCCGCGCGCCGGCCAGCGGCTGGGCGTCGGCGAACTCACGACGGATCGCCATCAGGCCGGGCATCTCGTGCTCGGCGAGCTGGATCTCCTTGCGCCCGAACTCGGCGAGCGACAGATCCGCCACCTTGTAGTCGCCCTCGGCGAGGGTGCTCGGCCGCGCGTCGCTGGAGGACGCCGGGAGGGTGCTGGTCATGGAAGCTCCTGTCGAACGGTGTACTGCCCGAGGTTCACCTTACGCGCGGAACCGGCTGCGACGCGGATCGGCATCGACGACATGCGCACGGGGCGGTCGGTGCGGGACGGAAATCCGCCCACGCCGGCCACCCCGTGCATCCCCCCGGTTTGGTTCCCCCGCGCGCGCCGCCGGACCTTCGTCGCGACAACGCTACGTACGGATAGAGTCACATTCCGCGAGGAGCGCGTCAAGCAAATCGGGAAAGTCGGACTTGTGTCGCGGGTTCAGCGCCGTCGTGGTCGGCTCAGCGCAGACCCGCGGTCGCCACGTACGCCTCGCCGGTGCCGGCGACCACCAGCGGCCCGGCCGCCGCCGCGCCGATCGCCGCCCGCCCCGGCGTGAGGGTCACCGGGCCGGAGCCGTCGTCCACCGTCACCTCGCCGGTGGCGCAGAGCACCACCCGCGGCCCCGGCAGCGGCAATGTCACCGACGGCGTCGCACCGTCCACCGTCACCCGGCGCAGGGCGAAATCCTCGATCGGCACCGGCCAGCGGACCACCCCGGGTGCCGCCGGCTCGGCGGTCACCACGGGCTCGTCCAGCACCTCGAAGCGGAGCACCCGCAGCAGCTCGTCCACGTCCACCTGCTTGGGGGTCAACCCGCCGCGCAGCACGTTGTCGCTGGCCGCCATGATCTCCACCCCGGTGCCGCGCAGGTAGGCGTGCAGGTTGCCGGCCGGCATCCAGATCGCCTCCCCCGGCGCCAGCCGCACGTGGTGCAGCAGCAGCGCCACCAGCACTCCGGTGTCGCCCGGGTACGCCTGCGCCAACTCCCGCACCAGCTCCGCGTCCGGGCCGTCGGCCGACGCCGCCACCGCGTCCGCCACCAGCCCGGCCCGCCGCTCGGCGGGCCAGGTCAACAGCAGCCGGACCGCCTCGCGCAGGCCCGCCGGCCCGGCGCCCAGCGCGTCCAACACCGGCTTGAGCGCGGGTACGCCGAAACCGGCGAGCGCCGCCGCCGAGACCGCCGGGTCGCGGAACCCGCACAGCGCCGCCATCGGCGAGAGCGCGACCAGCAGCTCCGGCTTGTGGTACGGGTCGACGTAGTTGCGCCGCCCGTCGGTGCGCGCCTCGTCCGCCGCGTACCCGGCCCGGGCCTGCTCGGGATCGGGGTGGGCCTGCAGGCTCAGCGGTGCGTCCGCGGCGAGCACCTTCAGCAGGAACGGCAGCCGTACGCCGAACCGGTCGACCACCCGCTCGCCGAGCCAGTGCCCCGGCTCGGCGGTCAGCAGGTCGAGCAGGCTCACCCGGTCGCCGGCCCGCTCCACGGTGGCCGGGGCGCCCGGGTGGGCGCCCAGCCACAGCTCGGCCTCCGGGCCGGCGCTGGGCACCGGGCGCCCCTGCAGCTGGGCGATCGCGGTGCGCGACCCCCAGGCGTAGTCGCGGATCGGTCCGGTCAGCGGCTCCACGTCAGCTCCCGGTCCGCCCGGCCGACTCCCCCGGACCGGCCGTCGCGTCCACCGCGGGCCCCGGCTCGGTGGCCGTGCCCGGCGACCCGGCGGCCGTGGACTCGGGATCCGGTACGGCGGTGGGCGCCGCGGCGCCGGTGCCGGCCCGATCGGCGGCCAGGCTGTAGATGTCCGGCTCCAGGTAGATCACCCGGGCGATCGGCACGGCCTTGCGGATGCGCAGCTCGACGGCGTTGATGCCGCGCGCCACGTCCTGCGCGTTCTCGCAGGGCGAGACGCCGATCTTCGCCGCCACCATCAGCTCCTCGGGGCCGAGGTAGAGCGTCTTCATGTGGATGATCCGGTCGACCTCGGACCCGCCGGTGATGGCCCGCTCGATGGCCGCGAGATCCTTCGGGTCGGCGCCCTCGCCGAGCAGCAGGCTCTTGGTCTCGATGGCCAGCACGATCGCGATGACCACCAGCAGCACGCCGATCATCGCGGTGCCGGCGGCGTCCCAGATGCCGTTGCCGGTGATCAGCGTCAGGCCGACGCCGAAGAGCGCGAAGACCAGACCGATCAGCGCGCCGAAGTCCTCCAGCAGCACCACCGGCAGCTCGGGCGCCTTGGCCCGGCGGATGAACTTCACCCAGGACTGGCTGCCGCGGGTGTGGTTGGACTCCTTGATCGCGGTCCGGAAGGAGAAGCCCTCCATCCCGATCGCCGCCACCAGCACCGCGATCGGCACCCACTGCCAGTTCTCGATCGGGTGCGGGTCGGCCGCCTTGTGGTACGCCTCGTAGAGCGCGAACAGGCCACCCAGGCTGAACAGCACGATCGACACGATGAACGCGTAGATGTAGCGCTCCCGGCCGTACCCGAAGGGGTGTTCCGGGGTGGCCTCACGCTTGGCCCGCTTGCCACCGAGCAGCAGCAGACCCTGGTTGCCCGAGTCGGCCACCGAGTGGATCGACTCGGCCAGCATCGACGACGAGCCGGTCAGCAGGAACGCCACGAACTTGGTGACGGCGATGCCGACATTGGCCAGCAGCGCGGCGATGATCGCCTTCGTACCGCCGTTGGCGCTCACCGCTTCATCCCCGCGCGCCCGACGGCAACCTTGCGATCGTTCACTGGTTCGACAGCTCCTTCATCTCGGTGATGGCCGGCACGGCCATCGGGTCCAGACCGTGCGCCACGGCCAGGTAGATCGACGCGAAGTCCGGCACCGCGATCAGCGAGGCGAGCCGCTCCAGCGCGGAGCCACCCTCGGCGGTGACCACGTCGCAGCGCACCCCGCGCCGCTCGGCGAGGGTCTGCACCGCGTCGGCGCGGCGCTCCTCGACGGCGAGCGGCTCGTCGGTGTCGTCGTCGGCGTTCAGGCCGCCGTCGCGCAGCAGCACCAGCCGCAGCCGGGTCGGGTCGGCCTCGGCCTCGTCGTCGTCGGCGAAGATGTCCCGCGCCGACTCCACCAGGCCCCCGAAGGCGCCGTCCAGCAGACCGACCCGGCCCCGGCCGGCCTCGCCGAGCGCGCCGGTCACCACCGGGTAGCGGGCGTTCGCCGACAGCGTGTCGCCGAACCGGCGGGCGGCCACGGTGGCCAGCGGGGACGAGCCCCAGACGATCGGGATCGAGCCGGCCAGCCCGAGGGCCAGCGACTTCGCCGGGTTGACGAAGGACTCGGCGGTGGGCCGGCACCGGTCGGCGTCGGCGTCCAGCCGGGCCGCGGTCTCCGCCAGATCCGCCTCGTTGACCTTCACGAGGCCGAGCGTACGGGCGGCGAGCAGAACCGGCACGGTGAGCGCCCAGAGGCTGGCCCGGGCGGGTGCCCGCCGGGGCACCGGGATGAACGGCGCGCGGGCCCGCTCGGCCACGGACTGCAGCTGCGAGTCGGGGGCACCGACCGCGACCAGCCGGGCGCCGCGACGGTGCGCGGCCTCGGCCGCGCCGAGCGCCTCGGGGCTACGGCCCGACGCGCTGACCGCGATCACCACGTCCGCCGCGCCGACCCAGCCGGGCACACCCGAGCTGCGGTGCGGGATGACCGGCACCGGGCAGCGCGGCCCGGCGACGGTGGCCAGCACGTCACCCGTACGACCGGCGGTGCCGATGCCGGCGATGACCACCGCCCGGGGGCGGCCGTCGTCCTCCAGCAGGGACAGGTTGGCCTCGGCGGCCAGCGCCGCGGACTCCCGCACCTGGGCCCCGGCCGAGGCGGTGAAGCGCAGCATGCCGCCCGGGTCGTGCTCGGCGAAGGCGTCCGGGTCGTCGAGGACCGACTCGTCGGCCACCCGGCGACCGCTGACGCCACCGGTCGGCTGGATCACGGCCGCGCCTCCGGGCCGCCCCGGGCCTCGTCGAGCAGCAGCACCGGCACGTCGTCGCGTACCTCGAAGATCCGGCCGCACTCGGTGCAGGTCAGGGTCTGCGCCTGCGCGTCGTAGTCGAGCGGGGCGTGGTGTGTGTCCGGGCAGGCGAGGATCTCGAGCAACTGCGGGTCCAGGGCCACGGTGCGGCTCCTTCCACGTGTGCGGTCTCGTCGGCCGACGGTGCCGACCGGCGCAGGGATCTTATCGGCGAACCCGCTCCAGCACCTCGTCGCGCAGCGAGATCATCCGCTGCTCGGTCGGGCCCTCCACGTTGAGCCGCAGCAACGGCTCGGTGTTCGACGCGCGCAGGTTGAACCAGGCGCCGTCGGGGAAGCTCAGGGTGAGCCCGTCCAGCTCGTCGACTTTCGCGTCCGGGTACGCCGCGCGCACCTCGGCGACCCGGGCCGCCTGGTCGGCCACCGTGGAGTTGATCTCGCCGGAGGCGACGTACCGCTCGTATACGCTGGCCAGCAGCGACAGCGGCTGGGACTGCTCGCCCAGCGCGGCCAGGGTGTGCATGGCGGCGAGCATCCCGGTGTCGGCGAACCAGAAGTCCCGGAAGTAGTAGTGCGCGGAGTGCTCGCCGCCGAAGATCGCGTTGGTGCGGGCCATCTCGGCCTTGATGAAGGAGTGGCCGACCCGGGCCACCACCGGCACGCCGCCGTGCTCGCGGATGATCTCGGCCACCGCGCGCGAGGTGATCGGGTTGTGGATCACCGTGGAGCCGGGGTGCTTGGCCAGCTCGCGGACGGCGACCAGGGCGGTGATCGCGGACGGGGAGACCGGCTCGCCGCGCTCGTCGATCACGAAGCAGCGGTCGGCGTCGCCGTCGAAGGCCAGCCCGATGTCGGCCGAGTGCTCGACCACGGCGCGCCGCAGGTCGACCAGGTTCTTCGGGTCCAGCGGGTTGGCCTCGTGGTTGGGGAAGGTGCCGTCCAGCTCGAAGTAGAGCGGGACGATCTCCAGCGGCAGCGCGGGCAGGACGGCGTCGCCGAGCACGCTGGGCACGGTGTAGCCGCCCATCCCGTTGCCGGCGTCGACCACCACCTTCAGCGGCCGGATCGCCGACAGGTCGACCAGCCCGCGCAGGTACGCGGCGTAGTCGGCGAGCAGGTCGCGGCGCTGGGCCGAGGCGGCCGGCGCACCGGCCGGGCGGTCACCGGCGTCGAGCAGGGCCTGGGCCCGGTCCCGGATGTCGGCCAGGCCGCTGTCCTGCCCGATCGGGCGGGCGCCGGAGCGGCACATCTTGATGCCGTTGTACCGGGCCGGGTTGTGGCTGGCGGTGAACATCGCCCCGGGCAGGTCGAGCGCGCCGGAGGCGTAGTAGAGCAGGTCGGTGGAGCCCAGGCCCAGCTCGATCACCGAACGCCCCTGGGCGCGCACCCCGGCGGCGAAGGCGGCGGCCAGCGCCGGCCCGCTGGCCCGCATGTCGTGCGCGATGAGCACCGAGTCGCCGGGCTCGCCGGTGGCGTCGAGCACCTGCGTGAAGGCCGCCCCGAGGGCCTCGGCGGTGCGCTCGTCCCACTGGTCGGGCACCGTCCCCCGGACGTCGTACGCCTTCACGATCTGGGACAGGTCAGACACCGGTTTCGCTCCTCGCCAGCGGGCCGTCAACGACCCTGAGCGTATCGGAGCGGTCCGCTCAGACCCCTGCTAGCCGGGCAGGCGGGGCATGATCGTCGTCGCGTCACCGCCACCGGCCCCGCCCGGTGCCGCAGCCGGCGGCCCGGAGACCGGACGCCCCTGCGCCGGCGGTGCCGAGGTCGGCCGGCCCTGCGCGGGCGGCGCGGAGGTCGGGAACGCCTGCGCGGGCGGCGCGGAGGTCGGCCGGGCGCCGTAGACGCCACCGGTGGAACGCGGGCCGGGCGTGACGGTCGGGTAGCTGCCCGCGCCCCCGTACAGGCCACCGGGGCGGGCGGGCGCCTGCTGCTGCCCGTACGTCGAGGGGGCCGGCGCGGGGGTCGCGCCCGGCACCCCGCCGCCGGAGCGGTAGGTGGTCGGGCCGGAGCTGCGCGGCAGCGGCACGGCCGGCTGACCGGCGGCGGCGAACTTCTCCCCGCGGTCCTTGCGGTTGTTGCGGATCAGCAGGGCGATCAGCCCGGCGCCGACGGCGACCAGGGCGATGCCGAAGAACATGATCATGGATCCTCCGGAGGACTGGTCGGCGTCGGCGGTGGCCTGGCCGGTCGGGCCGGCGAGGACGGCCTGGGTGGGCACGTCCGTGGTGGCCGCCGGGGTCTCGGTCGGCACCGCGCTGGGGGTCGGGGTCGGGCTGGGCTTCCGGGACGGGGTGGGGGTCGGGGTCGAGGACGGGGCGGCGACGGCGCCGCCCACCCGGGACGTGTCGGCGGCCCGGCCGAGCAGGCGGCCGTTGGCCGTGGTGGCCTCACCGGCCACGGTGAGCCGGCCGCCGGGCGAGCCCGCGAGGAACGCCACCCGGTACTTCACGGTGATGCTCTTTCCCTTGCACAACGTGGGATTCGCCGGCGAGGTACGGGAGGTGACGAGCTCGCCCCCGCCGCCGGAGACCGGCACCGGGAACCAGCGACCGCCCACGTTCACCTCTACCCGCACCTGCTCGGCGGTAACCCCGTCGAGGCGGAGCCCGAGCGCGGTGCGCAGCAGCACGCAGCCGTCGGTGCGCTTGCGTACCTCGATCGCGGCGCCGCCCGGGGAGCCGCCGGCGGAGAAGCTGCCCGAGGCGCGGACGCCGACCCGGTCGTCGGCCGCGTACGCCGGCGCCGACGAGGCGACCAGCAGGCCGCCCAGCAGCGTGCCGGCCGCCGCCAGCCGCACCAGGTGCCGACGCACGGACATGTTCACCTCACCGTCTCTCCCCGTTCGGGTCCGCCGGTCAGGTTACTACCGGGCCGGGACGTTCCCTGGTCATAGAGCGCTCGGTATGTGTGCCGCATTACCCCCGGACGGGGCTGGTCAACGGGCGCGAGTGGCGGTGGCCAGCGCGTCGCGGCAGAGCCGGTCCGCCGTCCGGGTGGTCTCCGGCAGCCGGTGGCGCGGGGTCAGCGCCAGCACCTGGGCGGTCGCGTTGTCGAGACTCATCCGGTGCCCGACGCTGACGAAGACCGGCTTCACCCCGTCCCGGGTTCGCAGCACCCGCCCGACCACCTCACCCCGGTGCACCAGCGGGCTACCGTCCCCCCGGCGCGAACCCGGCGCCGTCCACTCGCCGACCAGCGGGGTCTTGCCGACCCCGATCGTCGGCAGCCCGGTGACCACCCCGAGGTGGCAGGCCAACCCGAACCGGCGCGGGTGGGCCAACCCGTGCCCGTCGCAGACCAGCAGCTCCGGCGGGGTGGTCAGTCGGCGCAGCGCGGCGACCAGCGCCGGCAGCTCCCGGAACGCGAACAGCCCGGGCACGTAGTCGAAGGCCGGCCGGCCCACCTCGACGGCCCGGTCGACCACGGCCAGCGTCGCGCCGTCGAGCACGGTGACGGCCGCCGCGAGCAGGTCACCGCCCGCGGCGTACGCGACGTCGAGGCCGGCCACCGTCGCCGGCCGGCGCGGTCCCGGCCCGACCAGGTCGACCAGCGGCCGCAACCGGTCCTGTACGGCCACCGCCTCGGCGACCGTCGCCGGCGACCCGATCTCGACCGACCCGATCTCGACCGACCCGATCCCACCTGGCCCGGTCACGACGGGTCGTCGGCGCCGTCGCGCTCGGCCCGGTCGCGGGTGGCGCCGAAGGCCACCGCGAACGCCGTCCCGATCGCGATGCCGAACGCGGTGCCGGAGACGTTCCGAAAGGCGGCGAGGCCGATCATCAGGCCCAGCGTCAGGCCGACGATCCAGGCGGAGGAGCGGGACATCGGGGTACGGGAGCCGGCCATCGCCCGATGCTAGCCCGGCCCGTCACCGGCCCACCCGGCGTCGGCGGGTCAACGGGCGAGGGCCTGCCGCGCCTCGTCGACCCAGCCAAGAACGCCCACCGCATCGCTCGCTTCGGCGGTTTCCGTAGCCTCCTGGAGCAACGTGTGGGCCTCCTCCCGCCGGTCACCCTCGATCGCGAGGAACGCCAGCGCCACCAGGTTCGCGGCGACGCCCGGCTGGAAGCCGATCTCCCGGCGCAGGCGGGTGGACTCCTCCATCAACTGCCGTGCGGTGTCGAGGTGCCCCGCGGCGAGATCGGTGAAGGCCAGATGCCGCAGCACGTAGGAGAGCGTCAGGCGATCACCGACGCGGGCAGCCAACTCCCGGGCCCTCGCGTACGCCGGAGCGGCGGCCTCCTCGTCCTGACGGATCACCTGGTGGACACAGCCGACCCAGAACAGCGCCTCGCCCTCGCCACGGGCGTCGCCGAGTTCCCGGTAGAGCGCGACGGCCCGCTCGAAGAGCGGCAGCTCACGTGGGTCCTCGCTCTGGTCGTCGAGGAACCGGGCGTGCAGGAGCCGCCCGCGGGCCAGCGCGAGATCGGCCTCCACACCGTTCAGTTCCCGCTCGGCCTCGCCGAGCACGGCGGCGTCACCGCCGAAGACCGCCCGCTGGTACGCCTCGTTCGCGCGGTCGAGCCGGCCCGTCACTGGCCCACCCGGCCGTCGATGCGCTCGCGGAGCAGGTCGGCGTGCCCGCAGTGCCGGGCGTACTCCTCGATCATGTGCACCAGGACCTCGCGCAGGGTGATCTCCCCGCCGTCGTGGGTGCCCTTGACGTCCAGGTCGGCGGCGTCGGCGACGAAGCGCTCCGCGTACCCGATCTCGGCCCGCCAGGCGGCCCAGGCCTGCTCGACCGCCGCCGGGTCGGCTACCGCGCCGTTGAAGTCGCCGTCCCGATCCGTCTCGGTGCGGTAGATCCGGGGGGTGTCCTCCCCCGCCATGACCTGCCGGAACCAGTGCCGTTCCACGTCCGTCAGGTGCCGCACCAGCCCGAGCAGCGACATGTTCGACGGCGGCACGCTGCGCCGGGCGAGCCCCTCGGCGTCCAGGTCGGCACACTTCATCTCGAGGGTGAGCCGGTAGTCGCGCAGGTACTCGACCAGCAGGCGGCGCTCGTCGGTGAAGCCGCCCGGCGACCGGGGATCGTCCTTCGAATCGACGAACATGTTGCCCGAGCCGAAGGTGCGGGCGGGCAGGTCGGCCTCGCCGTGCGGGTCAGTCATGTGCCGACCCTCGCCCAGCCACCGCCGACGCGCAAGAGAAATTCGCGCCGCTCCGCGTCGGCTCAGCGCACCCACCCCAGGAACCGCCGGTGCAGCGCGCCGGCCGGCAGCCAGGCCAGGTCCGCCGCCGCCGAGACCAGGTGGGATCCCATGTAGAGGGCCAGCGAGACCGGCGCCCGATCGAACTCGGCGCGCAACTCCCGCCGCCGGGTCTCGCACGGCCAGGGCAGGCCGCAGCCGCCACAGCTCCACGTCGGCGGCACCGGCCCGTGGGTGGTCACCGCACGCCACCGAGGAACCGCGCGGTCCGCGACCGCGCCTGCCGGCTGGTCGCCCAGTCCACCTGCCAACAGGGGTACGGCGACAGCCTCCCCCACCACGCCCAGCACCCGACGCACATGCCGTCGGGCCCGCTCAGGTGCACCGCGAGGACGAGCCACATCACCTGGTCGGCGATGGGCGCTCCTGCTCGGGCCCCGGCTCCGGCCAGTGCCCCCGGTTGATGGGGATGCGGTGGCGGGCCCGGCAGGGCAACTCCGCGCCGCACCGGCACACCCGCCGCCATCGGCGCCAGCACCAGACCGGCCGGTGCCGGCGGGCCAGCGTCATCGCCACCGCCACGAGGTACTCCTCGTAGCTGACCCGACGGGGTCTCATGCCGCTCGTTCCGTGGTACCCGCATCCCGCTCCCGAAGGTCGGTCCCCTGCCGGCGGAGACCGCGCCGCTGATCGCCCACCAGCCCTCCCCGCCACGTCGCCCGGACGGTGCCGCGGGTGCCCGTGCCGGCCGGGGGACCAGGCCGAACACCCACGGCGGGGCACCCAGCCGCCAAGCTCAGCAACCCCACGAGCAACTTAAGATACAATGTACTTAGCGTCAAGCGCCGTGGCACATTGTGTTGTAAGTGCCCTGTGCGGTGTGGTCTGCTTGTCCCAGCCGCCAAGCTGGGAGCACCACCGATGTCCGAACCTGCGTACGTACGGGTAGTCCGCGATATCCGCGGCCAGATCACCTCGGGTGAACTCAAGCCGGGTGACAAGCTGCCGTCGTTCAGCGCGCTGTGCGAGCACTACAACGTGAGTGGAACGGTCATCCGCACCGCGATGCTTCTGTTGAAGGCGGAAGGTCTTCTCGACGGCCAGCAGGGCAAGGGCGTCTACGTGACGGATCAAGCCCCGAAGACGTAGCCGATCGCATCACTGGGACCGGCAGCCCCCGCCCGCCCGGCTGTCCGCAGCTGTGAGGTTGGCCGGCCGGTCAGCTGCGGACAGAACCGGTGCGCGAGGGTCAGAACGACAGCACCCGTTGCGCGTCGCGGATGACCCGCTCGGACGCCAACGGCTCCCACGAGGCGAACAGCCGCCGGAAGTAGTCGCCGTGGGTGTCGGCCACCGACGGGTCCTGCTCCAGCAGGTCCAGCTCGTTGACGATGCTGAGGTCCACCAACGACCGGAGCTGGGCCGCACTCGGCGTCGTGGCCTCTTGCGTGAAGCGGTCGTACACCGTTCCGGTCGTCGGCAGCGCCGGCCAGGTGCGGTCACGGTCGGAGGCGCCGTACAGATAGACCAACTCCTCGGCCTCGGCGCCGACCAGATCGCGCAGCACGACCCGGTCGGTCCAGTCGAGCAGGGCGACCCGGAAGCCGTCCGTCCCGTAGGCCGCGTGGGTCAGGCCGGCCGCCTGCACCTCGGCGCCGCACCCGAGCGCGGCGAGCCGCTCGCTGACTCGGCAGAGATGGACGTAGAGGTTGCCCCCGGGATGCGCGATCCGCTCGGCTCCCCGCTCACGCAGCCAGGCCCGTACGCGCTCGTCGGTGCTCATGACCCGACTCTAGGCACCGACCGCCCGACGCGCCGGTCGGCCACAATTGAGCCTGCGTGACCTATCGATCTCCCCGACTTGCGAAGATCATCTCTACTGATGCAGGATCAGGAAGATCGATACCGCCACCAATGCGTGCCGCGACCAGCTCCGCTTGACTGCGCTCCACCTGCTGGTAGCGGTCAAAGTTCTGGTGGTCGTCCAGGAATCGGATCACCAAGTCAGGGTTGTAGACCCACGCGCCTTTGCGATGGTCCCAAAGGATGGCGTCGCCGGTTGCCGGGCCGACGATGAACAAGCCGGCCGGATGGGCCTTGTCATCCGCGCGGTACAGAACGTAGTAGCTCAACACTCGCCTGCTCCATTTTGTCCAGCAAGTCGGGGGATATGGGGAAGTCCTTCGCCGTCAACCCGTAACGACGTGTCAGCTCGGCAAAGCCGCGCCCCTCAGCAGCGAGATCGTTCAGAAATTCCTGCCACACACCCTTGTTGCCGTGGATCCACTTGCCAAAGCTAGCATCCTTGGCCGGAAAGCGATCGGCAAGATCCGCGAGCACCTCCTCCGGCATGCCCATCCTTCGGTTCATGGACAGCATCTCGAGAAAGGCGTGAACTCTGCTCGCGGGGGATCGAGAGGAACGCCGCAGAACCTCGTACGCATCATGCGTGGCCTGCCAGGCGGACCTCGAGGCCTCCGTGTGGATCTGGAGCTCGAACAACTGCCCCTCCGGAGACCGGATCGTGCAGTTGAAGCCATAGAAGCGGTTACCGGAACGCCAGAAATTCTTGCACGAGCGGTCGGCCACCTCGAAGCCGCTACTTCGCAGATCGTCCAGTATCAGGGCGACCGCCAAGCCATACTCCTGACCAGAGGGAACGACCATACAGAACCGCAGCACGTCATTGACGTCGCGCGCGAAGTCCTCCACTGACAAGCCAACCGCAGCAGCTTCATCAAGGAACTTTCGGACAAGCGAATCCAGGCTTTTCAGCCGGAACTCCTTGTCCCGCAGCTCCAACGGGCCTCCAACCGCTTCCGACACCCGCTCACCGGTCGAGGCGAGGGCGCTCTCGACGCGGTCGGCGAGGACCGTGGCGTTTGCGTGAAGACTCTCCAACGCCTGTCGTTCATCCGGTGAGGTCTGCGCCCACAGGACCGACTTATCCGCCGAGTTCGTTGTGCCATCCGGACTTTCCGCAGCACCATCCGACTGCCCGCCTGCCGGGCCCTCAAGGAGGTGCATTCGGTTCAGGTACGGGTCGCCGTGGCCGTGATGGTCGTCCGGGGCGGGCGGGTAGTTGGGCAGATCGGGAAGGACGCTCCAGCGTCCACGAGCCAGTCCGCCCAGCGGCATCGGCAGCCCATCGCCGCCGAGGATCAATACGTCCACGGCTACGACATTGCCGTCCTCCGGTGTGCCGTCGTGGCCGTAGAGCGGACGGTCCGCCAGCGTCCCGTTCTGGGGATCGAGGAAGAGCACGGTCCCGTTCTGATTGAGCGCCACCCAGGCATGCGATCCGCCGCCCTTCCACTCGGTGACCAGGAAGGCATAGCTGCCATGACCGCCGATCTTCAGCTGGTCGCGAAGGTTGCGGTAGCCGCGATCCACGGCTCGGGCCATCTCGGCGGGCGGCGGCAACGGGCCCTCGACCGGTGGCGCCGTCAGACGTTGGAACCGCCCGCCGGTCACCTCCTCGACCCGTCGAGGGCCGTCGTGCTCGCCCATGATCGGTCGGTCGACATCTCCGTGCAGATAACCATCGAAGGTACGCGGCGCGGAGACTCGCGGCCGGCCGTGCACCCACGTGTCGTATAGGGAGAGCGTGCAGTCGAGGCAGTTGATGCCCCGGGTCGCGTCGGCCCTCGGCCCACCGTCGTTCGCCAGCTCGAACCAACCCCCGAGGCGAGGGTCCGCGGTCCGCACGACGGTTCCGTCGGGACTTCGCGGCATCTCTCGTTCGAGGTCGGTCTGGTGCAGCGCCAATGGCGGCCGCAACCCGCCGACCTGCCCGTAACGGCGTGAACGGTCGATCGGCGGCGGATCGTCGTCCCCGGTCAGCGCGGAGACGTCGGTGGTCTCCACTGCGCCGAGCGCGAATTCCGCGACGTCCTCGTTGAGGCGATCGAAGTCTGCTGGATCCGACACCGCGACCGTCTCCGGCACGATTGCCCCGGCGAGCGTGTCCGCGGCAAGGTCCCGCTGGTATTTGGCCTCTTGCAGCTCATCGACGGCGAGCTTCCGGAACCAGCTGGCCATCTCGATGCGATCATCACGCTGCATCTCGATTGCTTGCTGCGTAGCGCGTCGAGCATTTGCCTCGTGCCAGGCGGCAAAGCTCTCCCGGTGAGCCGCCTCGTCTGAACGACGCTTGTCCTCGAACCAGCGTCGTTGCGCTTCGAAGTTTCCCTGGTAGCGGCGTCGGTCGAAGGCTTCCCGCTCTGCCGCCCTGGCCGCGTCCCACTCCGGGTGCCGCCGCCGTGGTGGCGCGTCGTGCGGCCTCGGCGGGGGCGGAGAGAGCGGGGGAACATCGCCGCCCGATGACGTCGTCGGCGTCGGAGCAAGCGCCTCCAGCAGTGGAAACCTCGGATGGCGCGGTGCCGGCCCGCGATCACCATCGCCAACCGCCCCGGGCTGCTGGTGGACCGGCGGCACGGTCTGCGTCAGGGCCGACATCCGGTGTGGCGAGGCAGCCGCCGCCCCCTCCCGCGCCCAGGCCGGCGAGGCCGACTGCCCACCCGCTCCGCCGCCGCCGACCGGAGCTGGCGACGACGCGGGCGGCGCCGTGTTGAGCACCGGATGTGGGCTGCTCGGGTTCGCACCACCGTTGACGCCATGAACGGTCCCGTTCGGTACCGCAGCCGACTGCGGCCCGGGCCCCGGGGCCACCTCGCTCGACGGACCGACCACCCCGGCAGCGCTGCTGACCGCTGTCGAGGTGAGCGTGAGGCCCCCGGACGTCCGCGCCGAATCTGCGGTCGCGGAACTTGCCGAGGCGGTCTCCAGCCCGACGGAGGGGGCCATCGGGCCGGATTGGTGAGCCGGCACGGGACTCTCCGAAAGCATCGGACCGCCCTGCTGATCTGGCACGTGATGGCCCGCGTTCCCAGCCGCCGCCACAGATCCATCGGCCAACGGACCCGGTCCGAGGTCCGCCTTCGCCGGCAACCCTCCGTCGAGCGCAACCGCCGCCCCCACGACCGGGGACGAGTTGTGGTCGACGGGGCTCATGGCGTGCTCGGGGACGGCAATCGAGGGACCCATGTCCGCGCGGGATCCGGTCGGCCGCGGGTGGTCGCCGCCCGCTCCGGCGTGGTCTGGCCCGACCGCCGTCGAGCTTCCGCCTGATCCGAGAGTCGCGGGCGGAGGCGGCGGCACGGGCAGGTCGGTGGTGATCGGCACGGCGAGCGAGTGCAGCCGGTCCTCGAGACGGTGATGCAGTGCCTCGTCCACCTGGCCGGTCGCGGAGCCGCTGACCCCGGAGACCGCCGCGCGGGCGGTGTCCTCCAGCGACCCGAGCCCCTGGCCCGTGGCGAACCCCGCAGCCGTTTCGGCCAGCGTCTCCCCGGTCATTTCCCGACCGAGGTGTTCGCCCGCCTTACCCCACCGGCCGGTGGCATGCCGACCCAGGCCGGCCAGCGGAGCGACCGTACCGCCGGCGAACCCGCCGAGCGCGGAGGCTCCGACGTCCGCCAGGTCCAGGCCGTGGCCCCGACCGGTGCCGTTCTGGTACGCCTGCGTGGCGAGGCTGACCCCGGCTTCCTCACCGGCCTCGAACAGCCCGGCCCTGACCGCCCGCCGGGCGAGCCCCCGCGCCCCGTCCTTGGCCAACTCCTTGGCAGCTCGCTCGCCGGCCTCCTTCAGCCCCTGCTTCAGCGCCTTCTTGGCGAGCTGGGCCATCAGCCGCTTGAAGATCTGCTGGACGACGAACCGGGTGGCGGTGATCGCCGCGCCGGCCGCGGGTGAGGCGGCGCCGGCGGTCAGCACGGCCGCCACGGCCAACGACACCAGTTCGACGACGAGGATGCCCAGCTCGATCCAGACCTCGAGCTTGGCCCCCTCGATGTCGCAGCCGCACTCCTCCACCAGGCGACCGAGGTCGGCGGCGACGGCGATCAACACCGGCAACGGCGCCTCGTCACCCTCGGCGACCCGGCGCCAGGCCGTGTCGAACGCCTCGGCGACCGCCCCGATGCCGCCGTACCCGCTGCGCACGTCACCGGCGGCGGCGTGCGCGTCGTCCCGCGGCCCGACCAGGGCGTCGGGAACGCCGTACCACTGGTCGGCGACATCCCATACGGCACGCTCGTCGCCCTCGGGCCACTCCACGCCGATGACCCAGTCGAGCGCCTCGTAGACCCAACCCGGCAGGTCCCACGGGCAGAAGTCGAGCGGATGCGGAATGGGACTCGGTAACACCGTCACGGCTGCCCCCGTCGATCAGCGCTGGTGACCGTGCCGGCCGGAAACCCCGTCGAGGCGCTGCCCGCTCGCGAGATCCGTCTCGACATTGCCGTTCACGGAGACGACGGCATCGCCGCCCAGGCCGGTGACGGCCCGTCCGACCTGCTCCCAGGCGCGCAACAGCATCTCCTCGTAGCCGCGATACTGCTTCTCGAACGCGGCACCGATGTCGTCCCGACCCCAGGGCCGCTGCGCGCTCGCCGCGGCGATCGCGCCACCGACCGAGCTGCGACGAGCGCCGATCGCTTCGCCCGCGAGCCGAAGATCCTCGCCGCCGCGCCGGGCGCGCTCCGGATCGAGCCAGAGCTGCCCCTCAGCCATGCCGCTCGCCCTCGCCCCGGAACACCGCGTCGGCCCGGCCCAGCAGGGCACCGAAGTCCCCCGTACGCAGGAACTCCACCGAGCCCGAGCCGGCCGGCAGGTAGCCCGCGACCAGCTCCTGGGTGGCGGCGGTCGCGGCAGTGGTGGCCCGCAGGACCGTGGTGGTGATCTTCCGCCCGAGCGCGTGATGATCCCGATCCTGGTAGATGGCAGGGTCGAGCTCCACCGACACCAGCTCACCCCGGGCTCCCACGGTGGCGGTCACCCGGCCATCGTCGGAGCGCTCGGTCACCCGAAGCTCGGCGAGCCGGACCTGTAATTCGTCCAACCCGGACCGCAGCTGCTGATACTGACCGTGCACCTCGTCGAAGCGCGCGCGGAGCGCACGGTTCGCGTCCCGGTCTGCCCTCTCGGCCAACGTCGCCCTCCCCGGTCACCGTCAGTCAGGCGAACCATACCGGGCGCCACGGATCCGTGGGGTCCGGTAGTTTCGAGCCGTGATCGATCGCCAACAGGCCGAGCAGCTCGCGACCGTCTGGGCCCGTCGGGATTCGCAACGCCTCGGCTACGAGTGCCGACCGACCATTGACGAGTTCGACCTCGGGTACGTGATCCGGTCCACTGTGTCCACCGATGCGGCGACCGTTCCCGGCGACCTGCCGACCACCGTGGTCGACAAGGAGACCGGCGAGGTCACCACCTGGCCACGCGTACCGACCCCGGTGGTCGAGCAGATGTACCGCCGCAGCCGGCCCACCGGCGCTCCCGCCCCGCGCACCGTCGATCCGGCCAGCCAACTGCTGCGCGAGATCCGCCGGCTGCCCACCCCGACAACCGTCGCGCACCTCACCGTCGAGGGCCGGACGTTCATCGCCCAGGGCGCCAAGGGCGACATCGAGCTGAACCACCACCCGCTGGTCCGCGCCTACCTCGACGAGCTCCCCCCGGGCCATCTGGTCCGCGGTGGGGGCCGCCACGCCGAGCTGATAGTCGTGTCCGACGTCCTCCACGAGTACGACCACCGCCGCGCCGCCGCCGGCCAACCGCCGCTGACAATGCGCGAGGCAGAACCCCTGCTGTTCGCTGCTCCCCTACAAGTCTTTCGGGTGCGGGAGAGAAACGACCCGGCCGCAGGCGTAGCCGAACGCCCATGCGATTCGTGCGTCAACATGCTGGTCCACTTCGGGGTTGTCGGGTGGTCCGACAGCGCCTTTACCGTAGAGCGGAAGTCGCAGCCCCACGACTCACCTGAACCCGATCGCTTCCCGCCAGAGGTTGCAAACTCCCTGGTAGAGGCTGGATGGCGGCCCAGTCGCGGGGATGAAGGCCTTGCGCTGATGGCAATTCGCGAGGCGCTTGAGGTGACGAGCGAGCAGCATGAACACCCGAGTCTTACGGCGGCCCAGGCCACCCTGAGCAAGTTCCCGGGGCTCGTCAGCGGTCGCCGCGGTCCTGGGCAGCAGGTGTGGATCTCGTGGTTCTCCATCGATCCACTGCATGCCGCACACACCGCCGACACCCTCGCCGACTTCGGGGCCGTCCTCGGCGTACGCCTCTTCCCGATCGGTTCGGAGCGGCAGGACAGCATCCTCGCCGTCGACGAGCGCGGCCGGATCTTCGCCCTCGACCAGGCAGGTGAGTGGTTCCTCGGGGAGGACATCGACGACGCCCTCACCACGCTCCTGCTCGGCCGGGCCCCCGCCCGGGTGCGCGACGACGGCACCTGGTGACGGTCAGGCCCAGGCCGCCGAGAACTCCTCGAACATCAGCTCGCAATCGTCCGGGTCCAGGCCGTAGACCGCTGACGGGGGCGCGCAATATGACGCAGAGGCATATTCATGCCTCTGCGTCATACCGCTCAAGAGCAGATCCATCACCGACCACGACGCGCCGAGACGAACCGCGAACAGCACCGAGCCAGGAGGGCAACGAGGACAGCCGCCTACAGGCGCACCCCGGTCAGCACCAGCACCCGCTCCTCCGTGTAGTCCGCCATCGCCGAGCGCACGCCCTCCCGCCCGACGCCGCTGCCCTTCACCCCGCCGTACGGCATCTGGTCGGCGCGGAACGACGGCACGTCCCCGACGATCACCCCGCCCACCTCCAGGGTCCGCGCGGCGGCGAACGCGACGTCCAGCCTGCGCGTGAACACCCCGGCCTGCAGCCCGTACGCCGAGTCGTTCACCGCGGCGAACGCCGCGTCGTCGTCCGGGACCCGCGCCACCACGAGCACCGGCCCGAAGACCTCCTCGGCGCACACCTTGGCGTCGGCCGGCACCCCGGACAGCACGGTGGGCGGATAGCTGGCGCCGTCGCGCCGGCCGCCCACCTCGAGGGTGCCGCCGGCCGCGACCGCCTCGTCGACCCAGGCTTCGACCCGCTCGGCGGCGGCGACGGACACCAGCGGCCCCACGTCGGTCAGGTCCGACGCGGGGTCACCGGTGCGCAGCTCCTGCACGGCCGCGACCAGCCGCGGCAGGAAGCCGTCGTAGAGCCACTCGTGGACGAAGACCCGCTGCACCGCGATGCAGGACTGCCCGGCCTGGTAGTTGGCGAAGGTGGCGATTCGGTGCGCGGCGAAGGTCAGGTCCTCGTCGGCCGCCCAGTCGGCGCAGATCACCGCCGCCGCGTTGCCGCCCAGCTCCAGCGTCACGTGCTTCTCCGGCACCTGCCGGCGGATCGCCGCGCCGACCGGGCCGGAGCCGGTGAACGACACCACCGGCAGTCGCGGGTCGGCGACCAGGTCGGCGGCCCGCTCGTTGGGCAGCGGCAGCACCGAGAACATCCCCGCCGGCAGCGCCGTCTCGGCCAGGATCTCGCCCAGCAGCAGCGCCGTCAGCGGCGTGGCCGGGGCCGGCTTCACGATGATCGGCGCGCCGACCGCGATGGCCGGGGCCACCTTGTGCGCCACCAGGTTCAGCGGGAAGTTGAACGGGGCGATGCCCAGCACCGGCCCGCGCGGCGCCCGCCGTACCAGCGCGATCCGCCCGGTCGCCGCCGGGTCGGTGTCCAGCCGTTGCAGCTCACCGGAGAAGCGGCGCGCCTCCTCCGCCGCCCAGCGGAACGTCGACACCGCCCGCCCCACCTCGGCCCGGGCCCACTTGATCGGCTTGCCGTTCTCGGCCGTGATCAGGGCGGCGACCTCGTCGGCCCGTTCCGCGAGCCGTCTCGACACGTGGTCCAGCGCCGCCGCCCGGACGTGCGCGGGCAGGGCCGCGGCCTCCGCCGCCACGTCGGCCGCCGCCGCGACCGCGGCCTCGACCTGGTCGGCGGTGGCGAGGGTGGTACGCCCCACCGCCCGGCCGTCGTACGGATGGGTGACGGTCAGCTCGCCCGAACCGTGCGCGGGGCGGCCGGCGACGAAGAAGGCTGTCGGCTCCACGCCGGCAGCGTAGACGAGAACCACCCGCACGGAAACAGTCGCCACAGGCCTTGTGGGCCGCGAATTCGGTAGCCAAGATGGCACCTAGATTCCGAATACCTCCGCCCGACCGCCCCCGGACATCCCTCGAACACCCCCGACCCGCCTCGGCCACCCCACGGAGACATCCCCATGAGCGATCAGCAGCAGCTGCGCAACTTCGTCAACGGCGAGTACGTCGACACGGTGGACGGCGGGTACGCCGACCTGGTCGATCCCTGCTCCGGGAAGGTCTTCGCCCAGGCGCCGGTCTCCGGGGCCGGGGACGTGGACAGCGCCATGCGGGCCGCGTCCCGGGCCTTCGAGAGCTGGCGGGACACCACCCCCGGCGAGCGGCAGAAGGCGATGCTCAAGCTCGCCGACGCCGTCGAGGCGCGCGCCGCGGAGCTGGTCGACGCCGAGGTGCGCAACACCGGCAAGCCCCGCCAGCTCACCGCCGACGAGGAGCTGCCTCCGGCGGTCGACCAGTTCCGGTTCTTCGCCGGCGCCGCCCGGCTGCTGGAGGGCCGTTCCGCCGGGGAGTACCTGGCCGGCCACACCTCCTACGTGCGGCGCGAGCCAATCGGCGTGTGCGCCCAGGTCACCCCGTGGAACTACCCGCTGATGATGGCGGTCTGGAAGATCGCCCCGGCGCTCGCGGCCGGCAACACGGTGGTGTTGAAGCCGTCGGACACCACGCCGGTGTCGACGCTGCTGCTGGCCGAGATCGCGGCCGAGTTCTTCCCGCCGGGCGTGTTCAACGTGGTCTGCGGCGACCGGGACACCGGTCGTACCCTGGTGTCGCACCCGACCCCGCAGCTGGTGTCGATCACCGGCTCGACCCGGGCGGGCATGGAGGTCGCCAGCGCGGCCGCCCCCGACCTGAAGCGGACCCACCTGGAGCTCGGCGGCAAGGCCCCGGTGGTGATCTTCGACGACGCGGACGTCGAGGCGGCGGCCGAGGCGATCGCGGTCGGCGGCTACTTCAACGCCGGCCAGGACTGCACGGCCGCCACCCGGGTGCTCGCCGGCCCCGGCATCCACGACGACTTCCTGGCCGCCCTCGCCGAGCAGGCCCGCGGCACGAAGACCGGCGCGCCGGACGACGAGGACGTGCTCTACGGCCCGCTGAACAACGCCAACCAGCTCACCCGGGTGCGCGGCTTCGTCGACCGGCTGCCGGACCACGCGAACGTCGAGACCGGCGGCGCGCAGGTCGGCGAGCGCGGCTACTTCTACGCCCCGACCGTGGTCTCCGGCGTGCGGCAGACCGACGAGATCATCCGGGACGAGGTGTTCGGCCCGGTGATCACCGTGCAGCGCTTCTCGGACGAGGACGAGGCGGTGCGCTGGGCCAACGGCGTCGACTACGGCCTGTCCGCCTCGGTCTGGACGAAGGACCACGGTCGGGCCATGCGGATGACGCGCCGGCTCGACTTCGGCTGCGTCTGGGTGAACACCCACATCCCGTTCGTCTCCGAGATGCCGCACGGCGGCTTCAAGCACTCCGGGCACGGCAAGGACCTCTCGGTCTACAGCCTGGAGGACTACACCCGGATCAAGCACGTCATGCACAACATCGAGGGCTGACCCATGGCATCCAGCGAGGAGTTGCACAAGCGTCGGGGCGCGGCGGTCGCCCGGGGCGTCGGCTCGACCATCTCGTCGTACGTGGAGCGGGCGGATGGCGGCACGATCACCGACGTCGAGGGGCGGGAGTGGATCGACTTCGCCGCCGGCATCGCGGTGACCAGCGTCGGCAACTCCGCGCCGCGGGTGGTCGAGGCGGTCCGCGAGCAGGTCGAGCGCTTCACCCACACCTGCTTCATGGTCGCGCCGTACGAGTCGTACGTGGCGGTCTGCGAGCGGCTCAACGCGCTCACCCCCGGCGGCTTCGAGAAGCGGTCGGCGCTGTTCAACTCCGGCGCCGAGGCGGTGGAGAACGCGGTGAAGATCGCCCGGCGCGCCACCGGTCGGCCGGCGGTGGTGGTCTTCGACCACGCGTACCACGGGCGGACCAACCTGACCATGGCGTTGACCGCGAAGAACATGCCGTACAAGCACCGGTTCGGGCCGTTCGCCGGCGAGGTCTACCGGGTGCCGATGTCGTACCCGCTGCGCGACGGCGGGCTCGACGGGGCGACCGCCGCGGCCCGGGCGATCGAGACGATCGAGAAGCAGGTGGGCGCGGAGAACGTCGCCGCGCTGCTGATCGAGCCGATCCAGGGCGAGGGCGGCTTCGTCGTACCCGCCGAGGGGTTCCTGCCGGCGCTGCGCGAGTGGGCGACGCGCGCCGGGGTGGTCTTCGTGGCCGACGAGATCCAGACTGGGTTCTGCCGTACCGGCGACTGGTTCGCCTGCCAGCACGAGGGCGTCGAGCCGGACCTGGTCACCCTGGCCAAGGGCATCGCCGGCGGCCTGCCGCTGGCCGCGGTGACCGGGCGGGCGGAGCTGATGGACGCGGTGCACGTCGGCGGCCTCGGCGGCACGTACGGCGGCAACCCGCTCGCCTGCGCCGCCGCCCTGGCCACCATCGAGACCATGCACGAGCTGGACCTGTCCGTCGCCGCCCGCCGGATCGGGCAGGTGCTAAGCGACCGCCTGCGGGCGATAGCCGAGCGCGATCCCCGGATCGCCGAGGTACGCGGGCGCGGCGCGATGCTCGCCGTGGAGCTGGTCCGGCCCGGCACGCTGACCCCCGATCCCGCTGCCGCGGCCGCGATATCGGCGGCCTGCCACGCCGCCGGCCTGCTCACCCTGACCTGCGGCACGTACGGCAACGTGCTGCGCTTCCTGCCCCCGCTGGTGATCGCCGACGACGAGCTGGCCCGGGGGCTGGACATCCTGGACGCCGCCTTCGGCTGACCGCCCGCTCCCGCCCGAGATTCGGCGCCGGGGCCCTGGGCCCGGGCCCAGCTCCGGCTTGTCCGCGTTCTCGCTGAGCCGCGACTACGACAGCGATGTCCGCTGGCCGTCATGCGTTCTTCACTCACCAAGAGATTGACGTATGTCAAACTTTGCCAGGCGGCGCGGTGCGTGCCGTCCGGCATCGAGTGTGGAGGCTCCATGCGCAGACGTCAGAAAGTCCTGGTCCCAGCCGCGGCGGTGGCGGTCACCCTGTTCGTGGGACTGCTACCCGCAATGGCCCGGCCGGCACTGGATCTCACACCCGTCGACGCGGCGGACGCGGGGCCGTGCACCCGCGAGTTCGATGGGGTGGAGTGGTTCTTCGATCCGTGCGTCGCCGCCGACGAACCGCTGCCACCCGACGTGTTGACCGGGATCGAGGAAGATCGCCAGGGCTGGTGTGCCCCCACCACCGTCACTCCGGCCACCTACGCGTACGACCGCACCAGGGCGGCGTCGGTATCGACCTTTCCCACCGCACCAACCACCGTGACCACCACGCCGACCAGCGACCCGAGCCCCACCGACTCCCCCACCCCGACCGAGCCCATCCCCACCGACTCCCCCAGCCCGACCGAGCCCACCCCCACCGACTCGCCGACGGCGAGCCCGTGCCCGGTGACGCCGACCCCCGGCCCGACCGGTTCTCCCGGCCTGACGGCGACACCGACGTACAGTGCGCCGCCGACCGCGACGCCCACGGTCACCGGTTCACCCACCGTCACACCCACAGCCACCGCGACGCCCACGGCCACGTCGACGCCCACCGCCACCGGCACGCCCACCGCCACCGGCACGCCCACGGGAAGCCCGGCGCCGCCTCCCGACGCGTGCCCGAAACGCGACGGCGAGCCGAGTGACAGCCGGCTGCCCGAAGCGGACAAGGACCGGATCTGTCGGCCGGAACGGAGCCCGGCGAAACCGGCCGTGCTGGTCGCGACCGGTGACTCGGTCACCTCCGCGCACATTCAGGTCAAGCATCATCACGAGCCGAAGAAGTGCGCCGTCAACCAGAACACCCAGGCCGACCACCGGGGCCTGCCCGGAAACGACATGAAGTCGAGCTACGCCGGTAAGTACGTCAGCGACATCAACACCAATGTGGTGGAGTACTACAACTTCGCCCGTACCGGCATGACCACCGCCGACATCCTCGGCGCACCGGCGGCATACCAGGACGCCTGCGAGAACCCCTGGGCGCGAAATGCTCCCCCCATCTCGCTGGCCGAGGCGGCCGTGGCCAAGGCCAAGCAGGATGGACGCCAGGCGTACTTCGTAACCACCGGCGGGATCAACAACACCAACTGGACCCAGTTGGCCGAGGGCGTCGCGAAGTGCGGCATGGCCGATCTGATGCGCACCGAGATGGTGAAGTACTTCATCAAGAAGAACCTGCCGTTCAACGCGGTGATTCGCTGGTACGACCCGACCGGCAAGGAAGTCGGCAAGGACGGCGTGATCAAGGGCGGGTCCTGCCAGGTGGTCCTGCTGGAGAACGTCAACGCCGGCAAGGAGAAGCAGGTAGCCGTCGACCGGCTCAGGTTCGAGATTCCGGTCTTCGACGGCCCGGCCCAGTACGCGAAGATCACCCAGGACACCGCCCGGATCACCGCCAGAATGGTCGGTGCCGGCGCGGACAAGGTGGTCTGGATGGGCTACTACGACATCTCGCCGGCGAAGGTCGCCCTGGGTACCTTCGCGCAGACGTACGTGCAGAAGACCAACCTGCCCGACGTGGTCAAGGGGGCGCTGCCCAACATTCCGAACGTCGAGGCGGAACTCGTACCCGACAAGGCGTGGAAGACGCAGGTGCAGGCGTGGACGGCTGACATCAACAACGCCATCAAGGCCAGCATCCTCCCCGCCGACCCGATCGTGCGCTTCCAGAAGGCACCGGCCCTCACCGCCGGCCAGATTCAGAACACCATGATCGGCGGATGCCCCCACCCCAACCTGACCGGGCACGACGAGCTGGCAAAGTCGCTGGACGCGGCGATCAAGAGGTAGGCCACGGCCGCCGGTCCGATCGCACGTCCTGCACGCCAGCCACACCTGGGCCGCACCGGTCGCGGAACGCGCGCCGCCGGTGCGGCCCAGCCGCGGCATCGACACCGGCATCTTCGTCGCCCTGGCGGTGGCCTGCTCTGGTTGGCCGTCCGCCGCCTCCGTCGCATCGCCTGAGTCGCGATCCTCAGCTGATCCGGTGAAACACCAGGGCTGTCAATCGCATGCCGGCACAACCGCTATTGGCGATCACGGGTGAGCTGCGTCACGATGGGCGCGAGGAGGTCGCCGATGGCTGACCCGTGGCTCGCCCTGGAGTTCGGCGCCGATCCGGCGGAGCGGATCGCGCAGGTCGGCGCCGCCCACGAGGCCTTCCTCACCGGTGCCGACCCGCAGCGGGTGCGCGAGGTGGTGCGCCGCTCCTGGGAACGCTCCGCGCTGGTCGACCCGGAGGCCACCGCCCCGGTCGACCTCACCGACGACGCGCTGGAGAGCTACCGGGCGGCCCACCCGCTGGCCCGGGTGCTGCCGATCTTCCGGGACCTGCTCGGCGGGATCGCCCAGGACGGCGCCCAGTTGATGGCGGTCTGCGACGCGTACGGGCGGCTGCTCTGGGTGGAGGGGCATCCGGGGGTGCTGCGGCACGCCGAGCGGATGAACTTCGTGCCCGGCGCCCGCTGGGACGAGGCGCACGCCGGCACCAACGCCCCGGGCACCGCCCTCGCGGTCGACCACAGTGTGCAGATCTTCGCCACCGAGCACTTCGTCCGGCCGGTGCAGCGGTGGACCTGTGCCGCCGCCCCGATCCACGATCCGGCCACCGGGCGGCTGCTCGGCGCGGTGGACATCACCGGCGGTGACCACCTGGCCAGCCCGCAGAGCCTCGCCCTGGTCCGGGCCACCGCCCGGGCCGCCGAGGCGTTCCTCGCCCAGCCGGTCGACCCGGGCGTGGTCGCGGTCAACGCGCTGGGCCGGGACGAGGCGGAGCTGCGGGTCGGCGGGCGGCGGATCCGGCTCGGCCGGCGGCACAGCGAACTGCTGGTGCTGCTGCTCGGCCATCCCGAGGGGCGCACCGGCGAACAGCTCGGCCTGGACCTCTACGGCGACGACCGGCTGCACCCGGTCACCCTGCGCGCCGAGCTGTCCCGGTTGCGCCGGGCGCTCGGTGAGGAGCTGCTCGACTCCCGCCCGTACCGGCTGCGGCCGACCGTGCGCGCGGACTTCCGTACCGTCACCGAGCTGCTGGAACGCGGCCAGGTGGCGGGGGCGCTCGACGCGTACCCGGGAAGTCTGCTGCCCGGCTCGGACGCGCCGGGAGTGGCGCGACTGCGCCGGCTGATCGACGGGCAGCTGCGCGCGGCGGTGCTGGCCGCGGCGGATCCGTCGCTGCTCGCGGCCTGGACCGCGACGCCCGCCGGGGCCGACGACCTGACCGCGTGGCAGGCCCTGGCGCGGGCGTTGCCGCCGGGCGCGGCCCGCCGGCCGCTCGCCGTGGCGCGCATCCGCCAGCTCTCCCGGGAGTACGACCTCCAGCGCGCAACGTTCCTGCAACGTTCTGGAAACTAGCGTCACCGCCGTCCACCCCTCGACGGACGGCGGAGGTACCCGATGACGCGCTACGACGCCCCCACCCACTGGCAGTCCCGCTACGACCACTTCATCGGCGGCGAGTACGTGAAGCCCGCCGGCGGCCAGTACTTCGAGAACCCCACCCCGGTCACCGGGCAGACCTTCTGCGAGGTGGCCCGCGGCACCGCCGACGACGTCGAGCGGGCGCTGGACGCCGCGCACGGCGCCGCGGACGCCTGGGGCCGCACCTCGGTGGCCGACCGGGCCCGCATCCTCAACAAGATCGCGGACCGGATGGAGGAGAACCTGGAGTCGCTGGCGATCGCCGAGACCTGGGAGAACGGCAAGCCGGTACGCGAGACCCTGGCCGCCGACATCCCGCTGGCGATCGACCACTTTCGCTACTTTGCCGGGGCGATCCGGGCGCAGGAAGGTTCGCTCGGCGAGATCGACGACGACACGGTGGCGTACCACTTCCACGAGCCGCTGGGCGTGGTCGGGCAGATCATCCCGTGGAACTTCCCGATCCTGATGGCCACCTGGAAGCTCGCCCCGGCGCTGGCCGCCGGCAACGCGGTGGTGCTCAAGCCGGCCGAGCAGACCCCGGCATCCATCCACTACTGGCTGTCGCTGGTGGCCGACCTGTTGCCGCCGGGCGTGCTGAACATCGTCAACGGCTTCGGCGTCGAGGCGGGCAAGCCGCTGGCGTCCTCGCCCCGGGTGGCGAAGGTGGCGTTCACCGGCGAGACCACCACCGGGCGGCTGATCATGCAGTACGCCAGCGAGAACATCAAGCCGGTCACCCTGGAGCTGGGCGGCAAGAGCCCGAACATCTTCTTCGACGACGTCAGTGCCGCCGCCGACGACTTCCTGGACAAGGCGTTGGAGGGCTTCACCATGTTCGCGCTCAACCAGGGCGAGGTGTGCACCTGCCCGTCCCGGGCGCTGATCCAGCAGGGGCACTACTCCGACTTCCTCGCGGCGGCGGTCTCCCGGACGGAAGCGATCGTGCCGGGGCACCCGCTGGACACCGACACGATGATCGGCGCGCAGGCCTCCAACGACCAGCTCGAGAAGATCCTGTCCTACCTGGACATCGGCCGCCAGGAGGGCGCTCGCGTCCTGACCGGCGGCGCGCGGGCCGACCTGGGCGGGGAGCTGTCCGGCGGGTACTACGTGCAGCCGACGATCTTCGAGGGCGACAACTCGATGCGGATCTTCCAGGAGGAGATCTTCGGCCCGGTGGTCTCGGTGACCTCCTTCGCCGACCTGGACGACGCCGTGAAGATCGCCAACGACACCCTGTACGGGTTGGGCGCGGGCGTGTGGAGCCGGGACATGAACACCGCGTACCGGGCCGGTCGGTCGATCCAGGCCGGGCGGGTCTGGACGAACTGCTACCACGCGTACCCGGCGCACGCCGCGTTCGGCGGGTACAAGCAGTCCGGCATCGGCCGGGAGAACCACAAGATGATGCTGGAGCACTACCAGCAGACCAAGAACCTGCTGGTCAGCTACTCCACGAAGAAGCTCGGCTTCTTCTGATGGGTGACGTCGTGACCGTGACTCCCGCGGCGGCCGAGCTGATCCGGTCGCTGCGGGGGCGGCACGGGCCGCTGATGTTCCACCAGTCCGGCGGCTGCTGCGACGGCAGCGCCCCGATGTGCTACCCCGCCGGCGAGTTCCGCACCGGCGGCTCCGACGTCCTGCTCGCGTCGCTGGCGGTCGACGGCGTCCCCGAGCCGGTCGACTTCTGGATGTCCAAGTCCCAGTGGGAGCTGTGGAAACACACCACGCTCACGGTCGACGTGGTCCCCGGCCGAGGCAGCGGCTTCTCCCTGGAAGCCCCCGACGGCCTGAGATTCCTCATCCGCTCCCACCTGGCCCCCTAACAGTGAGGATGTGCGAGAGAGTCCTCCCGGTCCGGTCTGACCCGCCCCCTAACTGACTTCGGGTCTTGAACGGGATCTGTCGACCGTGGCCGGGAGGACTACTCGTGCACTCACC